>CAYMXP010000041.1:0-30964 GCA_964394425.1 uncultured Chryseobacterium sp. | reverse complement strand
AGAAGCTCACCGCACGCCTCGCGGAGTTCAACGCCGGCCGCGCGAAGCCGGTGGAGATCTGGTTCGAGCCGGGCAAGTTCCTGGTGAGCGAGGCCGGGGTGCTGCTGGTGAAAGTGACGCAGGTGAAGCAGACCACGGCCACGGTGTTCGCCGGGGTGGACAGCGGGCTCAACCACCTGATCCGCCCCATGCTCTATGGTGCGTATCACCACATCGTGAACGTATCCAACCCCGAGGGCAAACCGCGCATCTGCACGGTGGTGGGCAACATCTGCGAGACCGATACCTTCGGCTGGGACCGGAAGATCGCCGAGGTGCGGGAAGGGGACCTCCTGGCCTTCCTCAATGCCGGGGCATACGGTCACACCATGGCCTCGAACTACAATTCACGCCCGCGACCCGCCGAGGTGCTGGTGCATGGAGGCCGCGCGCAGCTGATCCGCCGACGGGAGACCATCGAGGACCAGTTGAGCGGCCAGATCGAGGTGGACCTTGGCTGAACCGCCGCCCCCGGCCTAACTTGCTCCATCAACCACTGATGCCATGAACAAGAAGCTCCTCCTCCTTTCGCTGCTCGCCGTTTTCGGCGGCGAGGGCATCGCCCAGAAGAAGTACGAGATCATCCCGCGGGACAGCATCACCAACAAGTACTGCTACACCGCCATCAGCGACTCCATCCCCGGGGGCACCAAGGACAAGCTGCACGAGCGGATGGCGAAGTGGATCAAGGAGAACTTCAATCCGGAGAAGAGCCAGTACACGCAACTGGCCCAGGACGGCGACACCTACACGATCCACGACCGCGAGGCGATCCCCGGCGCCGCCCGCAAATTCGTGGAGTACAACCTCACCGTGGACCTGAAGGACAACAAGTACCGTTACAAGCTCACCGACCTAGAATACGTGGCCGTGGGCAAATACCCGCTGGAGGACAAGATGGCCACCGACAAGAAGAGCGATTTCGAGGCGATGGACCAGATCCTCACCGGCATCCTGTCGAGCATGGATGCCTCGCTGAAGAAGGGGGAGGATTGGTAGCGATCCCTAGTCGAGCGCGGCGCGGATCGCCGCGCATCCCGAGCGCACCTGTTGCTCGGTGATGCACAGGGGCGGCGCGATCCGGAACGCCGTGGGGCAGGAGAGGAACCAGAAGCCCAGCACCCCGTTCTTCAAGCAGCCGCGCACCACGCGTTGCACGAGGTCCGCGTCACCCAATTCCACGGCGAGCATCAGGCCCATGCCGCGCACCTCCAGGATCCGCGGGTGAGCGAGCAGATCCTTGAACAGCGTGCCCATGCGCGCGGCGTTCCCGATCATGCGCTCGTCCACCAATGCGTTCAATGCTGCTAGGCCGGCGGCGCAGGCCACCGGATGCCCGCCGAAGGTGGTGATGTGGCCCAGCACCGGATCGTGCGTGAGCCGGTGCAGGCGCTCTCGCGAGCTGATGAAGGCCCCCATCGGCAAGCCGCCGCCAAGCGCCTTGCCCAGCACCAGGATGTCGGGCACCACGCCGAAGTGCTCGAAGGCGAAGAGCTTGCCGGTGCGCCCGAAACCGGTCTGGATCTCATCGAACACCAGCAGGGCGCCGGTTCGGTCGCACCGCTCGCGCAAGGCCCGCATCCATGATTCGTCCGGCACATGCACCCCGGCATCGCCCTGGATCGGTTCCACCACCACCGCGGCCACCTGGCCGGTGATCCGCGACAGCTCGCCGGGATCGTTGAAGGTGATGTGATCCACATCCGGCAGCAGCGGCCGGTTGCGGTATTTCTTTTCCTCGTTGTCCGTCAGGCTCAACGAGCCATGCGTGCTGCCGTGGTAGCTCTTCCTGCAACCGATCAGGCGCGTGCGCCCGGTGACCCGCTTGGCCAGCTTCAGCGAGGCTTCGACCGCTTCGGTGCCGCTGTTCACGAAATAGACCCGATCGAGCGACGGGGGCAGGAGCGATGCGAGCCTCTCCGCGAACCGCACCTGCGGCTCCTGGACGAACTCGCCGTAGGGGATCACGTGGAGGTAGCGGTCGGCCTGCTGCTTGATCGCCTCGACCACCTTCGGATGCCGATGCCCCGTGTTGTTCACCGCGAGGCCGGCCACGAGGTCGAGATAGCGCCTGCCCGATCGATCGGTCAGGTGGCAGCCTTCCGCCGAGACGATGTCCAGGGCCAGCGGCGCCGGACCGGTCTGGGCGAGGTGGGAGAAGAAGGCGGCGCGCAGGTCGGTCATTCAGCCGCGAAGGAAGGATGAACGGAGAGAAGGTCCGATGGACCGGACCGCGACGAAGGTCACGGTCGCTGCCGGCCTTCGTCCTGCATCCTTTCGCGCACCCGCTTGATCAGTTCGCGATTGAAATCGCGTTCGGCGCGGCCCAGCTTCAAGGTCTTCACCGCGCCGATGCTCTTCTTGAACTCGCCCGCGAAGCGCTTGCGCAGGTCCAGTTCCTTCTGCTGGCTGGCCAGTTCGCGGTCGAGCGCCGTGGCCGCCTCGGATTCGGTGAGGTCGATGCGGTCCCGCATGGCCTTGTGCGCTTCGCGGCGCTCCATGCGGATCGCCTCCAGGGCCTTGTCGTATTCGTTGTACACGGGCCAGAACTTTTGCGCCTCGTCGGCGCTCAGGTCCATCTTCTGCGTGAGGTAGGCCGCCTTCTGCGCCTTGATCTCCTGCAGTTTCTCCTGGGGGATCTGCGGCAGGTCGTCGTCCTGCGCCGTGGCGGTGAACGGAGCGGTGAGCAGGCAGAGGCCCATCAGGATCCGGTGCATGGTCTTCATGGTTCGGTGATCAGTTCGGTGATGTCGACGTTCTCGTGCATGAGGTAGGCGGCCAGTTCGGCCTCGGTGAGTTCCACATCGGTGAAGGCGGCGGTGGCGAAGCCCTCCTCCTCGAGGCTTGCCAGCAGGTACTCCTGGTCGGACCAGCTCAATTCCTCCAATGAAGGCGTGGTGCTCAGTTCGGCGATGGGGGTGCTGTCTCCCTCCGTGTTGAAGTACCACCATGTTCCCACGAGCAATGCGATCAACGGCAGAGCGAAGGCCAGCCGCCGCACCGGCACGGGCAGGCCGGCCCGGTCGCGGCGCCTTGCCCGGGCGGCGATCGCGGCCTGCACCTCGTGCGGGAAGCGCTCGAAGAACCCTTCGGGCACCACGAAGGGATCGCGCGGCTCCCGGGCGGACAGGGTGGGGGCGATCCGTTCGAGTTCCTCGTTCTCGTGCCTGTCGTTCATGGGTCCCGGTTCTGACGTCATGGTTGTGCGGAGGTTTGATCCATGCCGGGCGCGGTGACCCAGGCCTCGATCTTCTTCACGGCGATGTGGTAGCTGGCCTTCAAGGCGCCCACGCTGGTGCCGGTGATCCGGCTCATCTCCTCGTATTTGATCCCTTCGAAGTATTTCATGTTGAAGACCGCCCGCTGCTTCGCCGGCAGCTTCATCACCGCGCGTTGCAGCTTTTTCTCGATCGCGTCGCCGCTGAAGTGCTCGCTGCGGTCCAGCGTGGTGGTGAGCCGCTCCAGCACCTGGTCGCTGTTCACGAAGAAGCCGCGGCGCATCCGCTTCAGGTGGGTGATGCTCTCGTTGTGGGCGATGCGGTAGAGCCAGCTGAACAACTGCGCCTCCTCCCGGAAGTTGTCCAGCCCGTTCCAAGCCTTGATGAAGGTGTTCTGCAGCACGTCCTTGGTCTCGTCCGGATCGGTGACCATGCGGCGGATGAAGCCGTAGAGCCGGCGCTGGTACTGGCGCACCAGCAGGTTGAAGGCGTAGTGGCGGCTTTCCTCCTTGCGGAAGAGGTCGAGGAGTTCCTTGTCCGACAACTCGCTCATGCGCGAGCGGGGTTCGGAGGGCCGCCGATCACTTGCGCGCGATCGCGCGCTCCGCCGCCTTCACGATGTCCGGAGCGTCCAGCCCGTACTTTTTCATCAGCTGGTCGGGCGTTCCGCTCTCGCCGAAGGTGTCGCGCACGGCCACGAACTCCTGCGGCGTGGGATGGTGCATCGACAACACCTGGGCGATCGCGTCGCCCAGGCCGCCGTGCATGTTGTGTTCCTCCGCGGTTACCGCGCATCGGGTCTTCGCGACGCTGGTCAAGACCGCTTCCGCGTCCAGGGGTTTGATCGTGTGCATGTTGATCACCTCGGCATGCACGCCCTTCTGCTCCAGTTCCTCCGCGGCTTTCAACGCCTTCCACACCAGGTGCCCGCAGGCGAAGATGCTCACGTCGCTTCCCTCGGTCATCACGTCGGCCTTCCCGATGGCGAAGGGGCGGTCCGGAGCGGTGAACACCGGCCATTTCGGGCGGCCGAAGCGCAGGTACACCGGCCCTTCGTGCCCGGCGATGGCGATCGTGGCCGCCTTGGTCTGCTGGAAATCGCAGGGCACGATCACGGTCATGCCCGGCAGCATGCGCATCAGGCCGATGTCCTCCAGGATCTGGTGCGTGGCGCCATCCTCGCCCAGGGTGATGCCCGCGTGGCTGGCGCAGATCTTCACGTTCTTGCCGCTGTAGGCGATGCTCTGGCGGATCTGGTCGTACACCCGACCGGTGCTGAAGTTGGCGAAGGTGCCGGTGAAGGGGATCCTGCCGCCGATGGTGAGCCCCGCGGCGATGCCCATCATGTTCGCTTCGGCCACGCCCACCTGGAAGAAGCGTTGGGGAAAGGCCTTCGCGAAGGCATCCATCTTGAGCGAGCCGGTGAGGTCGGCGCAAAGGCCCACGACCCGATCGTTCGTTTTTCCGAGTTCGAGCAGGCCGGCGCCGAAGCCGCTGCGGGTGTCTTTCTGGTCGAGGATGGGGTGGGGCATGGGTCGTGTTTTCTTACCACAGAGACACAGAGGGCACAGAGTAGCACAGAGACCAACAGCAAACAACCGCGCACATCCGCGACTGCTTTCGCATTCTCTGTGCCCTCTGTGTCTCCGTGGTCAAACGCATTCTCAGAAATTCAACGTGATGGTCCGGTCGCTCTGGATGGAGGCGTTCTTTTCGATCGAGTAGATCGTTTGCCTTGAGTTGATGGAACGGTAGAGCACGCGGTATTCGCCCGGCTGGAGCCGGTAAAGCGCGTTCATGCCGCGGCCGTCGAGCGCCGCCACCCAGCGCAGTTCGTTCCCGTCCTTCAGGAAGATGCCGCCGTGGCCGGGCGTGCTGAACTGCAGGTTCAGCGTGCCGGGCTGGGGCAACTGCACCACGGTCGTCGCGCCCTGCTGGATCACCACGTCGTTGATCATCGTTCGCGGGAGCGTGAGCACTTCCAGGTCGTACGTGTCGGTGAGGTAGCGTTCGCGTGAGTTCATTTCCTGCACATGGAGGGTGGATGGATCGCCCTTCCGTCGCACGATGCATTCCACGTGGCCTTCGGGATGGCCGCCGGCCAGTTTCAACTCGAGTTCGCCCTGTCCGGCATCGAGCGCGATGATCGTGTTGGCGGCGGGGGGGATCGTCACGTTCTCCTTCACCACCGGTGGCAGCGTGTGCGCCACCACCCGGTAGGTGAAGACCGGATCGATGCTCAGCGTGTCGGGCTGCCCGTGCAGGTCGATCGTATGCACGAAGTGGTTGCGCACGGCGCCGCTCTTCTGGTCGTAGAAGGTCACGGGCACATCCGTCTCGCTCGGTTTCCCGTGGTCGTCCATCAAATGCACCTGCACGGTGGTGGTGTTCAGCGCCTGACCGATCACGATCTTCAGCACGTGGTCGAACATCTCGGGCGTGCCGGCGTCGTAGTAGTTGCCCACGCATTCGAAGGTGTACTTCGAGGCTTCTTCGAGCCCGATGCCGATCACGAAGGGTTTCAGGATGATGCCTTTCGCCTGCAAGGCACGGCTCACCGCGCAGGGATCCTCGTCGCAGGCTTCGATGCCGTCGGTGATCAGGATGATGACGTTGCGGCAGGTGCGGCAGTCGGGAAAGTCGCCGCCGGCCTTCTCCAGCGAACGGGCGATCGGCGTGGTGCCCAGGCATCGGATGGTCTTCATCCGCTGGCGGATCGCCTCGGCGTTGTCGGGCCCGAAGGGGATCTCCAGTTTCGTGTCATCGCAATCCTGCTTGCCGGGCTCCAGCGGTGTCTGGTGGCCGTAAAGCCGCAATGCCAGTTCCAGGTCCGGCGTGTCCTCGATCTCGGCCAGCGACTTCAGCAGGATCTCCCGCGCCCCGTCGATCTTGGGCTGGTTCCCCCAGAAGGCGTTCATGCTGTTGCTCGCGTCGAAGACGAACAGCACGCGCGTGAGGGGTTTTTGGGCGCAGGTTGGGAAAGGGGAGAGAACAGCCGCGAGCCACAAGCAGCAGGCCGCGAGCAATTCCGCGCCGTGTCGCTTGAAGGTTGAAGCTTGTGGCTTGGGGCTTGAAGCTTGTTGCTTGAAGCTCATTTCAATAATCCCCCAACGTCTCCTCCAGCTGGGAAAGTGCGCGCGCGGCCTGCTCGTCATTGGGTGCCACCCCATGCCATTCGTGGGTGCCCATCATGAAGTCAACTCCCATGCCCATCTCGGTGCGCATCAGGATCATCACCGGCTTGCCGCGACCGGTCAGGCCCTGGGCCTTCTTGAGGGTGGCGATCACCGACTCGAGGTCGTTGCCCCGCTCGTTCACCAGCACCTCCCATCCGAAGGCCTTCCACTTCGCCTCCAGGTCGCCGAGCGGCATCACCTGATCCACGTCGCCGTCGATCTGCCTGCCGTTCCAGTCCACGGTGCTGATCAGGTTGTCAATCTTGTGCCCGACGGCGAACAGGGCCGCTTCCCAGATCTGGCCCTCCTGCAGTTCGCCGTCGCCGTGCAGGCTGTAGATAAGGTGTTCGTCCTTGTTCAGCCGCTTGGCCAGCGCGGCGCCGATGGCCACGCTCAGCCCCTGGCCGAGGCTGCCACTGGCGATGCGGACACCCGGCAGCCCTTCATGCGTGGCGGGATGCCCCTGCAGGCGTGATCCGATCTTGCGGAAAGTTTTCAGCTCTTCCACCGGGAAGTAGCCGCTGCGTGCGAGTACGCTGTACCAGGCCGGACTGATGTGCCCGTTGCTCAGGAAGAACAGGTCCTGTCCGATCCCATCCATCGTCCAGTTCTTCGGATCGTGGCGCAACAGGAGGAAGTAAAGCGCGACAAAAAATTCCGTGCATCCGAGCGAGCCGCCGGGGTGGCCGCTCTGTGCGCCGTGTGTCTGCCGGATGATGTCGCGGCGCACCTGCGAACAGAGGCGCTTCAGGTCGTCGGTCGTAGCACTGGAGGCCCGGGCCGGCGAGGGAACGGACATGGTGAGCAAGTGGGGTGGGGAAGGGGTGCCGCGAAACTACCCGGGTACCCCGGGAAGGCCGGGAGGTGTTCACATCTTTTGAAAAGTCGAAGGGTGGTTTTTCACCGCGGAGGCGCAGAGGACGCAGGGAAAGTCAATTGCCAACTGCCTGCTGGCAACGGCCTTCCGGCACTTCACCCCACGGCCTCGCCCTCTTTCAACATCACCTCAACGTCCGTCTGCTGCGTGAGGTCCACGTCCTGTTCGGCAAAAAGCCCGATCCCGAGCGTGCTGTCCAGTTCCGCTGTCAGCGCATAGGTACCGGCGGCCAGGTCTTTGGCCATGAACACGGCTTCCTGATCTTCCCCATGGCGCTCCAGCGCGATGCGCGAGCCGTCGCTCTTGCGCGTGAGGGTGACCGTGGCGGCATCGAGCTGGTCGTTCAGCGCCTGGGGATCGGCGGACCTGACCGAAGGATCGATCACCAGCCGTGCCGTGAAGCGGGGCACGGTGGCCACCTGCCGACCCTGCGCGGCGCGCTGTGCTTCCTCGCCACCGAAGGGCAGCAGGATCTCCTTGATCTTGTCCAGCAGCTTCATGGCGCGGCCGCTGTAGAAGCCCAGCAGGAAGCTGATGATGAGCATGCCCTTGCCCGTTTCGATCGCGGCGAACTGCTCGCCGGAGAAGAACTGGTAGCCGAACACCAGGATCAGGCTCACGATGGGCGCATAGGCCAGCCGCGCGAAGTGGTTGGGGATCTCGTCCGGATCGAAGCCGCGGCTGGTGGGGTCCTTCGCCCTGTTGCGGATGGCCTCCGTCACGTAGTACAGGATGCTGCACAACACCCCGAAAAGCGTCCAGAACCCGATCTCCAGGTAGGCCGCCTTGCCCGTGGACCAGAAATAGCTGCGCACCTTGAACTTCGTCGCGGCCAGGAAGGTGACCACCGACTGGTCGGGCAGGTGTTGGATCAGTTGCAGGATCGTGTTGCGCTGGCCTTTTTCCCATTGCTCGAAGCGCATGGTGAGGAAACGCTCCACCTGCCTGCGGTTGATGTTCTGCCTGAAGTTGGGCCGCTCCTTTCCCAACGAGTCCGTCGGCACACCGGCGTCCACCAGCGCACGCAATTGCGCCTCATCGGTCTCGGTGAGCTTCTGGAACTCGAAGCCCTTCACGCAATCGGCCCCGTGCATCATCATGTACAGGCACACCACCGCGCCGAGAAGGATCACCAGGAAGGTGAGGTACGGCGTGGATCGCGTCAACATCAGTCGGAATTCCTCGAACCAGGTGGGGGTCTTCATGGTGAAGTGTTCTGTTCGTTACGATCACTTGCCGCCTCTTGCCGGCTCTTCTCAGCGCGGATCCTTCTTTCCACGTCATCCGCGTTGCATCCACTACCCGACCCACTGCTTCGCCACCCAGCGCTCCCGCCGCGGATCGATCTTGATCCACTTCATGCCGCTCCCGCTGCTCTCCGCGTACCAGCTCATCGGGGTGTTCCGTGGGAGCCGGTCCAGCACCGCGCCGCTCATGGAAGCCCGGTCGCGCACCTTCAGCACGCGGGCCGTCACCACGCCGGACCCGATCGCCGCCGGCGCCGTCGCCGTCGATCCGCTCAATGCCGCCATCGCGGCGATCACCTTCGGCAGGAAGTGGGTCTGTGCCGCTGCGATCGAGTTCCCGCCAAAAAAGGCCGTACCGGGGCAGCTCTTCGTCGCGCCCGCGCCGTCGGTGCGCGTGCCGGTGTTCAGGTCGAACCAGTGGTGGTAGAGGATCGTGTTCACCGAGGGCGCCAGTCCGAAACGCCTGCACAGGGCCGCGTTCAGCAGCACGATGCTGTCGGCGTGCGCCTGGCCCATCGCGTCCATGCCGGCGTCGAAGTCGCCCACGTGTTCCATGGCGATCGAGCCGGTGTTGGCCCCCTTGATGCACGCCGGGGCCATCTCCAGCGGACGGCACAATGCGATGGTGCCATCGGGGAAGGTGGTGAAGTGCTGCGCGATCTCCGCCCAGCCGTTCACCTGCATGTGGTGGGTGCGCATGGCGTGCAGCAGTTGGAAGTGGTTCTGCCCGGTGAACGAGGCATGATCCGGCTTCCAGGTGTGGTGGTTCTGGATGCGGGTGATCGCTCGGTCCACCTGCATGTTATCCAGCCAGACCTGGATCTCCGCGGGCTGGAAAAGGGTGAAGATGTCACGGGTCTCGGGCATGCCTTGTAAAGGTGCATGGTCCTGCGATGGTTTGCAACACGTACTTGGATCCGGATCGACCGTTCGTCAACTTCCCCTTTCCAGCCACCGCCGGCCCTCTACATTTGGCCGCTTCGTGAAAAAACCACCCGTGATGCGCGGCCCGAGGATCCCCCTGTTCCTGTCCTTTTTGCTGCCCTTGCTGGCGGCCGCCCAGACGGGCACCATCCGCGGCTTCGTGTACGAGGAAGGCAGCGGCGAGCCGGTGATCTTCACCAACGTGTACCTGCAGGGCACCACCTACGGCTCGGCCACCGACGTGAACGGCTACTACTCCATCACCAAGATCACCCCCGGCGACTACACCTTGATGGTGACCTACCTCGGCTACGACACGCTGCGCAAGGCGGTGACGGTGAAGAAGGACCAGATCCTCTCCGAGAGCCTGTACCTGCGGAAGGGCGCCATCCAGATGAAGACCTTCACCATCAGCGCCGAGAAGCAGGAAGCCCAGAGCCAGGTGCGCCTGGGCATCACGCGGCTGGAGCCCAGGCAGATCGAGCGCCTGCCGGCCGTGGGCGGGGAGAAGGACCTCGCGCAATACCTGCAGGTGGTGCCGGGCGTCATCTTCACCGGCGACCAGGGCGGCCAGCTCTACATCCGGGGCGGCTCGCCGATCATGAACAAGGTGATGCTGGACGGCATGGTGCTCTACAATCCCTTCCACAGCATCGGCCTCTTCAGCGTGTTCGACAACGACATCATCCGCAACGCCGACATCTACACCGGCGGCTTCAACGCCGAGCACGGCGGCCGCATCAGCTCGGTGATGGACATCACCACGCGCGACGGCAACAAGACCCGCCTGAGCGGCAAGGTCGGCGCCAGCACCTTCGCGGCCAAGGCCCTGCTGGAAGGCCCGCTGAAGAAGCAGACCGGTCCGGGCTCCGCCTCCAGTTCCTTCCTGCTGAATTTCCGCCACAGCTACCTGGAGCAGAGCAGCAAGGCGCTGTACAGCTACGTGGACACCGCGGGGCTGCCCTACACCTTCACCGACGCCTACGGCAAGCTGAGCTTCAATGGCGCCAACGGCAGCAAGTTCAACCTCTTCGGCTTCAACTTCACCGACGGGGTGAAGTACGAGGGCGTGAGCGAGCTGGGCTGGAACACCTGGGGCGCGGGCACCAACTTCGTGCTGGTGCCTGCCGGCAGCGCCGTGCTCATCGACGGCCTCTTCGCCATCAGCGATTACAAGATCGAGATGACCGAAGGCGACCTGCTGCCGCGCACCAGCCAGATCAACGGCTTCAATGGCGGACTGAATTTCAAGTACTTCATCGGCGACAACGAGGCGCGCTACGGCATCGAGCTGCTGGGCTTCCGCACGAACTTCAGCTTCTACAACTCCATCGGCCAGGTGATCGAGCAGGAGGACAACACCACGGAGTTCGCCGGCTACTTCAACTACCGCTGGAACACCGGCAAGTGGATCATCGACCCGGGTTTCCGCGCCCACTACTATGCCTCGGTGAAGGTGATGAACCTGGAACCCCGCATCGGCCTGAAGTGGAACATCACCGACGACCTGCGCTTCAAGGCCGCCGCCGGCCGCTACAGCCAGAACCTGGTGGCCGCCCAGAGCGACCGCGACGTGGTGAACCTCTTCTACGGCTTCCTCTCATCGCCCACGGACATACCCGATGAAATGACGCTGGAAGACGGCAGCACGAAGACCATTGAGGATCCGCTTCAACGCGCGAACCACTACCTGGCCGGCTTCGAGTTCGACGTGAACCCCGACGTCACCATCAACCTGGAGGGGTACTACAAGGATTTCGTACAGGTGACCAACCTGAACCGCAACAAGATCTTCGACGATACGCCGGAGTTCGACGAAAAGCCCGACCAGCTCAAGAAGGATTTCATCGTGGAGACCGGCGATGCGTTCGGCGCCGACCTGAGCGTGAAGTACGAGAAGGGCAGCATGTATTTCTGGCTGGTTTACGGCTATGGCTACGTGGAGCGCTGGGACGGCCTCATCGACTACAACCCGATCTGGGACCGCCGCCACAACCTGAACCTGGTGGCCAGCCACACCTTCGGCCTGCACGAGAGCTGGAAGGTCAGCGCGCGCTACAACTTCGGCTCGGGCTTCCCCTTCACCCAGACCCAGGGCTACTACGAGGGCAACCCCTTTGGCGGCGGCGTCAGCACCGACTACACCACCACCAACGGCGATCTGACCACGATCTACGGCGATCTGAACGGCGGCCGCCTGCCCGACTATGCGCGCTTCGACATCGGCCTCACCAAGACCTGGAAGCTCGACGAGCACCAGACCCTCCAGGCGGACGTCGGCGTGACCAATGTGCTGGACCGTCAGAACATCTTCTACTACGACCGCGTGAAGGGCAAACGCGTGGACCAGCTGCCGATCCTGCCGAGCGTGGGGGTGAGCTACAGTTTTTGAAGTCGGGGGTCGGGGGTCTTGAGTCCAGATCAAGGCGGCCCCAAGACCCCCGACCCAAGGACTCACTTATCTTTACGCCCCGTGATCACGGTTCCCATTCAGGGACAGATCGCAGCGTGATGACGGGTTCCACCAAGTACATTTTCGTCACCGGAGGGGTGACCTCCTCCCTGGGCAAGGGCATCATCAGCGCCAGCCTGGCCAAGCTGCTGCAGGCGCGCGGCTTCACCGTCACCATCCAGAAGCTGGATCCCTACATCAACGTGGATCCCGGCACGCTCAATCCCTATGAGCACGGCGAATGCTTCGTGACCGAGGACGGCGCCGAGACCGACCTGGACCTGGGTCATTACGAGCGCTTCCTCGACGTGCCCACCACGCAGGCCAACAACGTCACCACCGGGCGCATTTACCAGAACGTGATCGGCAAGGAGCGCCGGGGCGAGTACCTGGGCCGCACCGTGCAGGTGATCCCTCACATCACCGACGAGATCAAGGCCAACATCCAGGCGCTGGGCCGCCGCGGCATCTACGACTTCGTGATCACCGAGGTGGGCGGTACGGTGGGCGACATCGAAAGCCTGCCCTACCTGGAGGCCATCCGGCAGTTGAAATGGGAGAAGGGGCGCGACGCCATCGACATCCACCTCACCCTGCTGCCCTACCTGGGCACCACCGGTGAGCTGAAGACCAAACCCACGCAGCACAGCGTGAAGGAACTGTTGAGCCTGGGCGTGCAGCCCGACGTGCTGGTGTGCCGCACCGAGCACCCCATGCAGAAGGGCATGAAGGAGAAGATCGCCCTGTTCTGCAACGTGGAGCCCCGCGCGGTGATCGAAGCGCGCGACGCGGAGACCATCTACGACGTGCCGCTGCTGATGCAGGAGCAGAAGCTCGACGAGGTGGTGCTCACCAAGCTGGGCATCGCCACCTTCCCCGAAGCCGACCTGCAGCCGTGGAAGGATTTCCTGCGGCGTTACAAGGAGCCGAAAGGGGAGGTGCACATCGGCCTGGTGGGCAAGTACGTGGAACTGAAGGACGCCTACAAGAGCATCAAGGAGGCGATCGATCACGCCGGCGCCGAGAACGAGTGCAAGGTCCACATCAGGTGGGTACACAGCGAGAAGGTGACGGAGAAGAACGTGGCCAAGCAGCTCGCCGGCCTCGCGGGCATCGTGGTCGCGCCAGGGTTCGGCCACCGCGGCATCGAGGGCAAGATCGTGGCGATCAAATACGCCCGCGAACACAAGGTGCCCTTCCTGGGCATCTGCCTGGGCATGCAGTGCGCGGTGATCGAGTTCGGCCGCAACGTGCTGGGCTACGATGAGGCGAACAGCACGGAGATGAACGAGGCCACCGCCCATCCGGTGATCGCCATGATGGAGGAACAGAAGAAGGTGCTGGACAAGGGCGGCACGATGCGGCTGGGTGCGTACCCCTGCCAGCTCACCGAGGGCAGCCTGGCCGCCGCCGTATACCGGCGCAAGCAGGTGAGCGAACGCCACCGCCACCGCTACGAGTTCAACAACGCCTACCTGAAGGCCTACGAAAAGGCCGGCATGGTCCCCAGTGGCATCAACCCGCAGAGCAAGCTGGTGGAGATCATCGAGTTGAAGGACCATCCGTGGTTCATCGGCGTGCAGTTCCATCCGGAGTATCGCAGCACCGTCGCGAGGCCGCATCCGCTCTTCGTGCATTTCGTGAAGGCGGCGATGAAGCAGGGAGCGGTCGCGGCCAATGGTTCGGGCGCCAAAGCCGCCGAGGCGGTGAATAGCGGGGGCTGACCCTCCAACACGCCGGGCGGGCGCCTCCGGATATCTTCGCCCGCCCCCATGGACCGCAATTCCATCATCGGCCTGGTGCTGATCATCGCCATCCTGATCGGCTTCCAGGTCCTCACCGCGCCGAGCAAGGAGGAGCGCGCGCGCATGCAACAGGTGCAGGACAGCATCGCCACGGCGCAGATCCAGGAGAACGAACGGAAGGACCGGCAGGCGGCCGTGGTCGAAAAGGAGAAGGAGGAGGCCGCGCCGGTCGTTGCGCCGACGCCGGACGACACCACCGAGGCGGTCACCGTCAACACCGACAGCCTGCGGCAGGCCGAACGCCTGAAGCGCTTCGGGATCTTCCATCCCTCATCGGAGGGAGCCGCCGAGGAGATCGTGCTGGAGAACAGCAAGGTCCAGGTGAGCATCAGCACCCACGGCGCGAAGCCCGGCGTGATCCGCCTGAAGGGATACACCACCTACGGCGGCGAGCCGCTGTTGCTGTCGGATCCCGATACGGGCCGGTTCGAGTACCGCTTCTTCCTGGGCAACCACGACCTGAGCACCGCCGATCTGTACTTCGCCGTGGACAAGCGCGACAGCTTGAGCGTGCGCCTGAAGGCCGCCACCACCGACGCCGGCAAATGGCTGGCGATCACCTACGTGCTGGACAGCACGGGCAGGGAAGGCCATCCGGAGGGGTTTTTCCTGCGTTCCACCGCCGAACTGGTGGGCCTGGAGAAGGAGGTGGATCCGAGCAACCTCTTCTTCCAATGGGACCTGCACGGGCTGAACAACGAGAAGTACCTGCCCAGCGAGCGGCAGAAGAGCACCGTGTTCTTCAAGTACCAGAACGACGACCGCAACTACCTGAGCGAATCCAAGGACGAGAGCAAGGCGCTGGACGGCCGGACCAACTGGGTGGCCTTCAAGCAGGATTTCTTCACCGTGGCCATGGTGAGCGACGCGGGCTTCTCCGGCAGCGGCTCGGAGATCGGCGTGAAGGTGCCCGTGGACAGCGCGCACAACAAGCACTACAGCGCCAGGCTCTTCTTCGAGGCCGGCCCGGGGCCGCTGGTCACCCTGCCCATGCGCTTCTACCTCGGGCCGAACCACTACAACACCCTGCGGCGCACGGAGATCGCGCAGTTCGACCGGATCATCGACCTGGGCTGGGGCATCTTCGGATGGATGAACCGCTGGGTGGTGATCCCCATCTTCAACTTCTTCGGGGGCTTCAACCTCAGCTACGGCATCATCATCCTGCTGCTCACCATCGCCATCAAGCTGCTGCTCACCCCGCTCACGCTCAAGAACCAGCGCGCCAGCGTGCGCATGCGCGCCCTGCGGCCGGAGATGGACGCCGTCAACGAGAAGTTCAAGGACGGCGACGCCCTCAAGAAGCAGCAGGCCGTGATGGACCTCTACCGCAAGGCCGGCGTGAACCCCGCGGCCGGCTGCCTGCCCATGCTCATCCAGCTGCCGGTGCTCTACGCCATGTTCCGTTTCTTCCCCAGCAGCATCGAGCTGCGGCAGCAGCCCTTCCTCTGGGCCGACGACCTGAGCAGCTTCGATTCGATCGCCTCCTGGAGCGCGCACGTTCCCTTCATCTCGGAGTTCTACGGCAACCACATCAGCCTCTTCACCCTGCTGATGTGCATCAGCACCATCGCCTACTCGCTGATCAACCAGAAGCAGATGCCCGCGCAGGCGGGCATGCCCAGCATGAAGCTCATGATCTGGCTCTTCCCGATCATGATGCTCTTCTTCATGAACAACTTCAGCGCGGGGCTCAGCTACTACTACCTGCTGGCCAACCTGATCTCCATCTTCCAGATGACCCTCTTCAGCAAATGGTTCATCGACGAGAAGAAGGTGCGCGCCGAACTGCTGGAGAACATGAAGAAGCCGCGCAGGAAGAGCCGCTGGCAGCAGCGCCTGGAGGAGATGCAGAAGCAGCAGCAGAAGAGGAGGTAGGAATATGTCGAAAGGTGAAGGCGTGAGTGACCCGCTGCACTTACGACGTTCGTCTTTCTACTTTCGGCTCGACCCCCCTGTTCTCAACACCTGTTCGCAAAGAATTCGGCTCGATTTCGGACACACCCCCTCCTTAGGATACCTTCGCCGCCGAAAAGCACCCTATTTTCCATGAGCACCCCCCTACTGCGCGCCAGGGCCATGCAGGACGTGATGCACCGCCACCCCCGCCACACGGAAGCCCCTTCCATGAAGATCAGCGACTACTTCGGCGAGAGCGTGTTCAATGAGGACGCCATGCGCAGGTTCCTCACCGAGGATGCCTGGTATGCGGTGCGGCAGGCCGTGCATCAGGGTACGCAGATCAGCCGCAAGCTGGCCGACCAGGTGGCCAGCGGCATGAAGGAGTGGGCCGCCACCAAGGGGGCCACGCACTATACCCACTGGTTCCAACCCCTCACCGGCCTCAGCGCGGAGAAGCACGATGCCTTCTTCGAGCCCATCAGCGGAGGGCGCAGCATCGAGAAGTTCGACGGCGGGCAGCTCGTGCAGCAGGAGCCCGACGCCAGCAGCTTCCCCAGCGGCGGCATCCGCAGCACCTTCGAGGCGCGGGGCTACACCGCCTGGGATCCGGGCAGCCCGGCCTTCATCATCGGCGGCACGCTCTGCATCCCGACGATCTTCATCAGCTACACCGGCGAGGCGCTCGACTACAAGATGCCCCTGCTGCGCGCCCTGCACGCCGTGGACCAGGCCGCCACGGCCGTATGCCAGTATTTCGACAAGGAGGTGACCAAGGTGATCCCCACCCTGGGCTGGGAGCAGGAGTACTTCCTGATCGACGAGGCGCTCTACTACGCCCGGCCCGACATCATGCTCACCGGTCGCGCGCTGTTCGGGCACTCCCCCGCCAAGGGCCAGCAGCTTGAGGACCACTACTTCGGCAGCATCCCCGAGCGCGTGCAGGCCTTCATGCGCGAGTTCGAGACCGAAAGCCTCAAGCTGGGCATCCCGGTGAAGACCCGCCACAACGAGGTGGCTCCCAACCAGTTCGAGTGCGCCCCGGTGTTCGAGGAGGCCAACCTGGCGGTGGATCACAATGTGCTGCTGATGGACGTGATGGAGAAGACCGCGCGCAAGCACCATTTCCGCGTGCTGCTGCACGAGAAACCCTACGCCGGGGTGAACGGCAGCGGCAAGCACAACAACTGGAGCCTGGCCACCAACACCGGCCGCAACCTGCTCAAGCCCGCGAAGACCCCCAAGGAGAACCTGCTCTTCCTGGCCTTCTTCGTGAGCACCATCAAGGCCATCCACACCCATGCGGACATCCTGCGCGCAAGCATCGCCAGCGCGGGCAACGACCACCGCCTCGGGGCGAACGAAGCCCCGCCGGCGATCATCAGCGCCTTCATCGGCGGGCACCTGGGCAACCTGCTCGATGAACTGGAGAAGAACGTGAGCGGGAAGATGACCCCCGACCTGAAGACCGAGCTGAAGCTGAACATCGGCCGCATCCCGCCGGTGATGCTGGACAACACCGACCGCAACCGTACCAGCCCCTTCGCCTTCACCGGCAACAAGTTCGAGTTCCGCGCCGTGGGCAGCTCGGCCAACTGCTCGGCCGCCATGACGGTGCTCAACACCATCGTCGCCGCGCAGTTGCGCGCCTTCAAGAAGGAAGTGGACGCGCTGATCGCCAAAGGCACCAAGAAGGACGAGGCGATCCTGCGCGTGCTGCGTGACCACATCGCCTCCAGCAAGGCCATCCGATTCGAAGGCAACGGCTACAGCGAGGAGTGGAAGAAGGAAGCGGCCGGGCGCGGCCTGAGCAACATCAGCGACACCCCGCGCGCCCTGGATGTGTGGGAGCGGAAGGAAACCAAGAAGCTGTTCGCCGACCTGGGCGTGCTGAGCGAGGTGGAGGTGGAGGCCCGCCACGAGATCGAGCTGCACAGCTACACCCTGAAGATCCAGATCGAGAGCCGCGTGTGCGCCGACCTGGCCCAGAACCACATCATCCCCGTGGCCATCGCCTACCAGAACCGCCTGATCGAGAACGTGCGCGGATTGCGTGAGGTGCTGGGCGGGGAGAAGGCGAAGAAGGCCGCCGCCACCCCGCTTCAACTGATCGAAGAGATCAGCGGGCACCTGGCCGGGTTGAAGTCGATCACCGACGACATGATCGAGGCCCGCAAGAAGGCCAACGCCATCGAGGACCACCGCGCGAAGGCCATCGCCTATTGCGACACCGTGAAGCCGCTGATGGCACGGATCCGCCGGCATGCCGACAAGCTGGAACTGCTGGTGGACGACGAGCTCTGGCCCCTGCCCAAGCTGCGCGAGCTGCTCTTCACCCGGTGAGGGGGCCTCGGATCAGGAGCGGCGATCCCGCCGGACCGGCCGTCGGGACCCCGGCCGGGGCTCCCAATGCCTTTTGTTTACTTTCGCCCGGCACCTGAAGGAACCTCTTACTACATCCCGATGAGCACCTGGAAGTTCATGACCGGATCCCTCTGCGCGATGCTCCTGAGCACCACGGCCTTGGGTCAGGGTAAACTCGACGAGGAAGCCGATGAAGCCTTCAAGAACGGCTTCTACTTCAACGCCATCGAACTTTACAAGAAGGCCTACACCATGGAGAAGAAGGCCAGCGAGAAGGCCGCGCTGATCTTCAAGGTGGGCGAGTGCTACCGCGTGCTTGGCGACGCCCAGCAGGCGGAGGTCTGGTACGAGAAAGCCAACAAGGCCCAGTACCCCGACCCCATCACCTACCTCTACATCGGAGAGGCGCTCAAGGAGCAGGGCAAGTACGCGGAGGCCATCGTCGCCTTCAACAAGTACAAGGAGAAGAACCCCGGGGACATGCGTGCCGACGCGGGCATCGCGGCCAGCCAGCTGGCCCAGGAATGGGTGGACAACTCCAGCCGCTACAGCGTCGATCCCGAGGTGCTGCTCAATAGCCAGCAATACGACTTCAGCCCCGCTTTCGCCGACAAGAAGAACGAGGACGTGGTCTTCACCAGCACGCGCACGGCGGCTACGGGCACGGAGACCGACGGCATCATCGGCGAGAGCTTCAGCGACCTGTTCATGAGCCGCCGCGACAAGCTGGGCAAGTGGAGCGAGCCGGTGAAGCTGCCCCCCGCCATTTGCACGGCCAGCAACGAGGGTTCGGTCACCTTCAACGCCAAGCGCACCATGATGTACTTCACCCGCTGCCCCTTCGAGAAGAAGAAGGTGCATGGCTGCGACATCTGGTTGAGCAAGAAAGTGGGCAACGACTATTCCGAGCCCGTGATGCTGGCCCTGCAGCCCGAGGTGGCCAAGGGCGACACCAACGTGTACACCGTCGGCCATCCCACCATCGCCGCCGATGACGGCATGCTGGTCTTCGCCAGCAACATGAAGGGTGGACAGGGAGGCAAGGACCTTTGGATGGTGAAGCTGGACAAGGAGGGCATGCCCGTGGGCAAGCCCTCCAACCTGGGCAAGGACATCAACACCCCCAAGGACGAGATGTTCCCCTTCCTGAGGGCCAATGGCAACCTGTATTTCACCAGCGACGGCTACCCGGGCATGGGCGGCCTGGACATCTTCATGGCCGAGAAGACCGGCGAGGGTACCTGGGGCCACGTGGAGAACCTCAAGAGCCCGATCAACAGTTCGATGGACGACTTCGGGATCATCTTCGATGGCGACGAGGAGCGGGGCTACTTCACCAGCAACCGTCCCGGCGGCAAGGGCCAGGACGACATCTGGCGCTTCTACATGCCCGAACTGGTCTTCGCCCTGCAAGGCACCGCCTACGACAAGGTGACCAACCAGCCGCTGCCCGGCGCCACCATCGAAGTGGTGGGCACCGATGGGTCGAGCTTCAACGCCATCACCGACGAGAACGGCGGGTTCAGCTTCGCCGAGAAAGGCACCGGCCGCTTCATCGTGGAGAACACCACCTACACCATCCGCGCCACCGCGCCTGAGTACCTGGTGGTGAACGACCAGGTGACCACCGTGGGCCTGCAGGAGAGCACCACCTTCGTGAAGGAGTATTTCCTGCAGCCCGCGCGCAAGGACATCGTGATCAAGTTGCCCGAGGTACAGTACGAACTGGACCAGTATGCGCTCACCCCGATGGGGCAGGATTCCCTGGAGACCCTCTACCAGACCCTCGTGGAGAACCCCACCATCGTGATCGAACTGCGCGCCCACACCGACTCACGGCCCACGCGCAGGTACAAGGGAGGCAACATGGAACTGAGCCAGAAGCGCGCCCAGAGCTGCGTGAACTTCCTGGTGACCAAAGGCATCGATCCGGCGCGCATGAAGGCCGTGGGCCGCGGTGCCGAGGAGCCGCGCATCACCGACGCGGAGATCAAGGCCATGAAGACCCGCGAAGAGCAGGAGGCCGCCCACCAGCAGAACCGCCGCACCGAGTTCAAGGTGCTGAGCTTCGACTATGTGCCGCAGGAAACCCCGCAACAGACCCCGGCGCCGAACAACTAGCCGGACAACGACCGTGGAAAGGCATCCCGCCCCGGGGTGCCTTTTCATTTGAGCATGAACCACCCCCAACCCCTCCTATTCCTCGCAGAGCCCCTCGCACCGCCCGGGCGGGTTGCGCGAAGGCGAAGTCGGAACAGGAGGGGAGACCGCTCACCCATGATGGATCGTTGCGTTCAATGACCGGCCGATACGAGCAGCGGGGCGTGAGCAGCGCCAAGGAGGATGTCCACAGGGCCATCGCGTCGGTGGACAAGGGACTCTACCCGGGCGCCTTCTGCAAGATCGTCCCGGACCACCTCGGCGGGAGCGCCGACCACTGCGTGGTGATGCATGCCGATGGTGCCGGCACCAAGAGCGCGCTGGCCTACGCCTACTGGAAGAAGACCGGTGATCCATCCGTCTGGCACGGCATCGCGCAGGACGCCGTGGTGATGAACCTCGACGACCTGCTCTGCGTGGGAGCCACCGATGGCATCCTGCTCAGCAGCACCATCGGGCGCAACAAACGACTGATCCCCGGCGAGGTGGTCGCCGCGATCATCGAAGGCACCGAACGGTTCCTGGAGAAGATGCGCGACCTGGGCATCGGCATCCGCGGCACCGGTGGTGAAACCGCCGACGTGGGCGACCTGGTGCGCACGGTGATCGTGGACAGCACGGTGGTCTGCCGCATGAAGCGCGCCGAGGTGATCGACAACGCGCGGATCCAGGCCGGCGATGCGATCGTGGGGCTCGCGAGCTTCGGACAGGCCAGCTACGAGGAAGCCTACAACAGCGGCATCGGGAGCAACGGCCTCACCAGCGCACGGCACGACCTCTTCGACAGGTCGCTGGCCCGTGACTTTCCGGAGACCTTCGACCCGGGCACGCCCGAGGAGCTCATTTACTCCGGGCATGCCAGGCTCACCGACCCGCTGCCGGAAAGCCCGCTCGACTTCGGTCGCGCCGTGCTTTCGCCCACGCGGACCTATGCCCCGGTGATCCGCGAAGTGCTGGCGCGCATGCGCGACGACGTCCATGGCATGGTGCATTGCAGCGGCGGTGGCCAGACCAAGGTGCTGCACTTCGTCCGGGACCTCCGCGTGATCAAGGACCATCCCTTTCCCACCCCGCCGCTCTTCACCGCCATCCAGCGCATGAGCGGCACGGGCTGGAAGGAGATGTACCGCGTGTTCAACATGGGGCACCGGATGGAGCTCTACGTGCCATCGGGCCGCGCCCAGGCCATCATCGACATCGCCGCCGGCTTCAAGATCGAAGGGCGGATCGTGGGAAGGGTGGAAGCGGGGCCGGTGAAGGAGGTGATCATCGACGGGGAGCACGGACGATACAGCTATCCATGAGAACCCGTCCGGCCCACCGCGTTCATCCGTGTCCATCCGCGGATCCCTTCGCACCATGAGCGACCTGTTGCACAAGCTCCGCGCGATCCACGACCGGCGCAACGAGGTGAGCCGCCAGCTGGCCGACCCCCAGGTGATCGCCGACCAGAAGCGCTTCGTGCGGCTCAACCGCGACTACCGCGAGCTTGAGCCGCTGGACGATGCCTACGACCGCTTGCGCCGGCTGCACGAGCAACTGGCGGGCGTCGAGGAGATCATCGCGGGGGAGCAGGACCCCGAACTGGTGGACCTGGCGCGCGAGGAGCTGGACGCCCTGGAGGCACGCGTCAAGGAGATGGAGGAGGAGGTGCGCATGCTGCTGGTGCCCAAGGATCCGAACGACGCCCGCGACTGCACCGTGGAGATCCGCGCCGGCACCGGCGGCGATGAGGCCAGCCTCTTCGCCGGCGACCTGTTCCGCATGTACGCGCGCTATTGCGAGGGCAGGGGTTGGAAGGTGGAAGTGGCCGACCTGAGCGAAGGCACCGTGGGCGGTTACAAGGAGATCATCTTCAACGTGCTGGGCGATGGCGCCTACGGCACGCTGAAGTACGAAGCCGGCGTGCATCGCGTGCAGCGTGTGCCGGCCACCGAAGCCAGCGGGCGGATCCACACCAGCGCCGCCACCGTGGCGGTGCTGCCCGAGGCCGATGAGACGGAAGTGGACATCCGGGAAAGCGACGTGAGGATGGAGACCGCGCGCAGCGGTGGCGCCGGCGGCCAGAACGTGAACAAGGTGGAGACGAAGGTGCGCCTCACACACCTCCCCACCGGCATGGTCGTGATGTGCCAGACCGAGCGCAGCCAGCTGGCCAACCGCATGAAGGCCATGCAGATGCTGCGCAACAAGCTTTACGAGGAGAGCGTGCGCAGGCGCGAGGAGGCCGAAGCCCGCCACCGCCGCAGCATGGTGAGCACCGGCGATCGCTCGGCCAAGATCCGCACCTATAACTTCCCCCAGAGCCGCGTCACCGATCACCGCATCGAACTCACCATGCACAACCTGCCCCAGGTGCTCAATGGCGACCTGCAGGCGATCATCGACGCGCTCCAGTTGGCGGACAGGACGGAGAAGCTGAAAGCAGGATGAGCGCTCATTGCACCACAGAGGCACGGAGGCCACAGAGAAGAGGGGCATTTGCCCCATGGTGGGTGGAATGCGACCGCGTCATCTTGCGATCCTCCGTGCTCTCTGTGTCTCTGTGGTAAAGAGCATTTGTTCATGACCCGCGAGCAACTGATCGCCTCCATCACCCGCAAGCGCAGCCTGCTGTGCGTGGGCCTGGACACCGAAGCGCACCTGGTGCCCGACCAGTTCCGCGCGGAGGGCGATCCGGTGGAGGCCTTCAACCGGGTGATCATCGGCGCCACGCGCGATCTGGCCGTTGCCTACAAATTGAACCTGGCCTTCTATGAAGCACGCGGCTCCGAGGGCTGGCGGTCGCTGGAGCGCACGCTGAAGGAGGTCCCGGAAGACTGCCTGATGATCGCCGATGCCAAACGCGGCGACATCGGCAACACCGCGCGCAAGTATGCCGGGGCCTTCTTCGACAAGCTCGGCTTCGACGCGGTGACCGTGGCGCCCTACATGGGCCACGACAGCGTGCGACCCTTCCTGGGCCGCCCGGGCAAATGGGCCATCGTGCTGGCCGTCACCAGCAACGAGGGCGCCATGGACTTCCAGTTCCTGCCCGTGGATGGCGGTCAGCACCGCCTGTTCGAGAAGGTGATCATGCGCGTGAGCGAATGGGGCACGGTGAACGACACGATGTTCGTGGTGGGTGCCACGCGTCCCGAAGTGCTCGCCCGGGCGCGTCAACTGGCGCCCGCGCATTTCTTCCTCGTTCCGGGCATCGGTGCGCAGGGCGGCGACCTGGATGCGGTGCTCGCACAGGGCCTGAACAAGGACGCGGGCCTGCTGATCAACTCCTCGCGTGGCATCCTCTACGCCGGCAAGGGTCCGGGCGCCATCGACGCGGCCCGCGAAGAAGCCGGCCGGCTTCAGCGCATCATGGAGTCCGCCTTGCGCGCGCATGGGATCCTCTGATCCTCTGATCCTCTGATCGACCGTGCCCTCCGTTCTGCCCGCCATCAAAGAGGACCTGCTCCAGTTCATCTGGGAACAGCAGCTCTTCACGCGGCACGCGTTGCGCACCACCGACGGCAAGCCGTTGCAGGTGATCAAGCCCGGCCGCGTGCAGGGCGGCTCCGGTCCCGACCTGGTCGATGCCCGCGTGCGCATCGACGGGCAGCTCCTGGCCGGAACGATCGAGGTGCATCTGCGCGGCAGCGACTGGTATGCGCACAAGCATGAGAAGGACCCCGCCTACGACAGCGTGGTCCTGCACGTGGTGTATGAGCACGACATGGCCGTGCGCACCGCGCGTGGTGGTCGCGTGGCGGCCTTCGAGCTGAAGCACCGCATCGACCCCAGGAGCCTGGAAGCCTACCAACGCCTGATGAAGAACAAAGCCTGGGTCCCCTGCGAGGACCAGCTCGCGCAGGTGGACAGGTCGCGGGTCGACCTCTGGCTGGAGCGGGTGCTGGTGGAGCGCCTCCAACGCAAGACGGCCGATGTGGGATCGCTCATCAAACGGCACCATGGCGATGCCGTCGAGGCCTTCTATCACGTGCTGTTGCAGGCCTTCGGCCACAAGGTGAACGCCGAGCCTTTCGGCATGCTGGCGCACGCGCTTCCGTTGAAGGTGCTCCAGAAATACCGCGACGACGAGCTGCGCACCGAGGCGCTGCTCTTCGGCCAGGCGGGGCTGCTGCGCACCGACTTCGTCGACGAGCATCCGCGGACGCTGCAGCGGGAGCATGCGCTGCTGCGACACATGCACGGCTTGAAGCCCGCGCCCACGGCAGCGTGGAAGTTCGCCCGGTCGCATCCGCCCAACTTTCCCACGGTGCGCATCGCCCAGTTCGCGCGGCTGGTGATGAAATGCGATGGCTCCTTCACCGAGCTGATCGCCACCGATGAGCTCGACGCGATCCGCGAGGCGCTTGACGTGACCGCCGGTGGCTACTGGACCGATCGATTCAGCTTCGATCAGCCCTCATCGCCACAGCCCAAGCATCTTGGCCGTGCCGCCGCCGACCACCTTGTGATCAATGCCATTGTGCCGTTCCGCTTCGCGCAGGCGAGGCTGCACGGCGATGAGGACGGCATCCAGCGCGCGTTGGAACTGCTGGGTTCGATGCCCCCGGAGGCGAACGCCATCGTCGGGGGATGGGATGCGCGCGGCGTGAAAGCCGGCAGTGCGGCACGCTCCCAGGCGCTCATCGAGCTGAAGAACCAATACTGCGCGCAGCGGCGTTGTTTACTTTGCGGCATCGGCACCGAACTGCTCAAGCGAACGAGCCCTTCCATGCCCACGGACCTGAGATGATCCAGCGCATCAAGACCTATTTCGAGCGTCGGGCCTTCGGCGTTTGCGCCTGGTGGGGCGACAAGCTCAATATCAAGACCGAGCAGGTGCGGCTTTCGTTCATCTATCTCTCTTTCATCACCGCGGGCGTTTCGCTGGTGATCTACCTGATCATGGCCTTCGTGCTGCAGCACAAGGAGCGGATCAAGCGGCCTTTCTCGCGCAGGAGAAGCGTTTGGGAACTCTGAGGGCGGCATCCTTCCTTCGCTGCCGAATGCGCATCCTCCTCACCGGCTCCAATGGACTGCTCGGGCAGAAGCTCATCGCCGCCTTGCGCGATGATCCGGAAGCGGACCTGGTCGCGACCTCGCGCGGGGCGGATCGCACCGCCGATCCGCTTGGTCCCCGCTATCGCTCCCTGGACATCACGATCAAGGACGCGGTCGATCGCGTGTTCGAGGAGGTGAAGCCCGATGCCGTCATCCACACCGCGGCCATGACCAACGTGGATGCCTGCGAACTGGATCCGGCGACCTGCGCCCTGCAGAACGTGACGGCGGTCGAACATCTCGTCCGTGCATCAAAACGCGTCGAAGCGCACTTCATTCACCTCAGCACGGATTTCATTTTCGATGGGCGTAACGGACCCTACGGGGAGGAGGACGAACCGCGTCCGCTGAGCATCTATGGCAACAGCAAACTGGACAGCGAGCGCGTGGTCATGAACGCGGGGCTCAGGAAGTGGGCGATCGCGCGCACGATCATCGTCTATGGCGTGGCGAAGGGGTTGAGCCGGAGCAACGTGGTGCTCTGGGCGAAGACCGCCCTGGAGAAGGGCGAACCCATCAAGGTGGTGAACGACCAGTGGCGCATGCCCACGCTCGCCGAGGACCTCGCTGATGGCTGCATCCGGATCGCGAAGCGCGGGGCGACCGGCATTTACCACCTAAGCGGCAGGGACATGATGAGCATCCTCGAATTGGTCCAGCGCGTGGGGAAGTCCTTCGGCCTGTCCACCGCGAACGTCACGGCCGTGACGTCCGAGAGCCTGTCCCAGCCGGCAAAGCGCCCCCCGCGCACGGGGTTCGTGCTCGACAAGGCGCGCCGCGAGCTCGGTTACGCGCCACGGAGTTTCGAGGAAGGGTTGAAGGTGCTGCGCGACCAGATCAATGGCGACCATGCCTGATCATGGGACACGACCGGTTCGAACGGATCAAGGACATGCTGAACGTTCCGCGTGGCGAGCGCCAGGCTTGGGCGGTGGTCTCCGCCGCGATCCTGGTCGCCGCGGGTTGGCTGGCCTACGAGCAATGGGTCCGGGAGCCACCGCCGCCTGACCTGTCGCGGGAGCAGGCGGTGCTGGATGCCTGGCTGGCGGAGCGCGCGGCAGCCGACAGCGCCTCCGCCCCCGGGCATGATCTCTTCGCCTTCGACCCCAATCACCTTGCCGTGGAAGAATGGCGACGCCTCGGGTTGAGCGAGAAGCAGGCGCTTGCGATCCATAAGTACGAGGCGCATGGCGGGCATTTTCGTTCCAAGGCCGACCTGGCGCGCATGCGCGTGGTGCGACCGGAGTTGATGGAGCAATGGTGGCCCTTCATCCAATTGCCGGACAGCACGGAAGAACGGGGGGCGCGCACGGAGGGCGATCCGTCGTCGCACGACCGAATGGCCTGGAAGGTCGATGCTCCATCCCGCGGCACGCCTTCGACCGCGGATCATCGCGTGCGATCCCGTCTTGAGGTGAACACCTGCGACAGCCTCCAGTTGGTGGAGTTGCCCGGCGTGGGTCCCTCCTTCGCGCGCGGCATCATCAAGTACCGCGAGATGCTCGGCGGCTACCGCAGCCTGGACCAGCTTGGCGAAGTGTACGTGCTCAAGGACAAGCCCGACGCCGTGGAGCGGTTGAAGACCCTGCTGGTGGTGGATACGCTCATGGTCCGTCGCATCATGATCAATTCATGCACGGTGGAAGAGCTCGCGGCGCACCCCTATGCACGATGGAAGGTGGCGAAACCGCTGATCGCCTATCGCGGACAGCACGGACCGTTCAAGACCGTGGAGGCGATCAAGGGGTGCGCGGTCGTCACGCCCGAGGTCTTCGCGGCGCTCGCGCCATACCTGGCGCTGGGCGAATGAGCAAAATGGCGTGCCGTGCCTGCGTAAACTTGCGCGCCCTCCTCCCCGTGAGCGATCTGGAACAACGCCTCAAGGCCGCCATCCGGGCCATCCCCGACTTTCCTAAGCCCGGGATCCTCTTCCGCGACATCACGCCGGTCATGGAGGATCCGGAACTGAGCAGGGCCGTGGTGCAGGGCTTCGCCGGACCGTTGAAGGGGAAGCGGATCGACGCCATCGCCGGGATCGAAAGCAGGGGCTTCCTGTTCGGGGTGCCGCTGGCGCTCCAATTGGGCGTGCCCTTCATCACCGTGCGCAAAAAGGGCAAACTGCCCTACCGGACGGTGGGCTACAAGTACGACCTGGAGTATGGCTCCGCGGAGATCGAGATGCACGTGGACGTGGTGAAACCCGGCATGCGCGTGCTGGTGCATGACGACCTGCTGGCCACCGGAGGCACCGCGGCCGGAGCCGCCGAACTGATCCGCATGCAGGGGGGAACGCCGGCGGGCTTCTGCTTTCTGGTCGAACTGTCCTTTCTTCACGGCCTGCAAAAGCTGCTGCCATACAACGCCGAGGTCACCCGCATGGTGACCTATTGACCAGATGGAATTCACGGGGACCGAAGACCAGAAGATGATCGCGCAGATGGTGCGCGACCTGGGTGAGAAGCAGATCCGCCCCAAGCTGATGGATTGGGACGAGAGCCAGCATTTTCCCAGGGAATTGTTCCGGCAGCATCTGGGCCCTGCCGGCCTGCTCGGGGTGCTCGTGCCCGGGGAATACGGCGGCGCGGGCCTCGGTTACTTCGAGTACGTCACTGCCGTCAGCGAGGTGGCACGCATCTGCGGATCCATCGGCTTGAGCGTGGCGGCGCACAATTCACTTTGCACCGGTCACATCCTTTCGTTCGCCGGCGATCAGCAGAAGAAAAAGTATCTGCCCAAACTCGCCACCGGTGAATGGCTCGGCGCGTGGGCGCTCACCGAGGCGGGCACCGGCAGCGATGCCATGCGCATGAAATGCACCGCGAAGAAGGACGGCGGCCATTGGGTGATCAACGGCACCAAGAACTGGATCACCCACGGCATCAGCAGCGACCTGGTGGTGGTGATCGCCCGCACCGGCGAACTGCTCGACAGCAAGGGCATGACGGCCTTCGTGGTGGAGCGGGGTACACCGGGCTTGAAGGCCGGCAAGAAGGAGAACAAGCTGGGCATGCGCGCCAGCGAGACCGCCGAGGTGATCTTCGAGGATTGCCGCGTGCCGGAAGCGAACGTGCTCGGGAAGGTGGGGGAGGGCTTCCAGCAGGCGATGAAGGTGCTCGATGGCGGCCGCATCTCCATCGCGGCGCTCGGGCTTGGGATCGCGAAGGGTGCGATGGATGCGAGCGTGAAATATTCCAAGGAGCGCCAGCAGTTCGGCCAGGCCATCGCCGGTTTCCAGGCCATCGCCTTCAAGCTGGCCGACATGGCCATGCGCATCGAGGCCGCCGAGCTGCTCACCCTCCAGGCCGCCGACCTCAAGAACCGCCACCGCCCGGTGACCGGGCAGAGCGCCATGGCCAAGTACTACGCCAGCGAGGTGGCCGTGAGCGTGAGCACCGACGCGGTGCAGATCTTCGGCGGCTACGGCTACACGAAGGATTTTCCCGTGGAGAAGTTCTTCCGCGACAGCAAGCTCTGCACGATCGGGGAGGGCACCAGCGAGATCCAGAAGATCGTGATCTCGCGGGAGGTGCTGAAGTAATGGCCGAACGGGTCTCCGTCTCGGGATCCTTCGGCTTGGTCATCACCGCCGTAGGAGGTGCCGGAACCCTGAGCTTGCGCGGATCGGCCCCCGATCTATCTTTGGCGCCCCTTACAAGAAAAGGCACATGCTCATCATCCCCGTCAAGGAAGGCGAATCGATCGACAAGGCGCTCAAGAAGTTCAAGAAGAAGTTCGAGCGCACCGGTGCCATGCGCCAGCTGAGGGCCCGCCAGGGCTACACCAAGCGATCGGTGAAGCGCCGCACGGAGATCAAGCGCGCGATCTACCGCGTGGAGCAGGCCGCCAAGGAGCAATAGCCTGTAGACAAGTCCAGCCTTGAAGGCGGAAGGACCGGCGGTCTTTTCGCCTTTTTTGCTTTACGAACGTGTTGGTAGTTTGCCGCGGAGACGCAGAGGGCGCGGAGAAATGCAAGGGATCGTTCACGATATCGAGGCTCAAAGGGTCCTCTGTGCCTGCGCGGTGAACGGAAATGGCCAATAGGTTCTAAGACCGCCTCACGTGCTCCTCGACCGCTTCATCGAACACCTCACCCACGAGAAGCGCAGCAGCCCGCATACCGTGCTGGCCTACCGCACCGACCTGGAGCAGTTCGCCGCCTTCCTGAAGGAACGGCAGGGGAGCGACGACCTGGACCTGGCCACGGACAAGGCCGTGCGCGGCTGGATGATGGGCCTGCTCGACTCGGGGGTCGGCGCCCGTTCGGTGAACCGCAAGCTCAGCGCGCTGAGGGCCTATTATCGTTTCGCGCGAAGGCTGGACGTGGTGCAAAGCGATCCCACGGCCCTGGTGGACCCCCCCAAGACCCCCAAGCGCCTGCCGGAGTTCATCGAGGAGCGGAAGATGCACGACCTCTTCGACAAGATGCCCTGGCCGGAGGGATTCCCCGGCATGCGCGACCGGTTGATCCTTGACCTGCTGTACGGCACTGGCATGCGCCTGTCCGAACTCCTTGGCTTGAAGCCCGATGGTGCCCACCTGCGCTCACGCACCCTGCGGGTGCTGGGCAAGCGCAACAAGGAGCGGCTGATCCCCCTCGCCGATCATCTGGTGGATGCGCTGAAGACCTATCTGCCTGAGCGTGAACGCGCGTTCGCCGGTCATGAATACGCGCCGGAACTCATCCTCACCGACCGCGGACAGGCCATGCCGCCACGCACCGCGCGGCGCATCGTTGAACGCTATCTTCGTGGGGTCACCACCCAGAGCAAACGGAGCCCCCACGTGTTGCGCCACACCTTCGCCACCCACATGCTCGAGCACGGCGCCGACCTGAACGCCGTGAAGGAGATCCTGGGCCACGCCAGCCTGGCCGCCACCCAGGTCTACACCCACAACACCATCGAGAAGCTCAAGAAGATCCATCGCCGGGCCCACCCGCGCGGAGGTGGCTGAACGAGGAAAACGGAACCGATCAAGGACCATGAACATCAATGTGCATTCCATCCATTTCGACGCCGATGAGAAGCTCATCGGCTTCATCCGCGAGAAACTGCAGAAACTCACCCAGTTCCACGACCACATCGTGGGTGCCGAGGTCTACCTCAGGCTGGACCACGACAGCAGCCGGCGCGAGAACAAGGTGGCCGAGATCAAGCTGATGGTGCCGGGCCCGGAACTCTTCGCCAAGCGCCAGAGCAAGACCTTCGAGGAGGCCACCGACGAGGCCGCCGAGGCCCTGCGCCGGCAGATGGAACGGACCAAGGCCCGGATCCGGAAGACCTCCTGAGCGCCGGGGGGCCGGTCCTTGCGGGCTGGGGACCGGGCGTTAAAAAAGTCCGGCGTTCACCGTTTGGCCGGACCGCTCAACTTTCTACATTTGCAGGCCCAATTCCGGGGCATGCTCCGGAATTGGGAAAAGAACGCCGTTCTTTCCTTGCTGTGATCGCCAATGTAGCTCAGCTGGCCAGAGCAGCTGATTTGTAATCAGCCGGTCGGGGGTTCGAATCCCTCCATTGGCTCCGTGAGCCGATCGGGGGAGATACCCAAGTGGCCAACGGGGACAGACTGTAAATCTGTTGCTTTCGAGCTTCGCAGGTTCGAATCCTGCTCTCCCCACCAAGACGGAGCCCAAGGGTATCAGAGGGGCCAGGACCCATTGACCGGACAAGCGCGGGAGTAGCTCAGCGGTAGAGCATCAGCCTTCCAAGCTGAGGGTCGCGGGTTCGAATCTCGTCTCCCGCTCCATTGGAACATGAACTC
>CAYMXP010000040.1:3337-31417 GCA_964394425.1 uncultured Chryseobacterium sp. | reverse complement strand
GCTCTCGAGGATGCCCTGGTTGAGGATGCGCACGCGGCCCAGGTTGTAGTCCACCGTGTAGTCCTGGTTCTCGATCAGGCGCACGCCGCCGGCGGTCACCGTCACGGAGCCCTGCGGGATGTTCACCGCGTTGAGGCTGATCACGTCGCTGCTGGCCGAGCGGTAGCTGCCTTTCAGCCGGAAGCGGTTCAGTTCGGGCAGGTTCTGCGCGGCGGTCTTGGTGCTGTCATAGAGCTGCCGGAACACGATGGTCTGGCGCACCGCCGCGGGCTGGATCGGGTTGAGCGGGTCGGGGCCGATCAGCGCGTTGTCCAGCGTGGTGCCGAAGGGTTCCAGCACCGGGAAGAAGATCCTTCCGTTCTGTGTGTTGATGGTCCCGCCGGTGCTCGCCGCACCGTCGATGAAGTCGAACACGCCGTCGGGGTTGGGCGCGTTGTTGGGATCGAGGCGGTCCATGCCCAGCACTTGCAGCAGCGGTTCGTCGTCGATCGGCGGGCGCGGCACGTAGTTGATGTCCACCCCGGTGGTGGGGTTGTTGTAGATCAGGTCGAGCCGGAAGTCGTCGCGGTTCACCTGGAAGGCGCTCAGGGAGTACACGTTCTTCATCATCAGGTCCCACAGCGGAATGCGGGGATCGGTGATGGTGGCCTTCAGCAGGCGCAGCACCAGCGCGTTGGGTGGCGCCACGCCGTCGGTGCTGAATTCGCCCACCTGGTAGGTCTGGCCCTGGTAGGTGTACTGGTAGGCCACGGCCAGCACTTCGTCGTTGTTCAGCGATTGGGTGAGGGCGATGAAGCCCAGGCGCTGGTTCAGGGTGTACTCGCTGGGGGGCAGCAGGCGCGCGCTCTCGAGTTTTTCATAATGCCTGCTGGCCTGCAAGCCCATGGCCTGCAGCGTGGCGGCGGCGTTCACGAAGCCGCGGATGGCGGCATTGCCGCTCATGGTGGCGTACTCGCTGTTCTGCTCGTTGTCGGGGTAGCTCAGCGGGAAGTCGGTGAGGAAGCCCGAACCCACCAGGTCGGCGCTCACCTGGTTGCCGGCCACCGCGTCGGCGCTGGCGTCCTCGCCCAGGTCGGTGAAGGCCACGATGTTGCGGTTCTGCTCGAAGTCGCTGCGCGTGTTGGTCACCCACACCTCCACGCGGGTGATCTGGATCCCGCTGTTCACCGTGGGCAGGGTGCGCAGCGCGTTCTCGTACTGGCCGCGGAAATAGTGGCTGAGGAAGTAGTAGCGGTTGGCTTCGTATTCGTCGGCCTTGATGTCGAAGGTGTTGGTCTGCGCCCCTCCGCTCACCGCCACGTTGCGGCGCTGGCCCTTCTCCTGGCTGAAGATCCCCGTGGCGGTGAGCCTGCCGAAACGCAGTTCGGTCTTCAGGCCGAAGAGGCTCTGGCTGCCCTGGATCAGCGAGCCGCCCAGGGGCAGGCTCACGTTGCCGGCTTCGATCTTCTGGATGATCTCGTCCTCGTATCCGGTGTAGTCCAGCTTCACCTGGTTCTCGAAGTCGAAGGTGGCTTCGGTGTTGTAGCTGGTGTTGATCTTGAGCTTCTCCCCGATGTTGCCCACCAGGTTGAGCTGGATCTTCTGGTCGAAGTCGAAGGTGGTCACCCGCCGCTGGTCCACGGGGATCCGCGGGTTCTCCGTCTTGGAGATGTTCACCCCGAAGGTGACCTCGGCCGAGCCCTGCGGCCGGATGTCGATGGTGTTGCCCCCGAAGATCCGGTCGAAGGCTTCACCGCGCACGTTGATGGTGGGGATCAAGGCGTTGGTGGCGCTCTGGCTCTCCTCCTCCGCGCGCTCCGTCCAGTAGGTTTCCATCGCCTGCTGCATGTCGTAGTTGAGGTATTCCTCCAGCGACATGCTCATGGGCGGGCGGTAGTCGATGTTCTCCCCGACGGTGCTCTGGATGATGTACTGTCCGGTCTCGGGGTCGTAGATCACCTCGTTGGTGATGTTGGAGGGATCCTGCAGGTTCACGCTGCCTCCACCGCCTTCGCCGGGGGCCAGCGGATCGGTGATGGGCCATTGCAGTTCGATCTCGGGCGAATCGACCTGCTGGGGCATGGCGGCGAAGTAGCCCGATGCGCGGGCGGCCGATGCGAGCAGGAGGATGGCCGCGATCGCCGCCGCGGAGCGTAGCGGTACGAACCATCGCTGAACAGGGAGCCGGCCGGTCATGCGCGCGTTCAGAGGTTCTTCAGGCTCAGCCGGATCAGTTCCTCCAGCGTCGGTGGCCCGGCTTTGCGCTCATTGAGGATCCCCTGCACCGCGCGCTCGGCCTTCATGCGGTCCAGGCCCAGCGAGGTCAGCGCCGATAACGCTTCGGCTTTCAGGCTATTGCCCGTTCCGGCCTGGGCCGACACATGCACGTTGGGCTCGGAGGTGAGCCTTCCGCGCAATTCCTGAACGATGCGCTGCGCCAGCTTGGGCCCGATGCCCTTCACGCTTTTGAGCGCCAGCTCATCGCCGTTGAGGATGGCCAGGCGAAGGTCGCCCGCGTCCTTGGCGCTCATCAGGGAAAGGCCCACGGTGGTGCTCACCCCCTGCACGGTGATCAATTGACGGAACAGGGCGCGCTCCTCGCCGTCCCGGAAGCCGTACAGCCGGTGGTCGCTCTGGCCGCTGCGCACGTCGACGCTCACCGCGTAATGGATGAAAAGCCTCACCGGTCCGCGATCGGGAAGCTCGGTGAACACCGTCAGGGGGATGTGGACCAGGTATCCGACCCCGCCGACCTCGACCACCGCATGGCCCGGCGCCTTTTCCAATAGCTCTCCCCGCAGGCTGTCGATCATCCTGTCCTTGACTGAAATGGACCTTGTTTACCGTTCGGGTAGGAATGCGCCGATGGACAGGGGTTTTCGGAAGGGAGCGCAAGGTAAACGGCCCGGAGGTTCCAAGGGAGGCGTTCCTTTGGCCGGTGGGCCGCCAGCGGATCATCGTCCTCACCGGTGCCGGGGTAAGCGCCGAGAGCGGCCTGCGCACTTTCCGCGATGGCGATGGCCTGTGGGAGCAGTACCGCGTGGAGGACGTGGCCACGCCCGAGGCCTGGGAGCGCGACCCGCGCCTGGTGCTCCGCTTCTATGATGAGCGCCGCGCACAGGTGCTGAAGGCCGGACCCAACCCGGCCCATCGTGCCATCGCTGACCTGGAAGGGAGGTTCGAGGTGCAGGTGATCACCCAGAACATCGACGACCTGCACGAGCGCGCCGGCAGCACCCGCGTGATGCATCTGCATGGCGAGATCCTCAAGGCGCGCAGCACCCGGGACGCCCGCCTCGTCTATCCGGTCAACGGACCATCACTTCCCTGGGGGGCGCGCTGCGAACTGGGATCCCAACTTCGGCCGCACATCGTATGGTTCGGCGAGGCCGTGCCGATGATCGAGGAAGCCGCCGCGCTGATGGCCCGTGCGGAACGCGTGATCATCGTGGGCACCTCCATGCAGGTGTATCCCGCCGCCGGGCTGGTACACCACGCACCACGCCACTGCCCCATGCACGTGATCGACCCCGGCGAAGTGGTCGTGCCGCTGCCCGGCGTGGTGGTGATCCGCGAAAAAGCCGGCGTGGGCATGCCACGGCTGGCGGCGGAGCTTTTGCGCGGGTGATATTCCGGATCTTCTCCATCAAAGCCGTCATCGCGAAGCTCCACGTGCGAAAGCCCGTGTGAAGGGAAGTGGGCTGAAGCGATCCCAAGCGCTCTTGGCTTCGTCAATAATGGCCACGAAGCATATCATATGGATCGCTTCGGCCGGCTCGGGGACTCGCCGAGCCTCGCGATGACGCGCGAAGGGTTCTCAGCGTGATGCGATCGCCACCGGTCGGGTGGCCATCAGGCGGCCGCCCTGCTCCACCGTGGCCAGGTACAATCCCACGGGCAGCGTGCCCGCCTTGATGGTCGTGCGGGCGCTTCCACCGGCGATCATCTGCTGGAACACGCGCGACCCCAGGGCATCGTAGATCACCAACTCCGCGCCTTGGGCGGATCCGGAAAGCGCATGCTCGATGGTGACATCCGTGCCTCGGGCCGGATTGGGGAACACGCTGAAGCCGTCCACCGCCAGTTCCTCCATGCCCACCTGCTGGGTGTCGAAGTGGATGTCCAACCAGGTGCTGTCGTTGTGATCGGCGATGTCGTACCACACGTAGCGGAACCCCGCCACGTCGGAGGTGCCGCCAGGCATGTAATAGGCATGGAAGCCGGTGAACTCCACGGCGGGGAGCATTTCCACGCTGTCCACCGAGAGCCAGTACGGCTTGGCGCCGCTCGCCACCGGCAGGTAGCACACCCCCCAGCAGAAGTAGTTCTGTGATCCGGGCACCACGTTCAGCTCATAACGCTTCACGTTGATGGTCTTGCCCACCGAACCCGCAAGGGTGGTGATCAGGTCGTATTCCATCAGGAGATCCGGCTCGCTGGCCACCACCGTGACCGATTGGCCGTTCACCTGGTTGCCGTCCAGGTCTTCCAGGAGCACCACTTGCGCCCGGGTGGCCAGGCCGATGGATGCGAAAAGGAGCGGGAAGAGGAGGTGTTTCATCATGATCAGGTGCTGAAGTGCGCTTGCGCCGCCAAAAATAGACGTGCTTGCCTCGGCGACCGGCCGACCGGCCGTGAAGCCGGAAAAGTAGGATCCCAAGCCTTGCCCGAAGCGGTGAGTGGATCGGGGGGATGACCCATTTAGTTTCGGGCCGCTAAAGCGAAGAATGCATGCGGCCCGGTGGGTCGCGGCCCTTCCGGATCGAACCTAACAACGCAACCAAACACCCGCGAACATGAAGCTTAGAACCTTACTCCTTTCCGCCGGGCTCTCCCTGGCGATGGTCACCTCCGCCCAGAACCAGGGCTGGACGGCGACGGACATCAACGGCGTGGATCACACGATCCAGGATTACATCGACCAGGGCAAGACCGTGCTGGTCGACATCAGCGCCCACTGGTGCGGACCCTGCTGGGCCTGGCACAACTCGGAGATCATGCAGACGCTCTACCACACCTTCGGGCCTGACGGCACCGGAGACCTGATGATCTTCTGGGTGGACGGCGACCCCGCGAGCAACATGACCCTGCTCCAGGGCGGTTCTGGTTCGCAGGGCGACTGGATCACCGGTTCACCCTGGCCGATCATCGGACCCAGTGGCGAAGGCAACACCCTGGCCAACCTGTACAACATCTCCTACTACCCCACCCTGTTCATGCACTGCCCGGGTTCCACCACGGGCGTGGAGATCGACCGTGAGAACACCTGGCAGCAGTTCCTGGCCAGCTGGAAGAGCCAATGCCCCGCCCCCTTCCAGAATGCGACCCTGGATGCCACCCTGGTGCATACCAACGGCGGGACCGATTTCTGCCCAGGCGATCCGGTGAGCCCAAGCACGGTCCTTTACAACCAGGGCAGCACCACCCTCACCAGTGCGACGGTCAAGCTGATGCAGGGCTCATCGGTCCTCCAGACCGTGAATTGGACGGGGACCCTGGCCAACGGAGCATCGACGAACGTGAATTTCAATGCACAGACCCTCACCGGTCCCGTCACCTACACCTATGAGGTGAGCGCACCCAACGGCGGCACGGACGGCTTCCCGGCCGGCGATGTGCAGCATGGCGATTACGTGACCGCCAGCTCGGTTTCGTACGCGATCGAGGTGGAGGTGAAAACGGACACGTACGCCGACGAGATCGCCTGGCGCCTGCTTGATCCCAATGGCAGCGTGGTCGCTGAAGGTGGGAACTACACCCAGGTGGGTCCGTCGGACAATTGCACGGGCACTTATCCCGCACCCAGCGGCCCCGGCATGTACAACGACAACACCACCAACACCCACACCATCTGGCTCACCGAGATCGGCTGCTACACGCTGGAGGCCTTTGACTATTATGGCGACGGCATCGTTGGTGGCTGGGTGCGCATCAACGACACGGGCGGCAGCATGATCCTTGAAGTGGATTACACCTGCGAAGGCGCGGGCTCCGTGGCCAACGACGCGGTGGGCATCACCGAAGCCGAATTGGAAGCTTCGGTTGAGATCTACCCCAACCCCACCAGCGGCAACGTGACGGTGAGCTTCGGCCCCGCGGCCAAGGCGGATCTGGACGTGTTCAACGTGCTCGGCGAGCGCGTGATGGGCATGCAACTGACCGGCCCGCAGGCGGAGGTGAGCCTGAGCGAACTGAACAGCGGCATCTACTACTTCAACCTCACGGCGGACGGTGCCACCACCACCCGCAAGGTGACGGTCAACAAGTAGGATGCAACGTCCTTTGAAAAGGCCGGCGATCCGTCGCCGGCCTTTTCTTTGGCCCCTCTTTTGACCTTCCGTCCATACACCCTTTCACCTTCCTCGATCATGCGCTCCCCCTTCCTCGTCCTCTCCGTACTGGTTCTCCCGCTGTTGCTTTCCCTGGCCCCGCAAACGGGCGCCAAGCTGCCCTCCGTCACCCTGGCTTCCATGGATGGGAAAAAGGTGAACATGTCCTCCATCACCAACAATGGCAAGCCGATCATCGTGAACTTCTGGGCCACCTGGTGCGCGCCATGCAAGCGCGAGTTGAACGCCATCGCCGAGGTGTACGAGGACTGGCAGGCGCAGACCGGCGTGAAATTGCTGGCCATCTCGATCGACGACAGCCGCAGCATGAGCCGCGTGGCGCCTTACGTGAACGGCCAGGGCTGGGAATACGACGTGTTCCTCGATCCCAACGGCGACCTGAAGCGCGCCATGAACGTGCAGAACGTGCCGCACACCTTCCTGCTGGATGGCAGCGGCAAGGTGGTCTGGCAGCACAACGTGTACAACCCCGGCGACGAGAACGTGCTCTACGCAAAGGTGAAGGAGCTGACGGGGAAGTGACGTGAGCGTCATCGCGGCGCGGGTCGTCATCGCGAGGATCCGCGAGACCCCGAGCGGTCCGAAGCGATCTTCGCCCAACTTCGATCAGTAAGGGTCCTTTGGGACGAGGATCGCTTCGCCCGTTCTCGAAGACCCGGACGAGGCTCGCGATGGCGCACGCGGAAGGCTGATCAAGCTTCAACACCGTCGTTCCATCGGGCTCAGGATCTCAACCTCCTCGAAGCTTCACACCCTCGATGCCCTCGCCTTTGAGAAGGCCATGGTACTTTGCGCCCATGGAACGCGGAGGTTGCGTGTACATCATGGCGAACAGGCCTCACGGCACGCTCTACACCGGCGTCACCAGCGATCTGGTGTCGCGCATCGGCCAGCACCGCGAAAGTGAATACCCGAATTCCTTCACGGCCCGGTACCGGGCTCACAAGCTCGTCTACAATGAAATACACGACGCGATCGAAGAGGCCATCGACCGGGAAAAGCAGTTGAAGGGTGGATCGCGGCGAACGAAGATCGCGCTCATCGAGGGAATGAACCCCCGATGGACGGACCTGTATCCTGAGCTTTTGAAGAGCGAACAGGAGCCTGAACCACCGAAGACATGATCATGGCCTCGTACACCCCTGGGGCGAAGATCGCTTCGGACCCCGCCACCGCTTCGCGGAGCCTCGCGGGCGCGGGGATCCTCGCGATGACGCTCACCATGTTCAGTGCGGTCGTGCAAGCCCAGAACGAACTCCAGGTCCACGGCAACTTCAGCGCCGACGGCTACCTGTACCAGGAGGACAGCGCCATCGGCGCGGTGCCTCCTCCCCAGGACTTCGGGTTGAACGCCTGGAGCAACATCATCGCCACCTACGGCGACTTCGAGGCGGGCATCCGCTTCGAGAGCTACGAACCCGCGCTGCTGGGCTATCCGGCCGGGCAGCCCTATGAAGGTTCGGGCATCGGCTACCGCTACGCCACCTACCGGGCCGACGACCTGGAGGTGACCATGGGCAATTTCTTCGAGCAGTTCGGCAGCGGGCTGATCAACCGCAGCTACGAGGAACGCTACCTGGGCGTGGACAACGCGATGGATGGTGCGCGCGTGAAGTACAGGCCGGTGAACGGGCTCTATCTGAAGGGTGTCATCGGCAAGCAGCGCTTCGGGTTCGACGACGATGGCTTCACCACCGGTCCGGGCATCGTGCGCGGCTTCGATGCGGAACTGCAGCTGATCGAGATCTGCGACTCGATGGCGGCGAAAGGACGGAACCTGATCATCGGCGGGGGCTTCATGAGCAAGTACCAGGAAGACCGGGATCCGCTGCTCGTGCTGCCGGAGAACGTGGGCGCCTGGGCCGGCAGGGTGAACTACACCACCGCGAAATGGAACCTCTACGCCGAGTACGCGCACAAGATCAACGACCCCAACAGTTCCAACGGCTTCATCTACAAGGACGGCCAGGCGCTGATGCTGAACGCGACCTACTCGGTGAAGGGCCTCGGGGCCAGCCTGGGCGCGCACACCTACGACAACATGCGCTACACCAGCGACCGCGCCGCCCCCACGCCCTTCGACCTCAACATCAACTACCTGCCCACCCTGGCCAAGCAGCATACCTACAACCTGGCCGCCACGCTCTATCCCTACGCCACGCAGCCCAACGGCGAAGTCGCCGGTCAGGCGGAGATCTTCTACAAGTGGAAGAAGGGCAGCAAACTCGGCGGGAAATACTGGACCAAACTCACGGTGAACTACTCCACCGCTTACGCGCTGGACAGCACCCTCATCACCGGCGCGGACAGCCTCGATGGCTACACCACCAACTTCTTCAGCCCCGACCTGGACGGGATGTACTACTCGGACATCAACGTGGAACTGCGCAAGAAACTCAGCGAAAAATGGGAACTGGCGCTCACCTACTTCAATGAAGCCTTCAACATCGAGGTGGTGCAGGGCAAGCCCGACAAACCGGCCATTTACTACGACCTGATCGTGCTGGAAGGGCTCTGCCAGATGACCGATGCCAATTCGATCCGCTTCGAGCTGCAACACCTGAGCACGAAGCAGGACCACGGCAGCTGGATCACCGGCGTGGCCGAGCTTACCTTCAGTCCGCATTGGAGCATCACGGCCATGGACCAATACAACTATGGCGGGGGAGTGGACACCGATGAGATCCACTATCCGCTGGGCGCGGTGGTGTACACGCGCGGCGCCAATCGCTTCCAGATGGGCTACGGCCGGCAACGAGCGGGGATCTTCTGTGTCGGGGGGGTGTGCCGCCAGGTGCCCGCGGCCAGCGGCCTGAGCTTTTCCATCGCAAGCACGTTCTGATCCTCATGAAGCCCTCCTGCTCCATCCTGCCGCTGGCCGCCGCGCTCCTGTTCCTCGGCTGCGACTACATCGGGAACCCCTTGGATGGGGCCGGTCCGATCGGTCCCGGCGAAGGGGTGACGCGCAAGGTGCTGTTGGAGGATTTTACCGGGCACACCTGTCCCAACTGCCCGAGCGCCACGGCCACGGCCCTTCAACTCCAGGGGATCTATGGGGAGGAGAACCTGATCATCGTGGGCGTCCACGTCACCCAGGCCTTCGCCGCGCCCGTTCCACCCGCCGGCGATGGGGAGTTCGACACGGACTTCCGCACCCCGGCCGGCGACACGTATGCCACGGAGTTCGGGATCAGTTTTCTGCCCGTTGGCGCCATCAGCCGCCACGAGTTCAGCAGCAGCATCCTGGTGAGCGACGGCAACTGGGGATCGGCCGTTTCGGAGATCATCGGCGAACCCTCCGACATGGATCTGTGGTTCGACAGCTTCACCTTCGACAGCGGCACCGGCGAGGTGAACACCACCGTGAAACTGGCCCTGCTGGGCGAGGTGACCGGCGACCACAACCTCACCATCTACCTGACCGAGGACCACGTGATCGCCGACCAGATCGACAACAGCCAGAGCCCCTCCCACGTGCATGATTACGACCACCGACACGTGCTGCGCGACAACCTGAACGGCACCTGGGGGGAGCCGATCATCACCGGCTCGGCCAATGCCGGGGATACCCTGGCCCTGACCTACAACTACTCCCTGATCGCCAGCGTGCTGGACGCCGCCAACTGTGCCCTGGTGGCCTACGTGCATGAAACCGCGACCGACGAGATCTGGCAGGTGGCCGAGCGGAAATTCACACCCTAGGCAAGGATCACCGGCCGGGCGCGTTGGTTCTCCCGGCCCGGATCGATGGTCGGGTGGGGTATTCGACGAATAAGATCCAGGTCCGGCGATTTCCGATTACATTCAGCCTCGCTTTGCCCGGCCCCGCTCCTCAAAGGCCAACCGCTAACCCATACCGTGATGATCGAGCAAGGAAGGAAGATGATGGAGTTCAGCAAGCAGGTGCTCCAAAAGGTCAGCTTCGACCGCCGATTGTTCAAGAAGGAACTCATCAAGGCCCGTCGCTGGCTGGGGCAGCATGATCAGCTCGTGCTGAAAGCCTGGTGCCTGGCCACCTTCGGTCACATGTACAAGGATGTGATCATGGAGGTGTTCCAGAAGACCATGCGGGCGTAGTCCCCGCCCCCCTTCCCCCTCTCTCAAGGAGAAGGGGAGCGTTCCGGATCAAGCTTTGTTCACGCCTAGGAAGCGCAGGTTGCGCTTCAAACCTGGGTATTTGGTGCGCTTGACCGCGCTGCCTTCGAACAGGCGGTCGAAGACCACTTCGGTCATTCCGTGCCACTCCTCGGAGGAAAGGCCCATGAGTTCCGGCTTCGGAATGAACTCCGGCTCCTGATGCGGCCGGCTGAAGCGGTTCCACGGGCAAACCTGCTGGCAGATGTCGCAACCGAAGGCCCAGTTGGCGAAGCGGCCCTTCATCTCCGTTGGAATGGCCTCCCTCAGTTCGATGGTGAAGTAGCTGATGCACCTGCTCCCATCCACCACGTAGGGCTTGATGATGGCATCGGTGGGACAGGCATCGATGCAGCGGCGGCAGGTGCCGCAATGATCGGTGGCCGGTGGATCGGGTGCCAGCTCCAGATCGGCGATGATCTCGCAGAGGAAGAAGAACGAGCCGCCCTCACGACGCAACACGTTCGTGTGCCTGCCGGTCCAGCCCACGCCCGTGCGTCGCGCCCAGGCTTTCTCCATCACGGGGCCGGAATCCACGAACGCCCGCATCGCCACATCGCCGAACCGCTCCCGGATGAACGCCATCAGGGGTTTGAGCCGCTTGCGGAGCACCTTGTGGTAATCCCGGCCGTAAGCGTAGGTGCTTATCCTGGGCGCCCGCGGATCGACCTGCCCGGGACCGGTGAAGTAATTGTATGCGAGGCTGATCACGCTCTTCGCACCGGGCACGAGCCTCCGGGGATCCAGCCGCAGATCGGCGTGGCGCTCCATGTAAGCCATCTCCCCGTGGTGACCCGATCGCAGCCACTGCTCCAGGCGTGGAGCTTCCTCTTCGAGGAATTCCGCCCGGGCGATGCCGCAGGCCAGGAAACCAAGCTCGCCGGCCTTCGCCTTGATCAGCGATGCGCGCTCCCGTGGGTCCATGAACGGAAGATCACCCTTCTCCGAACAGACCGGCATCCTTCGCACCGGGCACCCGGCCCAGATGCTTGTAGGCCCGCTCGGTGGCCTGCCTGCCGCGTGGGGTGCGTTGCAGGTAACCCTCCATGATCAGGAAGGGTTCGTACACCTCCTCGATCGTGCCGGCCTCCTCGCCCACCGCCGTGGCGACGGTGTTCAGGCCCACCGGTCCGCCGCGGAATTTCTCGATGATCGCCAGCAGGATCCGCCGGTCCATGTCGTCCAGGCCGTGGGCATCCACGTTCAGCGCCTTGAGCGCGTGTTGCGCTATCGCCAGGTCGATGGTGCCGTCGCCCTGGATCTGGGCGAAATCGCGTACGCGCCGCAGCAGCGCATTGGCGATGCGCGGCGTGCCCCGGCTGCGGCGACTGACCTCCACGGCCGCGTCATCCTCAAGCGGAACGTTCAGGATCCCCGCGCTGCGGCGCAGGATCCCCTTCAGCGTGATGGCATCGTAGTAGTCCAGCCGGCTATTGATGCCGAAGCGCGCACGCAGCGGTGCGGTGAGCAGCCCGCTGCGTGTGGTGGCCCCCACCAGGGTGAAGGGATTCAGGGTGATCTGCACGGTGCGCGCGTTCGGCCCGGCGTCGATCACCAGGTCGATGCGGTAATCCTCCATCGCGCTGTACAGGTACTCCTCCACCACCGGGCTCAGGCGGTGGATCTCGTCGATGAAGAGCACGTCGCGCGGTTCCAGGTTGGTGAGCAGGCCGGCCAGGTCGGCGGGCTTGTCCAGCACCGGCCCGCTGCTCACGCGCATGTGTACACCCATCTCCTGGGCGATGATGCCCGCCAGCGTGGTCTTGCCCAATCCCGGAGGCCCGTGCAACAACACGTGATCCAACGCCTCGCCTCGCTTGCTCGCGGCCTGCACGAAGACCTTCAAATTGTCGGTGACCGCTTTCTGCCCGGCGAATTCCTCGAAACGGCGCGGGCGCAACACCTGCTCCAGCTCCTTGTCGCCGGCGGCGCGTTGTTCCTGGCGGACGTCGAAGGTCTGGGACATCGATCCGACCGTCATCCTCCGATCAACGGCGGGAGGACGGACGGGCCTAAAAGTAGCGGTGCGGCCCGGTCTCTCCCCCCGGTACCGCACCGCTGTTCGGAACAGTCAGGATCGCGTTCGTCCACGCCCTGGCCGCCAAGGATACGCGGGGGTCGCCAAGGGTTGCCGCATGGCCCGGGAATATCACATCAAAGGATGATGCCGGTTCATTCCTGGTGCAGATCCCTCCATAGATCGCCTGCGAACACCTTCAACCCAAAGAGGTAGATCGGCGCATTAAGGCCTTCGTCCAGTTCCGCATTGGTCAGGGCCAGGCGGAAGCCCCAGCCGCCGCCGATGGCGAAGTAGCGGAGGAAGCGGTACTGCACGGTCATCGCCGGTTCGTAGAGGAACACGAAGGCCTTCCTGAGGATGTGGCGGTCGCCATCGACATCGTCGTAAACGAGCCGGCCGCTCCCAAGGCCCACCTGCACCGGGATGCTCACCTCCCAGGGGCCGCGCTGGTAGAAGGCATAGCTGAAATAGGGCGTGACATACCCCAGCTTCAGCCGCGTGGTCACCGTTCCCACGCCTTCCACCTCCTCCTCGTGCTCCACGGGCGTGAACAGGAAGCTGTAACCGATCCCGTAGCGCACACGGCCGGCATGCTCCAGCCCGACCTTGACCCCCAGCAAGCGCACGTTCTGGTTGCTGATGAAGGATCCACGCGCATCCAGGCCCATGCTGAACCTTGGCCGCTCCCGCAGGAACAGGTTTATGCTGTCCAGCAACTGCGCGCCGGCCGGGAGCGCCAGCACCATCACCGCGAGCGCCAGCACGCCCCTTCTCATTCGACCCTTCGGGCCCATCGGAAAACAAAGAACGCAAAGGGTCCACCTCTGCGTTCTCCGCGGCTTCGCGTTCCCGCGTCCTCTTACCCGTGCTCCTCCTTCTCCCCCTCCTCCAGCGGCACGTTCTGCGGCACGAAATCCTCCGGTTTCCCCGGCTTGCTGTAATCGTAGGGCCAGCGATGCACCACGGGGATCGGGCCGGGCCAGTTGCCGTGCATGTGCTCCACGGGGGCGGTCCACTCCAGCGTGTTGCTGCGCCAGGGGTTCTGCGGCGCCTTGGGCCCGCGCCAGATGCTGTAGAAGAAGTTGTAGATGAACAGCGCCTGCGCCAGCGCGCCGATGATGGCGAAAATGGTGACCAGGATGTTCAGGTCGACCACCCCGTCGAACATGGGAAAGTTGCTGTAGGTGTAATAACGGCGCGGGGCGCCCGCCAGGCCGATGAAGTGCATGGGGAAGAAGACCCCGAAGGCGCACACGAAGGTGAGCCAGAAATGCACGTAGCCCAGCCTGGTGTTCATCATGCGTCCGTACATGCGCGGGAACCAGTGGTACACCCCGGCGAACATGCCGAAGATGGCGCTCATGCCCATGACGATGTGGAAGTGCGCCACCACGAAGTAGGTGTCATGCACCACGATGTCCAGCGCGCTGTCGGCCAGGATGATGCCCGTGAGGCCGCCGGCGATGAAGGTGGCCACCAGGCCCACCGAGAAAAGCATGGCCGGGGTGAAGACGATGTTGCCGCGCCACAGCGTGGTGAGGTAGTTGAAGACCTTCACCGCCGAGGGAATGGCGATGAGCAGGGTGGTGAACACGAACACGCTGCCCAGGAAGGGGTTCATGCCCGAGATGAACATGTGGTGGCCCCAGACGAGGAAGCTCAGGAAGCCGATCGCCAGAATGGAACCGATCATCGCGCGGTAGCCGAAGATGGGCTTGCGCGCATTGGTCGCGAGCACCTCGCTGGTGATCCCCAGGGCGGGCAGCAGCACGATGTACACCTCCGGGTGGCCCAGGAACCAGAACAGGTGCTGGAACAGGATCGGGCTTCCCCCGACGTGCTCCAGCGCCTCGCCGCCGATGTGGATCTCGCTCAGGTAGAAGCTGGTGCCCAGCACCCGGTCCAGCAGCAGCAGCAATGCGCAGGAGAGGAGCACCGGGAAGCTCAACAGGCCGATCACCGCGGTGATGAACAGCGCCCAGACGGTCAGGGGCAGGCGGGTCATCTTCATGCCTTTGGTGCGAAGGTTCAGCACCGTCACCACGTAGTTCAGGCCGGCCATTAGCGCGCTGGCGATGAACACCGCCATGCTCACCAGCCAGAGGGTCATGCCCGTGCCGGCCCCTGGGATCGCCTGCGGCAGCGCGCTGAGCGGCGGATAGACCGTCCAGCCCGTGGAAGCCGGACCGCTCTCCACGAACAGGGAGGCGATCATCAGCACGCTGGACAGGAAGAAGGCCCAGTAGGAAAGCATGTTGATGAAGCCCGAGGCCATGTCGCGGGCGCCCACCTGGAACGGGATCAGCAGGTTGGCGAAGGTGCCCGACAAGCCACCGGTGAGCACGAAGAACACCATGATGGTGCCGTGGATCGTGACCAGCGCCAGGTACATGTTCGAGTCCAGCACCCCGCCCGGTGCCCATTTCTCCCCGAGGAAGAAGCTGTTGAAGGCGAAGCTCTGTCCGGGCCAGGCCAGCTGCAGGCGGAAGATCACGCTCATGATCACGGCCACCACGGCCATGATGATCGCGGTGACCAGGAACTGCTTGCTGATCATCTTGTGGTCCTGCGAGAAGATGTACTTCGTGACGAAGTGCTCCTCGTGATGATGGGTCGCGTGGTGGGCGTGCCCGGCGACGGCGGTGTGCGCGGTGGATGCTGAGCCCATGGCCTATTCGTTTCGGGGGATGATGACCTCGGCGGTCTGCATGGGGGCGGCGGCGGTGTCCGCCGGCAGGACGGGGGATCCCCCGACGGGAACGGCCTCGCCGCCTTCAAAGGGCTTCTGGACCGCCAGCCAGCGGTCGTAGCTGTCCTGATGCTCCACCGTCAGGGCCATCTGCATGTTGTAATGGGAAGCGCCGCAGATCTTGTTGCACATCAGGATGAAATCGAACGCCGGATCGTCCATGATGGTGCGCATGCTGTCGGTGGAAATGGTGGGCACCATGTTGAAGGTGGTGCTCATGCCGGGCACGGCGTTCATTTGCGCGCGCATGTGGGGGATGAAGGCGCTGTGGATCACGTCGCGGCTGCGCACCAGCACCCTGGCGGGGCGGCGCAGGGGCAGGTGGAACTCCTTCACCACGATGTCGTCGGCTCCGCGGGCGTAGGCGCTCGAGTCGCCGTACAGGGCGATGTCCTTCTCCATGAGGGTGCGCAGGTGGATCACGCGTCCGGTCATGCGCTCCAGGTACCCGATGCGGTCTTGCAACTCGGCGATCTTTTCATCGGGCAGCACCTCGTTCTTGAGCCGCCCGCGGACCGCGTCCTGCTCGGCCTCCAGTTCCAACAGGCGCGTCGCGATGGTGGTCTCCGTGACGATGCCCAGCGGGTTCACGTCGTTGATCAGGCGGTAGTCGGTGGCGCCCAGCACGCCATCCTTGCCGGGATAGCGGGCGGTCCAGTCGAACTGCTTGGCATAGAGCTCCATGACCACCGCGTCGGGCGGCGCGGGCGCGGTGATGCGGTTCCAGATCAGCAGGCCGTAGATGATGATGCCGATCAGGACCACGGCGGGCACCACCGTCCAGTACACCTCCAGCCTGTTGTTGTGGGGGTAATAGAAGGCCCGGCGGTCCTTGCGGAAATAGTACTTGCCTGCGAACCAGAACAGCAGCGTGTTGGTGATGAAGAACACGATGAAGAGCACCGCCCAGTTCACGTTCATCATGTTGTCCAGCCACACGCCGTGTTCGCTGGCGCTCACCGGGAGCATCTTGTCCCTGTAGTGGATCAGCAGCCAGAGGAAGAAGGCGAAGTAGGCGATGCAGAACACCCACATCAGGCGCGCGTTCATGCGGTTGTCGTCCTCGGAGATCTCCTCCTCCTTCCTGCCGCTGAGCCGGCTGGTGATCTCGTACACCCGCGCCAGTTGGGCGATGGCCATCGCGCCCAGCACCACCACCACTATGATCAGCAAGGTCATCATCGCTGCGTTCGGGTCGTTGGTGGATCAGATCTGATGATGGACGCTCTCCTCCAGGTAGGGGTGATGCGCCGGGCTGAGCGGCGCCCGGGTGAGGCGGTTGAGGGTCACGAAGATCAGCAGGCCCAGGAAGGCCAGGAACATCCCGATCTCCGGCAGGCCCAGGTGCCAGTGGCCCAGGGCGCCGGGTTGCACCATCACCTGGATGTCCAGCCAGTGGCCGATGAAGATCACCGTGCCCACCCCGATCAGGAAACGCGGGTTGCGCTTGGCATCGCGGCTCATGAGCAGCACCATGGGCACCGCGAAATTGATCAGGAAGGTGATGAAGAAGGGCCAGCGGAAGCCGTTCTCCAGCACCAGGCCCGGGTCCACGCGGTCGCGGAAGTAGGTGATCTCCTCGGGGATGTTCGCGTACCAGTAAAGCATGAACTGGGAGAACCACAGGTAGCTCCACAGGAAGCTGATCGCGAAGACCCACTTGCCCATGTCGTGGATGTGGCTGTTGTTCACCTGGGGCAGGTAACCCTTGCGCTTGAGGTAGAGGACCAGCACCACGGCGGTGATCATCGCGCTCACCCACATGCCGCTGAAGGTGTACCAGCCGAAGAGCGTGCTGAACCAATGCACGTCGATGCTCATGAGCCAGTCCCAGGCCAGCATGCTGCTGAACACCGCGAAGAACACCAGGAACAGCGCGCCCCGCTTGTAGTTGGTCAGGTGGCTCCGCACCAGCGTGTCGCCCGTCTGCTGGTCCATCTTCAGGCTCTGGCGGCGGAACCAGCGCGCGAAGAGCAGGAAGGTGCCCAGGTAGGCGACCACCCGCGCCCAGAAGAAGCCCTGGTTGAGGTAGGCGCCCTTGTTGGCGATGATCTCATCGTATAGAGGGTTCACCACGGCGCCCTCCAGCGGTTCATTCACGTACCGCGCCTCGTGCCCGCTGCCGATCATGTATTCGTGGCTCAGCGCCGGATCCATCCAATGCCAGATGTGGTGCAGGCCCATGAAGCCCGCCGCGAAGCAGATCACCAGCAGCACCGCCCCGATGGGCAGGAAGCTCATGATGGCCTCGTACACGCGCTTGAGCAGCGCGCTCCAGGCGCTCTCGGTGGCGTATTGCAGGGCGAAGAAATACAGGGTGCCCAGGGCGATCCCGAAGTAGAAGAAGCTGTTGGCGAAGAAGCTCGTCCAGCTGCGCTGATGGTGATCGGAATGATCGCCCAGCACGCCCGCCAGGGCGAGCAGGGTGCCCACGACCATCAGCGCGATGCTCAGGGTCCGGGCCCGTTTGCTGAAGGTGAATTCCATCGCGGTGCTCTCTTCGTTCAGTTGGGCGTTGCGCTCATCGCGGAGGCCGGTGCCGGTGCCGCGGCGCCCCCGGCCATGGCCGGCGCCGTCTCGCGCGTCATCCTCCCTCCGTTCTGGAGGTATTTCACGAATTGGATCACCAGCCAGCGCTCCTGCGGATCCAGTTGCGAGGCATGGCTGCCCATCATGCCCTTGCCATGGATCAAGGTGTGGTACATCCTGCCTTCCGGCAGGTCTTTCAGCGGGCCGCTGAAGGCCATGGGCGGGGGATGCCCGCCGATCGCCACCACGCTGCCGTCGCCCATGCCGGTGGCTCCGTGGCAATGCACGCAGAACTTGTCAAAGATCACCTTGCCCTGGTCCACGGTGGCCAGGGTCATCGCGATCGGGCTGTGCAGTTCGCGGCCCGCGCGGCCGTAGCCGGCGGTGTCGTTGCCATAGGGGTATGGGAAATTGTACGCGGCCAAGGCCTCGTCGGCGGCGAACGGGATGGTGCCCGCGGGCGGCGTGCGCCAGCTCGGGGTGTTGCGCTGGACCTGCGCCAGCGAATCCCCGAAGTAGAAGGGATCCTGGCCGTAATCCACGTAGGCTTCCACCGCCGGGCCGCGGTACATGTCGGGCATGTACTCCAGGCCGGGGCTCTGGGGATCGCCGCAAGAGGCCAGCAGCGCCACCATCACGGGCACGCCCGCCAGGACCTTGTGCTTGTTCCCGTTCATCTCAGTACTGGCGTTCGTTGATCTCGAAGACGGGGGTCTGCCGCAGCAACGCCACGATGTCCGCATCCTCGTGGCCATGCTGTTCGCCCACGCGGATCTCCATCACGAACTTGTCGTCCGTGCTGCGCGGGTCGGGATTGCGCGGGGGCATGCCCGGCAGGGTCTTGTTGCGGATCAGGAAGGTCAGGGCCATGCCGTGGCAGGCGCACAGCACGGTGAACTCGAAGGCCACGGGAATGAAGGCCGGCAGGTTCTGGTACATCGTCTGGCTGGGCTTGCCGCCGATGTTCATCGGCCAGTCGATAATCATGAAGTACCACATGCCCACCAGGGCCAGCACCAGGCCGGTGAAGCCGAACATGAAGCTCACGATGCCCATGCGCGTGCGCTTGAGCCCGATGATCGGATCGATGCCATGCACCGGGAAGGGGCTGAACACATCACGCACCCTCACCCCGGCGGTGACCACCTTGCGCGCGGCCCCCTTCAGGTCCTCGGGATCCTCGTACACGGCGTAGATCACCTTGTTGGTCATGGGCTCAATGGGGCTTGCCGTCCTGCTTGTAGTATTCCCCGCTGGTCTTCAGGATCGACTTCATCTCGTTGAGGGCGATCACCGGGAAGAAGCGCGCGAAGAGCAGGTACAGGGTGAAGAAGATGCCGATGGAGCCCAGGAAGGTGCCCGCATCGGTCCAGGTGGGGTGAAAGAGCGTCCAGCTGCTGGGCAGGTAGTCGCGGTGCAGGCTGGTGACGATGATCACGAAGCGCTCGAACCACATGCCGGTGTTCACCACCAGGCTGAGCACGAAGGTGGCGAAGAGGTTGCGGCGGATGGCGCGCACCCAGAAGAGCTGCGGGCTCACCACGTTGCAGGTCATCATGCTCCAGTACGCCCACCAGTAGGGGCCCGTGGCGCGGTTGATGAAGGCGTAGCTCTCGTACTCCACGCCGCTGTACCAGGAGATGAACAGCTCGGTGATGTACGCCACGCCCACGATGGAGCCGGTGACGATGATCACGATGTTCATGTACTCGATGTGCTTGATGGTGATGTAGCTCTCCAGCTTCATCACCTTGCGCATCACCAGCGCCAGGGTCTGCACCATGGCGAAGCCGCTGAACACCGCCCCGCTCACGAAGTAGGGCGGGAAGATGGTGGTGTGCCATCCGGGGATCACCGAGGTGGCGAAGTCGAAGCTCACCACGCTATGCACGCTGAACACCAGCGGGGTGGCGCAGCCGGCCAGCACCAGGCTCACCTCCTCGAACCGCTGCCAGGCCTTGGCGTTGCCCGTCCATCCGAAGCTCAGGATGGAGTACATCTTTTTCTTGAAGGGATGGGTGAGGTGATCGCGGATGGTGGCGAAATCGGGGATCAGACCGATGTACCAGAACACCAGGCTCACGCTGAAGTAGGTGCTGATCGCGAACACGTCCCACAGCAGGGGGCTGTTGAAGTTCACCCAGAGGCTGCCGAACTGGTTGGGCAGGGGGAAGACCCAGTAGGCCATCCAGATGCGCCCCATGTGGATCATGGGGAACATGGCGGCCATGATCACGGCGAAGATGGTCATGGCCTCCGCGCTGCGGTTGATGGCCATGCGCCAGCGCTGGCGGAAGAGCAGCAGCACGGCGCTGATCAGCGTGCCGGCGTGGCCGATGCCCACCCACCAAACGAAGTTGGTGATGTCCCAGGCCCATTCCACCGTCTTGTTCAGGCCCCACACCCCGACCCCGCGGCCCAGCAGGTAGAGCACGCAGCCGATGCCATAGAGGGCGATGATGGCGGCGATGGCCGTGAGGATGTACCAGCCGCGCGGCGCCTTGTTCTCCACGAAGCCCACCACGTCGGTGGTGATGTCGTGGTAGGTCTTGTGACCCAGGATCAACGGGGTGCGGATGGCCGATTCGTGCTGCATGATCTCAGGCTTGTGGGGCTTCGGCTTCCGTGGCTGGCGCGGGGGCGAGGTCGCCGACGTTGCGCACGCGCGCCAGGTAGTTCACGTTGGGGCGGGTGCCCACGTCCTCCAGCATGCGGTAGGCGCGTTCGTTCACGCTCAGGCCGTGTACGGCGCTCCTCCCGTCGTTCAGGTCGCCGAAGGTGATGGCGTTGGTGGGGCATCCGGCGCCGCACGCGGTCTGGATGTCACCGTCCTTCACCGGGGTGCCCGCGCGCTTGGCGTTCTCCTTGCCCAGCTGGATCCGCTGCACGCAAAGGCTGCACTTTTCGATCACGCCGCGGCTGCGCACCACCACATCGGGGTTCAGCACCAGGCGGCCCACCTCGTCCCACGCGGGGTTCACCTGGCCGAACTGCTCGGTGGCGTAGTTCCACCAGTTGAAGCGGCGCACCTTGTAGGGGCAGTTGTTGGCGCAGTACCGCGTGCCGATGCAGCGGTTGTAGGCCATCTGGTTGAGCCCTTCGTTGCTGTGCGTGGTGGCGGCCACCGGGCACACCGTTTCGCAGGGCGCATGGTTGCAGTGCTGGCACATCACCGGCATGAAGAGCACGCGCGGGGTCTCGCCGGGTTTCTCCATGGCGCCCCACATGTCGCGCTTGCCCAGCCCTTGTTCCCGGGCCGCCTCGCGGGTCATGTCGCTGCTGTAGTAGCGGTCGATGCGCATCCAGTGCATTTCGCGGCTGCGGCGCACCTCATCGCGGCCCACCACCGGCAGGTTGTTCTCGCTGATGCAGGCCGTCACGCACGCCCCGCAGCCGATGCAACTGCTCAGGTCGATGCTCATGCCCCAACGGTGGCCCACCTGCTCCACGGGATGTGCCTCCCACAGGTCGATCTCCGTCACCGGGCGCTTGTCCAGCGTGTTCACGGCCCCGTCGCCGTTCACATCCTCATGCACGCCCAACTGGTAGGGCTGATTGTAGGTCTCCTTCGGCTTGTGTTCGCTCCAGACCGCCAGGGTGGTTTCCTTCACCACGCTCTCGCGGTCCATGCCCGTGAGTTGCGTCTGGGTGATGCCGATCGGATGGGTGCCGCCCGTGGCGGTCACTTCCACGCTCAGCACCCCGTAGCCGATCGTGCCGCCGTTCCATTGGGTGAAGGGATAGGCGTTCTTTCCGATGGGCAGCGGCGCGCCGGCCTCGTCGTACAGGCATGCGGCGCGCCCCACGTTCTCACCGTTGGCGCCGCGGCCGTAGCCCAGCGCGATGGCGATGGTTCCCCGCGCCTGGCCGGGAACGGGCACGACGGGCAATTCGATCTGCTGCCCGCCCATTTTCACCGCGCACACGCTGGCGGGCGACTGCTCGCCGAGGTAGATCTGCAGGCCCAGCGCCTCCATGTCGGCGGGCGCCATGGCGATGCAATTGTCCCAGGTGATCTTGGTGAGCGGGTCGGGCAGTTCCTGCAACCACGGATTGTTGGCATGCAGGCCGCTGCCCAGGGCATGTGACGGATGCAGCTGCAATTCCCACTGGCCGGCCCCTTCACCCATCTTCTTCACCGCCGCACCGGCCGAGGCCGCGTCGCCGGCGAAGGTCCATTGGCCCGGCGCGTTGGCGTAGGCCACGTACACGCCGTCATGCACCGAACGGTTCCATGCGGTGGTGAAGTCCACCGGTGCTTCGCTGTGGCCGGTCATGCCCGCCTCCCAGGTGGCCCGGATGAAGTCGTGGTAGCTGCGTTCCTCGCCGCTCCAGACCAGCAGGCTTTGCTGCCATTGACGGGTGTCGTACAGCTTGTTGATGGCCGGCTGGGCGAGCGCATAATGACCCGGCTTGGGCAGGAAGTCGTTCCAGCCTTCCAGGTAATGATGGTCCGGACAGATCCAGCTGCAGAGGCTGGCGGTCTCGTCGGCGTAACCGCTGAAGCTCACGCTCAGGCCGACCTTCTTCAACCCCTCCTTGAACTCCGCGGCGTTGGGCAGGGTGTAGGCGGGGTTCGGTCCCGCGATCAACAGCGCCTGCACGTTGCCGGCGTTCATGTCCTTGATCAGCTGCGCCATCGCGGCGTCGTCGCCCTGATGGAAGTCCGTGTGGTTGTCCAGGTCGATGGTGCCGCCGTAGTTGCCCAGCATCCAGTTGATGCCGTTCACCAGGGTCTGCACGTTCTCGTCGTTGATGCCGCAGAGCACCAGGCTCCTCCCGCGCGCAGCCGTCAGCGCATCGGCGGCGGCGGCGGTGGCTTCATCGCACATCGGATCGCTCCCGCCGCAGGGCACCCCGCCGGTCAGGCGCGCCACGTGGTCGTGCAGGCTCAGCACGATGCCCGGCAGCCGGCTCACCTTCACCGGCGTCCGCTCGTCGGCGCTGCCACCGGTCACGGAGTAACGGGCCTCGAACTGCAGGTGGCGGCTCATGGGGCGCCCGGCCGTGGCATCGTCGGGGCGGCGACGGCTGGCATACTGCCAGGTGTGTTCGGTGGTGCTGCCCCAGGTGCCGAGGAAATCGCAATCGATGCCCACGAGCACGTCGGCCCGGGTCAGGTCGTAGGAGGGCATCACCCGCCTGCCGAAGCATTTGAGGTTCGCGTTGGTGAGGCCGCTGTAGCTGACGGCATCGTGCTGGATGTGCTCGACGTTGCCCCCCGTCCGTTCACCGGCCTGTCCGGCGGGCTGGCTCCCGGCGCCGTCGGCGGTGGCGGCCACCTGGCCGTGGCTGGTCTTGAACTGCTCGATCGCCCGCCGCGTGCTGGGGCTGATGATCGTGTTGGTGAGCAGCACGATGCGGCCGCCGCTCTGGCCGATCTCGCGCAGCTTGGTGCCGACCTCCCCATCGGTGTCGCCCCAGGCATGCTGCATGAAGCCTTCGCCGTGGTTCATCATCGGCCCCTTCAACCGCTCGCTGTCGTACAGCGGGAGCACGCTGCTGTTGATGCGCGCGTTGATCGACCCCTTGGCGGAGCCCGGCAGGTGGTTGATGCCGAAGCGCGGGTTGCCCTGGATGTGGATCGGACGCCCCTCGCGGGTCTTCACCAGGATGCTGCCGTAGTCCTCGCCGTCATAGAACGTGCTCGCGTACCAGTTGGCGATCCCGGGGGTGATCTCCTCGGGCTTGGTCACATAGGGAATGCTCTTGATCACCGGCGTTTCGCAGGCGGCCAGCGTGGCGGCGCCCAGGCCGAAACCCAGGAACTTCAGGAAGTCGCGGCGGTCGGTGCGCACGCCGGAGAGGCCCCGGTCGCCCAGGATCTGGTCGATCGGCAGGGGCTCGGCGAATTCGTTCTCGCGCGCTTTGAGCACGTCCAGCTTCTGGTCGTGTTCGGCCAGGTCCTGCCAGTATCGTGGGGTGGGCATCGGTCGGCGCGGGTTCAGTTCATTCTACCACAGAGACACAGAGGCACGGAGAATGCAGTTCATCGGATCTCTTATCGGGTTCGCTGTGCCTCTGTGTCTCTGTGGTGGGTCATTTCTCAGTAGTGGCACTTGGCGCATTCCCAGCCGCCAAGTTCCCTCACGGTGATCTTCTCGTCGAGCAGGTACTGCTTCAATTCCTTCTGCCCCAGGTCGGTCTCCTTCAGGCGGCGGTGGATCTCGTCGTAGTATCCGTTGCCGGCCATCTGCACCTGCGTCTCGTTGTGGCACTGGAGGCACCAGCCCATGGTCAGCGGCGCCCATTGCTCGGCCACGGTCATCTCGGTGTCGATGGGCCCGTGGCATTTCTGGCAGGCGATCTTGCCCACGCTCACATGCACCGCATGGCTGAAGGCCACGTGGTCGGGCAGGTTATGCACCTTGATCCAGGCGATGGGTTTCACCGGGCCGTTGTAGGCCATGCCGTCCCAGCCGATCGCATCGTAGATCTTCTGGATCTCCGCCGTCCCGGTCGTCTTCCCCGTGTTCACCGCCTTGTGGCAGTTCATGCACACGTTGGCGCTGGGGATGCCGGCGTGCTTGCTCTTCTCCGCGCCGCTGTGGCAATACACGCAGTTGATGGCCAGGTTGTCCTTGCCGGCGTGCAGGGTGTGGTTGAAGGCGATCGGCTGCGCGGGCTTGTAGTGCGCGACGGTATCGCCGCCGTACACGCCGATGCGGAACAGCCAGTTCCACAGCATCACCGAGAAGATGGACACGATGAACAGCCCGATGACCGAGGCCCAGGCCTTGTTGCGCCCCGCCCACGCCAGCAGGCTGCGCCCCGGGCCCAGCGCCGGGCGCGGTCCCCTGCCTTCGGATTCGCTCAGGGCGCTGTCCAACTGGTTCTTCACCCCGCGCAGGCTCATCCACACCACGGCGAAGAGCAATGCCAGGATCAGCAACCATTGCCAGGAGGAGGATGTCGCCGGCTCCTGGGCCACCACTTCCTCCACCTTGGCCGCTGCCGGTGGCGCATAGGTGTCGGCGTAGTGCAGCACCGCATCGATCTCCTCGTCGGTGAGCGCGTTGGGGGTCATCACGCTGCTCTTCCACGCATCGAAGATCTCCTTGGCGTAGGGGTTGCCCGTCTTGAGATAGGCCTGGCTGTTCCTTACCCAGGCATGGATGTCGCCCTTGCCTTCCCAGCGGGCCTTGGCGCCTTTCAGCGCCGGGCCGGTCATGTCCTTGTCGGGCTTGTGGCAGCTGGCGCAATTGCCCTTGAAGACCTTCTCGCCCTGCGCGTACACCGCATCGCCCTGGGCGTGGCCCAGGGTGGCGAACAGGAACAGGCAGGCGACGAGAACGGTGCGGAAAGATCCGGCAGAACGAGCGATGATCCTTGCTGGAAGCGGCATTCCGTGGGTGTTGGGAGAGCGCGGGTCCCGAACGGTCGGCGGCAAATGTAAAAGCCGGAGCGTTCGTGCCAAGGCGGGGCGCGAATTGTGTGAAAAGGGGTTCCCCGAGAACCTGTTCGCATCATCACCACGGAGGCACAGAGAACACGGAGGAATGCGCACGATGAACGGTTGGGACGGTCATATCCTGGATGGGGGCTACTGGCTCAGTGACCTCTGTGCCTCCGTGGTGGATCTGCTAACAACCTCTGAGGCGGCATCGAAGCACCAGACGGCCGGTGAACGGACCGATGAGCCTGGTGAAAACGCGGGAAGGGTGTGAAAGGGGATCCCGACGCGACGTTCCGGCCACCCAGGCCGTTCTCATCTTGTTCTCCCGGCCGTGTGGATCCGCATCACCGCCTGGGTAGGAAGGGATCCAGTGGCCCGCACGGGCTCACGCTCCCACCATCATCTGGATCACGTCGATCGCCTTTCGCAACCGCCGCGGGTGTTCACCCTCCATGATCACGAAGGGTTTTTCCAACTCCCGGAGCAATTCCTCGTGCCGTGCGAACAAACGATCGCGGTCGTGGGGGTTCTCCCGCTGGGGGTCGGGCTCCCAGGGGATGTCCGGTCGGCACAACAACCAGAGGGCATAGGGCCTTTGCTCCGTCTGCCGGATGATCCACGGATCGCACCGCCCGTACTTCTCCTCGCTCCAGATGCGCAGGGTGAGCAGGTCGGTATCGCAGACCACCAGGCCATCGGCGCCGGCCTGTTCCATCGCCCGGTCCTCGCCGGCCAGTTGCGCGCGGGCGATCGCGGGCAGGTCCTTCTCTTCATAGGGCCTCGCAAGCGCATCCAGGTAGCCGCGCGCCGCCTCGCCCACGCAGCGCCCCCGCATCGCCCGGGCCAGGTCCAGGGCCAGGGTGGTCTTGCCGGAGCATTCCGGACCGGTGATGACGACCTTCCTCATTGGCCTAACTTTCCATCCACTGTCGGGCAGCGGCGAAGTTCGGCTCCCGCGTCATGGCCTTGTACCAACGGAACCCATCATGAGAAGCATCCTTCCCCTTGGCCTTCTCCTTTGCTCCACCTCCTTCGCCCAATTGGTGCCGCAACGGCCGGCGCCCCTTATTGATCACCTGCTGGAGGTGAACAAGGAATGGCGAACGATGGGTCCCTCCCTTGCTGATGGCGATCGCATCGTGCGTTTCAAGGATGAAGCGGATCGCATCGCGACGCACCTGCATCTGGTGGGCGGGATGCTGCGGCAGCGCACGCCCGAAGGCCTCGGTGCCGCTCCGCTGACCGCGCGGCTTACCCTGCTCGAAGACCTCGATCGGTATGCGGATCGCGGGCTGTTCCCGCAGAACCATGTGCTGCCCTGCCGCGATCCGATCTTCATCGACCCGCACCACACCGCCTGCGCGGTGGGCCAGCTGATGATCGAGAGCGGGCACGCGGCGCTGGCCGAGCGGATCGGCCGGGAGATGAACCTCGCCTACGTGCGCGACATGCGTTGGCCGGAGATCGGCGCCTGGGCATCGGATCACGGCTTCACGGCGGATGAGCTCGCCTGGATCCAGCCCACGTATGCCCCGCCCACGTTCTGGACGCCCCTGGGTGGTGGTACCGACGGATCCGTCACCGCACTGTTCAACCGATCGAACGGCAAGCTGATCGTCGCGGGGACCTTCACCACCGCCGGCACCACGGCGGCGGCCCGGGTGGCCGAATGGAACGGGACCGGCTACGATGCGCTGGGCACCGGAGTGGACGGAACGATCACCTGCGCGGCCGAGTTCAACGGGCAGCTGTACCTGGGCGGGTCGTTCAGCTTCGGCTACAGCGACCTGGCCGTGTGGGACGGCGCGTCGTGGACCTACGAGAACGCCTTCGTGGGCAAGTATGTCCGGGTGAACGACCTGCACGTGTACGATGGCGAACTGTACGCCGCGGGTTTCGCCGCCGGTTTCGCGGGCAACACGCACCAGGTGCTGAAGCTCACTGGCACCGGCTGGCAGGCGGTGGGGGGGCCGCTGGGCACGGCCTTCAACGATGAGGTGCTCGCGCTGAACGACCTCGACGGAAGCCTGGCCTGTGGCGGGCGCTTCACCGAACTGGGCCAGTTCGGCGGAACACCCCTGGCCCACGTCGCGCACGTCGATGGCAGCGGCAACTGGGTGGAGCTGGGCGATGGCCTCAATGCGACCGTGCGCGACCTGCACATGCACGATGGCCAGTTGTACGCGAGCGGCGAATTGATCGTGGACAGCCTGCCGACGTTCGGCCTGGCGCGCATCGCCGTCGGTGCGAACACCTGGGAACTGCTGCTGCCCAACCACCCGACCTACCTGACCGGATACAACGCCGAAGCGCACATCGGCCACATGACCACCGCGAACGGCGAGCTGTACCTCGGTGGCGCGTTCCACCTGAACCCCATGCTGGGCACGAACGGCCAGAACGTGGCGCATTTCTGGGGCGTGGCCGATGGCCTCACCGCCCTGTCGCTGGTCGACCAGCGCGTGAACAAGGTGGCTCCGTTCAACAACCTGCTGGTGATCGGCGGCGACTTCACGATGGACGCCGGCACCCCGCTCCCGTTCGTGGCGTCCACCGAGCTGTTCACCTCGATCCCGGACCTGGGGCACACGAGCGTGATCAGCCTGCTGCCCGATCCGGCCACAGACGAGGTGGTGATCACGTTGGATCGATCGCCCGCGCCTGGAACGGCGATCGACCTGATCGATGCGAGGGGACGGGTCGTGCTGGGACCGCGACCGATGACCACCCCCACGATGACGCTCGATGTGCGGTCGCTCTCAGCGGGGGCCTACACCTTGCGCATCACCGATGCGAGCGGCGCGCGGGCGATCTCGCTGCGGAAGCACTGAGGCCCGACCGCGACGAGGCAACGGCGCTACCCAGTTCCGTCGCGTCGTCGCGGTTCAACTTGAGCGGCGCGCGGGCGGTCTCGCTGCGGAAG
>CAYMXP010000040.1:0-3237 GCA_964394425.1 uncultured Chryseobacterium sp. | reverse complement strand
GGCGCTACCCAGTTCCGTCGCGTCGTCGCGGTTCAACTTGAGCGGCGCGCGGGCGATCTCGCTGCGGAAGCACTGAGGCCCGACCGCGACGAGGCAACGGCGCTACCCAGTTCCGTCGCGTCGTCGCGTCGTCGCGGTTCGACCTGGGCGATCCTTCATCGCTCGTCTCCACTTCAGAAAGCCGATGATGGAGAGCACCACGTAGCACACGTTCAGCAGTGCGTAGGCCTCGTAGCCGATCAGGTGGTTGAAGTACACGGCCACCACGTCGCCCACGATCCAGTAGAGCCAGTTCTCGATCAGCCGGTGAGCCATCAACCACGTGGCGGCGAAACTGAACACGGTGATGAAGGCGTCCAGATGCGGGTATGCGCCATGCACCCAGCGCTCCATGGCCCAGGCCACGGCCATGACCGCGAACAGGCAGGCCACGACCAATGCCGCATGGAACAGGACGGAGCGGCGTGAGATCCCGCTTTCGGTCTTCCTCCTTCCCCACGACCACCACCCATACACCGCCATGCCCAGGTAGAACACGTTCAGCGCGCTCATGGCCCAGGCCTGCTTATGCACGTACAGCACCACGCCGATGCACGATGCGAACAGGCCCATGAGCCACCCGATGCGCTTTTCCCACGCGATGCAGATCGTGAAGCCCAGGTTCAGGGCGACGGCCGTCCACTCAGCGATGAACCAGGGATCCATGGGGAGTTGGCAGTTCGCAGTTCGCAGTTGGCAGTTGGCAGTTGGCAGTTGCCGCTCCGTTGCTGGCGCGCTCATCGCCGCGAACAGCGATCCGAAGTGGTCTGTTGTCGGTCGTCCAGCTGAACCCGCCGCCCGCCGCTCCCGACCCTCAACACCCTCGTTGCATGCTCTGTACCTCTGTGTCTCCGTGGTAAAAATGGGCACGCCTCACATCCCGCAATCGCACGGCTGGCTGAAGTAGATCGTGGCCCAGGGCAGCACGTCGTGGATGTGCTGCATCTCCTCCTGGCTGAATTCGATGGCGCGCAGGTCAAGGAAGCGAAGGGCCTTCATGCCCTCAAGCTCCGGTGGGAAATCCGCCAGGTCGTTGCTCCACAGGTCCAGCGAAACGAGCTCGGCGAGCGCGCCCATGCACGCGGGCAGGCCGGGCAGCGCGTTGCGGCTCAGGTCGAGCCGCTTCAGGTGAACGAACGAACAGATCACATCGGGGAATGCCATGAGCTTGTTGCGCGACACCCGGAGTTCCTGCATGTACCCCAGCTCGCCGATCCACGCCGGCAGCGTGCGCAGCTTGTTGCGGCTCAGGTCCAGCGCGTTCAGGTTCTTCATCGCGCGGATCTCCTCGGGCACGGCTTTCAGCTTTCCGCGCGACAGGTCCAGGCAGAACACCTTCAGCGGATCCTTCATCGCGCTCTCGATGCCGCGAAAGGTGCGCACCGAGTCCAGCGCCGCCTGCGAAAGCAACTGCGCGTGACCGATCAGTGGCGCGGCGAGCAGCAAAAGAAGAATGGACCTCATGCGGCACCCAGGATCTTGAGCGTCGACTCCCGGTCCTTCTCGATCTGTTGCCTCATGGCCTCCATGCTCTCGAACTTCTCCTCCGCGCGGATGCGCTCATGCAGCCGCAGGGTGATCACCTCGCCATAGATGTCGCGGTCGAAGTCCAGCAGATGCACCTCGATGGTGCGATCGCCGTTCGCGCGCACGGTGGGCCGCACACCGATGTTCAACATGCCTTTGTAGTGACCATCCTTCAATTCCACCGTCACCGCGTAGACCCCGTTGCCGGGCACGAGTTTGAAGGGGTCGACCGTGGCGATGTTCGCGGTGGGAAAGCCGATCGTGCGTCCGAGCTGGTCGCCCTTCACCACCACGCCGCTGATCGGGTAGCGATAGCCCAGCAGCTCGTTGGCCAGGTGTACGTCGCCGGCCAGCAGCGTCTCGCGGATCTTGGTGCTGCTCACCTTCACGTGGTCGATCTCCGCCGCGGGGATCTCCTCCACCAGGAAATCGTACGCTTCGCCCAGTTGCTTCAGGAGCGAAAGATCGCCCTCGCGGTTGCGCCCGAAGCGGTGGTCGTAGCCGATCACCACCGCATGCACGTTGAGCACGCCCACCAGGATGTCGCGTACGTACTCCAGCGCCTTCATGCGGCTGAAGGTGCGCGAGAAGGGGATGATCAGCAGGTGGTCGATGCCGGCCTCCTCCAGCAGGGCGATCTTCTCCTTCTGCGTGGTGAGCAGCTTCAGGTCGTTGTCGCTGGGGAAGAGCACCATGCGCGGGTGCGGATGGAAGGTGAAGAGCACGCTTTCCCCATCCTCCCGCTTGGCCAGTTCGATCAGGCGCTTGAGGATCTTCTGATGACCGAGGTGGACCCCGTCGAAGGTGCCGGTGGTGAGCACCGGGCGCACCACGCCCTGGAATTCGCCGATGTCGGTGTGGACCTTCACGCGGGGCGAAGATCGGGGCATGAGTCTCTCCCTGCTCCTGTGAGGAACGTTCGGCCCTCCTGCCGGTCGATCCGATCCCGCTCATGGATCGGACCCGTTCGCCCCGATCTCATGCGCGGCTGTTCACGGTGGCTCCGACGAACGACGCGATGACCGCCGCACGCCGCCGGCATCCGTGCGGTCGAGCGGGCGCCGCCCTGGGCCGGTCCCACGCCGGAGAAAGGTGCATTTATCCACACCCAACGCCCATGCGGCCGATCCCCCTACTTTCGCGCCCGCAAATCCGGGGGTCCCTCCCCTTCAGAACCTCAGCAAGCCTAATGGCCAAGCAAACCGGCAAGGTCGTCCAGGTCATCGGACCGGTGGTCGACGTGCGCTTCGAAGGCGCCGATACCCTTCCCAACATCTACGACGCGCTGCACGTGGACCGCGGCGAAAGCGCCCCGCTGGTGCTCGAGTGCCAGCAGCTGATCGGCGAGGACACCGTGCGCACCGTGGCCATGGACAGCACCGACGGCCTGCAGCGCGGCGCCGCGGTGAGCGCCACCGGCTCGCCCATCGGCATGCCCGTGGGCGAAGCCATCAAGGGCCGCCTCTTCAACGTGGTGGGCGCGGCCATCGACGGCATGGGCGAAGTGAAGACCGGCAAGACCTACCCCATCCACCGCGAGGCGCCCAAGTTCGAGGAGCTGAGCACCAGCGCCGAGGTGCTCTTCACCGGCATCAAGGTGATCGACCTCATCGAGCCCTACGCCAAGGGCGGCAAGATCGGCCTGTTCGGCGGCGCCGGCGTGGGCAAGAC
>CAYMXP010000039.1:19934-31899 GCA_964394425.1 uncultured Chryseobacterium sp. | reverse complement strand
CGATCAAGGGCTTCTCGCAGGGTTATTCGGGCATCGTGCGCGGCTCCACCAGCGCGGGTCGCGTGTTCGACCTGCTGGCCGTGGAGAACTTGGTGAAGGAAAGGCACGAAGCCCATGCGATCACCGCCTTCAACGACCGCATTGAATTCCGGGACGTGGGGTTCGCATACGACCCGCCTTCGCAGGGCTCCGGCGGGCACGGAGGGAAGCCCGTGCTGAACGGGATCCGGCTCACGGTCCAGAAGGGAAGGAGCGTGGCCCTGGTGGGCACCAGCGGTGGAGGAAAGTCAACGCTGGCCGGATTGCTGCCGCGCTTTTTCGATGCCACCGAAGGCGCCGTATTGATCGATGGCCACGACGTGCGCGATCTGAAGCTGAAGGACCTGCGGGCATTGATGGGGATCGTGACGCAGGACAGCATCCTGTTCAACGACACGGTGGCGAACAACATCGCCTTCGGCCGCCCGGGAACGCCGATGGGCGAGATCGAACGGGCGGCCACGATCGCCAACGCGCACGGCTTCATCGCGAAGCTGGAACAGGGCTACCAGACGGAGATCGGCGACCGCGGCGACCGGCTCAGTGGCGGACAGAAGCAGCGTGTGGCCATCGCGCGTGCCGTGCTGCGCAACCCCCCGATCCTGATCCTGGACGAGGCCACCAGCGCGTTGGACACCGAAAGCGAGCGGTTGGTGCAGGAGGCGCTGTTCAAGATGATGGAAGGCCGCACCAGCCTGGTGATCGCCCACCGCCTGAGCACCATCCAGCATTGCGACGAGATCTGCGTGCTGCAGGGTGGTGAGATCGCGGAGCGGGGCACGCATGCGCAACTGATCGCCCTCGGCGGCGTCTACAAGCGGCTCTGCGACATGCAGACGTTCCGGTGAGGGACCACTATGCCTATTACGCCCATCGCGGCGCGAAGACCCTTGTCCTGGACCTGTTGCGCTCGCTCTTCCGGTGGGGGCCCTTGGAACGATGGCTCGCCTCGCGAACGATGAACACCGATCCCACATCGGCTGTCGGCCGGCTCGTGCCGCGGGAGTACCTGTACCCGAAGGGCAGCCGGCGCGTGGTGGAACGCGGGGGTTTCCAATGGAGGCTCGACCTGAGCGACGCCGTGGACCACTTCATCTACTTCGGCTTCGCCGAGACCGGCTTCGACCGGTTGCTGGAGCGGATCAAGCCCGCCAGCCGGATCATCGATGTGGGCGCGAACATCGGGATGCTCACCCTGCCCTTCGCCCGGAAGGCGGGCGGGGGAAGGGTCGTGAGCTTCGAGCCCGATCCGGTGAACCGGGAGCGGCTGGTGGGGCACCTTGCGCTCAATGGCATCGGCAACGTGCGGGTGGAGGCCGTCGGACTGGGTGGTGAAGAGCGCACGCACCGGCTTTTCCAGGTGGTCGGGACCAACAGCGGCATGAACCGGATCATCCTCGATGATCCCGCGAGCGAGCGTTTCCCCTTCACGGAGATCAACGTCGCACGGCTCGACCATCTCTGGCCGCACCTGGGACTGGATCGCGTCGACCTGATCAAGATCGACGTCGAAGGCTTCGAGATGGAGGTGCTCAAGGGTGCCGGGCAGGTGCTCGGCGAATTCCGCCCGGACCTTTACATCGAACTGGACGACCGGAACCTCCGGGAGAACGGATCATCGGCGGAAGGGCTCGTGGACCTGCTGCATGCGCACGGCTATTCCATCGAGCAGGGGAACACCGGCGCCCCCCTGCCCGCGGATCTCACGTGCTGCCACCTGGACCTGCTCTGCCACGCGGCTGACCCTCCAGGTACTCGTCCTTGAACAGCAGGTCGCTTTCGTACGGCCAGCGCGCGACGTGGATGGCCTTGACGCGCTCGTACAGCGCCTTCCGCAGCACGTCGATGTTCTGCTTCTTCACCGCCGAGATGAACAGGCTCGCCTCGTCGTTCAGCTCCGCCATCCAGGTGTGCTTCCACTCCTCGAGGGTGAACTGGTCGCGCTGTTTCGGGGCCAGATCGTGCGGGTCGTGCGGCGCGGGCTTGTAGGCGTCGATCTTGTTGAAGAGCACCACGGTGGGCTTGCCCCCCGCGCCGATCTCCTCCAGCGTCTGCTTCACCGTGCGGTACTGCTCCTCGAAGTTGTGGTGGCTGATGTCCACCACGTGCAGGAGCAGGTCCGCCTCGCGCACTTCATCCAGCGTGCTCTTGAAGCTTTCGATCAACTGGTGCGGCAGCTTGCGGATGAAGCCGACGGTGTCGGTGAGCAGGAAGGGAAGGTTCCCCAGCACCACTTTACGCACGGTGGTATCGAGCGTGGCGAAGAGCTTGTCCTCGGCGAACACCTCGCTCTTGCTGAGCAGGTTCATCAGCGTGCTCTTGCCCACGTTGGTGTAGCCCACCAGCGCCACGCGCACCAGCTTGCCGCGGTTGCCCCGCTGGACGGCCTTCTGGCGGTCGATCTTCTTCAGTTCCTCCTTCAGCAGGGCGATGCGGTCGCGCACGATGCGCCGGTCGGTCTCGATCTCCTTTTCTCCGGCGCCGCCACGGGTGCCCGTGCCGCCTCGCTGGCGCTCCAGGTGGGTCCACAGGCGCGTGAGGCGTGGCAGCATGTGCTCGTGGCGGGCCAGTTCCACCTGCACCTTGGCGTGCGCCGTGCGCGCGCGCATGGCGAAGATGTCCAGGATCAGGTCGCTGCGGTCCAGCACGCGGCGCTTCAGTTCCTTGTCGATGTTGCGGAGCTGCGCCGGCGAGAGGTCGTCGTCGAAGATCACCATGTCGGCGGGATGCTCCTCGAGCCAGGCTTTGATCTCGTTCAGTTTGCCGCTGCCCACGTAGGTGCGGCCATCGGGCCTGGGAAGGCGCTGGGTGAAGCGCTTCATCGTGGTGACCTGCGCCGTGGTGGCCAGGAACTCCAGCTCGTCCAGGTATTCCTTCACCTGGTCGGCGGTCTGCTCCTCGTGCATCAGTCCCACCAGCACGGCGGTGGCCGGGCTGCGGCGGGTGGCCTGGGGCTCGATCATGCGGGAGGTCCCAGGCTGAGCACGTGATCGACCGCCGCTTCGATCTGGTCGGGGCGCAGAACCCCGCCGAAGGGAGGCATCATCGCCCTGCCCTCGGTGACGATCCGGATCATCTCCTGGCGCGTGAGGGTGGAACGGCCGAGGTCCTTGGCGCCGTTCATCCCCAGGCTGCCATCGCCGCCGTGGCAGAGGGCGCATTGCTCGCGGTACACGAGCCCGCCGGGGGTGTCCGCGGCGGATGCACCGTCCGATCCGCCGCGGCCCGAGCAGGCGGCGACCAGCAGCGCGAGGGGAAGGAGGCCGAGCGTGCGCATCACAGCCAGCCACGCCCTTCGCCCAGCGTGGTGAAAGGCCAGGGGATCGCCCAGAGCATCAGCAACAGCCCGGCGGTGTAGAACACGGCGATCAGCAGTTGCTTGCTGCCTTCGAACCGGGCGCGCTTGCTCAACAAGCGGCCCGTGGTGACCAGGGCGATCGCCAGGAGCATCATCGACAGGTGTTCGTACTTCCAGAACGTGAGCATGCGCCCGTTGAGCACCTTGCTGATGTAATTCCAACGCGTCATGTACAGGATCAGACCCACCAGCAGCTGCACATGGCAGAACACCATGGCCAGGATGGTGATCATGCGTTCGTACACCAGGATGGGTCGTTTCTCCAGCACGCCGCGCCAGGAGATGACGATCGCCGCCAGCAGGCTGAAGAGCACCAGATAGCGCAGCAGGCTGTGCAGGAAGTAGAGGAAGGACGTGGTGTCTTCCATCGCCGTGCGGGATGGTCCGGAGGGAGCGGGCCAAATGTAGAACGGGCCGTCATCCGGCGGCTTCGGGCGTGTCCGGTGCATGGAGCGGCCGGTTACTTTGGACGCCGTGCTCCGTCGGTCCGCCCTGATCGGCCTGCCCGCGCTCGCGCTTCCGGCGCTGGCCCAGGTGAACGCACCCGTGAACGGGCCATACGACATGGCGAAGGTGCCGGTGGCCTTCACCCATGCCACCGTCCACCTCTCGGCCGGCGAAGCGATCAGGAACGCCACGCTGCTGATCCAGGGCGACCGGATCGTGGCGGTTGGGACCCGGGTCGAGTTGCCGAAGGGCTGCGTGGTGCGGGACCTCACGGGCATGCACCTGTGGCCCGCGCTGATCGATCCCTACTCCGACCTGGGCCTGCCGGTGCCCAAGGAGGCGGAACCGGAGCGCGGTGCGCATTTCTGGAACCCGGCCATACGTCCATCGCGCGACGCGGGCGGCCTGTACGAGCCCGATGAGGAGCGCGCGGCCGCCTTGCGTGAGCAGGGCTTCGCCACGGTGGTGGCGCATCGCATGGACGGCATCGCGCGCGGCACCGGCGCGGCCGTGATGCTCGCCGGACGGACGGTGGAGGAGGACGTGCTGGTGCCGCGCGCGTCGGCGCATTTTTCGTTCCGCAAGGGCACGTCGGTGGATCCCTATCCATCCTCGCTGGTCGGCTCCATCGCGCTGCTGCGCCAGGCGCTGTACGATGCGCGCTGGTATGGCACGCAGGGGCACCGGGAGCAGAGCGACCTGGACCTGCAGGCGTTGAACGACCAGCTGACCCTGCCGCTGGTCTTTGAAGCGGGCGACCGCAACGACGTGATGCGGATCGCACGCATCGGCGGGGAATTCGGCGTGCGGTTCATCGTGAGGGGCAATGGGGATGAATACGCGCGCCTTGTTGAGGTCGACGCGACCGATCAACCGCTGATCATTCCGCTCACCCTGCCCGACGCCCCCGACGTGGAAGACCCCTTCGACGCCCTGGAGGTGTCGCTCGAACGGTTGAAGGGCTGGGAGCTGGCGCCGTTCAACGCGGGCATGCTCGACCGGTCGGGGGTGACGTTCGCCTTCACCCCGCAAGGGCTGAAGGAGCCCGGCGACCTCTGGGCGAACCTGCGCCGCATGGTGCGCTGCGGGCTCGACTCGGCCGCGGCCATCCGCGCGCTCACCTCCACGCCCGCGGAACTCTTCGGACTCAACGACCGCCTCGGCGATCTCTCCACCGGCAAGCTGGCCAGCTTCCTGATCACCAGCGACCACCTGCTGGCGGAGAAGAACGCGATCCACGAGACCTGGGTGGCGGGCCGGCGCTTCCTGATCAGGGCCGAGCCGGGTGACGACATCCGCGGAACGTATGACCTGAACCTGCGCGATGTGATCCTGAAGCTGGAGGTGAGCGGCGTACGCGACAGGCCTGAAGCGACCGTCATGCGGCCACCACCCGACAGCACGAAGGTGAAGGCGGAGGTGACGCGTTCAGGCGATCTGATCACCCTCGTGTTCCATGGAAGGAAGTTCGGGATGGCCGGCAGCGTGCGCCTGAACGGGATCGTGCATCGCGAGAGCGGGATCTGGGATGGGCAGGGCCAGCTTCCCGGTGGCGGATGGATCGCGTGGAGCGCGGTGCGATCGGCGGACGGCGCCGGAGAGGAGGGGCGGAAGGAGAAGGAGAAGAACATCCTCGACAGCCTCTGGTCGGCGCCGCCGGGCGCGGTGTGGGCGCCCTTCGCCGCGTACGGATCCACCGACACGCTCAAGGCCTCCACCGTGATCTTCCGCCACGCCACCGTGTGGACCAACGGACCGCGGGGCATCCTGCGCGATGCCGATGTGTGCGTGCATCAGGGAAGGATCAAGGCCGTGGGACAGGGACTGGCCATCGGAACGCTCTTTCCGGACAGGTCCAGGCCCGACGTGATGGAGGTGGATGCGACCGGAAAGCATCTGACCTGCGGCATCATCGACGAGCATTCGCACATCGCCATCCAGCGCGGCGTGAACGAGGGAGGCCAGGCCATCAGCGCCGAAGTGCGCATGGGCGACGCCATCGACCCGGACGACGTGAACATCTACCGCCACCTCGCCGGCGGCGTCACCGCGGTGCAGCAGCTGCACGGCTCGGCCAATCCCATCGGCGGGCAGAGCTCCATGATCAAGATGCGCTGGGGCGGGAGCGCCGATGCGATGCGGATCGAAGGCGCCGACCCCTTCATCAAGTTCGCCCTGGGCGAGAACGTGAAGCAGAGCACCTCGGACCATGGCGCCCGCTTCCCGCGCACGCGCATGGGCGTGGAGCAGATCATGTTCGACGCGTTCCATCGCGCGCGCGAGTACGACCGCGAGCAGCGCGTCTTCGCGGCCCTCAAGCCGGACAGGAAGGCGGCCGCCGTTCCGCCGCGGCGTGATCTCGAACTGGATGCCCTGGCCGGGATCCTGAACGGTGAACGCTTCATCACCTGCCACAGCTACGTGCAGGCGGAGATCCTCATGCTCCTGCGCCTGGCCGATTCGCTCGGCTTCACGTTGAACACCTTCACCCACGTCCTCGAAGGCTACAAGGTGGCCGACAAGATGAAGGAACATGGCGCGCACGCCAGCACCTTCAGCGACTGGTGGGCATACAAATTCGAGGTGTACGACGCGATCCCATACAACGCGGCGCTGCTGCATGAGGCCGGCGTGAACGTGTGCATCAACAGCGACGACGCCGAGATGGCCCGCCGCCTGAACCAGGAGGCCGCCAAGAGCGTGAAGTACGGCGGCATGACCGAGGAGGACGCGTGGAAGATGGTGACGCTGAACCCCGCGAAGGCGCTGCACCTCGACGGCCGCATGGGCCGCGTGGAAGCGGGCAAGGATGCCGACCTCGTGCTCTGGGACGCGAACCCGCTGTCGATCGCGGCGAAGGCGGAGATGACCTTCGTGGATGGTGTGCGCTATTTCGACCTGGACAGGGACAGGGACCTCCGTGCCGCCATGCGCGCGGAGCGTACACGCCTGATCGAAAAGGCCCTCACCGCGAAGAAGAACGGCGCGCCCACGCGCAAGGAAGGCCGGCGTGAGCGCAAGCTTTATCACTGCGACGACGTGGACGAATGAGAACGGTGTTCCTCCTGGTGATGTTCTGCTGCGTGGCCGGGGCCATCGCGCAACGGCCATCGCCTGCGCCACCGCGGCGGGGCTCGATGCTGGTGAAGAACGGCACGGTGCATACCGGCACCGGCATGGTGATCGACGAGGGCGCCGTGGGTTTCCGCGACGGCCGCATCGACTACGTGGGGTACGCCTACGGCGTTACCGCCGCGTACGACAGCGTGATCGATGCGAAGGGCATGCACGTGTACCCCGGCCTGATCGTCACCGATGTCACGCTGGGATTGCACGAGATCGACCTGGTGCGGGCCACGAGCGATGAGGACGAGGTGGGTGAAATGGAGCCGGAGGTGCGCGTGCTCACGAGCTACAAGGCCGATTCGCGGCTGATCCCGACGGTGCGGAACAACGGCGTGCTGCTCGCGCAGGTGGTGCCGCGCGGCGGCGTGCTTTCGGGCACGAGCTCGGTGATGCAGCTGGACGCATGGGATTGGGAGGACGCGACGGTGAAGGCCGATGACGGCGTTCACCTGAACTGGCCGCGCGCCTTCCAACGCACCGGCTGGTGGGCCGAACGCGGCGAGACAAGTCGCGAAAAGGGCGACGAACGCGCGAAGAAGCTCGATGCCATCCGGCAGTTCTTCCTGAAGGCGAAGGCCTACCATGAGCAAGGCGCATCCCCCGTCGTGGACCTGCGGATGGAAGCGATGCGCGGCGTGTTCGACGGCTCGAAGACGCTCTTCGTGCATGCCGATCGTGCACGGGAGATCCAGGAGGCCGTGCTGCTGGCAAAGGACATGGGGGTGAAGAAGTTGGTGATCGTTGGTGGCTACGATGCCTGGCGCGTGGCCGACCTGCTGCGCGACAACAAGGTGGATGTGATCCTGCGCCGCCTGCACAGCCTGCCGATGCGCGAGGAGGAGGACGTGGACCTGTCCTACCGCCTGCCGTCGCTGTTGAAGGAGAAGGGCATCCGCTTCTGCCTGAGCTACGAGGGCGACATGGAGCGCATGGGTTCGCGCAACCTGGCCTTCACGGCGGGAACGGCGGCGGCTTACGGGTTGTCAGAAGAAGAAGCCCTGCAAGCCATCACGCTGGGTCCGGCGCGGATCCTCGGCATTGAAAAGGACTATGGAAGCCTCGAAGCGGGCAAGAGCGCCACGCTCTTCATCTCCACGGGGCCGGCGTTGGACATGCGCACCAACAACGTGGTGCATGCCTTCATCCAGGGGAGGCACATCTCGCTGGATGATCACCAGAAGGAGTTGTACCGGCAGTACCGGGCACGATAGGCGGGACTGATCAGCGAGTGTTCAGGAATTCCTCCACTTCCACGCCCGCCTGCTTCAGGATGGCCCGCAAGGTGCCTTCAGGCATGTCTCCCGTGTGATTGGGAACGGTGGTGAAGTGACCGGTCTTGGACGAGAACCAGATCTCATGGCTGCCCACCGCTTGTCGATGGAACTGGAAGCCCAGCAACTTGAGCCGTTTGATGACTTCACGGTATCGGAAGCCACCCAGCTTTCACATCAGAACCCGACCACCAAAGGATATTCGAAACGATCACCGAATTCCAACGGCTTCGTCGCCGCTCCGGGGTCTTGTGCTTCGAGCAGCTTCTTGGCCACATCACGCGCTATCTCCAACGTTTCGGCGATGGTCCGTCCTTGTGCGACCAAACCTTTTACCGACTCGGAAGTGGCGAGATAGACCCCTTCGGGTAAGCGTTCGATATGCAGGATGATCTTGCGTTCCATGCCTCGAAGGTATCACACGATCATCCCCGCCGCCACCGTTTCGTTCGTGCCCTCGTCGATCAGGATGAAGCTGCCGGTGGCGCGGTTGCGGGTGTACTTGTCGTAGTGCAGCGGCACGGTGGTGCGCAGGCTGATGCGCCCGATGTCGTTCATGCCGATGGTCCGGTCGCCCTCCACCTTGTGAAGGGTGTTGATGTCCATCTTGTAGCGCACCTCCTTGACCATGGCGCGCGCATCGCGCGAGGCCTGCTTGATCGCGTACTTGCCATTGGGCTGCAGCGGCCGCTCGTTGAACCAGCAGATCATCGCGTCCACGTCCTGGCTGGAGGTGGGCAGGTTGTTCACCCCCACGATCATGTCGCCCCGGCTGATGTCGATCTCGTCCTCCAGGGTGAGCGCCACGCTCATCGGGGCGAAGGCCTCCTCCAGGTCGCCGGCCTCGGTGTGGATGCTCTTGATCTTGGTCGTGAACCCAGCGGGCAGCACCTGCACGTCGTCGCCCACGCGGAAGGCGCCGCCGGCGATGCGGCCCGCATAGCCGCGGAAGTCGTGCCACTGGTCGGTCTGGGGCCGGATGACGTACTGCACCGGGAAGCGCCGGTCGATGTGGTTGAGGTCGGCGCTGATGTGGATGTTCTCCAGCAGGTACATGAGCGTGGGGCCCTGGTACCAGTCCATCGTCGTGCTGCGCTTCACCACGTTGTCGCCGTTGAGCGCGCTGATGGGGATGTAGCGCATGTCATGCACCTCCAGCTTGCTGCAGAAATCCTCCAGGTCGCGCTGGATCCGGTTGAACACCTGCTCGTCGTAGCCCACCAGGTCCATCTTGTTCACGCAGAACACCACGTGGGGAATGCCCAGCAGCGAGGCGATGAAGCTGTGCCGGCAGGTCTGCTCGATCAGTCCCTTGCGCGCGTCCACCAGGATCACGGCCATGTTGGCCGTGCTCGCTCCGGTGACCATGTTGCGCGTGTACTGGATGTGGCCGGGCGTGTCGGCGATGATGAACTTGCGCTTGGGCGTGGCGAAGTAGCGGTAGGCCACGTCGATGGTGATGCCCTGTTCGCGCTCGGCGCGCAGGCCGTCGGTGAGCAGCGACAGGTCCACCGCCCCCGTCCCTCGCTTCGCGCTCGCGCGCTCCACGGCCTCGAGCTGGTCCTCGAAGATCGCTTTGCTGTCGTACAGCAGCCGTCCGATCAGGGTGCTCTTGCCATCGTCCACGCTGCCCGCCGTGGTGAAGCGGAGCAGGTCCATGTCGAGGTAGCTCATGAAAGATGAAATATGAAAGCCGAACGCTGAAAGCAGATCATCGCTTGGCCAGTGAGGTGAAAATGGGAACGAGCTCGTTCGATTCCTTCAGCAAAGCATTCACTTGTACTGCGGTCGTAATGCCCGAGGCGCTCATGAGTACGAGCCAATAACCACACTCATCAGCCTCCTCGATCACAATGCCAAGCTTCGCGACATACTCCTTCTTGCTCCTGCCTCTAAAGGCCGATCTGGTGTTGGCCCCTACGGACGTCGCGGATCGAAGGAATTGCCCGCCCAGTACCTGAGCCTCCGTTGTCTTCGGCAAGTCCTTGTACAATGCGATCCCAGCCAATGCGAACTGCATGGCCCGGTCCTTTAGATCCTTGTGTGACTTGTTGACCTGTTGATCCATGTCGCTCCCATTGGCGATCGGTTCGAGCCGGGACATTTCAGCTTTCAGCTTTCCAGTTTCAACTTTCAAAAGTACCCCTCCTTCTTCCTGTCCTCCATCGCCGCTTCGCTCCGCTTGTCGTCCATGCGTGAACCCCGTTCGGTCACCCGCGAGGATGCGACCTCCTCAATGATCTCTTCCAACGTTGATGCCGGCGAATCCACCGCGCCCGTGCAACTCATGTCGCCGATGGTGCGGAAGCGCACGCGCATGCGATAGGGCTTTTCCTCCGGTTTCAGCCGCATGAAATCCGAGTTGGCGTAGATCACCCCGTCGCGCTGGAAGACCTCGCGCTCGTGGCTGAAATAGATGCTCGGGATCGGGATCTTCTCCAGCAGGATGTACTGCCACACGTCCATCTCCGTCCAGTTGCTGATGGGGAACGCCCTGAAATGCTCGCCCGGTCGCTTACGGCCGTTGTACAGGTTCCAGAGCTCGGGCCGCTGGTTCTTCGGGTCCCAGGATCCGAACTCGTCGCGGTGGCTGAACACGCGTTCCTTCGCGCGGGCCTTCTCCTCGTCGCGCCGGCCGCCGCCGATCGCGCAATCGATCTTGTGCTTCTCGATGGTATCGAGCAAAGTCACGGTCTGCAGCTTGTTGCGGCTGGCGTGGTAGCCGGTTTCCTCCTGGACGCGCCCGGTGTCGATGCTCTCCTGCACGCTGCCCACGATCAGCCGCACGTCGTGCTCCTTCACCAGCGCATCGCGGAAGACCATCGTCTCCTCGAAGTTGTGGCCGGTGTCGATGTGTACGAGCGGGAACGGCACGATGGCGGGATGAAAGGCCTTCCGTGCCAGATGGAAGCAGACGATCGAATCCTTTCCCCCGCTGAAGAGCAGGGCCGGATGCTCGAACTGCGCGGCCACCTCGCGCAGGATGTAGATGCTCTCGCTTTCGAGTTCCTTCAGGTGGGTGAGGCGGTAGGAATGCATGGTCAGGTGCGCGTGATGCGCCGGGCGATGGAGCGGTGCAACTGGTCGGTGCTTTGTTCTTCACTGCGGCCCGCGGTGGCGATCCGCACGTCCGGTCTTTCGGGCGCCTCGAACGGCGCGCTGATCCCGGTGAAGTCCTTCACCTGGCCGGCCCGCGCTTTCGCGTACAAGCCCTTCACGTCGCGCTGCTCGCAGAGTTCGATCGGGGTGTCGATGAAGACCTCCGTGAAGTCGGCCGCGCCGATGATGGCCCGGGCCTGGTCGCGGATGGCCTTGGTGGGGCTCACGAAGGTGCAGATCACGATCACCCCGTTCCGCACGAAGAGCTTCGCCGTTTCCGCCACGCGGCGGATGTTCTCCGCGCGGTCGGCTTCGCTGAAGCCCAGGTCGTGGTTCAGGCCGGTCCGTAGGTTGTCGCCATCCAGCACGATCGCGAAGCGGCCTTCATCATGCAGCCTGCGTTCCAGCCCGATGGCGATGGTGCTCTTGCCGCTCCCGCTCAGGCCGGTCATCCAGATGCAGACACCGCGCTGGCCCAGAAGGGCTTCCTTGGCGGAGCGGTCCAGCATCCGATGGAACACGGGATGGATGTGGGCGGGATCGGGCATGGGCTTCGGAGGCGCGAAGATGCGCAGCTTCGGGGCAGGGCGGGCGCGTGCGACCGGTCAAAGGCGACCGGACCCGG
>CAYMXP010000039.1:0-19834 GCA_964394425.1 uncultured Chryseobacterium sp. | reverse complement strand
GTGCTGCTCCACCTCGAACCGGCGGGCATTCACCTGGCTGCTGAACACCTGGCTGGGTGGCACCGCCGCCATGAACAGCCCACCCCTTGAGAAGATCTTCCGCTGGCCGGTCGACTCCCGGAACCCACTGCGCACGTATTCGAGGGCGCTTCCGAAATAGCGGAAGCCCGGCAGGTCGAAGCGGAAGTTCCACCGGCCCTTGCGTTTGAGGTAGTCCCGCACCAGGGGCTGGTCCAGGTTGGGGATGAAGGTGGAAGTGTTGATCGTGTGTTCCGGCGACGGCACGAAGAAGCGGTGGTTGAACTCGATGACCACCGTGCTGGTGCGTGGTTTGGCCAGTTCCATGTCGAGCAGGAGCTCGATCACGTCGTAGTTGCACTTCTCCATCGCGTAGTTGAACACCGTCGCGCCCAGGGTGTCGGGAATGAACCCGCTGCGGCCCTTGGAACTGCCGAACACGGGGATCTCCTCCGGATCGTTCGAGGTGGAGAGGCGGCGGATCTTGGAGGTGTTGGCGTTCGGGTCCCGGAAGATGAATTCCCGTTCCAGCACCAGGTCGAAGAGCATCGCCATGGACAGGAACAGGACCAGGAACAGGGCGGAATGGCGGACGAGCGTGCGCATGGCCTCAGAACTGGAAATAGATGAACTGGTTCGCCGCATCGGAGCCGAACAGGAAGATCGCCCCCAGCATGCAGGTGATGTAGATCCAGTTGTAACGGAAGCGCAGCTGCCGGTTGAAGAGGACGGTGATGGCCGCGAAGGCGATCATCAGGAACCCGAGGTACATCTCGGCCTGGAACGCCGAGCGGAGCTCGCCGGGTCCGATGCGGAGGTCGGTGAAGATGTGCCTGATGATCGCGAAGGCGTGGGCCGGTTCGGTGCTTCGGAAGAAGACCGCGAAAAGCACCAGCGCGTTGTAGGTCCAGAAGCCCCAGATGACGCGCCCCGCCCGGGATGCGTTGAACGAACGGAAGGCGGGGATCTTCGCGTACAGGTTCTGAAGCACCATGAACACGCCGTTGCACAGACCGAAGATCACGAAGGTCCACGAGGCGCCGTGCCAGAACCCGATCAGCGTGAAGGTGAAGATCGTATAGAACCACGCCCACCTCTTGCTGGACATCACCAGTGGAACGAACACGTAGTCACGGATCCAGGAGGTGAGCGAGATGTGCCAGCGGCTCCAGAACTTGCTCAGGCTGGGCTGCAGGATCGGCCGGTCGAAGTTGTCCATCAGGCGCACCCCCATCAAGCGCGCGGAGCCCATGGCGATGTCCGTGTAGCCCGAGAAATCTGCGAACAGCTGCACCGTGAAGAAGGCCGATGCCACGTAGTACTGAAGTCCCGTGCCGCTGGGCACGCGGGCGAACATCTGGTCCACGAACAACGCCATCTGATCGGCGATCACCACCTTCTTGAAATACCCCAGCAGGATCTTGTTGATGCCGTAGCGCACATCCTCCTTCGTCAAAGGGGGCGTATCGCGCAACTGGGGGATCAGGCGGCCGGCGCGCTCGATGGGGCCGGCGACCAGCTGCGGGAAGTACGATACGTAGAGCGCGAAATACCCGAAGTGCGGCTCTGCTTTTTCCTTCCCCTTGTACACATCCAGGGTGTAGCTCAGGCTCTGGAACGTGTAGAAGCTGATGCCGACCGGGAGGATGATGTCCATCACCGGGGTGTCGTAGTAGATGCCGAACCGACCCAGCAGCACCTCGCCGTTGTGGGCGAAGAAGTTGAAGTACTTGAAGAAGCCCAGCATGCCCAGGTTCACCGCGAGGCTCGCGAACATGTAGGCCTTCCGTTCCCTGGCCGTGGTGCTTGCCTGCATGCCCAGGCCGCTCCAGTAGTCCACGGCCGTGCTCAGCAGCATGAACACGGCGAAGAAGGGCTTCCAGGACATGTAGAAGTAGTAGCTGGCCCCCAGCAGCATGATCCACCGGTGCCGCTTGGGCATCAGGTGGAAGGCCACCAGCACCAGGGGCAGGAAGAGCAGGTATTCGAACGAGTTGAAGAGCACGGCTTCTTATTTCATTTCTTTTGGTGTCATGGCCAGCAGGTCCTTCACGTGCGCGTCAAGCATGCCCTGCCAGCCAAGGTCCCGGGCGGCCTTCGTACGGCTGCTCTCGCTCATGCGTTGCCATGCCGCACGATCGGTGAGCAAACGGTCGATGCCTTCGATCATCGCGGAGGCATCGTCCCCGAGCATGATCTCCTCACCATGGGTCAGTCCGAGTCCCTCGGCCCCCACCGAGGTGGTCGAGCAGGGCAGGCCGCGGTACATGGCGGTGACCACTTTCACCTTGGTGCCGCTTCCGAACCGCAGGGGTGCGATGAAGACGCGGCTGCGCTGGAACAGCGGTTCCAGGTCATCCACGAAACCGAGCGATCGCACTCCCGGAATGGACCCGGCGATGCGGGCCAGGTCCGCCTCCATGCCCTTGCCGGCGATGTCAAGGGCGAGGTCCGGATGTTTTTTCTTCAGCACCGGGAATACCTCCGCCAGGAACCACTTCAAGCCATCGGCGTTCGCGGGCCAGCTCAAGGTGCCCACGTACAGCAACCGGCGCTCCGTCCGGTCGAATTCGAGCGGGGGAGCCTGAAGACCCCGGTCATCGCCAAGGTGATAGGTGGTGCGGAACTTCTCAGGGGGTACACCAAGGGTCGCCAGTTCGTGTTGGTCGTTCGGCGCGGCGAAGATCAGATCCGCCGCCCTGCAGGCGGCTGCTTCAAAACGCCGCACCCGACGGCTCTCGATCGCCAGCACCGCCCGTTCCACCGGGTTGCGGGCGATCGCGCGGGACCGCCGCCACATGACGAACTCGGCATTGTGCTCGTGCAGGACCACGTTGATCCGGGTGGTGGATGGAACGTATTGGGCCATTTCCAGGTGGTCGATCAGCACCAGGTCGTGCCGTTGGAGCGCGTCGGGCATCGCCGCGCGAAGCGTAGGGCTGTCGTTCCGGTAACAATTGAGCGTCGGGCTGAACACCAGGCTCTTGAGAAAGTTGATGGCCGAGCGCGGCCGGTCGATCGGTGCGCCCAGATAACCCCCCAGACCGATCTGGTCCTGAACGCTCCGTTGATGGCCGGCATCGCCGTTCTTCAGCAGGGTGAAGAGCGTGACATCGAACGATCCGCAGAGATGCCGGAGCAGGCGCCAGCTCTTGATGACCCCTCCGCTGGTGGGGGGATAGGGCAGCTGGTTGGTGAGGAAAAGCAGTCGGGGGCGCATCGGGTCATACTGCGCGCGCCCAGTTGTAGCATAGCGCCCGCCGGATCCCCAGCCGTTTTTCGCCTCTGCCACGCCCAAGTCCGAAGAACGGCAGCGGCCGGTCCAGGGTGCGGTTCAGCACGATGGCCAGATCCGGCAGCTGCCCGTTCGCGCGCGCCCGTGCGAGGTCCTCCAGCGTGGCGCGCGTCGTGCGGCTGGGCTCGCACACCACGAGCAACCGTCCCGCAGAACGCAACAGATCGGGACGCGTGGCGAGCAGGCCGGCATCCGGGCCATGGAGCACGATGTGGTCGTATCCGGCCCATCCCGGTTTTGCGTTCGCGACGGCCATCACGTCGCCTGCTTCCAGCACGTCGAGCTTTTCGGTCGGCGACCGCCGAGGCATCGCGCCATGCTGGACCCCGGTGGTTCCGTCGGCATGGACCAGCAGGGTCTTGTGCCCGCGAAGGGCGAGCATGGCCGCGAGCAGCGTTGACACCGATCGCGCTCCTTCCCTGTTCCCGGCAGCCGACACAAGCGTGGGCTGAGCGCCCTCGACTTCCACCACCATGGCGAGCCTGGCCACCTCGGTGTAGGTCATGGAGCGCGGATAAGCGGCCAGCTCTCCGGCATCGGTGATGGCCGTGTAGGGGAGCTGGGCCACGAGGCGTGCATCGGGCAGGACGGCGCCCAGGTCGCGGGCGCCGCGGATCTTGTTGCTGAAAAGACCCTTGAACGCGACGTAGAACAGCGGCAGCAACGCGCCGAGCAACACCGCGACGACCAGCAAGATCTTGAGGTTCGGGAACACCGGCTCGGTGTCGGTGATGTACGCGGGAGTGGTCACCTTCACTTCCGGTTCCAGCCCCTGCCGCATCACGCGCAGGTTCGCGCGGCGCAGCGCCAGGTCGGTGTACAGGGCCTCCAGCACACGCTGGTCGCGCTCCTTGTCCATCAGGGCGCGTTCCGTTCGCGGGATGGCGCTCTGCTGCCCCACCATGCGTTCGTAGCGTTGGTTCAGGTTGGCCAGCCGCAGATCGTTGCTGGTCTTGAACCCTTCCACCGACCCGAGGATGTTCTGTCGTTGCTGCTCCGCCTGCCGCACCAGGCGCTGATAGTTCGGGTTGGCCGTCTTGTTCTCCTGCTCCAGCAAGGCGATGTCGGTCTGCAAGGCCACCAGTTTTTCGGTCATTTCGTTCAGGATCTCGTCCTGGATGCCGAACGCCTTCGGGCTCATCGGCTTGTCGCTCTTGGTGCCCTTGCCGAGCAGGTCGCGCAGGTAGAGGTAGTACTGGCCCTTCACCATCAGTTCCTGCCGTTCACGCTCCAGGTCGGCGGTCTGTTCCAGCAACAGGACGGTCTCTTCGTTCATGTGGGTGACGCCGGCCGACGTGCGGAAGGCCTCCAACGAATCGCTGCGGTCGTCCAGCGCCATGGTGTTGCGCCTGATCTCCTCCTCCATGTTGCGGATCGTCCGGTCCAGCGTGGTGATCCGTTCGTTCATGTGGTGCTCCATGTAGGTGTCGCCGATGGCGTTCAACACATCGAGCACGCGCTGGGCGGGCGTTCCGGTGAGCTGTACGAGCACGGTCGATGCCTCGGATTCGGTGAGCTCCGATCCCACCGATCCCAGCAGGTCCAGGGTCACCTCGGCCGGATCGCGCAGTTTGAAGCCGTAGGTCTTCTCCTTCAGCGTCTCGAGGTCCCGCATCGTTCCGGGCTTCAGCACGACCCGCAACTTCAGGCTGTCCAGCCAGAACCATTCGCCCCAATGTTCCTGGCGGTCCACGGCGATCTCCAGTTCATCGGGGCCATATTTGCCTTCGCCTTCAAGGTGGAACACCTGATCGTCGATCACGTCCACATAGAACGGCACGTTCCGCGGGAAATGCGCCGGGCCCGGCAGGCTCGCGCTATCCACCTGTAGCACGATCGGCGAGGTCTTGTACAGATCGCGATCGATGAGGCCCTTTTCCAGATACTGGATGGCCAGCCCCAGGCGATCCACCACCTTGCGCAACACGGGTTGGGAAGTGACCAGCAGCTTCTCGTTGATGTAGTAGTTCTTGGCGGTCGTTTCGGAGCGCTGCTGCGGCTGGACCATGCGGTTTGGGTCGTCGTAGCGCATCGGGGTCTCGATCAGGATGCTCATGGCACCGGTATGGTACGGCGGAACGACGACCACGAGCAGGATCGCGATGCCGAACAGGAGGGCGAAGGACACCAGCAGCAGCGGCCACGCGCGCAGGTAGCGCCTCACGAGGGTGTTGAGGTCGGTGCTCTCCAGGCTGTTGTCCGCGGGCATCATCGAGGAGCTCTGGGGGGTCATTTGTTCAGGATCACGAGGAGGGTCAAGGTGGATACCAGCAAGGCAAGGACGTTCACCACGAGGTTCGGGTCGCGGCCGGTGTACTTGCGGCGCTTCAGCGGGTCCACGATCACCACGTCGTTCGGCTGGAGGTAGAAACGTTCGCCCGCAAGGAGCTGCTGATCGTTCAGGTCGATGGGGTAGAGGCGGTTGTGGCCATCGCGCGTGCGCACGATCCTCACGTTCGATCGATCGGCATAGATCGTCATGTCACCCGCCATCGACAAGGCCTCAAGGACGTTCATTCGCTCGTTGAACACAGGGTAACGCCCGGGTCGGCTCACCTCCCCGATGACGCTGACGTTGAAATTGAGCATGAACACCTTCACCGAGGGATCCGAATACACGTTGTTGGCCAGCACCCGGATCGCTTCCTGCGCCCCCTCCAGGCCCATACCGGCCACCTTCACCCTGCCGATCACGGGCAGATCGATCTCCCCTTGTGCCGAGATGGTGAAACCGATGAGGTAGGGGTGCTCGACGGCGCGATAGATGTGTTCCAGATCCTCGGGCTGTCCTTCCACCAGGGTCGGCGTCAATTGGTGATGGTCGATGGCCACGGATAGGATGTCCCCCGCTTGCAGCAACAGCGGCACGGCTGCGGACGGGTGATCGTGCTCGACCGGCTGCTCCTGGGCGGTTTCCTTCTCCTGTAGAAGCACGATCCGCTTGTTGCCAACGCAACCCGCAAGACCAAGCGCGATCATCGGGGCCAGCAGAAGACGGGAAGGCGTTCTCATGCGGTACATGTGCGTTGCTACGATGGCTGGAGGGAGGGAGTTGGATCCAAATGACCGGATCGTCATGGCCATGATCCATGGTCATTATCTGGCGGGTGCCAAGATCCCCGGATCCGGGTGCAATGATAGGCCCGCACGCGGGGACTTGTCCACGAGGGTGCGTTCCAAAGTCCTGGTTCCCAGCAGGTCAACCCATGGCGTCGACCCGTGGCGGTGTTGTCCTTTGGCAAGCACCCATCGCGTGGTGGCTCTCGGTCCGGACTTGAACCGGGAACCACGACATGGGTATTTTTGATCCCCTTTCCGGTACCCATGCACCTGGCCCGTTACGAACGATACGTCTACCTGCTGCTGGAGCTTGTGGCCATGGTTATCGCCTATCTGTTCGCGGCGATCATCTCCTACGGCAGGCTCGATCCCGCCCGGCAACCCCTGATCAAGCTGCTGCTGGGCTGCATGATCCTGTTGTGGACGATCATCTCCCTGATCGGCGCGTTCCGGCCGATGGATCGCCGCGTGAGCAGACGGTCGATCTTGAAGAGCCTGTTCCTGTCATGGTCCGGATTGTTGTTCGGCACGCTGCTGGTCGACTATCTGCTGGGTGATGGGAAGCTTCATTCGCGCTTCATCCCCGTCATGATGGGGATCTTCCTGGTGCTGGCCGCCGTGGTGCGATTGGGCATCATCAGCGCCATCCGGGCCTACCGCGCGCGCGGTTACAATTTCAAGCGGATCGTGCTGGTGGGTTCCAACCCGGTCTCGGCGCGGTTCACCTCCGAGATCCATGCCCACGGCGAATACGGTTACAAACTGGTGGGCCGTTTCGCGCTGAACGCCGCGGAGCAGGCCCTGGGCGCCATGGACCTGGCGGGTTTCGACCGCTTCGTCATCGATCACCGGGTCGATGAGGTGTACATCGCCTCCGAGACCATGGACCAGCGGGTGGCCTCCATCCTGCGCTTCTGTGCCATGAAGAACATCCGGGTGTCCTTCCTGAACGAATTGATCGATCAATTGAACCGCGCCGACCTGAAGGTGCGCCTGGATGCCGGCGGCAGCACCACACTGATCTCCCTGGACCCGATCAAGTACCGCAACGCCATGGACCGCGCGGCCAAACGGGCCTTCGACCTCGCGTTCAGCAGCCTGGTGATCCTGCTGGTGATGTCGTGGCTGTTCCCGGTCGTCGCCTTGCTGATCAAGCTGACCTCCAAAGGCCCGGTCCTGTTCGTGCAACGGCGCACCGGCCTGTTGAACCGCCCGTTCCACTGTCTGAAGTTCCGCACCATGCACCTGAACAGCGAGTCGGACAAGCGGCAGGCGACGGCGGGGGATGCGCGCATCACCCCGATCGGTGCCTTCCTGCGCAGGTCCAACCTCGATGAGATGCCCCAGTTCTTCAACGTGCTCATGGGGCACATGAGCGTGGTGGGACCACGGCCGCACATGCTGGCGCACACCGATCAGTACGCCGAACTGATCGACCCCTACATGGAGCGTTTGTGGGTCAAACCGGGGATCACCGGTCTTGCGCAGGCCAAGGGCTTGCGCGGCGAAACGCGGGAACTCCGCCTGATGGAGCGCCGCGTGGAGGAGGACCGCAACTACATCTACCACTGGTCGTTCCTGCTGGACCTGCGCATCGTGTGGGCCACGTTCTGGAACAGCATCACGCTTCAGAAACAGGGAAACTAGGCCCGCCTCCATCTTTGGTGCGCATGAGCGCTGAGCGCAAAGGCCGGCGGGAGCTGGTGGGAGGGGGAGGCATAGCCTTCCTTTACCGGCTGCTCGGGCTGGCGCTCACCTATGCGCTGATCACGTTGATCGCGCGGCGCTACGGCGCGGAGGCCAATGGCTACTACAACGTCTTCACCGCCTGGATGGCCGTGCTGGGTGTGGTGACGACCCTCGGGTTGAATTCCTCCAACGTGCGTTCGGTGGCCGAGTACCGGGCCAGGGGCGAGTGGGGCCTGCTGCGCCCGCTGCACAATGGCGTCCTGCGGGTGGTGCTGATCACCGGTGTCGCGCTGGGTGCGGTGGTGTACCTCCTGGGAATGGCCTCTTCGTTCGATGGCCCGTTGAGCGGATCGTCGGGAGCGCCCATGCTGATCATGACATGCGCGATCCCCGCCGCGGGGCTGCTGCTGGTGAACGTGGAGTTCATCAGAGGCAGCAAGCGCGTGGCGATCTCCGAGTTCCTGCGTTCCCCCGCGTTGCTCGCTCTCACCTTTCTGGGTGTGCTCGTGTTCAGCGGCGGGGCGCGGACACCGGCGGTCATGCATGCGCTTGCCCTGGGTGTCTGCGGATCGATCTCCTTCGTGGTGGTGCGCAGATGGCTGGATCGCGTGGAGCGCGAGCACGTGATGACGCCTGGAAAGGTGAACATGCGCGAGCACCTCCTCATGGCCCTTCCCATGATCATCACTTCCCTGGTCACCACCCTGAACGGACGGCTCGACACGATCATGCTATCGTGGTACGCCATCCCCGCGGTGGTGGGGGTCTATGGCACGGCGGTGAAGATCTCCGTCGCCACCGAGTTCGTCATCAGCTCGATCAAGACCATCGCCATGCCCCGGATCGCCGAGCTCTACCACGGCGGGGAACGGCACGAACTGGTGGACACCATCCGGTTCTCCTCCGCGATCATCTTCTGGCTCACCCTGCCGGTCACCCTCGTGCTCTGCCTCTTCCCGGAATGGATCCTCTCGCTCGTGGGTCCGGGTTTCGAACGCGGCGCCACCGTGCTTCGCATCATGGCGCTGGCCCACTTCGTTTCGGCGACCTCCGGCATGGTGGGGGCGTTCATGAACATGACCGGCAGCCAGGCCGCGTTCACCCGCATCGTGGTGGTCTCCGTGGTGTTGAACGGGCTGCTGAACGTGCTGCTCATGCCTCGCTTCGGGATGGAAGGCGCCGCCTGGGCCGCGGCGATCTCACTGGCCACGTGGAACATCGCCTCGGCGGTGTACATCCGCGGCAGGCACGGCATCAACATGTTCTACTGGCCCTTCAGGGCCGCTCACGCTCGCGAGCATGGAGGTCGGCGTGAATGACCGTTCGGTGCGCGTGCCGGACCTCATGGTGATCGGCGCGGCCAAAAGCGGCACCACCTCGGTGGCGCACCAGCTCCGCATGCATCCGCAGGTCTACCTGCCGGCGGCGAAGAAGGAGCCGCATTACTTCTCCTTCGCGGACGCACCGCCGGAGTATGCCGACCGGGACTTCACCCGGACGATCGTGTGGAGATGGAGCGACTACCTCGCGCTCTACGCCGAAGCAGGCAAGGACCAGCGGATCTGCGATTGTTCCACATCCTATCTCTATCGCCATCGCGTGGCGGTCCCGCACATCCGGCGCATCTATGGCGACCGGGTGAAGGACCTCGCGCTCTTCGCCGTGCTGCGCGATCCCGTTGAGCGCGCTTATTCCCATTGGCTCTATCTGGTCCGCAACGGGCATGAAGACCTTCCCTTCGAGGAGGCGGTGCTGCCCGCCCAGGTTGAACGCAGACGGTCGCGGCGCTGGGGGTTCGACTACCTTGGCTATGGCCGCTATGCCGAGGCCGTCGATCACTTCCGGGAGGTCTTCCCGCGCCTCAAGGTCTTCCTGTTCGAGGATCTCAAAGCACCGCAGGCCATGTTCGATCAGCTGTGCGCGGCGGCGGGCCTTGAGCCTGCACTCGTGCAGGATGTGCGCACCAATCCGGGTGGCGTGCCCAGGAGCCGCTGGCTGGTGCGCACCCTGCGCCGCGGGCGCCTGTTGAGGTCGCTATCGCATCTGGCACCCGACAACATGCGCTCGACCCTGCGCGTAGCACGGGACAGGATGTTGCGCAGCACGCTGGAACGCCCCGAGATGCCGGCGGGCGCGCGGGCGTTCCTCAATGACCATTTCCGCGACGACGTGGACCGGCTCGCCAGGTCGATCGGAAGGGACCTCAGCCATTGGTGTGCGCGATGAACCGGACCGGTCTGCCCACAACCCTTTTCGTTGGCACGGCCAAGGCCGGCACCACCAGCCTGGAACGGACCCTGGTCCGTCATCCCGACGTCGGATTGCCCAGGAAGGAAACCTTCTATTTCGACCATGATCTGATGGGGGGCGGGCGCCTGCCCTATCCCCGCCAGCGGCATCCGCGCACGGTGGTCACGACCGAAGCGGATTATCGCAACATCTATTCAGCCTGCCAGGACAGGTCCATCGTGGAGATCGGCACCGGCTATCTCTATCATCACGCCACCGCCATCCCGCGCGTGCGCGACCTGCTCGGGTCGGATGTGCGGATCGGCATCGTGTTGCGCGATCCGGTGGAGCGGGCGTGGTCCGGATACATGCACTTCGTCAAGGACCTGCACGAGACCCTCGACTTCCGCGGCGCTCTGGCGGCCGAACCGATCCGACGCGATGAGGGTTGGGACTTCATGTGGCACCATCTGGCCTTGAGCCGGTACGCCGATCAGGTGGCCGCCTATCGCTCGGCCTTCAAGAACCTGCGCGTGTTCTTCTTCGACGACCTGGTGGCCGACCAACCGTCATTTCTTCGCGAGGTCTGCATGTTCATCGGTGTCGATCCCGACCGGCTTCCTCCGGTGGCGGAAGCGCGCAATCCCTCCGGCATGCCGCGCGATCGCGTCCTGCAACGGTTCATCACCACGGATAACCCGGTGAAGAACGCCCTTCGACCGTTGGTGCGAACGCTCCTTCCGTTCGAACAGCGTCGGTCGCTGCGCAAGTTCCTCAAGTCGAGGAACCTTCGGAAGTCCGAAGGCCCGGCTCCGGAGGACCGGGCCTGGTTGCGTGACCTGTTGCGGGATGACGTGCGGCGGCTCGGCTTGGAACTCGGCCAGGACCTGTTCGCCCGATGGAAGTGGTGACCACCACCGGCATGCCCGTGGCTTCGGCCCGACCCGCGGTCCGGGAGGGCGAACGCGGTTCGCGGTGGTGGATGCGCACGGCGTTCCTGTTCGTACTGCTCTTCGTGATCTGGCGGGTGTTCTCCCTGAGCCACCTGATGGAGGTGATGGGTTTGCTCGAAGGCATCTGCACCGCCGCGTTCTTCGCATGGATGCTCTACCGGCTCGGTGAGCGCTGGTACCTGAACGACTGGCGCCTGAACAGCGTGGAGGTCTACTGCATCGCCCTGGTTTTCGTGCCCGTGTGGTCGGCGCTCGCGGCTCACGTGGTGTTCGGTCAGCCGATCATCTACGGCATCGTGGCCTTCAAGGACTTCTATCTCTTTCTCGGGGCGCTGCACATCTATCGGTCGCTGCGCCAGGGTTTCATCACGCTGCGGCAGCTGGAATTCGCGCTGGTGCTGCTCGCGTGGCTCGCGCTGGGGTATTTCTACTTCGCCACCCTGTTCACCGATCCCTCCCAATGGATCGATACCCCGCTCGCCGGAGCCAACGATCTCAAGGGCGGCGGCGTGTATTACCGCTTCAACATGACGATCGTGTTCTTCGGCGCGATCTACTACACCGCGCGTGCGTTCGTTGGGCGCCAATGGTGGGCGCTTCTGCCGGCGATGCTGTTCGCCGGCTATGTCATCTTCCTGCGCATGGACCGCACGTCGATGGCCGTGATGCTCGCCGGCATGCTGGGCGCGGCGGTGGTGCATGTCCCGCCGGTGCGCGTCGCCCGCGTCGCCCTCCTGAGCGCCCTGCCCGCCCTGCTTGCCATCGTGCTCCTGTTCCAGCTGGCGCCCGATCTGGTGGATCGGTACGAACGCATGTTCGCCGATGCGTTCGGTACGGTGCTGGGCACCGGCAACGAGGGGGGCGAGGTCTCCGTGCGGGTGCATGAGAGCCAGATCGCCGAGCGCTACATCGAACGCCGGCCGCTGACGGGCAATGGACGCGTGAGCCCGCAATGGTCGGAGGGCGGGTACGAGCGGTTCATGGGTTATTTCTTTCCGTCGGACCTGGGGTTCCTGGGGCTGGTCTTCATCTACGGATGGCCGGTGACCTTCTTCCTCTACCTACAGTTCGTCCTTGCCGCGGCCTACGTCCTGAGGGTGCGCGGCCATCGGAACAACGTGTTCTTCATCACGAGCAAATTCCTCCTCCTGGCGCTTTCGCTCGATTCACTCACCAACGGCATGCTCACCCAGTACGCTGGGCAGGTGATGCTGCTTGTCTGCATCGTCCACCATTTCTCACGATCGCGCGACGAGGCCCAGGCCGGCGTTCAGCGGAGGTGGATCCAGTAGAAGCGCCTGAACACGTTCAACAGGCGGTAAACCACGAACGCGATCCGCGGCACGGGGTGGTGGTCCCACTCCTTCGGAAAGGTGTAGCCCCATTCGGCGCAATAGGGACCGAAGATGTACTTGGCTCTTCGGATCGCCCGGGGCGTGTCGAAATAGTCCATGTACCGCTTCTCCTTCATGGCGGTCTTGTTGCCCAGGGGCAGGGGGCGTACCGGTTCGATGCCGAGCTTCCTCAAGGCGGCGGCGAATTCCGCCTGCAGATCCTCGAAGCGGATCAGGTGGTCGAACCGGTGATGGTCCAGGATGCTCCAGCTGGCGTAGGGAACGATGCGATACGTGGACAGGAACCATTCAGTGAACGACCGGCCCTGGGTCACGATCCGGCGGTAGTACCGGTCGTTGCGCCACTTGCTGATGTGCTTCCTGAGCCGGCCGTGCTGGATGATGTGTCTTTCGGTTTCGGAGTACCGGTTCTCATGGTCGCTCCTGACCTTGAAGTACAGGCTGACCGCGATGTCCATTGGATCGCGGATCCCGCTGATCACCCGGTATTTCTTCTGATCCTCGTTGGCCGCGCGCAGGTAGTCCGTGCGCCAGATGGCATGCTTGAAGCAGAATTCCCTCGCCCCATAGCTGGCCACGAGCTCCCGGGCGATGGCCGTGCTGGCCGTCTGGGGAAGGTTCACGAAAACGAACCGGTGCTTGTCGCTGATGACCATGGTCCTCGGGCTCCTGGCGTCATGAAGGGCGCCAATGTAGGAGGGCTCGCGATGGGCTGTTCGACGCGGTGCTCAATGTGTGAACGAACAACGGACCGGTGATGGATGTGTGCTGCCCCGTGAAGTCACCCCATCTTTGAAGCCGTCCAACAAGAACTCATGCGCACGTCGACCCGAATGGGGCAGCTCAGCGTGGTCCTATGGCCTTTGCTGATGGAACCTGGTTGTCAGCCCCCCGGCCCGCATCCCGCTCCAGAGCCTGTTCCCGTACCTGCCGAGCATACACCCCCCGAACCGCATGGGGCTCCCATGTCCGGATCGAGCGGTCCGGCGGCCGCACCGGCCATCGTTCCCGATGGCACGTGGCGGGACCTGAGCCCGCCGCTGTGGGGTTACAACGCGGCCAACCTGTTCTACAATGTCAGTGGAAGCGAGGCCGGCCTGCGTTCCATGCTCGCCGAAATGGGCACCCGTGTGCTGCGATTTCCCGGAGGCACCCTGGCCAATTTCTACCACCCTGATGAGAAGGGCTATGGACTTCAGCAGGCGGACGTGGAACTGGTGAAGGGCACGAACATGTACAAAAGCATGAGCCGTTCCGTGCAACGGGAGAAGGCGGCGGGAAATGGGGTCGATCCGCTCGAAGGGATGATCGCGCTGGCAAAGGCCACCGGGGTATCGGTGCTTTACGTCGCCAACATCTTCAGCGGCACCGACCAGGAAGTGCTCGGCGTGCTGCGCAGGCTGAAGAACGCCGGCGTGGCCATCGCGGGCGTGGAGCTGGGCAATGAACACTACCTGAGGGCTTATCAAAGGAAATTCCCGGACGTGCAGAGCTACCTGAAGCGCGCCGAGGTGACGGCCAAGGCCGTTCGGAACGAATTCCCTTCGATCCCATTGGGCATCATCGTGGCGCCTCCACCAGAGCTGAAGGGCGCCCAGGGAGACAATGCCGAACGCATTGACGACTGGAACGCAAGGGCGGCGGCCTCGACCTTCGCCGACGCGCTCGTGCTGCACACCTACGCGATGCCAAAGGGATGCGACGAGGCGGGAGGAGAGGCCGCGCTCTTCACGTGCATGAACGCATCATCGATCGATTACAGCCAGAGCAGGCTCCCCATTGCGATCCAGGACCTTGCCAGCCTGGGGGGAGGGCGGAAGCCGGTGTGGATCACCGAGTGGAACCTGCATGCGGTGTTCGAACATTTCGGCAATACGCTGCTGCAAGGGCTTTTCGCGGCCGACATGATGTTGCACATGAGCACCATGAGCGGCATTTCCATTTCAACCTGCCACAACCTGCTGGCCGACGGGGACGGATTCAATGCCATCAGCATCAACGGGGGGGCCGGCGGCTTTTCCGGTCAGGTGCTCTACCACGTCAGCAGCATGCTGAAGGGGATCCTGGTGCCCGGAGCGAAGATCATCTCCTGCCGCATAAAGGACGATGGCTTTGCCGGCTCCACGGTGGATCTGCTTCAGCTGCCGAATGGCAGCCGCTATCTGGTGGTGAACGCACGATCGGGCCGGGCGCTATCGCTGGCCGGAACGCAGTTGCCGCCGGACATGCCCATCGAAGCGACGGGCGTCGTGCTGGGAGCGGACGACCTGCTCGAGGGCGTGGGCGCCAACCCTGTCCGTTCCTCCGGCGGTCTCGCCCCCAGAACGATGACGCTGCCGGATGTCCGTTCAGCCGAGCTGCCTCCCTATGCCCTCGCCGTATTCAGGCTTGGAACATGACCCATTGCGCCCGCGTATGCACGGCCTTCGCGGCGCATCGATCCACCAGGCCCCATTTCCTTCCCCGTGCGGTATCCTGACTTCTTCGTGATCGGCGTGGTGAAGGGCGGTACCACGGCGCTGCACCACCTGCTCGCCGCGCATCCGGGCGTTCACCTCGGCCCGATCAAGGAGACCCACTTCTTCGCCCGCGCGGACATGCGCCCGGACCTGTTCCTGCGTGAGTATGCGCTGGACGTGCGACTGGATGTAAGGCGGTACATCAACGATGGAATGAAGCGCACCGTGCATGGCGCGCACGTGGAGGACGCCACGGATTACCTGCGGCTGTTCTCCGCCGCACGTCCGGGACAGAAGCTGGGCGAGGTATGCCCGTCCTACGCCATCTCCCCCTCGGCGCCCGGGGCCATCCATCACGCGGCCCCCGACGCCCGCATCGCCATCATGGTCCGCGATCCAGTGGCGCGCGCCTGGTCGCACTACATGATGAACCTGCGCGAAGGCAAGACCATGGAAAGGGATTTCCTCAGGGAGGTGATGAACGATGCGTCGAGATCCCCGAGCGGCTGGGGGGTCAATCATCAGTACCTCGCGCTCGGCGACTATGCCCCTCAGATCCAACGCTACCTCGACCTGTTCCCGGCCGACCACGTGCATGTGTACGTCTACGAGCATTTCGCCGCCGATCCGGCCGCGACGTTGCGCGACCTGTTCCGGGCGATCGGCGTCGATCCGTCCATCGCCATCAATGCCGATGAGCGACGCAACGAGGCCGCGCGGCCGCGGCACGCCGCCCTGAACCACATGCTGGTGCGGAGCGGAGCGCTTCGCGCCCTGAAGGATCTGGTGCCTCCCGGCATGCGCGGCGGGTTCAGGAAGCTGCTCCAGACCAGGAAGGCCATGCCGCGTATGCCCATGGACCAGGCGCTCCAGCTCTGGGAACACTATGAACCCGGCGTGCGGCGCCTGTCCGAGGTCACCGGCATCGACTTCCTCGGGATCTGGGCGCCAGCTTATCGCGACCATGCCTGAATCCCTGCGTCACCTGTTCATCGTCGGCAACTCGCGCAGCGGGACCACCATGATGCTGCGGATCCTGAACAATCACACGCTCGTGCATGGGATCAACGAGCCGCATTTCTACGAGACCTTGTGGGCCCCCGGGGACGATGGCAGGGCTTTGCCGCGGCACCAGAGCATTGACCTGCTGGTCCGGCTGATCACCCGGCAACGCGAGGGGTTTTTCGCCGATGTGGTGGCCGGGCGTCATGAGACCGAAGCGGGGGAGGTGTGCGCGACCCTTCCCGAAGGCCATGCACGCATCGACGTGTTCAAGGCGTTCATGGCGAACGAAACGCTGTCGCATGGCAAGAAGATCGCCTGTGAAAAGACGCCGCAGAACGTGTTCTACCTGACGGAGATCCTGCGGCATTTCCCGGAAGCCAGGGTGATCGTGATGTACCGCGATCCGCGCGCGGTGATGCTCAGCCAGAAGCGCAAGTGGATGCGGAAGGACCTCGGACATGCGGCGATGCCGGAACAGGAGGTGCGGCGGCTGCGCATGAACTATCACCCGTACACCATCAGCCGGCTCTGGAACGCATCGTTCCATGCCGCACGGCGGCACAAGGACCATCCTGCCGTATGGAGCCTGCGTTTCGAGGACCTCACCTCCGACCCGCATGGCACCCTGGAGCGGCTCTGCGCCTTCCTCGGGATCCCCTTTGAACCATCCATGCTCGACATCCCTCATGCGGGGTCGAGCAACCGGCGCGACGAACACCACCTCCGTGGCATCCGCGGCGGTCGCGCCGATGCCTGGCGCACCGATCTGGAGGCCGAGGAGATCGCCATCTGCCAGCGCACCTGCGGCGCGAACATGGGCGTGCTTGGATACGAGCTCGTACATGTTGACACCGGGGCATTGCGCATGATGCGGCAATGGGCCATGTTCCCGCTGAAGCTGGTGGGTGCGCTGGTCCTGAACCGCGATCGCATGCGGAACATCGGAGGCACGCTCCGGCGCCGGCTCAAGAGAACGTGATGGAGCGCGTGACGCTTTTCAACATGCCCTTCATCGCCGACCGGGATCACGGCGCGGTGCTGCGGGAGGTGTGCGCGTGGCCGCTCCCACCCGGGTCGCCGGAGGAGCTCCCGATCCTATGCACGCCCAACGTGGATCAGCTGGTCAAGCTGGACCAAGCCCGGCACCATGCCCTGTTCGAGCGGCTCCGCAAGGCGCGGTACGTGCTGCCCGACGGCCAGCCCATCGTCTGGGTCAGCCGCCTGAAAGGAGGGAGATCGCGGCTGCCGGCTCGCATCACCGGCAGCGACCTCTTCCCGGCGCTCTGGGCGGAATTGCGCGCGAGTGACCGACGCATGCACATGGTGCTCCCCAGCGAGGAAGTCGCGGCCCGCTTGCGGGAGGAAAAGCCGGACCTGCGCTGGACGGTGCCGCCGTTCTATTCGACCGCCGATGCGGCTGCCGAACAGAAGGTGATCGACACGATCCACGCCGACCTTGGGCAGGACCCCATCGATCTGCTCTTTCTCGGTCTGGGCTTCCCCAAACAGGAGCGCCTGGCCCTTGCCCTCATCGACCGGTTCAGGTCGGAAGGAAGGCGGCCACCGCTCATGCTCCTGCTGGGCGCCTCGTTCGAGTTCCATGCGGGGTTGAAAAAACGCGCGCCACGCGTGTTCCGCATGGTCGGCCTGGAGTTCTTCCACCGTTTCCTCACGGAGCCGGGGAGGATGTTCCGGCGCTATTTCATCGACGATCTGGCCTTCATCGGAATGGCGTGGAGGGAGATCCGCAGGCGCTGACCGGTCAGTGCTTCAGCATGCCCTCCCACTTGCTGATCACGGTGGTGGCCACCGCGTTGCCCACCACGTTGGTGGCGCTGCGGCCCATGTCCAGCAGGTGGTCCACCCCGAGCAGCAGCAGCAGGCCGGCCTCGGGGATCTTGAACATGGCCAGCGTGCCGGCGATCACCACCAGCGAGGCGCGCGGCACGCCGGCGATGCCCTTGCTGGTGACCATCAGCACCAGCAGCATGGTGAGCTGCTCGCCCAGGGTGAGGTCGATGCCGTAGGCCTGGGCGATGAAGAGGCTGGCGAAGGTCATGTACATCATCGAGCCGTCCAGGTTGAAGCTGTAGCCCAGCGGCAGGATGAAGCTGACGATGCGGTTGGGGCAGCCGAAGCGCTCGAGCTGCTCCATGGTGCGCGGATAGGCGGCCTCGCTGCTGGCGGTGCTGAAGGCGAGCAGCAGCGGATCCTTGATGTGGCCCACGAGGCTCTTCGTGCGCCGCCCGATGATCAGCCAGCAGATGGCGATCAGCAACAGCCAGAGCAGCACGAGGCCCAGGTAGAACTGCAGGATGAATTTTCCGTAGTCCAACAGGATCCCGAACCCCTTCTGCGCGATCACGGCCGCCATCGCGGCGAACACCGCCACCGGCGCCACGTTCATCACCATGCCGGTGATCTTCAGCATCACGTGGCCCAGGGAATCCATCAGGTCCACGATCGCCGCCCCCTTCGGTCCCATGTGCGCGCAGGCCACGCCCATCATCAGGGCGAAGACCACGATCTGCAGGATCTCGTTGTTGGCCATCGCCTCGGCGATGCTCCTGGGGAAAACGTGGGTGATGAAGGTCTTCAGCGTGAACTCCGGCTGGTCCATGCCGCTGCCCGCGGTCGCTTCGGGAACGGGAAGGCCGAGCGACACGCCGGGCTTGAACACGTTCACCAGCAGCATGCCCAGCAGCAGGCTCAGGACCGATGCGCTGATGAACCACAGCAGCGCGCGCCCGCCGATGCGTCCCAGCGTCTTCGTGTCGCCCAGCTTCGCCACGCCCACGATCAGGGTGCTCAGCACCAGCGGGGCGATGATCATCTTCACCAGTCGCAGGAAGATGTCGGTGAGGATCGAGATGTTGTCGGAGAACGCCTTGAGCGAAGCTTCGTCCGGATAGGCCTGGCGGTACCAGGCGCCCCCGAGGATCCCGGCGACCATCGCGATGAAAATGGCCAGCGTGAGCCGGTTGCTCTTGGTCATGCCGGCCAATGTAGCCGGATGGCCGGAACGCGACAGCCGGAGGGTGCCTTCTATCTTTGAAGACCTTCATGGCCCACGCGACAAAAGCCCCGCCCCGCGCATTTCCGTCGTCATCGCCTCCGGCCGATCAGGTCGGCATCGAGGAGCGCGTGGCCCGCATCAAGGCACGCAGCATCAAGAAAGAGACGAAGGTGCAGGGCATGAGGCTGGCGTTGAGCATGATCGATCTCACCACGCTGGAAGGGGCGGACACGCCGGGCAAGGTGCGGCAGCTCTGCTACAAAGGCATGCACCTGCACGACCAGCTGCCGGGTCTGCCCACTGTTGCCGCCATTTGCGTGTACCCCTCCATGGTGAAGGTGGCGAAGAAGGCGCTCGGCGACAGCGGCGTGAAAGTCGCGAGCGTGAGCACCGCGTTCCCGAGCGGCCAGGCCCCGCGCAATGTGAAGATCGCGGACACCAGGTTCGCCGTGAACGAAGGCGCCGATGAGATCGACATGGTGATCAGTCGCGGTCGCTTCCACAGCGGCGACCACGGTTTCGTTTTCGACGAGATCGCCGCGATCAAGGAAGCCTGTGGTGATGCACGCCTGAAGGTGATCCTGGAAACGGGCGAGCTCGGCACCTACGACAAGGTGCGCCTGGCCAGCGACATCGCCATCGCGGCCGGCGCCGACTTCATCAAGACCAGCACGGGCAAGATCAACCCCGCCGCCACCATGGAGGTGACACTGGTGATGCTGCACGCCATCCGCGACCATTACCTGAAGACCGGC
>CAYMXP010000038.1:32465-33796 GCA_964394425.1 uncultured Chryseobacterium sp. | reverse complement strand
CCACCACGGTGCCCGCACAGATGCAGCCCGCGTCCCACTGGTCGTTGATCGTGTTGCTGTTGCCGTCGTCGCAGGCCGTGCCGGGCAGCGCGCTGCCACCGGGTGTGCCCAGGCAGTCGATCGCTTCACCGGCGCAGGTGCAATCGCTTTGGTAGAGGTCGTTGCCCGTGCCTGCGTTGCCGTCATCGCAGGGCGTGCCGGGCAGCGCCGATCCGCCGGGCGTGCCTTCGCAGTCGATCACCACCACGGTGCCCGCACAGATGCAGCCCGCGTCCCACTGGTCGTTGATCGTGTTGCTGTTGCCGTCGTCGCAGGCCGTGCCGGGCAGCGCGCTGCCACCGGGTGTGCCCAGGCAGTCGATCGCTTCACCGGCGCAGGTGCAATCGCTTTGATACAGGTCGTTGCCCGTGCTTGCGTTGCCATCGTCGCAGGCCGTGCCGGGCAGCGCGCTGCCACCGGGCGTGCCCAGGCAGTCGATCGCTTCACCGGCGCAGGTGCAATCGCTTTGATAGAGGTCGTTGCCCGTGCTTGCGTTGCCGTCATCGCAAGCCGTGCCGGGCAGCGCGCTGCCACCGGGCGTGCCCAGGCAGTCGATCGCCACCACGGTGCCCGCACAGATGCAGCCCGCGTCCCACTGGTCGTTGATCGTGTTGCTGTTGCCGTCGTCGCAGGCCGTGCCGGGCAGCGCCGATCCGCCGGGCGTGCCTTCGCAGTCGATCGCCACCACGGTGCCCGCACAGATGCAATCCGGACCGATCACATCATTGATGGTGCCTGCATTGCCATCGTTGCACGCCGCACCAGGGTTCAACCCGCCGGGACAGGGATCAACGCAGTTCGCGAGCCCATCGCCATCGGTGTCGGTATCAGCCACGCCACATCCACACTGGCCGGGAGCGACTTTGGTGGGATCGGCCGGACACTGATCATTGGCGTTGCTGACGAAGCCGGCGGGCTGGACGCAGGTCGATTGGGTCACCGCGGGGTCACCCGCCCCGTCGCCATCCGAATCCTGATACCAGGTCATGGTCGCCGTTTCGGTCACCGTCACGGTGGCTGATGCGTTCCCGCAAGGAGCGGCACCACTGACCGTATAGGTGTAGACACCGGGCGCATCGACCACCGGATCATACTGGGTGCCATGTGCCGCACCACCGGGTGCGGTCCATGTGCCACCGGCCTGGGGAGATCCACCCAGTTGGGCGAAAAGGTTCATCGGCGCGGCATTGCCGCAGATGGAAAGCGTGCCGTTGCTTCCGGCGTTCGGAGGCATGTTGCGCGTCACGGTCACCTGATCGGTGCTGGGCGTGCAGGATCCGCTGCTGATCGTC
>CAYMXP010000038.1:28125-32365 GCA_964394425.1 uncultured Chryseobacterium sp. | reverse complement strand
AGGGCGAGGTGATCGTGCTGGCGGGACCGCTCACCTGCGTCCACGTGCCCGTGCCGGTGCCGGGGGTGTTGCCGGCCATCGTCACGGTGCTCGCGCAGATCCCCTGGTCGCCACCGGCGTTGGCCGCGCTGGGCGATGCCGCGCGCGTCACGGTCACCTGATCGGTGCTGGGCGTGCAGGATCCGCTGCTGATCGTCCACTGGTAGACGTAGGTGCCCGCCGTGTTCAGGCCCGTGATGGAGGTGGTGGCGCTCGAGGGCGAGGTGATCGTGCTGGCGGGACCGCTCACCTGCGTCCACGTGCCCGTGCCCGCGGTCGGAGTGTTCCCCGCCATGGACACCGATGAAGCACAGGTGGATTGGTCCGGCCCTGCATTCGCGGTGGTCACGGATCCGCCGACGGTGATCGACATCTGGTCGCTTGTGGTGGGACAAGATCCATTGGTGATCGTCCACTGGAAGACATAAGTGCCGGCCATGGTCATGCCGGAGATCGGGCAGTTGGGCCAGGATGCGGCCGTGAAGCTCACCGCGGTGGGCCCGCTCACCAGCGACCAGATGCCGTATCCGACCGCCGGCGCATTGCCGGCCATCGTGGCGGTGGAGGAACAGACGTTCTGGTCAGGACCCGCATTGGCGGCGGAAGGTCCTGGGTTCACCGTCACGTTCACGGTGACGGGTGTGCTGCCGCAGGAATTGGTCACGGTGCAGGTGTAGTTCCCCGTGGCCATGCCCGTGACGGTCACGTTCGCCGATGCGTTGCTGGGGCTGAAGGTGCCCGTGCCGGTCCACTGGTAGCTCAGGGGGCCGGTGCCGGTGGCGACCACGCCCAGGGAGAGCGATCCACCGGTACACAGCGGCGAATTGCTCGTGGTGGAGGTGATCGCCGGCGGCACGCACACCGGCGTTCCGATGCACACGCAGCTTGCGTTCCAGGTATCGTTGTAAGTGTTGCTGTTGCCGTCGTTGCAACTGGTGCCCGGAAGCGCGGCACCGCCGGGAACACCCTGGCAATCGGGCGCGGTGCCTCCGGAAGCCGTGCCGATGGCGCCGAGGGACAGGTTGTAGTAACTGCCGCTGTGCGTGGTCTGCAGCTTCACGGCGCGCACCATGAACTGCTTGCCGGCCACGAAGGGCACGGTGGTGCTGGTGTGGCTGGTGCCCGTGATCAGCGTGGGCACCACGCGGCTGGCCACGCCATTGGCGTCCCATTGATAGAGGTAGTAACCGGCGACCGCATCGGAGGAAGCCGTCCAGTTGAAGGCGGCATACCCACCCGCATTGGTGATGGACAGGTTCGCCGGCGGCGCCACCATGATCATGCGCAGGCTGGGGTCGCCCATCAGGCCCATGGCCACCTTGCCGCTGGACCAGCCACCGGTGATCGGGGTGTACAGCCCCGTTCCGTTGTTCATGCTCCACAGGGTGCTGTACCCGATGGGATCGCCCATGCCCATGTGGTGGAACCACCAGTTGGGGATCGCCGCCCACACGCTGGTGAGCGCGTCGCCGCTGCCCAGAGGCGCCTTCAGGAAGTTGTTCCGGTTGTCCCAATCACCGAAGTAGCTGCCGAAGGACATGTTGAACACCCCGTCGAAGCTGTAGCCGCTGGCGGCATAGGTCTGCGTGGTGCCGATGTTGTCGGCGCCGTTGTAGGTGAGCACCGATCCGTCCATGGCCTGGGCCCCGCCGCCGCTGCCGTAGGTCCAGAGGTAGCTCTGCCCGTTCACGAAGGTGTGGAAGGCCGGCCCGTAGGGGTAGTTGTCGGTGATGTTGGCGGGGTTGACCAGCGAAGCCACGCGATAGGCGCAACCGGCCAGCGGGTCGCCCACCCATTGCAGGTTGTCATGAACGATGGCCCGCACCGTGGGCGAGAAGCCTTTGGTCTTGAAACTGTGCGCCTTGTTGAGGTAGTTCTTGTGCAGGTTCACCTCGCTGATCGGGAAGGCGGGCATGTCGTACAGGTCCACGCGCCCCACCTGCAGCTCAAGCGCCGAGGGATAGTCGCTCTGATCGAACTTGCCGTCGCCAGGCACGTTGTGGTTCTCCACGCGCTGGGCCCCCGCGTTGTTCACGCTGTTGTCCGTCCAGCTGCCGTTCAGTTCCCCGTAGTAGCCATCGCACGGCCAGGCACCATTGTGGGTGCCATGCCCGTCCGGGCTGATGTTGCCGCTGTATGGCACGGGCACGTGGCCCACGGAGTATACCGCCTTCACGTTGGTGGGGTCGGCGTTGTAGTCACCCAGTACGATGTTCCGGATGCTGGTGGTGGATGCGCCGCGGCTCACGTCATGGCGCAGCACCGTCCAGCCATCGGCCTTCAGATCGGTTTCCAGCTGGTTGAGTTCGCCGATCATCTGCGGAGCCAGCACGTTGTCCACCAGCAGGACGATCTTTCCATTGTACTCCACCGGTTGCACCTCGATGCCCGAAGCCATGTAGCCGTAACCGGTGCCGGAGCCGGCGCTGCGCACCACCTTGTACTCGTAGTAGGTGTTCACCGCCACGGCATTGTCCTGCCACGACGTGGAGGAACCCGAAGCCGAGCCGATGGAGCCGCCCCAGGAGGTGGCACCCTTCAGTTTGCGGTAGATGGTGTAGTTGCTGGCGCCCGAAAAGGCGGGCCAGTTCAGCGTGATGCGCGCCGGACTGGCCTGCACCGTTCCGTACACCTGCACGGCATTGACCAGGGAGGAGGATTGCGCGGAAAGGCTAACAGCGGCGATCGCGCCCCAGAGGGCGGCGGCAAGGCGTGGTTCCATTGGCAGATGGAGCAGGTTGGAAGGAGCGCCTTGCCACGGGAACGATCACGCCCGCGATGGACGCGATGACGGATCGGAAGAAGCGGTTCCAGAACATTCCCTTGTGTGCAGGCGGGCTTTGTATCGCCCGAACGGCGCGCAAGGTTGCAAGGGGCTCAAAGTCGGTCCAGGTCTTTTCGACGGATCGCCTCCTTGCGGAGATGGGGATATTCCTCAGCATCAGGCATTCCAGGCGCCGAGAAGACCAGTGCTCCGGATGAACACCTTCATGCCTTCGACAAGGGATGTGGAAAACGATCCGGCGGGTTTCCGACGGAAGGGCGCCGGTCCAGGGTATCCGCACCTACTGCCGCACCAACCGGGTGGCGGCGATGGTCGCACCCGTGGCATCCCTCACCACCAGCATGTAGGTGCCTTGTGCCAGATGGATCAGATCCACCTGCCGGCTGAAGGGGACCTCCAACGCGCGCCTTCCCAACGCATCGAGCAGGACGATGCCGTGCGCGCGCGGATCATCGCAACGCACGTGCAACAGCCCAAGCGCCGGGTTGGGATGGATCAGGACGACCGCCGCACCGTCCAGTTCCTGAAGCCCCACCAGGTCACAGGGATCACCCACGCCGTCGCCATCGGTGTCGGACTGGTCCGGGTTGAAGAGCCAGGGGCAGTTGTCGCACACGTCGCCAATGCTGTCCGCATCCAGATCGGCTTGATCGCTGTTGAAGAGCAGCTGGCAGTTGTCGATGCAGTCCAGCGCGCCATCCAGGTCGGCGTCGGGATCGGGTTCCACCCCCGTGGTGCCCCCCGCGCAAATGCCGCAGCCATCCAGGAAGGCCGATCCACCGATTGATCCGGCGCAGTCCACCGCCGTGCCCACGCAGGTGCAGCCGGAGGTCCAGGTATCGTTGGCCGTGCCGCCGTCGCCATCATCGCATGGGGTTCCGGGCAGGGCCAGGCCGCCCGGCACACCGGTGCAATCGTATGCTTCGCCCACGCAGGTGCAGTTGCCCAGCCAGATGTCCTCGCCCGTGTTCGCGTTGCCATCGTCGCAGGGGGTGCCGGGCAGCGCGGCACCTCCAGGGGTTCCCAGGCAATCATAGGGCAGCCCTTCACAGGAGCACGCGCTGGTCCAGGCATCCGCGCCCGTATCCGGATCTCCATCGTCGCAGGCCGCGCCCGGCAACGCCGGACCTCCGGCGATCCCGTTGCAATCGATAAGCGCACCGATGCAATCGCATGAAGTGGTCCAGGCATCGTCGCCGGTCGCGCCATTCCCATCATCGCACGGCGCGCCGGGCAACGCACCGCCACCGGGGATCCCGGCGCAATCGATCAACAGACCGGCGCACTGGCAGTTCGCGTCCAGCACGTCATCGCCCGTGGTCGCATCGCCATCGTCGCACGGGGTTCCGGGTAGGGTGGATCCGCCGGGAACTCCGGCGCAATCGAGCGGAAGACCGGCGCACTGGCAGTTCGCGT
>CAYMXP010000038.1:0-28025 GCA_964394425.1 uncultured Chryseobacterium sp. | reverse complement strand
CCGCCGGGAACTCCGGCGCAATCGAGCGGAAGACCGGCGCACTGGCAGTTCGCGTCCAGCACATCATCGCCCGTGGTCGCATCACCATCGTCGCACGGGGTTCCGGGCAGGGTGGATCCGCCGGGAACTCCGGCGCAATCGAACGGAAGACCGGCGCACTGGCAGTTCGCGTTCAGCACGTCAGCACCCGTGGTCGCATCACCATCGTCGCACAGGGTTCCGGGCAGGGTGGATCCGCCGGGAACTCCAGCGCAATCGAGCGGAAGACCGGCGCACTGGCAGTTCGCGCCCAGCACGTCAGCACCCGTGGTCGCATCGCCATCGTCGCATGGAGTTCCGGGCAGGGTGGATCCGCCGGGAACTCCGGCGCAATCCAGCGGAAGACCGGCACAGGTGCAATCCAGATCCCATGCATCATCGCCGGTGGTCGTGTCGCCATCATCGCATGGGGTGCCGGGCTGGGCGCCGCCGCCGGGCACTCCCGCGCAATCGGCCGGCGGCGTGCCGCCAACGCAGTTGCACAAGGCATCCCACAGATCGCCGGTGGTGCCGGTGCTGCCGTCATCGCAAGGGGAACCAGGCAGCGATGGCCCACCGGGCACTCCCGTGCAATCGATCAGCAGACCCGCGCAGGTGCAATCGGCTTGCATCAGGTCGTTGCCCGTGGTGGCGTCGCCATCATCGCAGGGTGCTCCGGGCAGCAGCGATCCACCGGGAACGCCGGCGCAATCCAGCGGCAGGCCCGCACACAGGCAGGCCGCTCCCCAGGCGTCGTTGCCGGTGGTGGCGTCACCATCATCGCAAGGGGTTCCCGGCAGTGCGGAACCACCGGCGATGCCCAGGCAATCCAAAAGCTGGCCGACGCACTGGCAGTCCGCATCCCAGGCATCGTCGCCCGTGGCCGCGTTGCCATCGTCGCACGGCGTTCCCGGACCGGTCGTTCCACCCGGCACGCCCAGGCAATCGGCCGCGGGCATCCAGGTGATGCACAGGTGCGCGGCGTAGGCCGGTTCCTGTTCCACCTGCCAGGCGGAGCGGGCACCCGATCCCTGCAAGGTGACCAGCATCGCGTTGCCCGCAGCCCATCCGTTCCGGTCCACGACCTGCTGGACGATGGCGGCCAGATCGGGCGTACGCTGCGCCGGGCCCGCCTCGTTGGCAACGGCCCATGCGGGTGGCGACCAATGCACCACCGGCGTTCGCATGCGCCCGCTGAGGTCGAACACGTTCCAGCCGATCGCCGGGGCGTCGTCGGCATCCTCGATGGCGATCTGCAGCTGGCAGGGGTCCACGTCTCCGGTGCCTTCCGCGGTGAATTGGACATGGGCGCTGAGGATCCACGCCCCTTGCGGCACATCGACGCCGCTGAAATGCAGCCCCACGAACTGATCGCCACGCCAATGGCTGGTGTCGCTGTCATACACCAGGTCCAGCGGACCCACGCTGTTGTAGACGTTGCCGTTCTGGGCTTCCTCCGCATCGCCGTTGGAGGAGGGATCCACGGTCACGCAGAACACCATGGTGTCGGCAAGGCAGTCGTTGGTCCCGCCGCAAACCCCGCAGAGGTCGATCACGGCACCACCGCCGGGTATGCCGTTGCAATCGATGGGCAGGCCGGCGCATGTGCAGTCGCTTCCCCAGGCATCGTCGCCGGTGGCCGCATCGCCATCATCGCATGGCGATCCCGGCACCGCACCGCCACCCGGCACGCCGAGGCAATCCACCTCCATCCCAACGCATTGGCAGGTGGGCAGCCAGGCATCGTTGCCGGTCGCCGCGTCGCCGTCGTCGCATGGCGTCCCCGGCAGGTCCGTGCCGCCGACCACCCCGAGGCAGTCGATCAGCTGGCCCACGCACTGGCATGAGGCGCTCCACGTGTCGTCGCCCGTGGAGGCGTTGCCGTCGTTGCAGGGTGTCCCGGGCAGGGCGCTCCCGCCCACCACGCCCAGGCAATCGGCCGCCGGGCCGGTGCCGGTGCAAATGCAGGCGCTGTTGATCATGTCGTTCGCCGTGCCGGGATCGCCGTCGTTGCACAGCGAACCGATGATCCCGGGCAGGAAGGGACAGATGTCCTGCGCGTCGCAGAGGCCATCGCTGTCGCTGTCGCCCACGAAGGTTCCGGCGCAGATGCAACCGGCCACGATCACATCGTTGCCCGTGCAGGGGTTGAAGTCGTTGCACGGCGATCCGATCTCGCCGGGCATGGTGGGGCAATCGTCCTGTGCGTCGCACGCGCCATCGCCATCGGTGTCGCTGGTGATCGCGCCCACGCACTGGCAGGCGCCGTTGATCGCATCGTTGATGGTGCAGGCATTGCCATCGTCGCAGGCCGAACCGATCTGGCCCGGCACCGTGGGGCAGTTGTCGATCGCGTTGCACAGGCCGTCGCCGTCGGTATCGGTGCTGGGGGTGCCCACGCAATTGCAGCTCGCGCTCCAGGTGTCGTTGATCGTGCAGTTGTTGCCGTCGTTGCATGGCGATCCGGGCATGCCGCCGCCACCGGGCACGCCCGCGCAATCCACCGGCAGTCCCACGCACACGCAGCTCGAACTCCACTGGTCGTTCGCCGTGGAGGCGTTCCCGTCGTCGCACGGCGTGCCGGGCAGCGCCCCTCCGCCCACCACGCCCAGGCAGTCGGTCACCGATCCGTTGATCACCAGCGTGCCCTGGATGCCCTGGCTCAGGTTGTAGTAGCTGCCGCTGGGGCCGTTCTCCAGCTTCAGCGCCCGCACCATGTACTTCACCGTGCCGTTCAGTCCGTTGATGTTGTCGGCGAACGAGAGACCCGTCGCGGCGGTGGAGGTCCTGCGGACCCAGTTCGACCCATCGTAGCGGTACACGTGATAGCCGATCACCGCGTCGGGTGCGGCGGCCCAGGTGATGTTCGCCGTGGTGCTGTTCACGTAGGTGCAGGCCACGGCCGACGGCGGCGCCACCACGTGCATGCGCAGGGTGGGATCGCCCATCAGGCAGATGTGTACCCGGCCGCTGCTGGGATTGTTGGGCTCGTAATGGTTGCCGGCGTTGTTCTGCGTGAGCACGGTCTCGTAGCCGATCGTCTCACCCTGGCCCATGTGGTGGAAGAACCAGTTGGGGTAGCCGCTCCAGAAGTTGGTGAGCGTGGTGCCGCTGGCCAGTGCCGCGCGAAGGAAGTTGTTGCCGCAGTCGAAATCGCCGAAGTAGCTTCCGAAGAGGATGGTGAAGATGCCCTGCAGGTTGCTGCTGGCGAACTGGCCCGTGCTGCCGATGCCATTGGCGTTGTCCCACCAGCCACCGCCGCAGCCATAGCTCCACAAATAGCTGCCCGCCGACATGGAGGTGAAATAGTCGATGGCCGTTACGTTGGCGGGCTGCACCAGGGGTGCGAACCCGCGCCATGCCGCCTGGGCGAACGCATCGCCATACCCGGTGAAGTTGTCGTCGACCAACGCGCGTGCCTGGGCGGTGATCAGCTTGTGCTTCCAGCCGTGGAGCTTGGTGAGGTAGGTGCTCAACAGCGTGGTCTCCGTCTGGGCGAAGGCCGGCAGGTTGGCGAGGTCGATCCGGCCCACGGCCAGTTCCACCGTCGATGGGATCGCCGACTGATCGAACTTGCCGTCGCCGATGAAGTTGTCGTTGCGCGGATCGGAGGGACCACCGGTGTTCACCGTGTTGTCCGTCCAGCTGCCGTTCATCTCGCCGTAGTACACGTCGGCCGGCCATGCGCCGTAGTGGTCGCCATGGCCGTCGGGTGCGAGGTTGCCGCTGTATGGCACCGGCACGTGGCCCACCAGCAGCACGGCCTTGACGCCCGAGGGATCGGCGTTGTAGTCCGCGGTGATCAGGCTTTTCACCCCCGTGACCGGTCCGGTGCGGCTCACGTCGTGGCGGATCACCTTCCAGCCATCGCCCTCCAGGTCGGACCCGAGTTGCTGAAGCTGCGTGGCCAGCGAGGTGCTGAAGGTGTTGTCCACGATCAGGATCAGCTTTCCGCGGGCTTCCACCATGGCCACCTCGATGCCGGCGTTCACGTACCCGTATCCCTGGCCCAGGTTGGAGGTGTTGCGCACGATCTTGTACTCGTAGCTGGTGTTCAGCGCCACGCTGTTGTCCACGTACTGCGTGGAAGACCCCCCCAGGCTGGCGATGCTCGAACCCCAACTGCCACCGCCCTTGAGCTTGCGGTATAGGGTGAAGCCCGTGGTGTTGGCGTGGCTTGACCAGGTGAGGGTGATCCTCGGAGGGGAAACCTGCACGGTGGCCCAGGCCTGCACGCTGCGGTCGTGCGATACGGTCTGGGTCCATGCGGCGGAGGTCGCGACCAGCATGGCCGCCAGCGCGATGGCACGGGAAGGACGCGAAAGGGGATGCATCAAAAGGGCGCCGAAAATATCCGGTCTCTCGCGCACACGCGCGCGCGCGGACGATCCCCTTGTCCCTGAAGGGCTTGCCGGCGCCACCCGCCCGAGGGTCCCGCTCCGCCCCGCGCCGTTCCAAGGCCGTGCGCACGGTCGGGCGCGCAGGCCGGCCGATCGCATGTTCTTCACAATTCGGCCGGATCGCTATCAACACCGATGAGTGAGCGTTTCCGCGCGTTGGATACACCGGGGGGGTGATCGGGAGTATTTTCATCCCCGCCAGCCCGGTGATCGAACTTTAGTTCCCCACAAGCGTTGAACGCAACCTTCGTCTTGACCTCGGTGATCGAACTATTTGACCGAGCGGCCCAGCGGTCGCCGGAGTCCCCTGCCGTGTTGTCCGGCACCACGGCGATCAGCTACTCGTCCCTGGCTCGATCGGTGGACCGGCTCGCGGCCGTGTTGCGGAAGCATGGCGTCGCCCCCGACCACACCGTGGGCCTATGCCTGGACCGCTCCCCCGGGCTGATCGCCGCCGTGCTGGGCACCCTGCGGGCCGGCGGTGCCTACCTGCCCATCGACCCCTCCTACCCCGCCGAGCGCATCGCGCAGATGATCGAGGATGGCGCGCCGCGGGTGGTGCTCACCGAACGACGACATCAGCACCTCTTCACGGGCACACAGGCCACCGTGCTGCCGATCGAGGAGATCGATCTCACGCAAGGTGAGGCGTTCACCGGTCCCTCACCCGCCGGTCCGGAACACCTCTGCTATGTGCTCTTCACCTCCGGCTCCACCGGCCGGCCCAAGGGCGTGATGATGCACCACGCCCCGCTGCTCAACCTGATCCACTGGCAGCTGCGCACGTCGATCTGCGGCGAGGGCGACCGCACGCTCCAGTTCGCCCCGATCAGTTTCGACGTCAGCTTCCAGGAACTGTTCACCACGTTCGCCCAGGGCGGCACGCTGGTGCTGATCGACGATGAAGACCGCCTGAACAGCACGCAGCTGTTGCGGAAGATCATCGCCCAGCGCGTGAACCGCATCATCGTGCCCTACGTGGCGCTGCAATACCTGGCCGAGGCGGTGGAACGTTCCGGCGAAGTGCCGGCCACGCTGAAGGAGGTCTTCACCAGCGGCGAGCAGCTGAAGATCACCCCCGCGATCGCGAACCTCTTCAAGCACCTTCCCGGTCGCCGCTTCTGCAACCAGTACGGACCCACCGAGGGCCACGTGGTGAGCGAATTGGAACTGAAGGGCGATCCATCGACCTGGCCGGCGCTGCCCACCATCGGCAGGGCCATCGACAACGTGCGGCTGCTGATCCTCGATGATGCGATGCGGCCGGTGAAGGCGGGGGAAGAAGGAGAACTGTATCTCGGCGGGGCATGTGTCGCCCGGGGCTACATCAACCGCGATGAACTGACCGCCGAGCGCTTCGTTCCCGATCCCTCCGACCCGGGTGGCCGCCTGTACCGCACCGGCGACCGCGCCGTGGAACAGCCTGATGGGAACATCGAATTCAAAGGGCGGATCGACGGGCAGGTGAAGGTGCGCGGCTATCGCATCGAACTGGGCGAGGTGGAGGTCGCGTTGGAAAAACATCCGGCGATCGAGCAGGCCGTCGCCACCGTGCGCGAGGACCGGCCGGGGCTGAAGCGCCTGGTGGGCTACTACGTGGCGAAGAGCGAGGTGGGCACCAACGACCTGCGCCAGCACCTCGCGACCCTGCTCCCCGACCACATGGTGCCCGCGGCCTTCGCGCATGTGAAGGACCTGCCGCGCACCCCCAGCGGGAAGATCGATCGAAAGGCATTGCCCGCCCCCGAGGTGAAGCGGCCTGAGCTGGACGTGACCTTCACGGCCCCGCGCACCAACGTCCAGAGGACGATCGCCACGGTATGGGCCGATCTGCTGGGCATCGATCGGGTGGGCATCGACGACAACTTCTTCGACCTGGGCGGCAATTCGCTGCTCAGCATCCAATGCATCGCCCACCTGGAGCAGCATGGGTTCCAGTTGCCGATCGTCAAGCTCTATCAGCATCCCACGATCCGGGCATGCGCCGCCTTCATGGAAGGCACCGCGCCGGGCCGCGGCCCCGTTGACCTGGCCAGGGCGCGGAAGGCGTCATCGGCGGCCGGATCGGGGCCCGGCGCAGCGGGCGGGCCGATCGCCGTGGTTGGCATGAGCGGCCGCTTCCCCGGCGCCGACAACATCGCCCAGCTATGGCGGAACCTGCTGGACGCGAAGAACAGCGTGACGCGCTTCAAGCCGGAGGAACTTGATCCAGGCATCCCCGAGGAGGTGCGCAACGACCCCGGATACGTGCCCGCGCGCGGCATCATCAGCGATGCGGACAAGTTCGACGCAGCCTTCTTCGGCATCAACCCGCGCATGGCGGCGCTGATGGATCCGCAGCAGCGCGTGTTCCTCGAAACCGCCTGGGCGGCGCTGGAGGACGCGGCGTACGATCCCGCGCAATTCAGCGGATCGATCGGGGTCTATGCCGGCATCGGCAATAACACCTACTTCACGCGCAACGTCATCGGCCACCCGGAACTGATCGAACAGGTCGGCGAATTCCAGGTGATGACGGCGAACGAGAAGGATTACATCGCCACGCGGCTGGCCTTCGAGTTCGACCTGCGCGGCCCGGCCTTGAGCATCCACACCGCGTGCAGCACCTCGCTGGTGGCCATCGCGCAGGCGGTGAAGGCCCTGCGCGAGGGCGACTGCGACATGGCGCTGGCCGGCGGCATCGCGATCACGGTGCCCATCCGCAGCGGCATCATCTACAACGAAGGCGGCATGTACAGCCCCGACGGCAGCACACGCGCCTTCGATGCGAACGGCAAGGGGACCAGCTTCAGCGACGGCGTGGGCATCGTGGTGCTCAGGCGTCTGGAGGATGCGCTGCGGGACAACGACACGATCCACGCCGTGATCCGCGGCGCGGCGCTGAACAACGACGGAAGCGACAAGGCCAGCTTCACCGCGCCCAGCGTACGCGGCCAGTCCGAGGTGATCGCCCTGGCGCAGGCCGACGCGGGCGTGAAGCCCGAGGAGATCTCGTACGTGGAAGCGCACGGCACCGCGACACCGCTGGGCGATCCGATCGAGGTGGAGGCGTTGACGCTCGCCTTCCGGGGCACCGGCGCGATGCCGGATCAAGACCGGCCTGACGGCAAGCAGCATTGTGCCATTGGATCGATCAAGACCAACATCGGCCACCTGACGGCCGCCGCCGGCGTGGCCGGCGTGATCAAGACCACGATGGCGCTGCGCGAGGGAACGATCCCGCCAAGCATCGGCTTCGAGACGCCGAACCCGGCGATCGACTTCGCGAACTCGCCCTTCCGTGTAGCCACCGATAAGATCCAGTGGCCGCGCGGTAAGCAACCCCGGCGCGCGGGAGTGTCATCCTTCGGCGTAGGCGGCACCAACGCGCATGTGATCCTTGAGGAGCCTCCGGTGCCGGTGCCGACGGGCCCATCGCGTGAAAGGCAGTTGTTGTTATTGAGCGCCAAGAGCAAGGCCTCGCTCGATGTGATGACCGGGAACCTGCGCTCTTTCCTCGAAACACATCAGGACGTTCCGCTGGCCGATGTGGCGTTCACGCTTCAGAACGGCCGCCGGCACTTCAAACATCGCCGCCTGATCGTCGGTGGAAGTCATGCGGAAGCGATCGAAGCCATCGCGAACAAGGACGCCTCGTTGACGGCCACGCGCGAACTGCACGAAACCGCGCCCGGCGTGGTCTTCATGTTCCCCGGCCAGGGCTCGCAGTACGTGAACATGGGCCGCGACCTGCGCGCGAGCGAGCCGGTGTTCAAGCGGCATTTCGATCGCTGCTGCGACCTGTTCGGCAAGGAACTCGGCCACGACCTGAAGGCGATCCTTCATCCTGCCGCGGGAAGGGAGGACGAAGCCGCCGAGGCGCTCACACGCACGATCAACACCCAACCGGCGCTCTTCACCATCCATTATGCTCTGGCGAAGCTCTGGATGCACTGGGGCATCGCGCCGGATGCGATGATGGGCCACAGCATCGGCGAGTTCGCCGCGGCATGCCTGGCCGGCGTGTTCACCCTCGAAGACGCCGTGAAACTCGTGGCCGCGCGCGGCCGCATGATGCAGGACCTGCCCGGTGGTTCCATGCTCAGCGTACGTGCCGCTGAAGAGGAGGTGGCGCGACGCCTGCCCCCGGGCTGCTCCATCGCCGCCAACAACGGGCCGCAGCTCTGCGTGGCCAGCGGCCCGCGGGAGCCCATCGCGGCCCTTCAGGCCGGACTGGAAAAGGACGGCATCACGTGCAGGATGCTGGTGACCAGTCACGCCTTCCACAGCCCGATGATGGACGCGATCGTGGCGCCTTACAGGAAGGTGGTGGAAGGCGTGCGCCTCTCCCCGCCGCGCATCCCGATCGTGAGCACCGTGACGGCGCGGTGGTTGAAGGACGACGAAGCGACCTCACCGGCATACTGGTCGGACCACATCCGCTCCACGGTCCGCTTCGCCCAGGCGGTGAAGTTCGCCTGGCAGGATGCCGACCGGGTGATGCTCGAGGTCGGCCCGCGCACCACGGCCACCACGCTCGCACGCCAGCAGAGCAGCGACCCGAAGAAGCAGGTGGCGGTGCCTTCGATGGGCGATGCCGCCGGCGATGGACAGGAACTCGCCTCCTTGCTGAAGGCCGTTGGCGGCCTGTGGCAGTGCGGGATCCCGATCGACCTGAACGCGTTCTACGAGAACGAGCGGAGGCGCCGGATCCCGCTGCCCACCTATGCGTTCGAGCGCGTGCGGCATTGGGTGGATCCCGTCGCGATGGTGGCTTCCGGAGGCCGTTCGATCGCGAGCACGGCGATCGAAGCGCCGCTGCCGCTGCTGAAGGAAGCGGCCGGCACGCCGAAAGAGCAGCTGATCGCGCGGATCAAACAGCTGCTCGAGAATTCCTCCGGCCTGGACCTGGCCGGGGCCACCCCCGAGGATACGTTCCTGGAGATGGGCCTGGACTCGCTCTTCCTCACGCAGGTGGCCACGGCGCTCACCAGGACCTTCGGCGTCAAGATCTCCTTCCGGCAGCTGAACGAGGACCTGCCGAACCTGGATCGACTGGCCGATCACATCCTGCCCGGCTGGACGGGAGCAGCGGCCGGAGCCGGCACAACGGCGGCGCCGGCCGGCGGCGGTCCATCCGCCCCCGCGCCCATGCCCAATGCCCTCGAAGACGCCCCGGAACTGAAAAAGGCCTTCGGTGCCCAGGCCCGGATCAGCAAGGAGCGGACCGGCGACCTCACCCCGCCCCAGCGTGCGTGGTTCGACGACTTCGTGGCGCGCTACACGGCCAGGACCGCCAAGAGCAAGGCGTTCACGCAGGCCAACCGCGACCACATGGCGGACCCGCGCGTGGTCACCGGGTTCAAGCCGCTGTTGAAGGAACTCACCTACCAGGTGGTGGTCGATCGCAGCGAAGGCTGTCATCTCTGGGACATCGACGGGAACGAATACGTAGACATCCTCAGCGGCTTCGGCTCATCGATGTTCGGCTACATGCCCGACTTCATCAAGAAAGCCTGCCGCGATCAGATCGACGCCGGGATCGAGATCGGCCCCATGCATCCGCTGGCGGCGGAAGTGACGAAGCTGCTGTGCGAACTGACCGGCCATGAACGCGCCGCCGTGTGCAACACCGGCAGCGAGGCGGTGCTGGGCGCCATGCGCATGGCCCGCACCGTGACCGGCCGCAACCTGATCATCGCCTTCGCCGGCAGTTACCACGGCATCAACGATGAGGTGATCATCCGCGGCAGCAAGAGCCGCAAGAGCTATCCCGGCGCGCCCGGGATCATGCCCGAAGCCGTCCACAACATGCTGGTCCTGGAATACGGCACCCCGGAGAGCCTGGAGATCATCAGGCAGCGCTGTCAGGAGGCGGCGGCCGTGCTGGTGGAGCCCGTGCAGAGCCGCCGCATGGAGTTCCGCCCGGTGGATTTCCTGCGCGAGGTGCGCACCATCACCCAGCGGCACGGCACGGCGCTGATCTTCGATGAGGTGATCACGGGCTTCCGCACGCATCCCGGCGGGGCGCAGGCGCTCTTCGGCATCCGGGCCGACATCGGCACCTACGGCAAGGTGATCGGCGGTGGCATGCCCATCGGCGCCATGACCGGCAGCCGGTCATGGATGGACGCGCTCGATGGCGGCACCTGGCGCTTCGGCGACGACAGCGTGCCCGGGGCGGGCGTCACCTACTTCGCCGGCACCTTCGTGCGCCACCCGCTGACGATGGCCGCGGCCAAGGCCTCCTTGTCGCACATGAAAGAGGAAGGTCCGGGCCTGCAGGAACGGCTGAACGACCGCACCGAGGAGATGGTGAAGCGCGCGAACGCGCTGTTCGACACCTACCGGCTGCCCTTCCGCTGGGTACACTTCGGCAGCGCCTTCAAGACCAAGTACGACGAGGGCGTCGCTTACACGGAGCTGTTCTTCATGCTCATGCGCCACCACGGCGTGCATGTGCTGGACTTCCCCAGCTTCCTCACCACGGCGCATACGATGGACGACATCGAGGCCATCGTGAACGCGGTGGAAAGCACGTGCAGGGAACTGCGCGCATCGGGCCTGATGCCCGAGCGCACCTACCCGCTCCAGAACGTGAACCGCGTGCTGAACGGCCACGCACGCAAGATGCGCGAACGCGTGATCAGCGCGATGGACCCGCCCCTGCCCAACGCGCGGCTGGGTCGAACGCCGAAGGGCGACGCCGCCTGGTTCGTGCCCGATCCGGCGCGCAGCGGCAAGTACCTGATGGTGGCCGTGGATGAGGAGGACTGAAGTGTTTTACCACAGAGACGCAGAGGCACGGAGAAATGCAACCCCACGGAAACACAGCGAGCAGGGACATGGATGAGACCTATCAGCAACTGGATCGGATCTCTCCGTGCCTCTGTGTCTCTGTGGTGAATGATTGATCTGATGGAGAAATTCATCCCCACCATCCGCCTCCAACCGGTCGACTTCGATCCGTTCGCCGGCCCGGCGATCGCGCGCACCGTGCCGAGCACCGAGCCGCAGCGGGAGGTATTCGTGGCCGCGCAGATGGGGCCGGATGCCTCGTGCGCGTACAATGAATCGGTCTCGCTCCTGCTCAACGGTCCGCTGGATCGCGCCTTGATGGAACGCACGATCGCCGCGCTGGTACGCCGCCACGACGGGATGCGCAGCATGATGAGCGCCGATGGCACGCGCGTCATCGTGATGGAACGCATGGAGGTGCCCTTCACCTTCAGCGACATCTCGGCGGCGCTGCGGGAGGAACGGGAACGGAGGCTGGAGGAGATCGGCCGCGTGGACATGACCACGCCCTTCGACCTGGTCCACGGCCCGCTTTTCCGCGTGCAGCTGATCAAGACCGGCCCGGACGAACACCTGCTGCGCCTCACCGGCCACCACGTGGTGATCGACGGCTGGAGCATGGGGATCGTGATGGCCGACATCAGCCGGATCTACTCCGCCCTGGCGGGCGGCCAGGAGCCGCGGCTCGATCCAGCGATCCCCTTCAGCGACCATGCCCTGGCGATGATCGACTTCGCGAAGAGCGATGGGTACGCGAAGACCGAACGGTACTGGCTCGACCAGTTCTCCGGTCCGCTCCCCCGGCTCGATCTTCCGACGGACAGGCCGCGCCCGAAACGCAGGACCTTCAACGGCGCGCGCATCGACGTGGAAATGGATCCGGCCCTGGTGCGCGGCCTGAAGGAGGTGGCCACGCGCAGTGGAAGCAGCTTCGTCACCACGCTGCTCTCGGTGTTCGAGCTGTTGTTGTACAAGGTCACCGGCGACAACGACCTGGTCGTCGGCCTCCCTGCCGCGGGGCAGAACGACATGGACATGAAGCAGCTGGTGGGGCACTGCGTGAACCTGCTGCCCCTGCACAGCCGCATCGATGAGGAGAAACCGTTCATTGAGCATTTGAAGGCCCGTCGTGGCGCGGTGCTCGACGCGCATGATCACCAGCGCATCACCTTCGGAACGCTGGTGCGCAAGCTGAACGTGCCGCGCGAGCCGGGAAGGATCCCGCTATGCCCCGTCGTGTTCAACATCGACATGAACATGGACGATGGGGTGAGGTTCGAGGGGCTGCGCCACCGGTTCATCAGCAACCCGCGGCGCTTCGAGAACTTCGAGCTTTTCCTGAACGCCACCGGCAGCGAGCAGCGGCTCGTGCTCGAGTGGAGCTACAACACCGATCTGTTCGACAGCGCCACCGTGCGGGGCTGGATGGATGAACTGACCCGCATCGCCGGCCGCATCATCACCAATGCCGGGGTGCCCATCGTCCACATCGTGAACACCGGTGCCCTGGCCGGCGACCTCCAGCCACCGCCCGGGGAGTGGATCGGCGAGAGCCCCGACTACCCGCGCGAGAAGAGCATCAACACCCTCTTCGACGAGGTGGTGGAACGGCACGCCGACCGCACGGCGCTGGAGATCGGCGGGCAGCGCATGAGCTACCGCGAGCTGCGCGAGCGGGCGGTGGCCCTGGCCGCCGTGCTCCATGAAGCGGGCGTGAAGCCGGGCGACCCCGTTGGCCTCTGCATGGACCGCTCCTTCGGCATGATCACCGGCATGCTCGCCACGCTGCGCTGCGGAGCGTGCTTCGTGCCCTTCGATCCCTCCTACCCCGCGGACCGGCTGCGCTTCATGTTCGACGACACGCAGGTGAAGGTGCTGCTCACCCAATCCCACATGAAGCAGGCACTGCCCGCCCACCAGGCCAGGGTGGTCCTGCCCGATGAGGCGGTCGCGGGGGCGTCATCCACCGCTCCGGTGGTGGGTTCGGCCGGCGATGCCGCCTACATCATGTACACCAGCGGCAGCACCGGAACGCCCAAGGGCGTGGTGGTCCCGCATCGCGCCATCGTCCGCCTGGTGAAGGCGCAGGATTTCCTGCCGTTCGGTCCCGACCCGGTCTTCCTGCAGCTTTCCAACATCTCCTTCGACGCCAGCACGCTCGAGATCTGGGGCGCGCTGCTCAACGGCGCGCGGCTGGTGCTGCAGCCACAGCAGAAGCCCACGCTGGCGGAGATCACCGACACGATCCACCGCCACGGTGTCACCACGGCATGGTTCACCGCTGGGCTGTTCAACCTGCTGGTGGATGAGCACCTGGACCGGTTGCGCGGGCTGAAGCACATCCTCACCGGCGGCGACGTGTTGAGCGTGCCGCACGTGAAGAAGGCGCTGAAGGTGCTCGGGCCCGGCGTGCTGATCAACGGTTACGGCCCCACGGAGAACACCACCTTCACCTGCTGCCACGCGATCGACGATGAAGCGGCGATCAAGGGCAGCGTGCCCATCGGGCGACCGGTCCACCACACGCGCGTGTACGTGCTGGACGAGCAACGGCGCCCCGTGGGCGTCGGACAAAAAGGCGAGTTGTACGCCGGCGGCGATGGCGTGGCGCTGGGCTACTGGAAGCGCGATGCGTTGAACCTGGAACGCTTCCTGCCCGATCCCTTCAGCACGCGGGAGGGGGCGCGCATGTACAGGACGGGCGACATCGTGCGCTGGCTCCCCGGCGGGGTGATCGAATTCATCGGCCGGAGCGACGACCAGGTGAAGGTGCGCGGGTTCCGGATCGAACCGGGCGAGATCGAAAGCGCCCTGAACGGCCACGCCCTGGTGAAGGACCGCGTGGTGATGGCACGATCGGACGTTCCGGGTGAAAAGCTGCTGGTGTGCTACCTGGTGCCGCACGCTTCGCAGCAGGGGGCCGAGCCGCTCGCGCAGGAGCACCTGATCGCCACCGTGCGCGAACACCTCCGCGCGCGCCTTCCAGAGCACATGGTCCCGGCGGCCTTCGTGGTGATGCACGCCTTTCCCCTCACGCCCAACGGCAAGGTGGACAAGAAGGCGCTGCCCGCGCCTGAATACCGCACCCAGACCCTGCGCGCGCACTACGTGGCGCCCCGCGGACACCTGGAGCGCGTGCTCGCGGCGATCTGGAGCCAGCGGCTCGCCATGCCACGCATCGGGGTGCATGACAACTTCTTCGAGATCGGCGGGCACTCCCTGGTCGCGATCCAGATCCTGGAGCAGGTGGAGCAGCAATTGGGCGGCACGCTGTCGCTCCAGGCACTGTTCCAGGCACCCACCATCGCCGAATTCGCGCACCTGCTGGAGGCCGGCGGCGCGCAGATGCACTGGACCAACCTCTCTCCCATCCAACCCGAGGGCCACAAGGCCCCGTTCTTCTGCGTGCATGGCGACGAGGCGAACTATTTCCTCCCGCGCCACCTGGGGAACGACCAGCCCTTCTACGCCTTCTTCCATCAGGGCGATGACGGCAGCCCGATCCGCTGGACGAAGGTGGAGGAGATCGCGGCGCACTTCATCCACGAGATGCGCAGCGTGCGCCCGCACGGGCCCTACCTGCTGGGAGGCTACAGCTTCGGCGGCATCGTCGCCTTCGAAATGGCCCAGCAACTGCGGGCCGCCGGCGAGGAGGTGCCCCTGCTCGCGCTCTTCGACACGTACGATCCGAAGGAATACGTCCGCGACATGGGCCGCGATGCGCGTTTCTACGATCCGCTGAAGCATGCCGTGCTGAAGCACCTGGCCGAGCGCAGCCTGCGACGCAAACAGCACATCGCCGATCCCCGCGTCCGCCACCATTACATCATCAGCACGTACGACCGCGCCATCAAGGGCTACCGGCCCGGACCGTACCAGGGCACCATCACCCTGTTCAAGGCCCGGGGCACCTCGGGGCCGGACCACATGGGCTGGGCGTCGCTGGCGAAGGGCGGGCTGGAGGTGGTCCATGTGCCGGGCGATCATTATTCGATGATCAAGGAGCCGCACGTGAAAGTGCTGAGCGCCGAACTGGCCGTGGCGATCGACCGGGCATCGAGGCGCAGCGCGGTGGAGGCGGTTTGAGCCATGATCGCCGGCGAAGGGCGCACGCTCGTCGTGCATTGCAGCGGTCCGGAGGACGCGGCGTGGTCCGCACCGGCGCCCGTCGAGGTCCCGTCCGACCAGCAGGTCCATCTCTGGTTCGCCACGCTCGATCGCCTGCGGCCGCGGTACGATGCGTTCAAGGACCTGCTCGACCCGGTGGAACAGGACCGCGCGAAACGCTTCCGCTTCAAGCACGATCGCGAACGGTTCATCCTGGGCCACGGCATGCTGCGCGACCTGCTGGGGAAGTACCTCAAACGCGACGGCTCGTTGATCCGCATGGCGCGCGGACCCTTCGGCAAGCCCTACCTGGAGCGCAAGAAATTGCGCTTCAACTTCAGCGACACGAAGGACGCCGTGCTCATCGGCTTCACCACCGGGCAGGAACTGGGCGTGGACGTGGAAACGACCGCACGCGAGGTGGATCACACGGCGGTGAGCGAACATTATTTCACGCGGCCCGAGGTGGCGGCCATCCAGGCCTCCGGCGCCGGGGCCAAGTCCTGCTTCCTGGACTTCTGGACGCGCAAGGAGGCCGTGCTCAAGGCCAGCGGCGTGGGCATCATGGACGACCTGCGCAGCCTGCGCGTGGACGGCCCGCGCAACGTGATGGTGATCGAGCACGAGGCCTTCATCAAGATGGCCGCACCGGAATACCACGTGCGCGCGCTGCGCCTCGGCCGCGACCATTTCGCCAGTTTCGCCGTGCCGAGGAAGGTGAAGGAGGTGAAGGTGATGGAAGGATGAAGATCCCTCACTCCTCCCCGAAGAACCTCGGATGGAAATCCACCAGGTACAGGCGCTCTGATGCGCGCGTAACGGCCGTGTAAAGCCAGCGCACGTATTCCCGATCGATCCCATCCTCGGTGAGGTAGCCCTGATCCACGAAAACGCTCTTCCACTGGCCTCCCTGTGCCTTGTGACAGGTCACGGCGTAGGCGTACTTCACCTGCAAGGCATTGGCGAAGGGATCCTCCTTGAGCCTCCGGATCCGCTCACGCTTATCACGGCCCTCGATGGTGGCCAGGATCGCCTCGTTGATCACGCGCCGCCGGGCGAATGGCAGCGCGGGCGCGTCCAGGGCCAGCACATCCAGCAGGAGCAGGACCTCCCCCTCCCTTCGCTGATCGCCGCTCCACCAGGCGGCCTCGATCCACTGGAACCGGGCGCCGAAGCGATCCTCCATCCCGCGCACGCGCAACACTTCGACCGGCTCGCCATTGGCGATCAGGTCCGGTTTCCCGTTCCTTCCCGCCCAGAAGTAGTCGTTGCGCACCACCATCAGCCGGTCGCCGGCGCACACCTCCTCCTCGAAGCCGAGGATGCGCGCACGCACCTGCATGCCATACTGGTATGCCCGCTTGTTGCCGCGGGTGATCACGCACACCTCCTCCACGCCCTCGCGCGCATAGGCCGTCTCGAGCTCCTCCTGCAGGTCGACGCCGTTGATGCGCGCCACATCGCCCCCCACGTGGACGAACCGGGGCTTGATGACCCCGTCCTTCAGCGATGCGCGAAGGGCGGTGGCATTCTTCAAGATCCCGCTTTGCCGCTGCTGGCGCACCACCTCGGTGAGTTCGATGGATCCGGCGGTGAGGTGAAAACGCGATGCGAGGGACGCGGTCTCCAACGCCGGCGACCGGTCGCCGCCCACGGGCGGCAGCTGCGCCGGATCGCCGACCAGCAGCAGCCGACAGCCGGACGCTGAGAACACGTGCTCGATCAGGTCGCCCAGCAGGTCGCGATCGCCGAAAGGCTCCTTGCCGGCGCCACCGGTCCCGATCATGGATGCCTCATCGACGATGAACAACGCGTCCTCATCCCTGTTCGCCGTCACCCGCGGCGAAGGGATCCCATCGTCGTCCCACAGGCGGTAGATCCTGCGGTGGATCGTGCCGGCCCCGGCGTGCGCATACGCCTCAAGCACCTTGGCCGCGCGCCCCGTGGGCGCGAGCAGCACCACGACACGCTTGTCGCGGTGCAACACCTTCACCAGCGCGCCGACCAGGGTGGTCTTGCCCGTGCCGGCGTATCCCTTCAGCACCAGGGTGGGCCGCGGCTTGCCGGTATGCATGAGCCGCGCGATGGCGTCGGCGGCGCGGCGCTGCCCTTCGGTGGGTTCGCGTCCGATCCCCCTCAACAGGCGGTCGGCAAGATCATCGGTCGCGGATCGCTGCATGGCGGGGCGGCCCGATCGAATGTATTTCCTTTGGACACCGCACCCCATGAGCGCCTCGTACTTCGGCCGGGACTATGCGCCGGACCGCGATCGGTCCTGGCATCTTTCGATCCTGAGCAGCCCGTCGTCGCAGACCTGGTGCGTGCATGATGTGCGCACACGGACCTGCATGGCCCTGGCCTCCGCCTTGGGCGACGGCCTGCCTGAACCCGCGCGGGTCCCGGAACGTCCCGCATCGGTGTCGTTCATCGCCATGCCCGAGTTGAACACGCTGGTGCCCGAGGGCGTGATGGACGACGGCGCGGCGACCGCGCATCTGGAACTGGTGCATGGGGCGCTGCCATCCGGGCGGACGCGCGGCACGCGGCTGGAAGCCGTGGGCGCACGCTTCATCTACCTGCATGATGAAGCGGCGGAGCGGGCCGTCCTTCAACGGCACCCCTCGGCGGTCCCGGTCGCGCTTGGCGCGCTGCTCATCGCCACGGCGTTGAAGGAAGCGGATCGCGGCACGGTGCTGCTGGTGCATCGTCACGGTGCCCGATGCGACCTGGTGGTGGCGCGTGATGGGGTCCTGCTGCTTTCCAACTCCTTCCACGCCCCCGAAGCCGCCGACCTGCTCTACTTCGCGCTCCTCGCCCTGGACCGCACCGCAACGAAGCCACGTGACGCACGGGTGTTGACGAGCGGGATCGCCATGACCGATGCGGATGGGGACCTGCTGGAGCGGTACGTGGATGAAGCGCGACCGGCGATCGCGCGCGACCATCGCTCCATCGCCGGCCTGGGGATCGAAGCGCCGGAACGGTACCTGTCCGTGCTCGAACAGTTCGGATGCGTGTCGTAGGCGGCAAATACCGCGGGCGCAAGATCCGTCCCCCGAAGGAGATCAACGCACGGCCCACCACGGACTACGCGAAGGAGGGCCTCTTCAACATCCTGCAACACAGCGTGCCACTGGAGGGGATCGCGGTGCTGGACCTGTTCGCGGGCGCCGGCGGCATCGCCGTGGAATTCCTCTCGCGCGGCGCGGCCGGCGTGCTCAGCGTCGATCACGACCGCGCGCTCTTCGCGCATCTGCAACGCACCGCCCGTGAACTGGGCGAGGCGCACTGGCAGATCGTGCGGGCCGACGTGTTCGCCTTCCTCTCGAACGTGGCGGGCGCCCGGCCCGTGAAGACCTACGACATCATCTTCGCCGATCCGCCGTTCGGCATGGAAGGCGTGGAGCGCATCCCTACCTTGGTGCTTCAAGGAGGGCTGCTGGAGCCCGATGGCCTGCTGATCGTGGAGCATCCCGGCACGGTGAACATGAGCGCGCTGCCCGGTTTCTGGAAACACCGGCCCTACGGCGCCGTACACTTCAGCTTCTTCAAACCCGTTCCATCACCATGAGCATCGCCGTCTTTCCCGGCTCGTTCGATCCGGTCACCGTGGGCCACGTGAGCATCGTGCGACGCGCGCTCCCCCTCTTCGACCGGATCATCATGGCCGTCGGGGTCAACAGCACCAAGAAGGCGATGTTTTCCATGGAGCAGCGAATGAACTGGCTCGAGGAGGTGTTCCGCGGCGAATCGAACGTGAAGGTGATCCAGTTCGAAGGGCTCACCGTCGATGTATGCCGTCGTGAAGGCGCCGGTTTCATCCTGCGCGGTCTGCGCAATGGCGCCGACCACGATCATGAGCGCGCCATCGCCGTGATGAACCGCTCCATCGGCGGGGTGGAGACGATCTTCCTGCCCGCTGAAGCAGCGCACGCGCACATCAGTTCGACGATCGTGCGCGAGCTGATCGCCAACCGCGCGGACGTTTCCGCGCTGGTGCCACCCGTCGTTCGGCCATGAGGGCCCGCGCGATCCTCGGAGGGCTTCTCCTCTCCATTCCCGCCTTCTCCCTTCCGTGCCAGGTCGCCCTTGAAGCCCCGGGGTACGGATCGGCGACCGCACGCCTCTACCGTTTCGACGACCAGGTGACCGGCCGCCTGGTGCTGCTCGAACACCATGAGCTCGATGGCGCCGGGCGGGCATCCTTCACCGTGGACGTGGAGGGCATCACCATGGCGAGGATCCGTTTGGGAACGGCCTACGCCGATCTCTTCCTGACCCCTGGCGCGAGCTACGCCCTCCACGTTCCGTCGCCGGACCCTAACCAGCCGGCGAGCCTGGCCGGCACCACCCGCATGCAGCCGGTGTTCAACGCGCTGGATCCCTTCGACATCAATGCGCTGGTGGGCGACCTGAACCGCCTGATCGACGGCTTCGTGGCCGAGCACCTCGCCACCGACGAAGAGGCCGGCATGCAAGCGGCCGAACGCATGCGCAACGCACCGAAAGACAGCCTCGAACGCAAGGGCCGGCCGCCCACGGTCTTCGTGCTCCCCTCGACCGAACCGCAGCGCATCGACAGCTTCGAGATGAAGCTCCGGAGATCCTACGCCGATGTGAAAGATCCCTGGTTCTGGCACTACCTGGAATATTCGGTCGCCAGCCTTCGCCTGGGACCCCAGGCCGACATGAAGGCGATCCATGCGCGCTACATCCTGCACAAGCCGATCCATTACGACGATCCGGCGCAGATGCGCTTCCTGATGGAATTCTACCTGGGCCACCTCATGGTGCATGTGTTCCGCACCCGGGCCGACGAGGTGGAGGCGTTCGTGAAAGCCGCCCATGGCGACAGCGTGATGAGCCTGCTCGCCCAGCATCCCTTTCTGGCCGATGACCCACGACTCCGGGAACTGGTGATGATCGACCAGCTTTACCGCCAGTACCACGGGAAGCGGTTCGACCACAAGGGCATCGAAGCGATCCTCGCCGGCGTCGAGACCGGATCGCCGTTCCCCGAGCATCGGCGGATCGCCGCCAACATGCGGTGGGACCTCACCGCCATGCATGTGGGATCCACCTTCCCCTCGCTGGCCCTCCGCGACATGGACAGCGTGGTCATCCGGATGGACGACCGGTTGCAGGGGCCGGTGTGCATCGCCGTCACGGCGTCATGGTGTTCACCCTGCGAACTGGAGATGGAGGCGCTCGACCGCCTGCACCAGGAATATGGCGACCACGTGCGGTTCATCGCCATCAGCATCGACACCGCCTGGAACGCGTTCGCGGCGCTCGCACGCAGGCATGGCGGTGGCGAACGCCTCTGGCTTTCCGCGATGGACGACGTGCTGTTCATGGATGAACTGCGCCTGCGGGCGGTGCCGGCGTTCTTCCTGCTGAACGACGGGGTGATCGCCCAAGCTCCGGCCCCTCTGCCCAGCCAGGGCATGGCCGAGATCATGTTCGCGCTGAAGGCCTCGGCCGAGCAGGAGCGGAAGGCCCGCTTCAGGGAGGAAAGCGCGCCCCCGGGGGAACGCTGAACAGGTCAGCGCGTGGCCACGGCCCACGCGTTGAGCACGCGGCGCAGCGAAGGATAGGTCTCGTGACGCATCGCGCGCACATCGTCGCGTCTGAACCACATCACCTCCTCGATCAGCTCGGCGGCCTGGGGCTCCGTCCTCTGCCGGCTCGATGCGCGCATCAGGAACCAGTCCGTCCGCTTCAAGTGCCGGCGGCCCTTGCGTTCATACACATGCCAGGTGCGCGTGAGCGGCCGCACCAGTTCCACGCGCCGCAGGCCGCACTCCTCCATCACTTCGCGCACGGCGCCCTGTTCGATCGACTCGCCGCCATCCACCTTTCCCTTGGGCAGGTCGAGCCGGCCCTTCCGGCGGATCACCAGCAGGCGGCCATGCCCGTCGGTGACGGCACCCCCGGCGGCCTGCACGAAGCGGAAGAGCGAGGTGAACATCTCGAACAGGCGCGCCGGGCTGCGTCCGTAGAGCCACACGCCGGGCACCTCATCGGTCCGCTTCAAGGTGCGCAGCGCACTGCGGATCGCGGCGGCATCGTCGATGCGCAGGGTGAGCCAGTTCATCCGCACGTCGCGCGCGAGCGGCCGATCGCCGATCACCACGGTCTTGGCCCCGATATGCACTTCATACTTTCGCGCCATGGATCCGCGACTTGATCCGGCGCTGAAGATCGCCGAATTCCTCCTTCAGATCAAAGCTGTCAAGCTCAACCCGAAAAAACCCTTCACCTGGGCCAGCGGGTGGAAATCGCCGATCTATTGCGACAACCGCAAGACGCTCAGCCACCCCCCGATCCGCACCTACATCCGCCAGCAGTTCGTGCATGTGATCAACAGCGAGTTCGGCCGGCCCGACATGATCGCCGGGGTGGCCACCGGCGGTATCGCGCACGGCGTGCTGGTGGCGCACGACCTGGGCCTTCCCTTCCTGTACGTACGCAGCAGCGGCAAGGAGCACGGCATGAAGAACACCGTGGAGGGCGACATCGCCACCGGACACAGCGTGGTGGTGGTGGAGGACCTGGTGAGCACCGGTCGCAGCAGCCTCAACGCGGTGCAGGCGTTGCGCGACGCGGGGCTGGAGGTGAAGGGCATGACGGCGGTGTTCACCTATGGCTTCGACGCCGCGCGCAAGGCCTTCGATGCCGCCAAGGTGAAGCTCTTCACCCTGACCAACTACAACATCCTGCTCGACCAGGCGCTGCGCAGCGACTACATCAGCGAGAAGGATCTGGCCCCATTGAACGAATGGCGGCGCGATCCGGCCAATTGGAACAAGCCGGCGGCCACGGAAGCCGCGCCCAGCAAGGCATGAGCAAGACCACGATCGAAAGCAGGTCGGTGTTGATCGCACGGCCCGCGGGAGCGGTGCATGCCTTCCTGCAGGACATGAACAACTTCGAGCAACTGCTGCCGCGCGAGCGCATCAGCGAGTGGCGATCGGATGGAAGCGAATGCTCCTTCAAGGTGCAGGGCGCGGCCACCATCGGCCTCCGACTTGCCGGCGGCGCGGCGCCCTCGCTGGTGAAGATGGAAGCCACCGATCGATCGCCCTTCCCCTTCGCGCTCGACGTTCATCTTTCGGATGAAGGCGGCGGAACACGCGCCCAGGCGGTCTTCAACGCCGATCTGAACCCCTTCATCAAGATGATGGTGGAGCAGCCGCTCAAGAACCTGTTCGATCACATCGCGGGCAGGCTGGTGGAGGTCCTGGGAAAAAGCTGAACCCCCTTCACCGAAAAGCAAAAGGCCGGCGGTGCATCTCGCCGGCCTTGTGCGCTCATCAGGTGTTCAACCCTCCTGCCGTTCCCCGGCGTGCTCCTCATCCAGGGAGCCATCGTCGGTAGCTTCCTCGGCGGAGGGTCCGATCCCTTCCTCCCCTTCCTCATCACCCATTCTCATTTCCTCCTCCATGATCGTTCCCTCCTGCGCGGCCTCGTTCTCCTCGCGCTGTTCTTCCGCGGCCTCGATCATGGGTTCGCGATCCATGCGCTCCTCGCGGCGATCCATTTCCGAAGGTCGTTCAAACAGCGTCGTGGTGGCCACGGTCGCCGTCGGGGTAAGGATGCGTTCGGCGGGCGCCGCCTTGGGCTTCGCGGGCGTGGCTTTGCGAGCCACGGGTCTGGCCGCCGGCTTCTTCGCCACGGGTCTGCGGGCAGCGGGCTTCGCCGCGACGGCCTTCCGCTTGGGCGCGGCCTTTGCCTTGATCGTGCGCTTCACGGACGGCTTCGCGCGACGCGCCTTGGGTGCCGGTTTGCGTACGGCGGTCTTCCTCGCCTTTTTTGGTTTGGAGACCTTCTTCTTTTTCTTTTTCGCGCCACTGCGTGCGCCGCGCGTCTTCGATGCGCCCGACTTGCGGGCTGATGCGCGCCTGCCTACCTTGGCCTTGCCGGTCCTGCGTTTCTTGCTGGTCGCCATGTGAATGGGGTGTGTTGGGGTATGTGGTTCCGAAGGTATGTGCAATGTTCCTGTTGGTGGTGCGGCCCGATGGGACCATCCCTCAAGGGGTCACCACGAAGCGCACGGCCTTGTGAGCCGCGGGCTGATCCAGCAGGTAGGTGCCCGGCGCCAGGCGGTCCGGGGACAATGACCCGACCAGGGTACCGGCCTCCAACCGCTGGACGATGCGCCCGTCGGGAGCGCGCACCAGGAGCAGGGTCGGGAGCGGGGTGCCCGCCGGAAGGCCGTACCAACCCCACCCATCCATGGGGTTGGGCCTTACGGTGAATTCACCAGGGGCATCGCGCTCCACGGCGATCACGTCAGAGAGCTGTTCACTGCCGTCCAGGTCGGCGCTGCGCAACCTGTAAAAGCTGACGCCGGGCCGCGGTTCCCGGTCGATGGCGGTATAGTCGATCAACGCCTGGCTGTTCCCCGCCGCATCGACCTCGATCAGCGGCATGAAATCGCTTCCCTCCATGGCACGCTCGATGGTGAACCGGTCGGTGTTCATCTCCGAGGCCGTGGACCATTCCAGCACGTTCACCTCTCCTTCGGTGCGGCCGGTGAACTGGACGAGTTCGATGGGAAGCACGGGAAGGCAACTGGCGGTGGTCGCCGTGCTGCATGGCGCGCAGGTGGGCGAGAACCACCGGCCTTCGCCTATGGACACCGCCCACTGGGTGTTGTTGCGCCCCGGCACCACGCTGGCCGCGTTGCCGGGCGTGTTATGCAGGGCATGCACGGCGCGCCCGCTGTTCCAGGTGGCGCAGATCGGTTTGGAGAGGATGTAGGAGCCGATGCAGTTGCTGCCTTCGTACAGCACGGTCTGGCTGGTGTACAACATCTGGTTGCAGGAGAACATGGGCACGTTGAGGTAGCTGACCACGAAGCGCCGGTTGGGCGCGACACCCAGGGTCTGGTAGTAGATGCTGCCGCCCACCGCGGGATCGATGTCCTGCCAGGGGTTCAGGATGCTGGTGCGGATCTGCGCGGGCGCGACGTTGGGCACGGCCACCGTCACCCACGGAGAAAAGGTGCCCGCCTGCGCCAGGTTGAAGGTGACGTAGTTGTTCGAGGAGATCACGCACTGGTTGTAGTTCGCCCCGTTGTAACAGAAGGTGAAGCCGATGTTCACCACCCCGGAATGGACATCGTCGGTGAGGAAGACCGGCGTTCCGGCGTAGGGATCGGCCGCATAGGGCACCGGGTTGAGGGCGTAGCACAGGGGAACGACCACCGCGCAGGTGAGCGTGAGCGTGTAGTTGCCGGCCCCGGCGCCGAACCCATGCACCAGGATGTAGTAGTTCACCGCGAGCACCGAGGCCCAGGTGACCTCCGATTGCAGTCCGCAGAAGTCGTCGATGCCCGTGACACAGACCGGCGCCGCGCAGGTGCCGCTGTACACGCGGATCTTGGTGTCGTACGCGCTGCCACAGAGCGAAGCCGTCACGTTCTGCCCCGTGCCGACGAAGCGGTACCAGACCCCGCCGCCGGTGCCGTCGGTGGTGCCACAGAACGGCGCCACGTCGGCGGTGAAAAGCGCCGTGTTGCCCGTGACCGTCGCGCCGCAGGCGATCAGCGTGGCGGTGGCGCACACGTCGGATTGCGCCATGGCCGCGGATCCCGGCAATGCCGCGAGCAGGATCGATGCGAGGGCCGTCCTCATTGGTCGTGCATCACGCCTTCCGGGGGAGGCTGAAGGGTGGTGCCATCTGAAGCATGCACGACGGACCCCAGCGAATAGCCCGCCGCGAGCAGGGCGCCGCGAAGGGCAGCGTACCCGATCGCGTCGTTCACCGCGAGCTTGAAACAATCGCACGCATCGATGAAGTGGCACTCCCTGGCGAAGGGCTCATCCAACAGCGCCACCTGCACGGGCTTGGCGGCTTCGGGCGTCGCGATGCCCTGCACGCTGAAGCGATAGACCAGATGCTGATCGCCATCCTGGGCCTGGAGCGGCAGGGCGGCCGTGATCGCCAGGAAGGCGGACGCGGCGATCGATCGGAAGGTGAAAGGACCAGCCATGTTCCCGGGTTCGGCCGGGGAAATTAGATGCACGGTCCTCCGGCTTCAAGTACAATAATTCTCCACGGGCCAGGCAACCAGGGCGCCACGACGGCGAACGGCCACCGTGGAGGATCCCCCTGGCCCTACCGCTTGATCTGCAACACGCTCAGGCTGCGCTCGTGGATGTTGTAAGTGCCGGAGGTGATGCCCACCCCATTGGGGTAAAGGACCAGGCGGTAGTAATAGGTGCCCGGTGCAAGCGCCGCGTCCAGAAAGCTCACGTGGCCACCGCCCCCGTAACCGATGGCCGCGGTGCCCGCGCCATTGGGTGTCTTGATGTAGCAGGTGCCGCTGGTGTAGGTGAGGTTCACCGGCGCGGGGAAGGCCGCGTTGACGTCCCGCTGCAGGATCACGAAATAACCGCCCATGCTGCTGCTGGCGCCGTTCAGCCCGCCGCTATGCACGCGCGCGAAGCCGCTGATGAAGACCGCCGAGTTGTTCACCCCGGAGCCATCCACGATGGTGATGGGCACGGTGGTGCCGGCGATGGGATTGTACACCGCGTTGGTGTAGGGCACGCTCTGCACCACGCCGGTGGCCGCTCCGGTGGCCTCCTGGTTCACGAAGTCGCCGAAGATGCGCGCATCGCCCTCCACGTGCAGGGTATGTGCCGGCGTCGCCGTGCCGATGCCCACGTCCTGGTTGGCCAGCACCCGGATCGCCTCGGTGTTATCGGTCTTCACCACCAGGTCCTGCGGGCCGGTGGTGCCGAGGAAATCAGTGCCGGGCACCGTGCCGGCGTTGCCCTGGAGCTGCCAGGCTTTCCGGCTTTGCACCTCCACCCATTGCGTGCCGTCCCAATACCAGAAGCTGGCGGTGGTGGTGTCGTAGACCATCAAGCCCTCCTCGGTGGCGCCCAGACCCGCGATGCTGGTGCGTTGCGGCGTGGTGAGGCGTGGAATGAGGATCCCCTTGTTGTTGGTCGACACGTCCACGTCGAGCACCGCATAGGGGTTGGGAGCCACGCCCGTGTCGTTGACGCCGACGTTCTGGGCGTGGATCAGCGGTGCGATCAGCACGGCAAGGGTCAGGGCGGAGGAGCGTCGCATGATCGGTCGCGCCAGCAAGGTAGCGCGCCAATGGGACCGGGTCACGAGAGCCGGCCCAAGGCCGGCCTCCACCGGTAGCTTTGCCGCCCCACCATGGCCTCCCGCCGCGCCCGACGCGACCACGACGACGCAAAGCCCGCGAAACTCACCAAGGCCACGCTGCGCAAGGCCCTGCGGATCTTCCGGTACCTGCGTCCCTACCGCTGGCCCTTCGCCGCGGGGATGGTGCTGCTCCTGCTCACCAGCGTGCTGAGCCTGGCCTTTCCCGGCCTGCTGGGCAAATTGGTCGATGCCACCCCTGGCACGGCAGGTTCCGTTCTCCTCCGGCGGGGTGCCGGAGGTGCGGGCAGCCTCCCCCTTGATCTCAGCGACATCGACACCGTGGCCATCGTGCTGCTGGTGGTCTTCGCCGTACAGGCCATCCTGGGCTTCGGCCGCATCTATCTGTTCAGCCACGTGACGGAGAACATGCTGGCCCAGGTACGTCGCGACACCTACGAGCACCTGCTCAAGCTGCCCATGCTCTTTTTCGCCCGGCGGCGCGTAGGCGAATTGAACTCGCGGATCAGCGCCGACGTGGCCCTCTTGCAGGACACCTTCACCACCACCCTGGCCGAACTGGTGCGGCAGTTGATCATCATCACCGTGGGCCTGGTGCTGCTCACCATGCTCTCCCCGACCCTCACCCTCACCATGCTGGCCATCATCCCGGGCGTGGTGCTGGTGGCCGTGGTCTTCGGGCGCTTCATCCGGAACCTGAGCAGGCAGGTGCAGGACCGCATCGCCGACACCGGCGTGGTGGTGGAAGAGACCCTGCAAGGCATCCAGAGCGTGAAGGCTTTCACCAACGAAGGCTGGGAGGCGCGCCGCTACGCCGCCAGCGTACACGCGGCGCGCACCCTGGCGCTCAAGGGCGCGCGCTGGCGTGGTGCCTTCGTGAGCTTCATCATCCTGTGCATGTTCGGGGGGATCGTGCTGGTGATCTGGCGCGGCGTACACATGAAAGCGGACGGGCTGATCACCACCGGCCAGCTGATCACCTTCATCATGTATTCGGTCTTCATCGGCGCCAGCATCGGCAGCATCCCCGAGATGGTGACCACGGTGCTGAAGGCGATCGGCGCCACCGAGCGGCTGATGGACCTGCAGGACGAGCCGCCCGAAACGGTGGAAGCAACGGACCAGAACACCCGGCGGCTGCCGATCAAGGGCGGCCTGGAGTTCCGCGACGTGGACTTTCATTACGCCACGCGACCCGACATGCCGGTGCTCAAGGGAGTGTCCTTCAAGGTGGAGCCCGGACAGCGCGTGGCGCTGGTGGGGCCGAGCGGTGCTGGAAAAAGCACGATCGCCTCGCTGGTGCTGCGCTTCCACGACCCCGCTTCCGGATCGATCCTCTTCGACGGAACCGACGCGCGCGAGCTTTCCCTCGGCGGGCTTCGCCGATGCATGGCCGTCGTGCCGCAGGAGGTGCTGCTGTTCGGCGGGAGCATCCGGGAGAACATCGCCTATGGGCGGCCGGGCGCGAGCGAAGAGGAGATCATCGATGCGGCGCACAAGGCCAACGCGCATGGGTTCATCAGCAGCTTTCCCAAGGGGTACGACACCATCGTGGGGGAGCGCGGCGTGCAG
>CAYMXP010000037.1:0-34016 GCA_964394425.1 uncultured Chryseobacterium sp. | reverse complement strand
ACGTGAAGGACAAGTTGAAGACGCTCCGCGCCACCGTCGATACGCTCACGCTCACCGCCACGCCCATCCCGCGCACGCTGCAGTTCAGCCTCATGGGCGCGCGCGACCTCAGCATCATCAGCACGCCGCCGCCGAACCGCTATCCGGTGGCCACCATGCTGCAGCCCTATGACGAGGTGACGATCCGCGGCGCGATCGAGTACGAACTCTCACGCGGCGGCCAGGTGTACTTCCTGCACGACAAGGTGAAGAACATCGAGTTCATCGCCGACATGATCCGCAAGCTGGTGCCCGGCGCGCGCGTGGGCGTGGGCCACGGCCAGCTCGAAGGCCACAAGCTCGAAGAGGTGATGCTCGACTTCATCGAAGGCAACACCGACGTGCTCGTCTGCACCACCATTGTGGAGAACGGCCTCGACATCCCGAACGCGAACACGATCATCGTGAACGAGGCGCAGAACTTCGGCCTCAGCGACCTTCACCAATTGCGCGGCCGCGTGGGGCGCAGCAACAAGAAGGCCTATTGCTACCTGCTCGCGCCCAGTCCGCACCTGCTGCCCGACCTCAGCCGCAAGCGCTTGCAGGCCATCGAGCAGTTCAGCGACCTGGGCAGCGGCATCCACATCGCCATGAAGGACCTCGACATCCGTGGCGCGGGCGACCTGCTTGGGGCGGAACAGAGCGGCTTCGTGAACGACATCGGTTTTGAGACCTACCACAAGATCCTCGAAGAGGCCGTGCGCGAGCTGAAGGACGAACACTTCAAGGAGCTCTTCGCCGATGCGCAAGGTGGCAGCGCCCTGGCCCGTGGCTCCCGCCGCGACCAGAGCGACGACTGCATCATCGAGACCGACCTCACCATGCTGATCCCCAACAGCTACGTGAGCGAGACCGCCGAACGCCTCGCGCTCTACCGCCGCTTAGACGACATCAAGGACGAGAACGAGCTGCAAGCCTTCGCCACCGAAGTGCAGGACCGCTTCGGCCCCATCCCCCACGAGGTGAACGAGCTGCTGGAAGGCATCCGCCTGCGCTGGCTGGGCCAACGCATGGGCTTGGAGAAAATGATCCTCAAGAAAGGCGACCTGCGCGGCACCTTCATCGCTGACCAGCAACACCCCTTCTTCTCCGGCGATGGCTTCCAGGCCGTGCTGCGCGCGGTACAGGCCCAGCCTAAGCGCTACAAGGTGTACGAGAAGAGCGGCAAGCTGAAGATCACCGTGGCGGCGGTGAAGGACATCGGGGAGGCGAAGCGGGCGATGGAAATAGTTGTTGGCGTGAAGGAGAGCGTGTAGGTGGGTTGGGCGTTCCGGCGCTCAAATTCATGCGGACCCGGGGACAACGCTATAGCCGGATTTGTCAGGGCCAGGGTCCACGGCGATGTTGAGGCTTCCTTCCTCGGCCACCTCGCTGCTTGAGGCCCCTAGCCCTTCAGGCATCGGCTTGCTACTTTGCCGGCCCACAAAATGTCTACAGATACAAGTAGCTCTGCGGCGGCTTAAGGTTATAGTCGGACTTTAAGCACAGAGGTTTGCGGTAGCGCTTGGTAGCCTTGATACGGATTGCGTAACCCACGACCTTATCGCCGAAGTAGGACATGAAAAATTCCTTGCTGATGCCTGCGCCTTCGCGAGTACGGCGCCACAGCTCTTCGGGCGGATGCTCCAGTATGCTCTCGATCTCGAACTCGCCGATCACCATCTGCACGGGCGAGCTGGCATAGACCACCACCTTCTTCACGGCGGGTTGCTTGAAGATCATGCGGCGGAACTCGTAACGCTTGGAGCCGTCGAAGATCTTGTCTGCGAACTCCGGCTTGATGGACATGAGCACTTTCATACGCCTGCCAAACGTATCAGCTTCTCCAGGGAGGAGAAAGGCACCTCGTTGATAGTTCTGATCACATCCATGTTGGGAAGGATGCCGTGGTCCAGCATGTCGCGCAGGATGGGGCGTTTCCGCAATGAGAAGGCGAAAAGGAAGTTGATCACGCACGGGCGGTTCCTGGGGTTGCGGTCCCAGAACTCCTGCAACTGGTGCAGGTCGAGCACGGACTTCTTGCGGCTGTGGAAGCGTAGCGTCTCGAAGTCCGGAACAGGATTGATGACGCTTTCGACAATGCCGATCGTGGTAGCCACACCTTTGTGGATGCCGCCAGGCCCAGCGGTGCGATAGAAGATCAGCGTATCGCCAGGCTTCAGGTCGCGGTTCATGGTGTGCGACACGTACACCTTACTGATCGCGTTCTGGTGCGGCTCACCATCCTGTTGGGCGGACAAGTCCTCGGTGCGCAGGATCGAATCGGGCAGGAGCTCCGTGTGGAATTCCGGCCGGATCGGCACCACATAGACCTTCCTGTCCTTTCGCAACCAGGGGTAACGGTGCTTGGGCTCGGTTGCCGGGTTGTCCTTGCGCATGTTGCGCACGTACACCAGCTCTTCCCCGGACTTCGACCGCTTGACACCGTGCTTGGTGAAGCCCCAAGTCGTGAGCAGGTCGATGAGGCGCTTCTGCTCGTCGGTCCGCTCGAAGATGGTGACGTAGATCTCCTCCACCTTGTTGATCCGTGCGTTGTCGAACACGATCTTCAGGAAACGCTCGCCCAGCCGTCTTCCGTTCAGCACCACCTTGAGCGTTCCGATCTTCAGGCGTTTGGCTGGTGCCAGCGGCGGCGTGATGTCCGCGTAGCTCTCTGACTCGTCCTCGACTTTCAAGAACAGGAATCCGCCTATCGCTTCATCGCGGCGGCACACATAAGCGTGGTCGTTGGCCTTCTTGTTGAACCAGGTGTCGAAGCCTTGGTAGTCCTCCCTGAACGAGTCGAAGAAGGCATCCGTCAGATCGATGTTCCCGAACAGTTCACGCCGAACGGAGAGGACCTTGTAGTCCACTTGTTCGGGATTCTCCGCCACCACCCGCTCCAGGAAGCGCTCGATGTTGAGCACCCGCGCTTCCAACCCCAGGCGGCGCGCCTTCTCGTGGATCTTCTTGTCCTCGGTGATCAAGATGTCCACGCGACCGGCGAAGACCTCGTTGACGAGCGCGGTATCGCCCGCATCGTTGGCATCCACATCGATCTCGGCGGCGACTTGCTTCACCTCGTCCGCCAGCGGCGCAACCGTCTGCAGCAAGACGTAGCTGTCCATCTTGATCGCCATGGCCTTCACCACCTTGGGGTCGCCATGGCCGCTGATCTCGGCCACGGTGACTTGGTGGATGCACTTCTCGTACTTCAACCGGTCCAGCCACTTGAAGAGCGTTCCCACGTCCGCATTCACCGCAGGCGTAACGGCCTCGCGATGGATGATGATGTTGGTGTCGAGCAGGGCTTTCAAAAGTCGGCCAGTGTCACGATCGCCGGGAATTCCGGCAAGCGTGCGTGAACAAAGTAGGGGTTGTAGGGGATCGGATCGCGCTGTGGAAAACTTCGCGCCCGCGCCTCCACACAACGAATGACGTGCCTGCATTAAGTTGCCCTCTATACCTCGCCAGAAAGTCCGTCAAGCCCTTGTGATGCCCGACCCCAATCAAACCGATTTTCTGCTGTACACCGGCTCCGACGGCCAGACCCATGTGACGGTGCTGGTGCAGGATGAAACGGTTTGGATCACCCAGGAAGCCATGCAGCAGCTCTTCGGCAGGGTGAAGAGCACGATCAGTGAGCACATCAGCAACGTGTTCAGTGAGAGGGAGTTGGATGAAGATTCAGTTGTTCGGAAATTCCGAACAACTGCCGCCGATGGCAAGCTCTACGAAACCAACTACTACAACCTCGACGTGATCATTTCGGTGGGCTACCGCGTGAAGTCGCCCGAGGGCACGCGCTTCCGGATGTGGGCCACGCGCACGTTGCGGGAGTTCATCGTGAAGGGCTTCGTGCTGGACGACAAGCGCCTGAAGCAAGGCAGCCAAACCTTCGGGCAGGATTACTTCGAGGAGCTCCTGGAGCGCATCCGCGAGATCCGCGCCAGCGAACGGCGCTTCTACCAGAAGATCACCGACCTCTACGCACTGAGCGCCGACTACGACGCACACGACGAACGCACCCGCGACTTCTTCGCGAACGTTCAGAACAAGCTGCATTGGGCCATCACCGGAAAGACCGCCGCCGAGACGGTCTATGCCGAAGTGGACGCAGCTAAACTGAACATCGGCCTGCGTACGTGGAAGCATGCACCGAAAGGCAAGATCCTGAAGAGTGATGTGACGATAGCTAAAAACTACCTGGATGAAGAGCACATCAGCCAGCTCAACAGGATCGTGAGCGCCTACCTGGACCTGGCCGAGAACCGGGCGCAGCGCGGCATCGTGATGCGCATGGCCGATTGGGTGGCCTTCCTGGAGGGCTTCCTGCAACTTTCTTCCTATCCGATCCTCACGGACCAAGGGAAAGTGACCGCATTGGAAGCCAAGCTGAAAGCCGAAGGGGAGTATGAGAAATACCGCGTCATACAAGACCGGACGTACGAGTCGGACTTCGACAGGGAGGTGAGGCGTTTGACCGGAGGGAAAGATCATTCACCGCAACAGGAAAGGCCCGGCAAGCGAAAGAAGTCCTGAACCATGAAGAAGCTCCCGAACATCCACCCCGGCGATGTGCTCCAAGAGGAGTTCCTGGTGCCCATGGGCATCAGCGCCTACCGCTTGGCCAAGGACATCGGCATCCCCCAGACGCGCGTGTCGCAGATCCTCAAAGGCGAGCGCCGCATGACGGCGGATACCGCCTTACGCCTCTCGAAATACTTCGGCAACTCGGCCAAGTTCTGGTTGGGGCTGCAGGATGATTTCGACCTGGAGGAGGAGATGAAAGGCAAGAGCAAGGAGTTGGCAGGGATCCCTTTGGCCACCGGCAAGGCGGCGTGAAGCACCTATCGCCGATCAGCCGCGCGCTGTCAAAGTCCGCCATAAGACGGGCGATAGCGCGCAGCACGGCTTCTTCGAGGGCGATGGATTCAACGCCGTGCTCCGGGCGGTGCAGGCGCAGCCACGACGGTTCAAAGTGTACGAGAAGGCGGGGACGCTGCGGATCAGCGTGCAGGAGGTGAAGGATGTGCATGGGGCAAAGGAGGCGATCGCGCAAGCGATCGGATCTTGATCCGGTCACGGGCGGCCATGCAGGGCATGATCTCCGTGGATGCGTTGCGAAGGGTGTTTACTTTTGGTCAGGCCCGGCATGGAGGAGGTGAGGTCATACCGCACGTTCAGCAACTCCATGTCCATGCTGGACCGGATGCGGGCCAGGGTGCGCCGGGGCGCGTTGGCCGGCCTCTCGCTGACATCGCGCATCAGCGGCGGCGATTGGATCCGCTTCCCCTATTACCACCATGTGTTCGACGACGAGCGCGTGGCGTTCGAGCGGCAGTTGCGCTACCTGCGCTCGTTCGGCGAGTTCATCAGCATGGATGATGCGGTGCGCATGCTGACCGCCGCGACCCCGATCGATGGGCGCTACTTCTGCGTGAGCTTCGACGATGGCTTCGCGAACTGCCGCTCCAACATGCTTCCGATCACCGCGGCGTTGGACGTGCCGGTCATCATCTACCTGCCAACGTCATATACCGGCCTCGATGCGCGCAGGCCGGAGGAAGCCGAACGCATCCTGGGGTTTTACCCCGAGGCGCCGCGCCTGGTGCCGTTCCTGACCTGGGCGCAGTGCCGGGAAATGATGGCGGCGGGGGTCGCCTTCGGCTCGCACACGCACACCCATGCGAACCTCATGCGCATCACGCGGGCGGCCATCACGGAGGAACTCCGCGGGTCGAAACAATTGATCGAGGACCAGTTGCACACCGAATGCCGTCACTTCGCCTGCCCGTGGGGCCGGCCCGGAGCGGACTTCGATGCCCATGTTGCGCCGCTGGTCGCGCGCGAGTTGGGCTACAACAGTTTCGCCACCACCGCAAGGGGTGCCATGCGCGCCGGCGATGATCCCTTCATGCTGCGGCGCGATCATCTGATCGCCGGCTGGGACAACTTCCAGTTGCGGTACTTCTTCGGTCGATGATCGCGGAGCAGGACCTGGTGGTGCGGCCCGCGCGCGCGGACGACATGCCCGAAGCCTGCGCCCTATTGCGTGAGCTGGGACTTGCCTGGCCATCCGCCGGGGACACCGCCGCCCTGCAACGCGCCATCGACGGGTTGTGGACGAACGATCCGTTCTTCACGATGTACGCCGGTCCCGTGTTCTACGGCTGGGTGATGCTGCACGATGATCGCATCGTGGGCTTCTTCGGCAGCGTGCCGCGCGCGTACCTGCTCCAGGGCCGGCCGCTCCCCGTGTCCATCGCCAGCAACTGGGGCGTGCGCAAGGAGTACCGCGCCTTCACCCGTCTGCTCGCCGATGCCTACTTCCATCAGAACCCGATCGATCTCAAGCTGGTGACCACCGCGATCGCACCGACGGGCAGGATCTTCGACCGGCACGGCGGACATCGCGCACCGGTGGCGAGGCTGGACCATGTGTACGTGGTGCCGTTCAAACCGGGCCGCCTTGCCCTGCTGGCGGTGAAGCCCTCCTGGAGGCGCATGCTTCGTCCGCTGTGCGCGGTGCTCGACCGGATCCCGCTCTGGCGCCCGGGCGCGGGCCGCATGCCGGATGGTGCGCTCCAGGAGACCCCGGCCGATGCGCTGCCAGACGACTACCGGCATTTCTGGGAACAGGTGGCCGCGCGGGAGAATGGACTGGTCGCCTTCCGCGATGCGCCCACGATCGCCTGGGTGTATGGATCCGGCCGGTTCGGCCGCCGCAAGCGGATCTTTCTGCTTCGGCACCGGAGCGATGCACCGATCGTGGCCTACGCCTCGCTCATCGAAGAGCCCGTCGCCCGGGATCCCACCTTCAATCGCTGGAAATTGGGCGATCTGATCGGACTCACCGAGGAAGCCCGATCCACGATGCTCCGGTCGATCGTCCACTTCGCGTGGCGATCGGGCTGCCATGCGCTGGAGTTCCAGTTGCCGGGAAGCATCGAACGCAGGCACATCCCCGCCTTCACGCTGGAACGGAAGGCACCCGCCTTCCCCGTCCATTACCATTGCGCCTCGGAGACGACGGCCGCGGCCTTGCGTGATCCGCGCAATTGGCCCATCTCGCCCTTTGATGGCGACACGCTGCTCGGTTGATCGACCTGTCGCGAAGGGAGGGACCACATCCTGGTGCTCTGCCGCCCATCCGGCGACGGCGGTGATCGGTGAGGCCATGGCGGTGGCGGCGTGAAGGCGGCATCCGGGTCGTAGATCGTTCCATCGCTCCGGGCACCGATGGCAGGCCCGGAATGTCCTTGGCCCTGTAACAAAACCGGCCCGAGGCCATCCTACCACCATGAGATCGATCGCTTCCGCCATCGGGTCGCTGCTGATCCCGGCCTTGGCGGCGCAGGAACCCGGCCCGCAGGTGCTCCCCCTCGGCGTGTTCCACTTTGCCTTTCCCGACCTGGACGCCCGGCAGGTGGCCGACAGCGACCGCATCGACGTGCTGCAGCCACGATACCAGGCGGAGATCGAGGATGTCGTGGAGCGCATGGCGCGCTTCGCACCGACGGTGATCGTGATCGAACGGCAGCCCGGGGAACAGCACGCGATCGACTCGCTGTATGCCGCCTACCTCGCAGGCCGCCACCAGTTGGGGCGTGGGGAGGAGGAACAACTGGGCTTCCGGCTGGCGAAACGCTTCCACCTGGGAACGCTTTACTGCGTGGATGAATGGGGCCGCTTCACACCGAACATCGACTCCCTGTTCAACGGCACGGACAGCATCGGGGCGTTGCGGTTCGAGGAATACTTCAACGCCGATCCGGACAGCACGCTGCGCACGCGCACGACATCACCGCTCAGAAGCCAGGGCATCCTTGGCGCGTTGCGCGAGGTCAACGATCCCACGCACATCGAACGCGACCTCGGCAACTACCTCATCGGCCTCTTCAAGTATGAGGCGGTGCCGGGCGACTTCACCGGCGTGGACTTCGAGAGCGGCCGCTGGTTCAACCGCAACCTGCGGATCTTCCGCAACATCCAGCGCATCCCGGTGACGGCGGACGACCGGATCCTGGTGATCTACGGGGCCGGGCACCTCAACGTGCTCAACCTCCTCTTCCGCAGCTCGCCGGAATACAGGTTCGCGGAGGCGGCGGAGCTGTTGCGGTAGGGATCCGCGGCGCGGGCTTGGCAACCGGGCGGCACCACCGCGTGGGTCGCGATCGCGGCCTTGCCATGAACGGATAGTTTCGCCCCCGTGTCCGCACCCCGTGTCGCCCCCGACACCCAGCGCATCGACCTCGGGTTCCTGGAGGGGCCGCGCTCGCGATGGAGCGAATTCCTGAGCGTGGTGCATTTCGCCGGCGAGTTCGTCTACGGCTTCCGCAAGCTGCACTTCGTCGGCCCCTGTGTCACCTTCTTCGGCTCGGCGCGCTTCAAGCAGGACCATCCCTACTATGAAGCAGCCCGGCGGTTGGCCCGGCGCATCGGCCGCGTGGGTTTCACCATCATGACCGGCGGCGGACCCGGCATCATGGAGGCCGCCAATCGCGGCGCCCGCGATGTGGGCGCCCCTAGCGTGGGCTGCAACATCCGCCTGCCGCACGAACAGAAGCCGAACGCCTACCTGGACACCAGCCTCACCTTCGACCATTTCTTCGTCCGCAAGCTGCTCCTGCTGAAATATTCCAAGGCCTTCGTGGTGATGCCCGGCGGCCCCGGCACGCTCGACGAACTGTTCGAGACCATGACCCTCTTCCAGACCGGCAAGCTCAGCGACTTCCCCATCCTGCTCTACGGCCGGGAGTACTGGGCCCCGATGCTGGAGCAGATCGCCAGGATGGTCGAGGTCGGCACCCTGACCAAGGAGGAGATCCGCTTCCTCTACGTGGCCGATTCGATCGAGGAAGCCACGGCCACCTTCCAGGATCAGTTAGTGCGCATGTGGCGCGAGGCGAACGGCCAAAAGGTCGGCGGGCCGAAATGGTGGTTCCTTGAACAGCGGAGAAAGGAGAAGACGGTGGCCGGACCGTGACCGGTCAGGTCCATGCGCCGCGCAGCGTGGCGATCACCACCGCATAGCGCATCGCCTTGCCCACCAGCATGAGCAGAGCCACTGGCACGGCCCTGGTCTTGAACATCCCCAGCGCCAGCGCGATCGGATCGCCGATGAACGGCAGCCAGCACAGCAAGGCGAGCCAGGCACCGTGCCGCTGGACCGGCCGGCCCCAGCGCCCGGCTTTGGAGGGGTCCATGCGCACCCACCGCACGATCCGTTCGGCGTTGGCCCAGCGGCCGATGGCGTAGGTCGTCATCCCGCCCAGCCAGTTGCCCAGGCTCGCGGCGATCAACAGCGAGGCGCCCGACCAGGGACCCAGGGACGCCGCGGCCAGCACCGCCTCGCTGCTGAAGGGAAAGATGGTGGCTGCGAGGAAGGAGGCCAGGAACAGTCCCCAAAGACCGGCGTGCTCGAACCAGGTGGGATCCATCCATGGCAAAGGAAGGCCCGCATGCGGAACGCGGGGATCCGCCCAAGCGGTCCTACGGTCCAGCAGGCTGGCACGCCCTTGGCTTCGCGCGGCCCGTCCATCGCCGACCCATGCGCTCCATGCTTCCCATCACGCTTCTGGCGCTCACCGCCATCCCCCTCCATGCACAGGAAAGGTCGCGGCCCATGACCTTGAGCCTCTTCGGCCATGTGGGCGATCCCCTGGGCGAGTTCGACGAGGCCTGGGGGAAGGAGTTCGTGGGGCTGGGCGCCAACTTCAGCGTGCCCATGAAGCGCATGCCCTTCGAGACCGGGTTCCAGTTCGACTGGAGCCGCATGGGCGGCGAGAGCGCCGTGGTGCCGATCGACGAGGACTACATCGATGCCACGGAAGCCGACATGCAGGTGAACAGCAACATTTACGGCTTCCATGCGCTCGCCCGGTTGAAGCCCTTCACCGGCAAGGTGGCGCCCTACATCGATGGGTTGGGCGGATGGCGCACCTTCAGCACCCGCACCAAATTGAAGGTCGACGGCCTTGAGGATCCGCTGATGAACGAGCGCAACGAAGTGGATGCCGCGTGGAGCTGGGGTTGGGCGGCCGGGGTGATGGTGGGCCTTGGCGGGACGATGACGATCGAAGGCCGATTTGAACGGCTGCAGGGAGGCGAGGTCACCTACGTGGATCCCTCGACCATATCCATCGATGCGGACGGCAACCTCAGCTATGGAACGCGCACCAGCAACAGCGATGCGTGGATGATCAAGCTGGGCTTCGGGTTCCGGTTCTGATCTGTTGGTAACACCGTTGGCAAGGCCGCGCGCGGCTTCCGCAGCGTCCGCGCCTTTTGCTGCTAAACTTGCGCGGCGCCCGCAACACCGGGCCCGGCAGGCACTTGAACGGCATCCGTCGCATCCAGAGCGCGCTCCTTTCGGTCTACCACAAAGAGGGTCTTGAACCCATCGTCCGCGAGCTCCACCGCCTCGGCGTGCATCTGTACAGCACCGGTGGCACACAAGAATTCATCGCGGGGTTGGGGATCCCGGTGACGGCGGTCGAGGAACTGACCACCTACCCGAGCATCCTGGGCGGCCGGGTGAAGACCCTGCACCCCAAGGTGTTCGGCGGGATCCTGGGCCGGCGCGAACTGGACAGCGACGTGGCCCAATTGGAGGAGTACCACATCCCGGCGATCGACCTGGTGGTGGTGGACCTGTACCCGTTCGAGGCAACGGTGGCCGCCGGGGGGGATCAGGGCGCCATCATCGAGAAGATCGACATCGGCGGCATCAGCCTGATCCGCGCGGCGGCCAAGAACCACAACGACGTGGTGATCGTGCCCTCGCAACGGCAGTACCCCGAGCTGCTGCGGATCCTGAAGGAGAAGAACGGCGAAACCACCCTGGATGAACGCAAGGCGTTGGCCGCCTCCGCCTTCGGAGTGAGTTCGCACTACGACAGCGCGATCTACAACTGGTTCTCCGGCCACAGCGGCGAGCTGCGGCTGAGCGCCGGCCCCGCCACCCCCCTGCGTTACGGGGAAAACCCGCACCAGACCGGCGTGTTCTTCGGCGATCTGGCCGGGCTCTTCGAGAAGCTGAGCGGAAAGGAGCTCAGCTACAACAACCTGCTGGACCTGGACGCCGCGCTCGAGCTGATCGACGACCTGTCCACCTTGGGAGGCGTGGCGTTCGCGATCCTGAAACACAACAACGCCTGCGGCGCGTCGGTCCGCGACAGCGCGAAAGATGCGTGGAAGGCGGCGCTGGCCGGCGACCCGGTGAGCGCGTTCGGAGGGATCTTGATCACCACGGCGCCCATCGACAAAGCCGCGGCCGAGGGGATCGACACGATCTTCTTCGAGATCATCTGCGCGCCTGGCTACGACGATGATGCACTGGCGATCCTCAGCAAGAAGAAGAACCGGATCATCCTGGTGCGCAAGCCATCGGCGAGGCCTGTGCGAAGAACGAGGACCGCCTTGAACGGGATCCTGGCACAGACGACCGACGCGGTGATCGATGGTCCGGCGAACATGAAGGTGGTGACCAGGAAGCCGCCATCCCCTGCCGCCTTGGATGACCTGGTCTTCGCCAACATCCTGGTGAAGCACACCAAGAGCAACGCCATCGTGCTGGCGAAGGACCGGCAGCTGCTGGCCAGTGGCACGGGCCAGACCAGCCGCGTGGACGCGCTGGAGCAGGCCATCGCCAAGGCCCGGAAGACCGGCTTCGACCTGAAGGGCGCCGTGATGGCCAGCGATGCCTTCTTCCCTTTTCCCGATTGCGTGGACATCGCGAGCAACGCGGGCATCGCCTGCATCGTTCAACCCGGCGGCAGCATCAAGGACCAGGAAAGCATCGACGCCTGCGACGCCAACGGGCAGGCGATGGTGATGACCGGCACCCGCCACTTCAAACACTGAACCCCGAGGCATGGCCTGGATCAACAGCTTCTTCACCCAGGAGATCGCCATCGACCTGGGCACGGCCAACACCCTGATCATCCACAACGACAAGGTGGTGGTGGACGAGCCCAGCATCGTGGCCATGGACCGCGCCACGGGCAAGGTGATCGCCATCGGACGGCAGGCGCAGCAGATGCATGGCAAGACGCACGAGAACATCAAGACGGTGCGCCCCCTGCGCGACGGGGTGATCGCCGACTTCCAGGCCGCCGAGGAGATGATCAAGGGCATGATCCGCATGATCAATCCCGGGCGGCAGCTCTTCAGCCCCAACCTGCGCATGGTGATCTGCATCCCCAGCGGCATCACCGAGGTGGAAAAGCGCGCCGTGCGCGACAGCGCCGAGCACGCCGGCGCCAAGGAGGTGTACCTGATCCACGAACCCATGGCCGCGGCGATCGGCATCGGCATCGACGTGGAGGAGCCCATGGGCAACATGATCATCGACATCGGCGGCGGCACCTCGGAGATCGCCGTGATCGCCCTGGGCGGCATCGTGTGCGACAAGAACATCCGCGTGGCCGGCGACGAACTCACCCAGGACATCGAGGAATACATGCGACGCCAGCACAACATCCTGGTGGGCGAGCGCACGGCCGAAACGATCAAGATCGAAGTGGGCGCCGCCCTGCCCGAACTGGAGAAAGGGCCGCCGGACTATGCCGTGCGCGGCCGCGACCTGATGACCGGCATCCCCAAGGAGATCACCGTGAGCTACGGTGAGATCGCCCAGGCGCTGGACAAGTCGATCAGCAAGATCGAAGAGGCCATCCTCAGCGCGCTGGAGAGCACCCCGCCCGAGCTGAGCGCCGACATCTACAAGACCGGGATCTACCTGGCCGGCGGCGGCGCGTTGCTGCGCGGGCTGGACAAGCGGATCAGCATCAAGACCAAGCTGCCGGTGCATGTGAGCGAGGACCCCCTGCGCGCGGTGGCCCGCGGCACGGGCATCGCCCTGAAGAACATCGACCGCTTCCAGTTCCTCATGCGCGAATGATGAGCGGCGGGTGGTGAGTGGCGGGTAGCGGCACTCACCACCCGCCCCCCACCGCTCACCACCCATGCGCGACCTCTTCCGCTTCCTTTACCGCGCCCGCAACACCCTGCTGTTCCTGGCCTTGATGCTCGTGGCCATGGGCATGCTGATCGATGGCAACACCCACCAGCGGGCACGGGCGATCAGCTCGTCGAACGCCGTGGTGGGCCGCATTCATGCATGGCGCAACAGCGTGACCAGCTATGCGGGCCTGCGCGAAGTGAACGCGATGCTCGCCGCCCGCAACGCCGACCTGATGAACCGCCACCGAGGCGCCTACGCGCCGGTGGAGAACCGCTTCGTCTCCATCCACGACACGGTCCATGAGCAACGCTACCGGTACGTGCCGGCCCAGGTGATCAACAGCACCACCCACCGGCAGAAGAACTTCATCACCCTGGATCGCGGCACCAAGGCGGGGGTGCGCGCGGGCATGGGGGTGATCGGATCCTCGGGCATCGTGGGCGTGGTGCGCGATGCCAGTCCACGCTTCGCCGCGGTGATCAGCGTGCTGAACACCGACCTGAGCACCAGCGTGGAGCTGCGGCGCACCGGCCATTTCGGCCTGCTGGTCTGGGACACCAACGATCCGCTCACCGCCAGCGTGGCGGACATCGCCCGGCATGTGCCGGTCCAGCCCGGCGATACGGTGATCACCCGCGGCGGCGATGGCGTGTTCCCGCGCGGCATCACCGTGGGCACGGTGCGGGACGTGGCCGGTGACCCCGGGAGCAACTACCACCGGATCACCGTGCGCCTGGCCGAGGACCTCTCGCGCAGCGCCATGGCCTACGTGGTGATGGACCTCATGAAGCTGGAGCGCGACTCGCTCCAGGCCGGCAACGTCGAGCAGCCATGAGGAACATCGTCGTTGACCACCTCGCACGCTTCCTGGCGTTGATCCTGGTCCAGGTGCTCGTCCTGGACCACCTCGACGTGGCCAATGGCTACCTGGTGCCGCAGCTCTATGTGCTTTTCCTGCTGATGCTGCCGGTCGCCATGCCGGCATGGGGCCAGTTGTTCGCGGGCTTCGGCACCGGACTGGTCATGGACCTCTTCAGCGGCACGCCCGGCCTGCACACCAGCGCCTGCCTGGTGATGTGCTACGCACGCGTGCCGCTCCTGCGCATGCTGGCCCCCCGCGGCGGGTACGAATTCGGGCGGCGGCCCAGCCTGCGCGACATGGGCGCGGCCTGGTTCTTCGCACATGCCGGGGTGCTCGTCCTCCTGCACCACCTCTGGCTGTTCATCGCCGAAGCCTGGCGCATCGACGTGCTTCCGCGGACGCTGTTCCGCGCCGTGCTCAGCGCCGCCTTCACCCTGGCGCTCTGCCTGCTGACCCAGTACCTGGCCGTGCGCCGGGCACGCGCATGAAGTTCGACGAGCGCAAATACGTGCTGATCGCCGCGGTGATCTTCATCTGCACGGTCTTCATCCTGCGCCTGTTCTGGGTGCAGGTGGTGGACGACCGGTGGAAAGCCGAGGCGGCCAACATCAGCGAGCGGAAGATCACCGTGTATCCCTCGCGCGGACTGGTCGTGGACCGCCGCGGCGAACTGCTGACGGCCAATACCCCGGTGTACGACATCATGGTGGTGCCCAAGGACGTGCGCCCCTTCGACACCGCGGCCTTCAGCGCGCTGATCGGCGTGAGCGAGGAGGAGACCGGCCGCCGCCTGCGCGAGGCCATGCGCTACTCCCCCTTCAAGCCGAGCGTGTTCGAAAAACAGGTCACCGCCGGGCAATATGCCGCCCTTGCCGTCCACCTGCACCGGTATCCGGGGTTCTACGGCCAGAGCCGCACGCTGCGCACCTATCCGCAACGCATCGGCGCACACCTGCTGGGCTATCTCAGCGAGGTGGATGCGCGCAAGGTGGAGCAGGATCCCTACTACAAGCCCGGCGACGTGATCGGCGTGGGCGGGCTGGAACAACAATACGAGGAGGAACTGCGGGGCAGGCGGGGGGTGAAGTACGTGGTGGTGGACGTGCATAACAAGGTCCAGGGGCCGTTCAAGAACGGCCAGTACGACACGCTGGCCTACGCGGGCAGGGACCTCTACACCGGCATCGACGCGCGGCTGCAGCTGATGGGCGAGCGGCTCATGCGCAACAAGAAGGGCAGCGTGGTGGCCATCGAGCCGAAGACCGGGGAGATCCTCTGCCTGGTGACCAGCCCCAACTACGACCCGGAACTGCTGGTGGGGCGCGTGCGCAACCGCAACTACGGCATGCTGCAGAACGACTCGCTCAAGCCCCTGTTCGACCGCGCGCTGCAGGCACAGTATCCGCCCGGCTCCATCTTCAAGATCGTGCAGGCGCTGATCGCCCTGCAGGAAGGCGTCATCACCCCGGCGACGGGGTTCCCGTGCAACAAGGCCCTGGTGGGCTGCCACAACCACCCCACGGCCTACGACGTGGAGCATGCGATCCAATACTCATGCAATCCGTATTTCTTCAACGTCTTCAAGCGCGTGATCGAACGCGGACAGGACCGCAGCCGCTTCAAGGACGCGGCGCTGGGCCTGGCCGAATGGCGTGAATACATGCTGGGGTTCGGGCTCGGCCGGCGGCCGGCGATCGACCTGCCCTCCGCCAAGGGCGGCAACATCCCCGGCGTGGCCTATTACGACCGCGTCTATGGCGAACAGGCCTGGGCCTTCAGCACGATCTATTCGCTGTCGATCGGCCAGGGCGAGGTGCTGGTGGTGCCCACGCAGATGGCCAACCTCGCGGCCATCTTCGCCAACAAGGGCTGGTACTACGATCCGCACCTGGTGCGCGCCATCGGCTCGCCCGACAGCCTGGTGTTCCATGGCGAAAAGCACTTCACCGGCGTCGATGCCAAGTGGTTCCCCCTGGTGGACGAGGCCATGCGCCGCGTGGTCCAGGAGGAAGGGGGCACCGCGCGTCAGGCGCGCATCCCGGGGATCACCCTCTGCGGCAAGACGGGCACCGCCGAGAACCCGCATGGAAAGGACCATGCCGTCTTCATCGCCTACGCGCCCATGGAAGACCCCCGGATCGCCATGGCCGTGTACGTGGAGAACAGCGGCTTCGGCGGCACCTGGGCCGCACCCATCGCCAGCCTGATGATCGAGCAGTACCTCACCGACAGCATCAGCAGGCCCGAGGTGGAAAAGCGCATGCTCGACGCCGACCTGATCGCCGAGGAGAAGAACTACGTGAAGCCGGGAAAGAGCCCGCGCCGCCGATGAAGCCCCGCGATAGCATCGCGAGCCAGCTGGACAGGCCGTTGATGGCCCTGTATCTGCTGCTGATGTTCCTGGGCTGGGCCAACATCTACAGCGCGGCTTACGATCCCACCCACCCCTGGATCTTCGACCAGGCGAAGGAATACGGCAGGCAGGCGGTGTGGATGGGGATCGGCCTGCTGCTGTTCGCGGGCATCCTGTTGATCAAGGGCGAGTTTTTCCGCCTGATGGCCTATCCGATCTACGGCTTCGTGCTGGTGCTGCTGGTGCTGGTGCTGCTGGTGGGCAGGGAGGTGAACGGCGCGCGCGCCTGGTTCGGCGTGGGCAGCTTCGGGATCCAGCCGGCGGAGTTCGGCAAGTTCGCCACCGCGCTGGCCCTTTCACGCTACCTGAGCGGCCTGCCGGCGCTGCTGAGGCTGCGCTCACGCGTGATCAGCACGCTGCTGATCCTGGCCCCCGTGGGCCTGATCATGCTCCAGCCCGACACGGGCACCGCGCTGGTCAGCGCCGCCTTCATCCTGGTGCTTTACAAGGAGGGCCTCTCGGGCAACATCCTGCTGCTGGGCATCCTGGCCGCGGTGCTTTCGGTGCTCGCGCTGATCATGAAGGAGAGCACCTTCGGCCTGCCTTTCACCGACCGCACCTTCGGGGGCCAGTACCTGCTCATGGTGCTGATCGCCGCCTTCGCCCTGCTGGCCTGGCTGGTGGTGCGCAACATGATCGTGCGCCGCATGCGGAGCAAATTCTACCGCCTGATCGCCGTCGGGCTGGCCAGTTCCATCGTCTTCATCGGCGGGGTGGACTACGCCTTCGAAAAGGTGCTCGCGCGCCACCAGCAGGACCGCATCCTGGTGATGCTGGGCCAGAAGGAGGACCCGCAGGGGCTGGGCTACAACGTGAAGCAGTCGCAGACGGCCATCGGTTCGGGCGGCCTCACGGGCAAGGGCTATCTGGAGGGCACGCTGACCAAGTACAAGTACGTGCCCATGCAAAGCACCGACTTCATCTTCTGCACCGTGGGCGAGGAATGGGGCTTCCTGGGCACCTCGGTGGTGGTGATCCTCTTCGGCCTGCTGATCCTGCGCTGCATCCAGTTGAGCGACCGCCAGCGATCGCGCTTCACCCGCATCTTCGCCTATTGCGTGGCCAGCATCTTCCTCATGCACCTGATGATCAACGTGGGCATGACCATCGGGCTGGCCCCGGTGATCGGCATTCCCCTGCCCTTCTTCAGCTACGGAGGGTCCTCCCTGTTCGGCTTCACCATCCTGCTGGGGATCCTTCTCCGGCTCGATGCCGAACGGCTGGCTCAATTGCGATAGCATCGATCGCACCGCGTGAAAAAGTGAACGGGGCGCGCGCGCCCCGTTCCAGATCGCGGTGCGATGCGATCAGTAGTACTTCCCGCGCTCGTCCACCACGCCGGCGGCTTCGTTCAACGCATTGATCAACGTGGTCTCCGCGCGGCCCTGCAAGCGGTCGGTGAGCGCCTTGCGCTCGGTGGCCACGTCGCTGATCTCGGGCGCCGGGGTCAGCGTGGTCATGGTGGCCACGTACACGCCGTTCTCCCCCTGCAAGGGTGCGCTGGTGGCGCCGTTCTGCAGGGCGAAGATCCGGCCCACCACTTCCATCTCCGTGTACCCGCCCGGCAGGCTGTTGGTGTTGTAGGCCATGTCGGTGGCCGTCTGCACGCCCAGGCCCAGTTCCGTGGCCAGCGCGTTCAGGTCGGCCTTTCCCTGCATCTGCCCGATGTAGGCGCCGGCTTTCTTCTCCTTGACCACCTCGCGCGTGAAGGTTTCCCGCACATCGTCGAGTTCCGGCGCGCCTTCCTCCTTCACCCTCTTCAACAGCGCCACCACGTAACTCTCGCCGCTGGTGAGCGGCTTGCTCACCGTGCCGGGTTCGGCGTTGTTCACCCAGCTGGCCACCGCGGCGGGCTCGGTGAGACCCGGGATGTAGCGCTGGTCCAGCCGCATGTCGTCCACCGGCTTCACCTCCAGGCCCAGGGTATCGGCGCCGCTCTTGAAGGTTTCCACCGTGTTGTGGTCCAGGCTGAACTCGTTGGCCTTCTTGTACACGGCGGCCGAGGTGGCCGGGCTTGGCTTGACCCGCAGATCGACCGAAACGACGCGGCGCTCCTGGCGGGTGCGCTGGCCAAGGACCTCCACCACGTGGTATCCGTAGCTGGTCTTGGCCACGGTGATGGCGCCCACCTTTTCATCGAAGCTGGCCTTGGTGAATTCCGGGACCATGCGGTTCTTGTCGAACCACTCGTACACCCCGCCGCTGCCCTTGCTGCCGGGGTCGTCGCTGAACCTGGTCACCAGCTCCTCGAACCTGCCCCGGTCACGCTTCACCACGGCCAGCAGGCTGTCGGCACGCGCCTTCTTTTCCGCATCGTCCTCCACACTGCTCTTGAGCAGGATGTGGCGCACGCGGGCCTCGGGCACGTCGGCCAGTTCCTTCACCTTCACGAGCTTCAACAGCTCGCCCTCCTGGTAGGGTCCGATCACCGTGCCGGTGTCGGCCTGCGTGATCAGCGAGTCTGTGGCCGCATCGGCCGATCCCACCTGGTAGGGAAACACCGTGTAGCTGCGGCTCTCGCTGTTGCCCACCACGAAGAGCGAATCGTCCACGGCGGCCTGGAAATCATCCTTCAGCGCGGCAAGTTCCTGGAAGGCGTTGGCTTTATCCTCCTCGGTGGGCGTCACGGCGAAGGTCACGAAGTCGAAGCTGCGGGAGGCCTTCTGCCTGTATTTGCGGTCGTTCTTGTGGGTGTTGTAGTACTTCACCAGTTCGTTCTCATCGGGCTGGTAGAGCGAATCGGGTTCGCCGCTGAAGGGCTTGACCACGAAGTTGAAGGTGGCCTTCAGGTTCTTCTGCTCGAACTCATCGCGCGCCTGGGCGCTGTTGGCGAAGGTGCTTTGCTTCACCAGCGTGTTGTACTTGGTGTAGAGGCGGTTCTCCACCAGGCGCACCTTCTGGATGTCGTAATAGCCGCGGCGTTGCGCCGTGGTGGGCGAACGCTGCTCGATCATCACGAAATACTGCCGCACTTTCTCGGGGTCGGCCTGGCCGGTGGCGGGATCCTGGAAGTTGGGCTGGTTGCGGAACTCCGGCAGCATGTTGTTGCCGAAGCGTATGTCGTCGTACTCCTCCTTGCTGAGGGTGGACCCGAAGCCGGCCTCCACCAGCTGGTCCTTCAGCACGCGGCGCTTGATGATCTCGTTCCAAACCGCGTCGCGGATCTGCCGTTGCGACTGGTCGTCCACGTTCTGGCCGAAGTCGTTGCGAAGGGCCTCCACCTCGTCGCTCACCAGCCGCTCGAATTCCTGGATGTCCACCTCCTCGCCGGCGATGGTGCCCACCGAGCGGCTGCCCCGGCTGAACAATCCACCGTTGCTGCTGGGGTCGAGCAGTCCGCTGATCACGAAGAGCAGCAGGGCACCGCCTACCAGGACGACCAGCAGGCCGCCCAGGCGGCTGCGGATCTTGCCAATGATCGCCATCGTTCTTTTGAAAGGACGGCAAATATAGCCGGGGGGCCGGAGCGGGATGTGCCGCCGTGGCCGGCTTCAGTCCTGGGCGAGCAGGCCGGCGGAGGGGTCCATCACCTTCACCCTCACCAGGTCGATCCGGCCATGGCTCACCTGGGCGACCACCAGGTGGAAGGGCCCCAGGTCGATCGCCTGGCCCTGGCCGGGCAGGGCACCGGTGCTGTGCAGGATCCAGCCGGCCAGCGTGTCGTACTCCTCCCCGGCGGGCACATTGAGCCCGTAGGCCTCCCTGAGGTGTTCCACCTCCACGCGGCCGCTGAACACGAACTCGTTCTCGCCCAACCGCTCCTCCACTCCCTCGCCCAGGTCATGTTCATCCTCGATGTCGCCCACGATGCTTTCCACCACGTCCTCGATCGTGAGCATGCCGGCGGTCCCACCGAATTCATCCACGACCACGGCCACATGGCTGCGCTGCCGGGTGAACATCTGCAACACCTGGTCGGCGGGCATGGTGCCGGGAATGAAGTTCACCGGGCGCAACACGCTGCGCAGGCTCCGGGGCCGCCGGAAAAGGTCCGTGCTATGCACGTAGCCGATGATGTTGTCGATGCTGTCCTTGTAGATCAGCATCTTGGTGAGGCCCGTCTCGCTGAAGCGCTTGTGCAGGAAGTCCATGCTTTCGTCGACGTTCACCGCCTCGATCTCCGCCCGGGGGACCATCACTTCGCGCACGCGCGTGTTGCTCAACTCGAGGGTGTTGCGGAAATATTCCACCTCCGGTTCCAGCTCATCGGCCGCGGGCGAATTGTCCGCCACCTCCTTGAGGAACTCATCCAGGTCGATCCTTCCGAAGGCCAGCTGGCCCGGCTTGCTGCGTATGCCGAAGACGCGCAGCACCAGTTCGCTCAAGCCGGTGAACAGGATCATGGGGAACCAGAGCACCAAGTACAGCAGCCGGAGGGGAAGGGCGAAAATGGCGAGGACACCGTTGGGATCCAGTCGGAAGAGGGTCTTGGGAAGGAATTCCCCGACCACCAGGATCAGCAGGGTGCTGATGGCCGTCTGGGCCACCAGCACGAAGCCTTCGTGGGCCCAGAGCGCGCGCAGCGAAGGCTCCAACATGCGCGCCATCACGATGCCATACACCACCAGGGCGATGTTGGTACCCACGTTCAGCGCCCCGATCACGCGGCCCGGCTGGGCGAACAGCCCCGCGATGACCCTGGCCCAGATCGCGCCCTGTTTGCGCTGCAACTCGATGTACAGCTTGTTGCTGCTAACGAAGGCGATCTCCAGGCCGCCGCACAGGGCGGCCAGGGCCAGGGAAACCACGATCAGGAACAGGTCGGTCATCTACGCGCCGTGAAGGTGGGTGCCGCGATCATCATCCGCCGCGGCGTTGGTGCTCCTCCCAGGCTTCCAGGCGCTTGCGGGTGAAGCGACGGAAAAGCCAGGCGGCGCAGGCGATGGCCGGGAGCACCAGCCAGGCACGGGCCTCCAGGGCCCCAAAACGCCACCACACATAGCCGGCGAGCCCGGCACAGGCGATGGTGAGCGCCAGCCAGAAATGCTCCATGAACCGGCCCAGGCCGCGCATCAGCGCGCCAAGGTATCGCCCTGCTCCACGAACAGGCTTCCGGTGATCTCGCGTATGGTGTACTCGGAAAGATCCTCGGCGGCATCGAGGCCCCGGCCGTAGAGGATGTCCCCCTTGCGTACGATCTTCACGGGCTTGTCGGAATGCACGCGGGCGCTGTCCTGGATCCAGGTCAGTTCCTCGGTCTCCAAGCGTTCCCCCTTGCGGTTCACGAACACCACCTGCTCGTTCACCCGCATGCGGCGGCCATCGGGCCAGATGCGCCCGCGGCGAGCGGTGAGCACGCTTCCCTGCCTGCCCCGGGCATCGAAGAACACCAGTTCCAGCCCATCGGAGATCTCGGTGCGCTGTTCCTTGCCGGTGGTGTATTCATCGATCCGGCCGGCGCGCAGGCGGTTGCGCGTGATGCCGCTGTCGCTGTAGAAGTACTCGGCGTTCGTGGTGGTCCGGTCGGGTGCGTCGGCGGTCACCTCCACCGCCGCCACGCGATCCAGATCGTTCTTGCACGAGGAAAGGAGGATCCAGCCTGCATGCAACAGCAGGAGGGTGGAAGGGATCCGACCGGCCATGCGGGCCGTCAACGGGAAGGATGGCCTTCGGTTCATTCGATCCGTCGCTTCCGGAACCACACCTCGCGCATGTCGGGGGTGAAGGTGAGGCCGAAATACAGGTCGGCGAACTGCTCGGTGATCTGGTCCTCCCCATCCGCGCCCCGGCGGCCCAGTTCGGCGCCCAGATGGAAACGCGAACGACTGGCGGTACCCAGGATCGGCAGGGAGCAGCCGAAGCTGAACCCCATTTCCGCGAGTTGCCGCCCGTCCACGATCAAATAGTCGTCCGCATAACGCAGGCCCATGCGCCAGACGGTCCGTTGCAGGAAGGTGCCGTTGAGCCGGTCACCCGCCGGGCGCCAGGCCGCGCCGAGGGAATAGGTGATCTGCGTTCCCAGCGCGCCGACCCGCATGGTATCGCCCGCGCTGGTCCGCACCCCGCTCCAGTCGCGAGCGCGTGCCTCGGCGGCGAAAGTCCAGTGGTCGTCGTGTATCGAAAGTCCGAAGCCATAGGCCGGCGGCAGGTCCACGGCGACCGGCACACCGGTGGCGACGTGGATGGTATCGTAGGTGGTGCTGATCCCCGATGGCGTGGTCTGGAAATTCGATACCACCTCATTGCGGTGGGCATTGAGCCGGCCGCTGAACTCGGCGACGATCCCAACGGTGTAACGCCATGCTTCATCATCCTCGGTGCGGCGCCGGACCAGGTCCCCGTGGTATTGCAGTCCGGTCGTGCCCACGGCATCGCCCACCACCAGGCCGGAGTACACCGACGTGTTGAAATAGCCCTCGCCGGGCGGGTACCTGGCCGTGCGCAGCTGGTCCATGGTGCCGAACAGGTAATTGAAATTGCCCCCGATGCTGATGCGGTGGCCGTTGCCCAGGCTGTCGCGCTGTTGCCAGGGCACCCACGCCAGTCCGCCATACACCCGGTTGATGCCGCCCGTGCCGCGGTACTCGAGCTGCACGTCATCCCCGTCGGGCAAGGTCGCATGGTCCTCGATGGAGTATCCCACCTCGCTCACCGGCTGCAGGCCCATGGCAAGGCCCCATCGCCCCTTGCCGAACGGGATCCCCAACGACAGTCCAAGGAAACGCCCCGAAGCATGTTCGTTCCTCACTTCGCCGTCGCCCAACCGCACCAGGTGCCCCACGCCCCCGATCTCGAAACACGGCCTCATCAAGCCCGCATAGGTCGCCGGGTTTGATGGGACCAGACCGTAAGGCTCGGCAAGGCCGATGCCCACGCCTCCCATGATGGCCTGGGCCGGCTGGGCCGTGCCCACCAGATCGCCGAAACCGAACGAACTGAATGGCGATCCCTCACCGCTCTGCCCCCGCAGGTGGCGGGGTGCCAGCAGCAGGGCGGAAAGTGCGATCAGGGCCGTCGGAACGCTCCAAGAGGACATGCAGGCCCAGCAAGGTCAGCAGAGGGACGGCAAAGATGCCACTTTTCGATCCCGGCAGGAACCGTGGCGCATCGCCGCCGGTGAGGATCACCGCCAGATCCCCATGGCGCGCTGCACAGGCCGCCACCCACCCGTTCAGTTCATGCGCGATGCCGTGATGCATGCCGGCCAGCAGGGACCCCTCGGTGCTCGTGCCGATCGCCGGGGACGGAGCGGTGGCGTCCACCAGTGGAAGCCGTGCGCTGAACCGGTTCATCGCGCGCAGGCGCATGTGCATGCCCGGCGAGATGGCGCCGCCGAGGTATCGGCCGCTCCCATCGACCAGATCATAGGTGATGCAACTGCCCAGGTCGATCACGAGCACCGCGCGGCCGGGAAAAAGCGCGCTGGCGCCAACGGCGTTCGCCAGGCGATCCACTCCGAGGCTGGCCGGCGTGGTGTAATCGATCCGCAGGGGAGCGGGTGATGAACCTGAAAGGACCACCACGGGCGCGATCTCGCCCAGCGCGGCATCCCAACCCGTGTCGTGCCCCACCGAACCCATCGCGATGCGCCGGGGCTTCACCCCGTGGAGAAAGGCCAGTACGCCGGCGGTGTCGTTCAAGGCCACGCCGCCATGTCGGATCACGCGGTCCGCGGCGAAGAGCGCGAGCTTCGCCCGGCTGTTGCCGATGTCGATCACCAGGTCCATGCCCCGTTCGCGACCGGTCGTGGGCATCCGTCTATCTTTGCGGCCTTTCGCGCGTCCGGTGGACCGGACCGCGCGGACGAAAATGATGAAAAAGCACCGGTGCCTTAGCTCAGCTGGTAGAGCAACGGACTGAAAATCCGTGTGTCCCCAGTTCGACTCTGGGAGGCACCACCGAAAGGGATCCCACCGTGGGTCCCTTTGTTTTTTCCGCTCACGTGTTATCGCGCAGCCATTGCCGCACGCGGGCCAGATGCACCTGCTTCTGGGGCTCCCGGTCGCGCTTGTTGGTGCGGGTGAAGAAGTGGTGGCGCTCCAGGAACCGCAGCTGCAGCTCGTTCCATTCACGCTCGTTGCTCACCACCTTGTAGGCTTTGAATTCATGGTAGAGCCGCTTTCCGATCTCATGGAAATCCTCGCGGCCCAGGTAATCCAGGTCGGCATCGCACAGGATCCTGGACAGCTTGTCGCGCGGGCTCTGGGGAATGCGCGTGGCCCTGATCATCCGGCAGATGTAATCCACCTGCGGGCGCGTATAGCCCAGTTCGGGCAGGTCCTTCCGGGCGATGCGGCAACTGGCCTCCTCATGCTCCAGGTCCTGTTCGGTGAAGCCGGAATCGTGGTATAGGGCGGCGGTCTTCAACAACAGCAGGTCCTCGCCGGTCACTCCCTCCTTCGCGGCGATGTCCATGGCCGTGAGGTACACATCCCACGTGTGCGCACAGCTATGGTAGGAACGCGCGGCCGGCAGCCCCTCCTTGAGCCTGGCCAGGATGCGCTCCTTGGCGGCTGCATGGTCCATCATCGGAGCGCGGGCAAGATAGGGACCCGATCCGATGGCCTTTTCGGTCCCATTCATGGAGCGGGAGGCCGCATCATGCACGATGGCGATCACCGGAGGGGCCGCCCGGGTACTGCGGCGACGCACGGATCGGGCTGTCGGTTCCCTGCCCATCATTGGGCAAGGTAACGCGGTCCGCGATCCGATCGGGATGCCCGATCGCCAATATCATCCGAAAGGGTGAGGGCCGCCCGCCTCGCATGAGCCTCCAGAGCAGGGCTATCGGGTCTCGTTCTTCACCGCGGAGAGCGCAGAGGCCGCGGAGGATCCCGTCGGCCTCCAAAGAGAGGCGCTGAGTTAGCGGCCTCCGGCCGCCTCTGCGCTCTTTGCTGCATAGGTAACGAAATGACGGGCATTTCTCCGTGCCTCTGCGCTCTCTGCGGTTGAATTTCAGGCAACTAAGAGGCGCAAGCCCTGGCCTCCAGGGTCCCGTCGGTGATCACGGGTCTATCTTCGCCGCCCAACTCCGCACCGGGTGACCAATTCGCGCAAGGTGGTGCTGATCATCCTCGACGGCTGGGGGATCGGCGCCGGGGATCGCACCGATGCCATCGCGCAGGCCCGCACACCGTTCATCGATCACCTTCGCGCCACCGCCCCCCATGCCACCCTGCTCACCGATGGCGAGCACGTGGGCCTGCCCGCGGGGCAGATGGGCAACAGCGAGGTGGGCCATCTGAACATCGGCGCCGGCCGAGTGGTCCACCAGGACCTGGTGCGCATCGATCGCGCGATCGCGGATGGGTCGCTGGAGCAGGATCCCGTGTTGCAGGAGGCCCTCGCCCGGGCGAAAGTTTCCGGGAAGCGCCTTCATTTCATCGGGCTGGTTTCCAAGGGAGGCGTGCATTCCTCCCAGGCGCACCTGCAAGCCTTGTGTTCCATGGCGGAAAGGGCCGGCGTGAAGGGGGTCTTCATCCATGCCTTCACCGATGGGCGCGACGCCGATCCGCGCAGCGGCGAGCGTTACCTGGGCGAGATCCAACGGGGGTTGAACCATGGCGGCGCACGCTTCGCCAGCGTGATCGGCCGCTATTACGCCATGGACCGCGACAAACGGTGGGAGCGCGTGAAGCGCGCCTTCGACCTGCTGGTGCATGGCACCGGCCGGCCCGTGAAGGATGTCCTGGAGGCATTGCGGTCGAGCTATGTCGAGGGCAGGACCGATGAGTTCATCGAGCCGCACGTGATCACCGGCGACGACGGAGAACCCCTGGCCACCATCAAGGCCGGCGACGTGGTCATCTGCTTCAATTTCCGCACGGACCGCTGCCGCGAGATCACCATCGCGCTCACCCAGCAGGCGATGCCCGAGCATGGCATGGCACCCGTGCCCCTCCACTACGTGACCATGACCGAATACGATCCGACCTACCGCGGCGTCCAGGTCCTGTTCCGCAAGGATGACCTGAAGCACACCCTTGGGGAGGTGCTCTCCGCGTCGGGGCGGAGGCAGGTTCGCGTCGCCGAGACCGAGAAGTACCCGCATGTCACCTTCTTCTTTTCCGGTGGCCGGGAAAAGCCCTTCCCCGGGGAGGAACGCATCCTGGTCCCTTCACCCAAGGTGGCCACCTACGACCTTCAGCCGGAAATGAGCGCCCTTCCGGTGACCGATCGCGTCGTGGATGTGCTGCGCAAAGGCGAAGCGGACTTCATGTGCCTCAACTACGCCAACCCCGACATGGTGGGGCACACGGGCGTGTTCCCGGCCATCGTGAAGGCGGTGGAGGTCGCGGACGAATGCGCCAGACGCGTGGTGGACGCCGGTCGGGAGCACGGCTATTCGTTCGTGATCATCGCCGATCACGGCAACGCCGATCAGGCGCTCAACGCGGACGGCACGCCCAATACCGCGCACAGCACCAACCCGGTGCCCATCCACCTGATCGACCCGCGGCCCTTCAAGCTGCGCAGCGGGATCCTGGCCGACGTGGCGCCGACCATCCTTGACCTGATGGACATGGAAAAGCCCGCCGAGATGACGGGCTCTTCGCTGCTGATGCGGACCGGCTAGTTGGAACCGCCGATGATCGTGAGGTGGCCCGTGTAGGGCGAAAGCGGTTCGCCTTCAATGATCACCTCGTAGTAATAAGTGCCATCGGGCAGGTCGCGCGGCTCCCAGGTGTTGCGGTAGTTGGATGATTCGAACACCAACATGCCCCAGCGATTGAAGATCCTGACGTTGTTCTCCGTGCCCTGGATGCCCTGGATCTCGAACTGGTCGTTCTCCCCGTCGCCATTGGGGCTGAACACGTTGGGGATGATCACGTCGCAGCCCGCGTCCACATAGACCAGGTCCGTCACCGAATGACCGCAATCGTCCGACACGGTCACTTCATAGGTGGAGGTTTCATCCCCTGGGATCATGATCGTGGGCGTGGTCTCGCCGGAAGCCCATTGCCAGTGCAGGTTCTCGAACCCTCCGGTGGCCGAGGTCACCAATTCCACTTCGCCTCCCGGGCATTGCAGCGCGGAATCGGGTGAGTACAGCGCGATGGGGATGTAATCCACGATCGGGACCGATGCCGTGCTGGTCGAGGTGTCTCCGCAGATGTTGACGTACGTGACCGTGAGGATGATCTCTTCCATGCCCTCGGCGATGCCATCGTCGATCGCGCTCAATCCGAAGCTCACCGAGTCCTGCCCGTCGGGGATGACGATGATGCTCGGGATGCTCGGATAATCCACCCCGTTAACGGCCGTGCCGCCCACGGTCACCGTCACGTCCAGGCTGTCCTGGTCGCCCGGGCGGGAAATGGTCACGACCGCCTGGGTGCAACCCTCGGTGACGGTGCCGTCGGCGCTGGCCGTCACCACTTCGAGTTCGATGGCGTTGGGCGAACTGAAACTGCCGGCCTCCAGGAACACGCCGGAATCGTAGGACCAGTCGCCCGCATCGGCCACGGCCAGTTTGATGTGGTAGGTCTGCCCGCACTGAACGATCGCATTGGCGGTAAGCACGGTGGTGAAGCCATCGAACTGGATGTAGGTCGGATCGGTGTCGTATGGCGCGGTGGATCCATCGCCGTTCATCACGTAGTAGACGCTGTTGTTCACGTCGTTCACGTTGTCGATCGTGACGGCCTGCGTGGTGCCCGGTACCAGGGCGATGTTGGCCGCGTTGCCGCTGTACGGTCCGCTGATGCCCGGACCGCTGAGGAAGAAGCCGAACACGTCGTTGAAACTGGATCCCACCCACTCCAGATACTCATCCGAGCCGAACACGTAGCGGAAGCTCAGCGAATCGCCATCGGGAACAAAATCGAACTCCAGCACCGCCGCATCGTTCGTGTTATAGGTGCCGCCCCCTTCGTTGAGCAGCTGGGTGAGGTCGGGATCGCCGGGGCCTGAACCCGCGCCCAGGGTGGCACTGCCGTTGTTGTTCGGCCCGATCGCCACGTTGATGTCGCCGGAGCTGATCAGGATCCCATCGGTCATGCCCACGTTGCAGTTCGTGCCGTCGAAGGTCCCCGCCTGCACGTTGGCGATGGTGCCCGTGACCCCATTGAAGGTCACGTTGCTCACGGTCACGCCTCCGCCCAGCAGCACGTTCTCCACCAGGTCCTGCGGGGTTACCGTGTTGTTCACCACCAATTGCGCGCCGGCATCCAGCGCGGGCAGGCACACGATCGCCGCCATCCATGTTCTCATGTTCATCTTGCTTGTTCTGTGGTTGTGTTCCGTCACTTGATCAACGCCACGCTGCCGATGTACTCCACCGGCCCGAAGCGACGGCCGCGGGCGCGCAGCTTCCACACGTACACCCCGTTGCTTGCCTCATCGCCCCCATCGATCTTGCCGTCCCAGGGTTGGTTGGGATCCTCCGTGGTGAAGATCACCTCGCCCCAGCGGTCGAAGATGCTCATCTCATACTCGTAGATGTCGTGGCCAACGGGTCCGAAGAAGTCGTTGAACCCGTCGCCGTCCGGGGAGAAGGCGTTGGGCACGTAGAGGTGGGACTGCGGCTGCACGAGCACCGAGGTGCTGTCCACGCAGCCCAGGGGGTTCCACACGGTGAGCCACACGATGTGGTCCTCCGTGTCGATGTAATGGTGGAAGGCGTTGTAGGTCTCGGCCTCGTCGCCATCGCCGAATTCCCAGAGGAACTCGGTGGTGTTCACCGACGACATGTTGTAGAAGTCCACGTCGTACTCGTTGGTGTAGTTGATCTGGAACCAGGCGGTCACGTCCTGCACGTCCACGAACACCTCGTCGCTCAGCACGCTGCCGCACTGGTCCGTGACGGTGACGGAATACGTGGCCGGGGCCGTGGGCGAGAAGGTGTTGCTTGGGTCGCTGCTGGACAGGTCCGGCCAGTCGTACACGTAATTGCCCGCGCCACCGGTGGCCAGCGCCCAAATGGTGGTGCTGCCGTCCAGGCAGATCGCGGTGTCCTCGGCCACGCTCAGCACGTAGGGGGCATATTGCGGGGTGAACACCGAGATGCTGTCGAAGCCCGTGTTGCCGCACTGATCGTCGACCTGGATGGTGTATTGGGCCGTGTCGCTCACCACGATGCCCGGCACGCTGGTGGTGGTGTCGATCACGTTCCCGCCGGCGTCCGTCCAGGTGTATGTGTACACGCCGTTCCCCCCCGTGGTGCTCACCACCAGCAGGTCCACCGGATCACCCGGGCAGACCACCGTGGTGTCGTTGTTGGTGGTCACCACGATGGGCGGCAGGGCCAGCGGCGAAACGGTGACCGAATCCTGCGCCCCGAGGCCGCATCCGGCCTGCACGTCCACGAAGTAGGTGGCCACGGGACCGGAGGTGACGTTCAACGTTGGCAGGGTGCTCAGCACGTTGCCCATCGCATCGGTCCACTCATAGACATAGATCCCATCGCCACCCGAGGCGTTCACCTGGAGCAGGGCGTTCTGCAGGCAGGCGATCGATGTGTCGTTGCTCACGTTGATGCTTACGGGCGGATAGACCGGAACGGTGATGGTGATGCTGCCCGATTGCGGGATGACGCCGCACGTGTCCGTGACCGTGACCGTGTACGTGGTGGTCACGGGTGGTGAGACCGTGAGCGTCGGGGAGGTATCGCCCGTGTTCCAGATGTAGCCGTAGTTGCCGTAGCCCTCGAACACCTGCGGGCCGATGGTCACGATGTCGTCGCAATCGATGGTGGTGTCGGCCACGGTGATGTACATCGGCTGGGCTTCATTGATGTAGAAGGTGAAGTTCGTGACCACGAGCATCCCGCTGCACTGGGCCACGTTGCTGATCGTGAGCGTGACGGTTTCCAGCAGGTCGGGATCCACGGGGGCCGAAAGAAAGAACCAGATGGTGGTATCCCCCACCTGGAACACCACTTCCGGTGGAATGATCGGCGAGAAGTCGACCCCCATGGTGGCCGTGCCACCGACCGACACCTGCACGGTGTCGATGGTGTTGAAGCCGGCGTACCGGGTGAAGCCGAGCACGGCGGTCGCGCACCCCTCATACAGGGTGGAATCGATCAGGCCCACGGGGGTGGCCAGCGAGGCGGTGACCGCCGCCGTGCTGGTGAAACTGCCGGCCTCCAGGAACACTCCGCTATCCAGAACGTGGTCGCCCGCATCGGCCACCGCCATCTTGATGTGGTAGGTCAGGCCGCATTGCACGATCGCCTCGGCGGTGAGCACCGTGGTGAACCCATCGAATTGCAGCACCGTGCTGTCGGTGTTCTGGGGTGGGCTGAAGCCATCGCCGTTGTCGACGTAATAGGCGCTGTTGGTCACGTCGTTCACGTTGTCGATGGTGACCGGCAGGGCGGTCCCGGGAACCAGTGCGATGTTCTCCGCCCCACCGCTGTAAGGCCCGCTGAAGCCCGGCCCGCTCAGAAAGAAACCGAACACATCGTTGAAACTGGATCCCACCCACTCCAGGTACTCTTCGGAACCGAACACATAGTTGAACCGCAGGGTATCTCCGTTCGGGATGAAATCGAATTCAAGCACTGCGGCATCGTTGGTGGCATAGGTCCCTCCACCGGAGTTCAGCAACTGGGTCAGGTCCGCATCACCGCCAAGGCCCAGGCCCCCGCCGGGAATGGTCATGCCGCTGCTGTTGTTCGGGCCGATCCCCATGCTGCAATCCCCCGAGCTGAGCATGATCCCGGCGTTCATGCCCACATTGCATCCCGTGCCGTCGAACGCCATGGCCTGCACCGTGATGCTCGTACCCGGTGCGTAGTTGAACTCCACATTGCTCACCGACACGCCACTGCCCAACAGGACGTTCTGCACCAGTTGAACCGGGGTCATCGTGTTGTCCAGGACCAACTGGGCTGAAGCGGTCATCGGCACCAGAAGGAGGAACAGGCTGCGTCGACGGGCGTTCATGTGGGCTGGGCTGACAAAGGTCCGCGAAAAGGTAAGCCGATCTGCCGGCCGGGTACATGACTGGACCAGGCGGTGCTTCGTTGCCTGACCGGCCCTCCTCCGGCTGGCTACGCCCTTGGGATCCAGCGGGGCTTCCCGGCTATCTTCGGCGCCCGCCATGACCCCCACCGACCAGTACATCGAGACCCATAAGGACCGCTTCCTCCACGAGCTCCTGGACCTGCTGCGCATCCCCAGCGTCAGCGCCGATCCCAAGCACAAGGCCGACGTGGCGCGCTGCGCCGAGGCCGTGAAAAAAAGCCTCGAGGCCGCCGGGGTGGACAAGGCGGAGATTTGCCCCACCAAGGGCCATCCGATCGTGTACGGGGAGAAGATGGTGGACCCCGGAAAGCCCACGGTGCTCATCTATGGCCATTACGATGTCCAGCCCCCGGATCCATTGGACCTCTGGCATTCACCGCCCTTCGAGCCGGTGGTGAAGGACGAGGTGATCTACGCCCGCGGCAGCGCCGACGACAAAGGCCAGTTCTACATGCATGTGAAGGCGGTGGAGACCATGTTGAAGAGCGGCGGCCTCCCATGCAACGTGAAGTTCATGATCGAGGGCGAAGAGGAGGTGGGCAGCGACAACCTGGGCGGTTTCGTGAGGGAGAACAAAGCGAAGCTGAAGGCCGACGTGGTGCTGATCAGCGACACGGCCATGATCGCCAACGACGTGCCCAGCATCAACACGGGATTGCGCGGGCTCAGCTATGTGGAAGTTGAGGTCGTTGGCCCCAACCGCGATCTGCACAGCGGGGTGTACGGCGGTGCGGTGGCCAATCCGATCAACACGCTCTGCGCGATGATCGCCAGCCTGCATGACGCGGACGGCCGGGTGAACATCCCGGGCTTCTACGACGATGTGCGTGACCTTTCCGCGGCCGAGCGCAAAGCCCTGGCCGAAGCCCCCTTCGATGAGATGGCCTGGATGAAGGACCTCGGCGTACACGCGGTGAAGGGCGAGAAGGGCTATACCACCGACGAGCGCTGCACCATCCGCCCGACACTGGACGTGAACGGCATCTGGGGCGGTTATACCGGAGAGGGATCCAAGACGGTGCTGCCTTCCAAGGCCTTCGCCAAGATCAGCATGCGCCTGGTGCCCGACCAGGCCAGCGAGAAGATCACGAAGCTCTTCAGCGACCATTTCCAGAGGATCGCGCCTCCCTCGGTGAAGGTGACCGTGCGCCCGCATCACGGCGGCGAGGCCGCGGTGACGCCCACCGACAGCACGGCTTACAAGGCCGCGAGCAAGGCCATGGAGGAGGTCTTTGGCAGGAAGCCGATCCCCACCCGCGGCGGCGGGAGCATCCCCATCGTGGCGCTCTTCGAGAAGGAGCTTGGGCTGAAGACCATCCTCTTCGGCTTCGGGCTTGATTCGGACGACATCCACAGCCCCAACGAGCACTACGGCCTGTTCAATTACTTCACCGGCATCCGCACCATCCCGCGCTTCTTCCACCACTACGCGGCCATGAGCGCGAACGGACTTTAGGCGGTCGTTCGTTGTTCGCACAGCGTTGCTCGAGATGCCGGTCCATGCGATCCCAGGGCGGCGGCCGCTGATCCCGCTCCTGCTCCTGTTCCTGTCCGGTTGCCTTTCCTACCAGGAGGTCACCCTCACGCAGGTCAACTCGATCGAACTCACCTCGTTCACCGATGCGGGCGTGAGCGTGCGCGTGCAGGCGGTGATCGACAACCCGAACAACTACAGGATCCGGGTGACCACACCCGACGTGATGGTGTACCTGAACAACGAACCCATGGGCAAGGCGCGCTTCGACAGCACCCTGGTGTTGGACCCCCGCGTGGAGCGCAGCTACTGCGTGCCGGTGAGCACGGCGCTCGACGGAACATCCGGCCTCTGGCTCGGCGGCCTGGGGGCGTTGCTGGCCGGCGAGGCGCGCATCCGCATCAGCGGCACGGTGAAGGGGCGCGTGGGGCTGGTCTCACGGCGGATCCCCTTCGAGTTGGAACAGGTGGTGCCCTTCCATGAGTGATCGGCCCGATGTTCCTCTTGCGGCAGGCATCCGGGGCCGTGCGGGCCCGTTCATTCCGCCGTGAGCAACTCCCGTCGCGTCACCACATCCGCTCCCAAGGCACCGCGTGACGTGCAGATCCTCAACCGGCGCGCGTTCAACTGCTCCTCCGGATCCACCTGGAACTCCCGCGCCCCCGGGAAAGCATTGAAGCTCCCGCCTTCCAGCTCCACGCGGTAGAACAGATCGCTGTACGCCGCCTGGTCGATGCGATGCGTCCGGCATCGTTCCCTTCCATGAATGAAGTAGTTCGACGAAAGGGCCGCGCTGAACACCAGCGGACCGATGCCCAGCACGTTCAGCAGCACCCATTCAAGCCTTTCCAGCCTCAGCTTCGTGGCCGTGAAGCGGAAGGGGATCAGCAGCAGGACCACGCAACAAAAGGCCGCGGCCCGCAGCAGCGTGCCCAACGGCACAAGCGTGAGCTTCCCGATCCACAGGCCCGTGCCCAGCCCGACGATGATGCCTGCGGCCATCACCCACACGCTCCAGACGCGCTCCCGCTTCACGGCGGCATGTTGACGTCCCGCGTCCCCGCACCGTCCGCGCCGCTCAAGGCCTCCGTTACTTTGCCCGCTCATGTCCGTTCGTGTTGCTGTGATCGGCCTGGCCGCGCTGGACCTGGCCCTGGCCGGATGCGGCAACTCAGCGGGCAACGGACAGGCGTCCATGCAAGATACCGCTCACCACACCCACACCAACCGGCTGGCGGGCGAAACCAGCCCCTACCTGTTGCAGCACGCGCACAACCCGGTGGACTGGCACCCCTGGGGCGATGAGGCGTTTGAGAAGGCCAAGGCGGAGAACAAGCTCGTGCTGGTGAGCATCGGCTACAGCAGCT
>CAYMXP010000036.1:0-34213 GCA_964394425.1 uncultured Chryseobacterium sp. | reverse complement strand
CGGCGCAGGTGGTGATCAACGAGGTCACCGCGTCGAACTTCAGTTCCTATGCCGACAACTACGGGGAATACGAGGACTGGATCGAACTGTACAACACCACGGGGGCGCCGGTGGACGTGAGCGGTTGGTGGTTGAGCGACGACCAGTCCAACCCGATGAAGTGGCAGATCCCCGGCGGCACGATCATCGGCGCCAATGCGCGGCAGGTCTTCTTCGCCAGCGGCAGGAACACCTCCGGCGGCGGCTTCTACCACACCAGCTTCAAGCTTAACCAGACCTCGGCCGACTGGGTGGTGCTCGCCGATGTGGGAGGCACGGTGATCGATGACTTCCAACTGGCCGACCGCACCAAGGACGGCCACAGCCGAGGCCGCACCACGGACGGCGCGGCCACCTGGTCGCTCTTCCTGAGCCCCACGCCGGGGGCGGCCAACGCCGGTGCCAGCCCGGAGTATGAAGCCGTACCGACCTTCAGCGTGCCGGCCGGCTTTTACGCCGGGGCCCAGAACGTGGGCCTGAACTCGCCCACCGGCGCGGACATCCGATACACCATCGACGGCTCGGAACCCACCGCCGCTTCCACGCTGTACGGCGCACCGATCAACATCGGCGCCACCACCGTGCTGCGCGCGGCCTGCTTCAGCACCACGCCCGGGGTGCCTCCCAGCTTCATCGAAACCAACACCTACTTCATCAACAGCCCCCACACCGTGGCGGTGCTTTCGCTGGCCGGGCAGGAGATCGACGACCTGCTCAACGGCAACGGCGGCCTGCAGCCGGTGGGCTCCATCGAGTACTACGGCGAGGACCAGCTGCTGCGCGACGAGGCCGTGGGCGAGTTCAACGAGCACGGGAACGACAGCTGGGCCTACGACCAGCGCGGCTTCGATTACATCACGCGCGACCAGTTCGGCTACAACGACGGGATCCACTACCCCATCTTCCGCACCAAGACCCGCGACAACTTCCAGCGCCTGGTGATCAAAGCCGCGGCCAACGACAACTACCCCTCCTCCGGCGGAGCCCACATCCGCGATGCCTACGTGCATGCCCTCTCCGACGTGGGCGGCCTTTACCTGGACGAGCGCACGTACGAACCCTGCGTGGTCTATGTGAACGGCCAGTACTGGGGCGTGTACGAGATCCGCGAGAAGGTCGACGACGAGGATTACACCGACTACTACTACGACCAGGACGAGAACAACCTGTACTTCCTCAAGACCTGGGGCGGCACCTGGAGCGAATTCGGCGGTGCGGCCGCGCAGGCCGAATGGAACAACCTGCTCAATTACATCCTGAGCAACAACATGGGCGGGGCCACCGAGTGGGCCTATGTCGATGCCCGGTTCAACTGGAAGAGCCTGATCGACTACTTCTGCCTCAACAGCTACACGGTCTGCACCGACTGGCTGAACTGGAACACGGCCTGGTGGCATGGCCTGGACCCCGCCGGCGATGCCCTGCGATGGCGTTACGCGCTGTGGGACAACGACGCCACCTTCGGCCATTACATCAACTACACCGGCGTACCGGACGACACGCCCGACGCCGACCCCTGCAACGCCGAGAGCCTGCCCGACCCCGGCGGACAGGGCCACACGGTGATCCTCAGCAAGCTCATCGCCGAGAACCAGATGGTGCATGACTACTACGTGAACCGGTACATCGACCTGGGCAACACGGTCTTCAGTTGCGCGAACATGCTGCCCTTCCTGGACAGCCTCATCGCGCTCATCGATCCGGAAATGACGGCGCACTGCGCACGCTGGGGCGGCACCTATGCCGACTGGCAGAACAACGTGCTGCAGATGCGCGACTTCATCGAAACGCGCTGCGTGGCCATCCAGCAGGGCATGGTGGATTGCTACGACGTCACCGGCCCCCACGACGTGGTGTTCCTGGTGGACCCGCCCCTGAGCGGCGACATCCAGATCAACTCCATCGTGCCTCCCTCCTATCCCTTCACCGGCATCATGTACGGGGGCATCAACACCGACCTGCAGGCCATTCCCGCGGCCGGATGGGCCTTCGCCTACTGGGAGATCATGAACGACACCATCCAGCCATCGGTCAATGATTCCATCGCCTGGGTGACGATCGACGTGCCCGACACGATCATCGCCCACTTCGTGCCACCCATCACGCACGACGTGGTGGTGCTCACCGACCCGCCCAATTCCGCGCAGGTGCAGCTGGGCGGCACGCTGATCACCACCTTCCCCCACGTGGAGCCCGTGCCCGAGGGCATCGGCATGCCGCTGAAGGTGTTCCCCAACCCGTACTTCGATTTCCTCTACTGGGAGGTGAAGAACAACGACATCGTTCCGGCCGACTCCTCGCTGGAGGAGGTGGACATCACTTTCTTCAGCAGCGACACGATCATCGCCCACCTGGATCCGGAGGAGTTCGGCTTCTACGTGCCCAATTCCTTCACCCCGAACGGCGATGGCATCAACGACACCTGGAGCCCGCTGGGCAACGCGATGCTCCCCGCGACCTACGCGCTGGAGATCTACGACCGCTGGGGCGAACAGATCTTCGCATCGACCGATCCGATGGAAGGTTGGGACGGCACGGCCGGCGGTGATGAGGCGCCGATCGGCGTCTACGTGTTCCATGCCAACGTGATCGACGCGATCACCCTCGAGAAAGTGGAGCATTACGGGCACCTGACGCTCTTCCGGTAGGACCCTCCGCCGGTCCCTCCGCACGCCGCCACGGCACCGAGCCCGGCGGCGTGCGGCTTTTCGCACCGGCCGTGGAACGCTCGAACTTCGCGCCATGGGCCGGTTGTGGATCATCGGGCTCGCGGCCGGATCGTGGATCGCCGCGTGCTCTCGCGCGCCGGAAGGGCTGGACCAGGTGCGCGATGCGGACGGGCGGTTGACGGCGGAGGTCGAGCGCGTCGGCGGAACGAAGGATGGCGCGGCGCGCTTCTACCATCCCGATGGTGCCGTCATGAAGGAAGGGCGTTACCGCCATGACCTGAAAGACGGCGAATGGAACGCATGGGACACGGATGGCAGGCGCCTGGCGCAGTTGAACTATTCGCAGGGTCGCTTCCACGGCATCTGCCGCTGGTGGGCGCCCAACGGCCGGCTGATCGCCGAAGAGCCATACGACCACGGCGCCTTCCATGGGACCCTGCGCCGGTGGTTCCCCGACGGGCACGAACGGCAGGTGGCGCATTTCGATCATGGCAGGGCCCACGGCGACTACATCCGTCATGTGCGCGAGGGCGACACCCTGCGCCACGGAACGGTGATCACCGGCTTTTACCTGGACGGGAAGAGCCACGGGATGTGGACCGGCCACACGGGGGACGGCCGCCTGATGAGCGAGGGGCGTTTCGATCATGGCAGCCGCGTGGGGACCTGGCGCTTCTGGGACCGCAAGGGCCGCCTGGTGAAGGAGATCGACTACGTGAACGGAAGCGAGGCCGCGGTCCGAGACCTGTCGCGCGAAGCCCGTTCGAGGTAGATCAGGGAAGGACCTTGCCCGGGTTCAGGATCCCCGCCGGATCGAAGACCTTCTTCAAGCCACGCATCAGGTCCAGCTGTACGGCGTTGAACGCGATGTCCATGTAGGGCCGCTGCACCAGGCCGATGCCGTGCTCGCCGCTGAGGGTGCCGCCCAGCGAAACGGTGAGTTGGAAGATCTCGCGGATCGCGCGCGGCAACTCGCTCTTCCAGGCCTCCTCCGTCAGGTCTCCCTTGAGGATGTTCACGTGCAGGTTACCGTCGCCGGCATGCCCGTAGCACACGCTCTGGAAACCGTGCCGCGCGCCGATCGCCTTCACGCCCTCCAGCAACCGCGGCAGTTCGTACCGGGGCACCACGGTGTCCTCCTCCTTGTAGATGCCGTGGGCCTTCACGCTCACCGGAACGCTGCGGCGCAGGCGCCAGAGCGCGGCCTTGTCTTCCGCGCCCTCGGCGAACAGGACTTCGCCACCCCCATGGGCTTCCATCACCTCCAGGATCCGCTCGCAATCGCGCATCAGCATGTCCGCATGTTCGCCGTCGGCCTCGATCAGGAGGTAGGCTCCCGGGTCGGTGCTCACCTGCGCGGGAAGCCCCTCGGTATGCTTCATGGTCCACGCGATCGCATCGCGTTCCATGAACTCCATGGCACTGGGGGTGACGCCGGCGCGGAACACGGCGCTCACCGCTTCACAGGCCCTCGAGGCGCTCTCGAAGGGCACCAGCATCAGCCGCGTCTCCTTCGGTAGGGGGATCAGCCGCATCACGGCCCTGGTGATCACCGCGAGGGTGCCCTCGCTGCCCACGATCAGGCGCGTGAGGTCGTAGCCGGTGGAGTTCTTCAAGGTGTTCGCTCCGGTCCAGATCACATCGCCGGAAGGAAGAACCACTTCCATGTTGAGCACCCAATCGCGCGTGACGCCGTACTTCACCGCCCGCGGCCCGCCGGCGTTCTCCGCCAGGTTCCCGCCCAGGGTGCAGCTGCCGCGGCTTCCGGGGTCGGGCGGATAGTACAGGCCCTTCGCCGCCACGGCGTCCTGGAAGACCTGCGTGATCACGCCCGGTTCCACGGTGGCCTGCAGGTTCTTCTCGTCGATCGACAGGATCCGGGCCATGCGGTCCAGGGCGAGGCCCACGCCACCGTGAACGCAAAGCGCTCCGCCGCTCAATCCGGTCCGCCCGCCGATGGGAGTGACCGGGACCTGATGCTCGCCGCACAAGCGCATCACCGAGGCCACCTCGGCGGTCGATCGCGGCCGTGCCACCACCTCCGGCGGAAAGCTCAGATCCTCCGTCTCGTCCCGGCCGTACTGTTCAAGATGCTCCCGGCCTTCCAGCACCTGTGCCTCGCCGATCGCCGTCCGTAATTGACGGATGAAGCCGCCATCGGCCTTGCGAAAACTCATACCATGGTGAGGGGGGCGACCAAGACCCACCGTCGGTGTTTCAAAGGGGAAATAGCCATGAAAACCCCGTCGCAGGATCTCCCTGCACACCATGCCGCCGGCGGGATATTGGTCGCATAGCGGGACGAATGTGGTGCGGGTTCCGGTCCGGGAACATGACAAAGGTCTGTTCCCGGCGCTTAATACCAACACAAGGGAGTGGTGGATCAGGGCATCCGGAGCATGCCATTCCCAGGCCGGGCCTCGGGCTTGGAACGGTCCACCCCCGGTGCGCCTATCCACCGGACGGTTCGCCGGCGATGCGGGCGACCAGCCCTGCCAGGTGGGGTCCCGGACGGGCGATGGGGTTCCCCACGGGGCCGCTCCACCGATCGGGGAGATCCCATTTCTTCACCGCGATGAAGCACATCTTCCCAGGCCGCACCCTGGTGCTGGTGACCGTGGCCGCGCTGGGCTACTTCGTGGACATCTACGACCTGGTGCTCTTCAACGTGGTGAAACGGGAGAGCCTGGAGTTCATCCTCGGCGCGGGCCATCCGCAGATCAAGGACATCGGCATCCGGCTTTTCAACTGGCAGATGCTGGGCATGCTGGTCGGCGGGATCCTCTGGGGCATCTGGGGCGACAAGAAGGGAAGGATCACCGTGCTCTTCGGCAGCATCCTCCTGTACTCGGTGGCCAACATCGCCAACGCGTTCACGCTCGACCTCACCACCTACGCCATCGTGCGCTTCATCGCCGGCGTGGGGCTGGCCGGTGAACTGGGCGCCGGCATCACGCTGATCGCCGAGACCATGCCGCGCGAGAAACGCGGCTACGGCACCCTGATCGTGGTGACCGTGGGTGCGCTGGGCGCGGTGTTCGCCTCGCTCGTGGGCGGGCATGGACAGGGCATCGCGCATTGGATCGAAGGCTGGAGCGGTCGTTTGCTGATGAACTGGCAGGTGGCCTACCTCGTGGGCGGCGCGATGGGCCTGGTGCTGCTGGCCCTGCGCGTGGGCACCTTCGAGAGCGGACTGTTCAAGCGGATGGAGGACAGCGCGGTACGCCGCGGCGACCTGCGCCTGATCTTCGCCGACCGCGCGCGGCTGCTGCGCTACCTGCAATGCATCCTGATCGGTGTGCCCATCTGGTACGTGATCGGGGTGCTTGTGAGCCTTTCGCAGGATGTCTTCGTTCCCGAACTGGGCATCGACATCTCCTCCCTCGACGAAGCGGAGAAAAAGCAGATCAACGGCACGGCGATCCGCTACGCCTACATCGGCCTCAGCGTGGGCGACCTGCTCAGCGGCCTCTTGAGCCAGTGGCAGCGCAGCCGCCGCAAGGTGATCCTGATCTACCTGTTCCTGAACCTGGTGCTGACGCTGTATTTCCTCTTCGGAATGCGCGGTGCGAGCATCGCCACCTACAATTGGGTCTGCCTGCTGCTGGGCGCGGCCACCGGCTACTGGGTGATCTTCGCCACCGTGGCCAGCGAGCAGTTCGGCACCAACATCCGCAGCACCGTGGCCATCACCGCGCCCAACTTCGTGCGCGGCAGCATCTGGCCGGTGAGCAGCCTCTTCCTCTTCCTTGCCGCGCCGATCGGCAACATCTGGAGCGCCCTGGTGGTGGGCGTGATCTGCATCGGCCTGGCCTTCTGGTCGCTGGCGCGAACGCCGGAGACCTTCAGCCGGGACATGGATTTCGTGGAGCGGTGAACAGAGATCGCGGGCCGGAGGACGGATGATCGCGTGGTATGCGGCGCGAACGCGAGCGCGACCGGTAGGATCGATCACCGCCTCTTCGACCTGAACTTCTTACGAGGATCCTGGCTGGCATGGAAGACCCGGAACACAACGATCGCGTCCTTGAACAATACATAGATGATCACATACGGGAACCGACCCAAGGGAGCCTGTCGGAAACCGCCATGGACCCGCTGGAAACCGCCCGGATGCCGTGCGATGAAGTCGACGCAACGCAGGACTTCAGAAAGGAACTGAACACCCAAGCCGGTTCTTCGCGCTTCGTACCACGCCACGGCATGGGTAATGTCATCCCTGGCCTGGTCGTCGAAACGGAGCGGAAGGCTCACGCCCGGCGCTTCTTCAGCGCGTGCGCTTTCACCTCCTCCCAGGTCCAGGTCGTTGCTTCGCCTTTCAAATACGCTTCAAGCTGGTCGTCGAGCGCGCGTCGTTGGGCCGGGCTGAGGGTGAAGGATCGAGCGTCACCCAGCACGTGCTCGACCGTATCGATCACCCGGCGATCCATCACTTCAAGCAGGCGCCTGGCCAGTACGCGCTTGCGCATTTCCAACCGCCTGATGGTCTTGCCCATGGTGGCTCAAAGTAAAGGGAGGAAGGAAGATCCCGGCACGACACGCGGATCCCCGGGCAGGGGGTTGTTCGTTGCCAACACCCGCGCACCTTGCAGCCTGGCCTTCTGGTCGCTGGCGCGAACGCCCGAGACCTTCAGCCGGGACATGGATCTTGTGGAGCGGTGAGACCGGCCTCCACCCGGTTGTGACCAACCGTTGCCCCTGCCGCGGCATGCTTCCTGCCTCCGGAACCGCTCCCTACTTTGGCGGCCCTGCCTGCCAAATGCAGGCCTTGTTGAAACACCCCATGTTGAAGCACCTGACCACGGCGCTGCTGCTGCTGGACCTCAGCGCATCCGCCCAGAAGGAACTGACCAACGCGGCCATCTGGGCCAGCCCCACCTTCAACGCCGAATACGTCGGCGGCCTGGCCAGCATGAAGGACGGCCTGCACTACACCGTGCTGGAAGAGGAGAACAACGTGCAGGTGATCAACCAGTACGCCTACAAGACCGGGGCGAAGGTGGCCACGCTGGTGAAGGGCAGCGACCTGGTCCCGCCTGGCGGAAGCGAACCCATCGCCATCGAGGGCTACAGCTTCAGTGGCGATGAGAAGAAGATGATGATCGAGACGGCCACCGAGCCGATCTACCGCTACAGCTACTTCGCCTACAACTATGTGTACGACCGGGCGGCCCAGGCCCTGAAGCCCTTGAGCGATGTGTCGAAGGCAAAACAGCGCCTGGCCACCTTCAGTCCCGATGGAAGCCAGGCGGCCTTCGTGCGCGACAACGACCTCTTCGTGGTGGACCTGGCGACCATGAGCGAGCGCGAGGCCACGCGCGACGGCGAGTGGAACCACGTGCTCAACGGCATCACCGACTGGGTGTACGAGGAGGAATTCGCGCTGGTGCAGGGCTACCAATGGAGCCCGGAAGGCACCAAGATCCTCTTCCTGCGCAGCGACGAGACCCGCGTGCCCGAGTTCGACCTCACCACATACAGAGGCCAGCTCTACCCCGGCGAGTACCGCTTCAAATACCCCAAGGCCGGCGAGGCCAACAGCGAGGTGCAGCTCTGGGTCTACGAAACACGCGGCGGCTACCTCACGCCCATCCCCCTAGGCATCGAAGAGGGCGAGCCCTACGTCCCGCGCTTCGGCTGGACGAACAACGACGAACTGCTCTGGTTCATGCGCATGAACCGGTTGCAGAACGAAAAGGTGATCTGCACGGTGTCCGTGCCGCTCATGCGCGCGGTGCAGAAGCCGCTCCAGGTGAAGGAGATCTACCGCGAGTCGAGCCAGACCTACGTGGAGGTGACCGACGACCTGCACTTCATGATCGATGGCAGCGGCTTCATCCTTACCAGCGAAAAGAGCGGATGGAACCACGTGTACTGGTGCAACATGGACGGCAGCGTGATGCGGCCCATCACCGCCGGCGACTACGACGTGATCGCGGTAAAGGGCGTGGACGAGAAGAACAAGCGCGTGATCTACACGGCATCGATGAAGGGCAGCAACCAGCAGGAGGTCTGGTCCATCGCGATGAACGGCAAAGGGCTTGCCCAGCTCTCCCCCACCGGCGGCACGAACGACGCGGAGTTCAGCGAGGGCTTCCGCTATTTCATCAACACGCGCAGCACGACCGGTTCGCCACCGGTGATCACGCTGCACCAGGGCGACGGGAAGCTGGTGAAGACGCTCAAGGACAACGCGAAGCTCGCCGCGACCGTGAGGGAGTACGCCCCGCAGCCGGTGGAGTTCCTCCAGGTCACCACCGATGCCGGCGTAGCGCTGGATGCATGGATGATCAAGCCCCCCGGCTTCCAGAGCCGCGAGCGCTATCCGGTGATGATGACCCAGTACAGCGGTCCGAACAGCAAGGAGGTGGCCGATCAATGGGACGGCAAGGGCGGGATGTGGAACCAGCTGCTCGCGCAGAAGGGCTACATCGTGTTCTGCGTGGATCCACGTGGGACCGGTCACCACGGGCGCGACTTCCGGCACATGACCTACGGCCAGCTGGGGAAGTACGAGACCGAGGACCAGATCGCCGCCGCGAAATGGCTGACAAAGCAGCCCTACGTCGACGGTTCGCGCATCGGCATCTGGGGTTGGAGCTACGGCGGTTACATGAGCAGCCTCTGCATCACCAAGGGCGCCGACGTGTTCAAGCTGGCCATCGCCGTGGCGCCCGTGACCAACTGGCGGTACTACGACACGATCTACACGGAACGCTTCATGGGCCTGCCGCAGGACAACGCTTCAGGCTACGACGACAACTCGCCCATCAACCACGTGGACAAGCTCAAGGGAAAGTACCTGCTCATCCACGGCATGGCCGACGACAACGTACACCTGCAGAACACCGCCGAGATGATCAACGCCCTGGTGAAGGCCAACAAGCCCTTCGACCTGATGTTGTACCCCGACAAGAACCACGGGATCTACGGGGGGAACACCCGGGTGCATCTGTACGAGAAGATGACGGCGTTCATCCTGGAGAACCTCTGACAAGCTTCAATTTCCAAGGCTCAATTCACAAGCTTCAAGAAGTACCCCAGCCCAAGAACCACTTCTGTGACTTGGAACTTGAAGCTTGATGCTTGATGCTTGATGCTTGATGCTTGATACTTGATACTTGAAGCTTGATGCTTGATGCTTGATGCTTGATGCTTGATGCTTGAAGCTTGATACTTGAGACTTCCTCCTACCTTCCCGCCGCCCCGAACGACCCCCCTAACCCCCACCCCGCATGGATCTCGCACTCTGGACACTGATCATCGGCTGGGCCTTCGTGCTCATCTGGGTCCCGATCATCATCACGGCCCAACGCAAGGTGCATCCCAAGGCCCTGTTCGTGCTCTTCTTCGCCGAGCTCTGGGAACGCTTCAGCTTCTATGGCATGCGGGCGCTGCTGGTGCTGTACCTCACCAAGGTGCTCTTCGAGAAAATGGCCGCCGGTGATGCCGATGCAACCGCCTACGGGGTCTATGGCGCTTACAACGCGCTGCTCTACGCCGCGCCCGTGCTGGGCGGCATGCTCGCCGATCGCGCCATGGGCTTCCGCCGCGCGATCCTCATGGGCGGCATCTTCATGGCGCTGGGGCAGTTCATCCTGGCGACCTCCTCGGGGCTGCTGGACGGCGGCCTGCGCGAAACGATCTTCTTCATTGGCCTCGCCGCGCTCACCGTGGGCAACGGCTTCTTCAAGCCCAACATCAGCAGCTTCCTAGGCACCTTCTACGACCGCAACGACCCGCGCAAGGACGGAGCCTACACCATCTTCTACATGGGCATCAACATCGGCGCCTTCCTCGCGCCGCTCACCTGCGGGTACCTGGGCGAGGTGGTCCACTGGTCGCTGGGCTTCCTCACCGCCGGGCTGGGCATGGTGCTGGGCATCATCGTGTTCTGGATCAACATGAAGCAGTACGAGGACAAGGGCAACCCGCCCGCGTTCAACCAGCCCAACTGGAACATCGCGGGGCTCGGCCGGCTTCCCGTGATCATCCTCGGCGCCATCGCCTGCGTGCCCCTGTTCTCCTTCCTGATCCAGAGCGAAGGCATCACCGATTACGTGCTCTTCGTGGTGGGCGGGCTCTGCCTCGGATATCTCATTTACACGGGCATCACCGCACAGGACAAGGCCGATGGGCAGCGCCTGCTGGTCTTCGTGATCCTCTTCTTCTTCCACATGATCTTCTGGACCCTGTTCGAACAGGCCGGCGGATCGATCAACATCCTCACCGACCGCTTCGTGGACCGCGGCGGCGTGGCGGCTTCGCAGTTCCAGGCGGTGAACCCGCTGTTGATCATGCTGCTGGCGCCGGTGTTCAGCTGGATGTGGATCCGCCTGAACCGCGCGAAGAAGGAACCGCGCACGCCGATGAAGTTCTTCTACGGCCTGCTGCTGATGGCGCTCGGCTACTGGACGATCGTGCTGGGCGTGAAGGCGGGCGTCGCCGCCGGCGCGGCCGCAGCCACCATCCCCGTCACCTTCCTCCTGGGCATGTACCTCTTCCATACCGCGGGTGAATTGTTCATCTCGCCCGTCGGCCTCTCGGTGGTCACCAAGCTCAGCACGCCCAAGGTGGTGGGCTTCGTGATGGGCTCCTGGTTCCTCTCGATCGCCTTCGCCCATAAGCTGGCCGGCAAGCTCGGGCAGATGATCGCCAATGAAGGCACCGAGGATCCGGTGATGCAGCTTAACGGTTTCATGGACGTTTACATGACCTGGGGTGTGTACATCGTGCTCGGTTGTGCGGCATTGCTCTTCATCCTCACGCCAACGATGAAGAAGTGGATGCATGGGGTGAATTGATCAGGCGATCAGAAAATGTGATGATCGGAAGACAGCGCACCACACAACCGTGCCGTCATTTCCTTGCCTGATCTCCTGATCCACTGATCCACTCATCGCTCGTGGAGCGCGAGCACCCCTCCGCCCTGCCCTTCCTCTTCCTCACCGAGATGTGGGAGCGGATCGGGTATTGTCTGATGATCGGGATCTTCCAGATCTACCTGATGGACCCGGTGTCCACGGGTGGGAAGGCGATGGGACGCGCGAAGGCCGCTGACAGCTACGGGATCTTCATCGCTCCTTCCCAGGCCTTAGTTTAGTGGCATGAAGGAGATCATCTTCATCGTCGATGAGTCGCCCGAAGGCGGCTATCAGGCCCGCGCATTGGATCATTCCATATTCACCGATGGCGATGATCTGGAGCAGCTGAAGGTGAACGTGAAGGATGCGGTCGCAACGCACTTCGAGGCCGACAAGATGCCGAAAGTGATCCGGCTGCACATGGTCAAGGAGATCGTGATCGCCGCATGAGGATCCCGCGTGATCTCACGGGAAGGGAACTGATCAAGGCACTGGGAAAACTCGGTTACGAAGTGTCGAGACAAAGCGGAAGCCATATCCGCCTGACCACTTCGAGGAACGGAACGCACCACATCACCATCCCGGACCACCGGCCGATCAAGGTGGGCACGCTCTCGGGGATAATTGCGGACATCGCCGCCCATCATCAGATCTCACGTGACGCATTGCTTGCATTGCTCTTTTAGATCGGACCTGAAAGGTGGGCTCGCGGACCGCATGGTGCATGCTCGGACCTGCGGCGATGCATGGATACGGCGGATGATCCGTATCTACGCCTCGTGATCGCCCGCGTTGATCGTCCCGCCATCTCATTATCTGATCCACTGATCCTCTGATCGCTCGTGGAGCGCAAGCACCCCTCCGCCCTTCCCTTCCTCTTCCTCACCGAGATGTGGGAGCGGATCGGGTAGTTTTTGATGAACGGCATCCTTCCCACGGCGGTGTCTCCGCCTTCGGGCCTTACCGCCGCCTAGATGACCCGGATCGGTCCATCTCCGCGCATTGGATCCCACCCACCTCGTCCCATCCATTCAACGCCTCCTGCCGTTCTACATTTGCTTCATGGACTGGCGCAAATACATCTCGAGCGATCCAAAGGTGCTGGCCGGCAAGCCTGCGTTGAAGGGGACCCGCTTGTCGGTGGAGTTCATCCTGGGCCTGATGGCCAAGGGATGGAACGAGGAAAAGTTGCTGGAGAACTATGAACGCCTGAAGCCCGCCCATTTGAAGGCGATATATGCCTTCATGAGCGAGAATGTCGCCGGCGGGCACTATCCGCATCCCTTGGGCGGATCTCGATGAAATTCCTGTTCGATGAGAGCGTGTCGAAAGCATCGGCCGTGCGCATGCGTATGCTCGGCCACGATGTGAAGCGCATCGGTTCCGATCTCCGGCTATCGGATGATGCGGAGATCCTTGACCTGGCAGCACAGGGGAGAGGATCATGGTGACGCATGATCAGGACTTCGGTGAACTGGTCTTCAAGAAAGGCCGAAAGCCCCGCCCCGGTGTGATACTGTTCAGGTACGAACCGGCCAGGGTCGATGAGGTCGCGCGCAGGTTGCAAAGGATGATCGACAGCGGCCTGTATGCGTTCGAACAGAGGTTGACCGCAGTGGATGAAGAAAGGGTCAGGCAAAGGATGTATTGACCTCACCCCCCGTGAGGTGTCCGCCTCGGGCTCAGCGACCCCTTATGGATCCAGGATGATCCGTATCTACGCCGTGTGATCTGCCACGTCCCTTGTCTGATCCACTGATCCTCTGATCGCCCGTGGAGCGCAAGCACCCCTCCGCCCTTCCCTTCCTCTTCCTCACGGAGATGTGGGAGCGGTTCGGGTACTATTTGATGATCGGCATCTTCCAGCTCTACCTGATGGACCCGGTGTCCACGGGGGGCAAGGCCATGGGCCGCGCGGAGGCCGCCGACATCTACGGGACCTTCATCGCCTTCGTCTTCCTCACGCCCTTCATCGGCGGGCTGCTGGCCGATCGCTTCCTGGGTTACCGTCGGTCCATCTTCATCGGTGGCACGCTCATGGGCCTCGGTTACCTCGGGCTGGCGCTGCCGGGCATGGCGGCGTTCTATGCCTCACTGGCGCTGATCTGCATCGGCAACGGCTTCTTCAAGCCGAACATCAGCACGCTGCTCGGCAACCTGTACAACGACGAGCGTTACCGCGCCCGCAAGGACGCCGGCTACAACATCTTCTACATGGGCATCAACGTGGGGGCCTGCATCTGCAACCTCTTCGCGGCCTACATGCGCAACCGGTACGGCTGGGGCTATGCGTTCGCGACCGCGGGCGTGGGCATGTTCATCGGCCTGGCCACCTTCTACTTCGGGCTGAAGCATTGCCGCCACGCCGACGTGCGCAAACCGGTGCAGAAGGAGGACATGCCGCTGGCGCGGATCTTCTCCATCGTGCTGCTCCCGGCGGTCGTGGTGGGCCTCGCGGCCTGGTTCCTCCCCGGCAACGTGTTCGGCAGCGACAGCACCGATGCCTTCCTCTTCGCCACCCTGCCGGTGGTGGTGTTCTACGTGAGCCTGTACGTGCGCGCGAGCATCGAGGACCGCAAGCCGCTGGTGGCGCTGCTCAGCATCTTCGCCGTGGCCATCGCCTTCTGGGCGGTGTTCAAGCAGAACGGCACGGCGCTCACCACCTGGGCGGAGTACTACACCGACCGCGAACTGCCGCCGGCGATCACCAAAGCCGCCGATGCCTTGTATCTGGCGGAGAAGGAGGTGAACGCGCTGGACACCGTGGTGGTCTATGACGACGAGTTCCGCGTGGTGAAGGTGGATGGCAAGGAGCAGCTGGAACTGGGAAAGCCGGTCTACTTCAAGAACCTCCAGCCGGACAGGATGCCGCCGGAAGGCGCCACGCTCTACATCGGCAATACCGAACTGTTCCAGTCGGTGAACCCGCTGTGGGTGATCATCCTCACGCCGCTGCTGGTGCTGTTCTTCACCGCATTGCGCAGGCGCGGCCGCGAACCGAGCACCGCCACCAAGATCGCCTGGGGGCTTTTCATCTCCGCATTGTCCACGCTGGTGATGGTCTGGGCCGTACACATCTGCAGCAACGGGCAGGTCAAGGCCTCGCCGTGGTGGCTGGTCGCCGGCTACGGGGTGATCACCGTGGGTGAACTGCTGCTGAGCCCCATGGGCCTGTCGCTGGTGAGCAAGGTGAGCCCCGCCCGCCTCACCGCGCTGATGATGGGCGGCTGGTTCCTCAGCACTTCGATCGGCAACAAGCTGAGCGGTATCCTTGCCAGCCTGTGGGACCGGTATGACGACAAGGCCGATTTCTTCCTGGTGAACTTCGGCCTGCTCATGGGCGCCACGCTGGTGATGTTCGTGATGCTGCGCTGGTTGAACAGGATCATCCCGGAGAAGAGATGAAATTCGTTCACCACGGAGACACAGAGGCACAGAGAAGTCAATGATCCAGGACGGATCATGATCAAGGCACGGAGGAAACCAGAATAGCCATGGCTGCCAGCCTTATGCAGCCGGACAGCTGACAACCGACAACCAAAAGGATCACCACCGCCGCATTCTCTGTGCCTCTGTGTCTCTGTGGCAAAAAACAACCATTGCATGGCCTCCATCCTCGACGGCATCAAGGGACATCCGAAGGCGCTCTACATGCTCTTTTTCACCGAGATGTGGGAGCGATTCACCTTCTATGGCATGCGCGCGCTGCTCATCCTGTTCATGGTGAGCACCTTCGAATACGCCGACGACAAGGCCAATTTGATCTACGGCAGCTACCAGGCGCTGGTGTACGCCATGCCACTGTTCGGCGGCATGCTCGCGGACCGGATCCTCGGCTCGCGGCGCAGCATTGTATTCGGCGGGATCACCATGGCACTGGGATCCTTCACCATGGCGATACCGGGCGGCGAACTGTTCTTCTACCTCGGCATGGGCCTGATCGTGTGCGGCAACGGCTTCTTCAAGCCGAACATCAGCACGATCGTGGGCGACCTGTACGCAGCGAACGACCCGCGCCGCGACAGCGCCTTCTCGCTCTTCTACATGGGCATCAACCTGGGCGCCTTCCTGGGCGGGTTGCTTTGCGGCTACGTGGGCCAGAACGTGAGCTGGCACGCGGGCTTCGGGTTGGCGGGCGTGTTCATGCTGATCGGCCTGTTCGTGTTCAGCCGAGGAAGGCATCTGCTCGAAGGACGTGGTGAGGCCCCTGAAGGCTCGCTGGTGAACAGCAGGGTGCTCGGGCCGGTCACCTGGGAATGGCTGGTGTACGCGCTGGCCTGGGCTTGCGTACCGCTCTTCGTCTTCCTGCTCTTCAATTACACGGTGATGGACTATGTGATGAACCCGCTGGCGGGCATCGCGCTGGTCTACCTGGTGGTGATGGCCTTCATGCAGAAGGAGCGCGCGGCCACCCAGAAGATGCTCGCGGCCATCGTGCTCATCTTCTTCAGCGTGCTGTTCTGGGGCTTCTACGAGCAGGGCGGCGGCTCGCTGAACCTCTACGCCCTGCGCAACGTGGACCTCTCCCTCTTTGGCGGTCAGGGCGCGGCCGCGGCGGTGAACAACTCGATCAACCCCTTCTGGGTGATCATCCTCAGCCCCCTCTTCGCGGCATTGTGGGTGGGCCTGGCGCAACGGAAGATGGAACCGAGCACGCCGATGAAGTTCGCCCTGGCCTTTCTGCAACTGGCGCTCGGCTTCTACTGCTTCATTCTTGGGGTGAAGTTCGCCGACAACGGCATGGTGCCCTTCCTCTTCTTCGCCGTGGGCTACTTCTTCCTGAGCACCGGCGAACTCTGCCTCTCGCCCATCGGCCTGAGCATGGTCACCAAATTGTCGCCGGGCAAACTGGTGGGCATGATGATGGGCGCGTGGTTCCTGGCCAGCGCCATGGGCCAGTTCGTGGCCGGCAAGATCGGCGCGCTGATGAAGGTGGACACCGAAGGCGGCGTGGCCACGCTTTCGGCCGTGGAGTCGCTGCCGGTGTACAGCGGGGTGTTCCAGTACATCGTCTACGTTTCCCTCGGGGCGGCCGCCTTGTTGCTGGTGCTGGTGCCGGTGTTGCGGAGGTGGATGCACGGCATCCACTGAGCTACATTCGCGACCTCTCCCATGCGGCACGGTCATTGGTATCCGCGCCTCGCAAACCCTCCCCGTCCATGCGCCCGCTCCTGATCGCCTCGATCCTGGTCCCCCTTGCCTTGCAGGCCCAAAAACCACAGCCCGCCCAGTTGAACGCGACGGCTCCTGCCGCGAAGTCCCCAGCCGGCCAGGGCGCGATCAACTGGGTGAGCCTGGAACAGGCCCAGGAGCTTTCCAAGCGCGATGGCAAGCCGATCATGGTGGACGTGTACACCAGTTGGTGCGGCCCCTGCAAGATGCTTTCCTCCAAGACCTTCACCGACAAGCAACTGGCCGACTACGTGAACAAGAACTATCACGCGGTGAAATTCGACGCCGAAGGACCCGACCCCGTGAAGTTCAAAGGGCAGTCCTACACCAATCCGGATTACCGCCCCGAGATGAAAGGCATGCGCAACGGCACGCACCAATTGACCATGCAGATCGCCCCGGTGAACGGCCGTGTGGCCTATCCCACGGTGGTCTACATGGATGCCGAAGGGAACGTTCTCGCGCCGGTGCAGGGCTACCTCACGCCCGAGCAAATGGAGCCCATCCTGACCTACTTCGGCGAGGGGCACTACAAGAAGGGCGATTACCAGAGCTGGTTCCCGACGTTCCAGTCGCGGCGCACGGCGCCTTAAGTCGAAAGTGGAAAGTCGAAAGTCGTAAGTCCGGACGCGGATGCACTTACGACTTTCGACTTTCCACTTTCGACTCGAACTACATTAGCCGCATGCGGTGTCTCTTCCTGGCCACGGTCTTATTGGCTACGACGGCTCCCGCACAGTTGAACAACTGGGATCCGACCTACTTCGTCACCGACAGCGCGCTGATCTTCCACGACGACCTGGATTACTACCTGAATGCCTACACCGAGAAGGAGATCAAGGCGATGAGGAAGCAGGTCAACATCTTCAAGATGAACTTCGACAAGCTGATCCGCCAGGCGATCAGCGACCTGCGCACCTACAGCGAGGGCGGCGGCATGGAACCCCGAGCCCACGACTTCACCCTGCCGGTGGCCCAGACCGGCGCATCCTACGCCCTGGGCAGGGACCAGGGAAAGATCCGCGCATTCATGTTCGGCAGCATCAGCAATCCGCCGGCGCGCTTCCAGCAGAAGCTCTGGAGCCAGCTCACGCAGAAGTACGACACCGGCCAGGTGCGGCTCTTCATCGTGTACGGCCGCGAACTGCATCCTGGCGACGGGAAATTCAAGTGGTACGAGCTTCCGAAGAGCGAGCACGAAAAGTTCGCCTACGCCCAGGAGTTCGCGCAGATGGGCACGCTGCCCGTGATGGTGGATGGCCTCGACGACAGGGTGTACGACCTCTACGGCAAGGTGCCCAACGGGGCCTACGTGATCGACGCGGACGGCACGCTGGTGTTCCGCGGCACCTGGGCCGATTCACGCAAGGTCGAATACATCATCGACACGTTGCTCAAGTGGTACGCGGAAGGAAGGCCGAAGAAAGCCGTGGACCCTTACAAGCCCGTGGAGTGATCCGCCGCCGGTGCTTCACACCTTCACCACCTTCCACCCTCCCCTCCTGAAGAACCACGCGCTCACGATGGCCAGCGAGCTCTCGGCGATGGCGATGGCGTAGAACACGCCATCGGGTCCCATGCCGAGCGTACGGGCCATGAGCCAGGCCAGCGGGATCTCCAGCAGCCAGAAGCAGAAGAGGTTCATCCACGTGGGCGTCCAGCTGTCGCCGGCGCCATTGAAGGCCTGCGCCAGCACCATGCCGTAGCCGTAGAAGAAATAGCCCAGGCAGATGATCCGCAGGGCATCGATCCCGCTCCGCGCCACCGCGGCGTCGCTGGTGAAGAAGCCGATCAGCCATGGGGCCGTCAGCCAGAACGCGACGGCGATGGCCACCATGAAGAACATGTTGTAATGGCCGCAAAGCCAGACGGAGCGCTCGGCGCGGGCCGGTTCCTTCGCTCCCAGGTTCTGCCCCACCAGGGTGGCCGCCGCGTTGGCGATGCCCCAGGAGGGCAGCAGGCTGAAGATGATGATGCGCACGGCGATGGTGTAGCCGGCCACCACCGTGCTTCCGAAGGAGCTCGCGATGCGCACCAGGAAGACCCAACTGGCCGAGGCGATGAGGAACTGGAGGATGGCCCCCAGGGACACGTTGATGATGCCCGCGATCACCGCGCGGTCCGGCGCGATCCGCGAGAGGGCGACCCGCACGCGGCCCTGAACGCCCGAAAGCATGCCGAGTTGGAACAGCACCCCGCATCCGCGGCCGATGGTGGTGGCCACCGCCGCCCCCTGCACGCCCATGGCCGGCACGGGCCCCCAGCCGAAGATGAAGAGCGGGTCGAGCACCATGTTGACCAGGTTGGCCAGCCACAGCGCCTTGAGCGCCATCATCGGATCGCCGGCACCGCGGAACACCGCGTTGATCACGAAGAGCAGCATGATCACCACGTTGCCGCCCAGCATGATGCGGGTGTAACCCGCTCCCTCGGCGTTCACCTCCGGGCTGGCGCCCATCAGCGACAGGATGTCCCGCGCGTACCAGGCTCCCGGCACGGCGATCAGCACGCCCAGGCCGAGGGCGATGAGGAGACCCTGTGCCGCGGCCACGTTGGCGCCCGCCGCGTCCTTTTCACCCGTGCGCCGCGACACCACCGCCGTCACGCCCATGCTCAGCCCCCACGCGATGGAGTAGACGATGGTGAGTACGCTCTCCGTCAACCCGATCGCGGCCACCGCGTTCACCGCCGCGGCGCCCCCGCCGCCGATGCGCCCCACCCAGAAGATGTCCACCAGCGCGAAGACCGACTCGCCCATCAGTTCCAGCACCATCGGGATGCTCAGCAGTGCGATGGCCCGCCGGATGCCGCCGGTGGTGTAGTCCTGCTGCTCGCCGCGCAGCGAGAGGAGGATCACCTGGATCACGCGCCGCATGGAAGGCGGCGAATGTAGCCGGCCCCTGTTGAGCAAGTTGTTGATGACAGAGCCGGTGCGGGTCCCATGGGCCGGAACATGCCCGGGTAGCTTCGATCCCGCCATGAGAACGTCCCTCTTCCTGCTGCTCCTCTCCGGCCTCGCGCCTGCCGTGGCCGCCCAGAACCTCTTCGATCGAACGGTCCACAACGACACCATGCCCAACCTCGTCCCCAATCCGGGCTTCGAGGAATACGAACGGCTTTACTGCCGCTGGACGCAGGAGGCGGAGAAATTCACCGAGAACATGGTGGGCTGGAACTCGCCCACCGAAACCACGCCCGACCACTTCAGCGTGAAGAACGATCCGGATTGCTGGGCGCATCCGGGCAAACGCACGAACGGCAGGGCGATTCCGCATGGCGGGGAGTGCATGGCGGGGATCAAGATCTGGGGCAAGGGCAACACGCCCACCTTCTGGCACGAGTACGTGCAGATCGAGCTGCCCGACAGCCTGCGGGCCGGGGTGCGTTACATCGCCGAGGCGTGGGCCCTGCGCGCCAGCTTCAGCAATGAGGCCAGCAACAACGTGGGCATGCTCTTCAGCGCCGTGCCGGTGAAGACGCGCGACTGCCTGCCGCTCTACTTCACCCCGCAGGTGAACGAGCAGAAGGTGATGAAGAACGGCTGGCACAAGGTGCGCGGCGTGTTCGACGCGAAGGGCGACGAGAAATTCCTGCTGATCGGCAACTTCTACAGTGACGGCCGCACGGCACACGAGGAGCAACCCGACGGCGAGCGCGGCGCCTATTACTTCATCGACGACGTGAACGTGCGCATCGCCCCGCCGGGCACGCCGCTCACCGATGCGCCGCCGGAAAGCATCCCGCCGCCGCCCAAGAAACGCGTGCCGGACCACGCGAGCACCGCGAAGGTGGACCTGTACGAGGTGGAGCCCGAAGTGGGCCGGATCATCCGGCTGGACAACATCTTTTTCGACTTCGACAAGGCGGTGATCAAGCCCGAGAGCGAGGCGGAACTCATCAAGGTGGCCGATCTGCTCACCGACTACCCCTTCATGCGCATCGAGATCAGCGCCCACACCGACGACCAGGGCAGCGACGCCTACAACATCAAGTTGAGCGACGCGCGCGCCAAAGCCGTCGTGGACTGGCTGGTGGCGCACAAGGTGGATGCCACCCGGCTCACGTGGAAGGGCTACGGGGAGAGCCGGCCCCTGACCCCCAACACCGATGAAGCCGGCCGCGCGCAGAACCGCCGCGTGGAGTTCACCGTGCTGGAGCGGTGAATGCGAACCGCGGATGGACGCGGATGAACGCGGATGTGGATCGTATCCATCGGGCATTGATCCGCGTGCATCCATGCCCATGCGCGGTCCAGATCGGGATCGATCTGCGCCATCTGCGTCTTCTGCGGATGCACTCCCCGGAAAAAGAAAGAGGGACCAGGAATGGTCCCTCTCACTTCCCTACTTGCGCCTCCATCCCATGATGAAGACCGGAGCGCAGGGCTGACCTCCCGGCTGAGGAACAGCGCTATGCTGACCTCACGGCCGGGTTGCCATCACGCGGTGATCTTCTCTTCGAGGATCTTGCGCGCCAGGTCCAGGATGCGGGTATCGTCCAGGGCGACGACGCCACCGCCTGCACCCGGTTCCAGGTGTACGCCCATGGGCTTGCCGTCCTCGTGGTTGTACCCGCCGAAGTAGTTCCAGACGGTTTCCACGTTCAGGTCGAGCTCGCGCGCGATGCGATGGATCGAACCATCGGGCAGGCTGTCCTTGATCTTGCGGAGCTCATTGAAGGTGATGTTCATGTCGGGGATGGGTTGTTGATGGTTTTGGGAGCGACCGAAAAGGTAAGGAGGAACCAAAGGCGATCCCAAGCACCTACCCCGGATTATTTCCTGTTTGAATCGGATGACCGTTGGCTTTTCTACGATCCGGTGGTACGCCATGCCTGCCCATGCGCGTTCGGTACCGCACCAGCCGGCTTAGGAAACCCATCCGCTTTCAGGGCCCCTGGCTCCACTTGGTCCAGGAAACTGGATGGGACCGGTTTCCGCACCTTCAGGATTTGTCGGTCTTTCTCTTGTGGAAGTGTATGCCATACTATACCTCTGTAGCAATTCATCGGTCGCTAATTGCATCCGGACAAGACCACCACGGAAATAACCCCAGGTACATGACATCCACCAAGCCTGATAGTGCGAATGAGATCTTCGTCAGCTACGGTCGAAAAGATGCGGCCGATTTCACCGACGCAATGTGCGCACGCCTGGAGAAGGAACACTTCAAGGTGTGGCGCGACATCAACAAGATCAACTATGGGGATCGGTGGAAGGAGGTCATCATCGAAAGGATCGGTGCGAGCGACGTGGTGATCGCCATATTGTCATCCTGGGCGATGGGGGACCCACATTCTCCATGCAACGAAGAGATCCAGACGGCCCTCGAATCTGGCAGATCCATCGTGCCCGTGCGGATCAACGACTGCAGCGTGCCCTTCGGATCGAAGACGCGGCACCATTTCGAGATGCAGAACTGGGACCTGGACAAGCAGCTCACCGAAGGCATCGATATCGTGATGCATGTGATCCGCACGAATGACTATCCACGCAATGAACTCACCTCTGGTACGGCATGAAAGACCATGTGAACATGACCACGAACATACCGGACCCTCACAAAGAGGTCTTCGTCAGCTACGGCCGCAAGGATGCGGCCGATTTCACCAACGCATTGTGCGCCCGCCTGGAGAAGGAACACTTCAAGGTGTGGCGCGACATCAACAAGATCAACTATGGCGATCGATGGAAAGAGGTCATCGTCAAAGGGATCGGCTCGAGCGAGGTGGTGATCGCCATCCTGTCATCCTGGGCGATGCGGAACCCACGTTCGCCCTGCAATGAAGAACTCCAGACGGCCCACGAGTCGGGCAGATCCATCGTACCCGTACGGATCAACGACTGCAGCGTGCCCTTCGGATTGAAGACGCGGCACCATATCGAGATGCAGAACTGGGACCTGGACAAGCAACTCACCGCAGGCATCGACATCGTGATGCATGTGATCCGCACGAACGACTATCCACGCAACGAGCTCACCGACCTGAAACACATCCTGAAGCCGAGCGACCCAAGTGATGAGATCGACCGGCTCGTCACCTCGTTCATCGGCCGGGAGAGCGTGATGGGCGCCATTGAAGAGCAGGTGGAGCGGAGCGGGGTGAAGGTGATCCTGGTGGAGGGCGACCCGGGGATCGGCAAATCGGCGATCTGGGCGAACCTTGTGAAAAGGGGCATTGCACAAGCCTGGTACCGCTGCAAGAACGGAGATCAGGAACGTGCCACACCGGAGCTTTTCGTACGAACGGTGGCTTTCCACCTGGCGGTGGATCGTTCCTGGTACAGGAAGGCCATCCTGGCCATACAAGATCTGCCGGATTCCATCAACGACCTGAAGACCCGGCTGCTGGTCCTGCCGTTCCGGGATTACTCCGAGAACACCTCCACGATCATCGCCGTGGATGCCCTGGACGAGGGCCGGAACGCGCAGGGGATCATCCCGATCGCCGAACACATCCGCGATCTCGCACAAGATCTGCCAGGCAATGTCCGGTTCGTGATCACCTGCCGCCCCGATCCGGAGATAAGGGCTAAGATGCCTTCACCTTTCGTGATCAACCTGAAGCTCGACAGCCCGGAAAACATCGAGGACATCGACCGGTACCTGGCATTCCGCTCGAACGGAACCCGCTTCAGGCAGCAGGTACAGGATCCAAAGGCAATGACCGCTGCGATCCGCAAGCGCGCGCAAGGGAATTTCCTCTATGCAGTGAGCATGATGAACGCCATCGAGGCCGGCCATCTCGACCCCACCGAATTGCCCGCGGACATGAACGCCTACTTCCAGCTACAACTGGAGCGCGCGTTCGCAGATCGTGCGGCCTTCGACCGGGCGTCACCGATCCTCGAGGTCCTTTGCGCGGCTCTGCGCCCGCTCGGTCCGGACGCCGTGGCCGCGATCCTTGACATCGATCCGGTGGACGTGACCAGGGTGATCACTGCCCTTCCCGACCTGTTCCGCATTGAGAACGGCTCCTATGTTCCCTTCCACACCACCCTGATCGACTGGCTCGCCCGGAAGGAGGCCCACGCCTTCTCCATTTCCTCCAGAAAAGGGCACCGTTCGATCATCGCCTACTGCCAGCGCCATCTGGAAAGTGGCCGCATACCGAAGCATTATCACCTGGCCCTGCTCCCGGAACACCTGATGGCGATCGGGGACGATGAGGGCCTTGGACGCTTGCTCACTGATCAGCGCATGCTCGATCACCTGGATCTGGCTGATCCCAACCGCGCACGCGCGATGTATGCGTACGCCTTTGGAACCAGCGACAGGGAGGCCAACAGTGCGATGATCGAACGGATGCACGCCCTGCTCAACACCGACGGGACCGATGCGCCCCGGGAGGTCCGCTGCGCGCGCATGTTGAAGGTCGCACGCCTGCTCGACAAACTTGAAGCGTTCGAGAAAAGCCGGCCACTGTACGCGACGCTGATCTCCGGGATGAACGACGGCGTGGAAATACCCGGGACCGATCCCGGCGAATTGCACATGAACCTGGCCATCGCGCTGCGCAACCTGGCTGAGTATGACGCTTCGGAAAGGGAATTCACCCTTGCCGGCGAATGGATCTCCAGTAACCATGGAGAAGATGGCCAAAGGCACGGCTTGTGGTGTTACCGCCATGCCACCCTGCTCTGGCAGGCGGGCAAACAGGATGAACAGAAGAAAAAGGACATGTGGGCTCGATCGAACGCGCTCTATCGCAAGGCGGCGGACCTGCTGAAGGATGCCCCGGATCCGCAGTTGATCCCTGAACTGCTGAACGATCACAGCGTGCTTCTCGACAACATGGGGGATCACGAAGCCTCAGTACGGGCTTGTGAGGAGGGACTGAAGCTCCTTGACCGGACGGGGACCGAGACCGGCACGGTCGCGGCAGAACTGCATTTCAACCTGGCCGCACACCGGCACGGCCTGTACATGGCCAACTTCACCAGGAGCCTACAGGTGATCAACCCCCTGAAGGACATCCGGGATCACTACACCAGGAGCCATGACCTGTTCAGTTCCGTACTAGGAGCGGACCATGAACGGCCGGCGGCGGTCTTGAAGAGCATAGCACGCCTTGATGACCTACTCGAACGGGTGAAGAAGCTCCAGGGCATCGTTGACGGGGATCAGGCCGAACTGGCCCGCTACTGCGCCCATCCCGAAAACATGGCTCATCATGTGCTCGCCCTGCTCATGCCGGCCGACCTTGGCAGATCGTTCCTATCGGAGTTCGCCCGGACCAAGGAAGGCTTCTTCCTCCGGTCGTTGATCGACCTGCAGTGCGCTGTGCTGCACTTCAGGAACAAGAACGCCGCGGCCATGATGGCCCGCATGGACCCGCTGATCGGCTTCTGGCGCAAGCTGGAAGCCAAGGGGATCCTGAGCCAGCTGCTCACTTACCATTACTTCATGCTCGACCAGCTGGCCGCGCACGATCGGGCCAAGGATGTCCTCCAGGAACTGATCGATCTGATCTACACCGGTGACAAGCCCGATGGCGATCCGGCCATGCTGCTGGTCTACCTGGGTTATCTCCGGTCGCACGACACTGCCCGCGCCTCGATCGCCGTCATCGACCGCATCCAGTCAGGGAAACTGTACCCGCAATTCCGGTCCCTGCCCACGCTGACCCGCTTGAAGGCCACGATCCTGTACAGCCTCGGCGATTTCAATGCGGCCGCGGAGCAGCAGGCACTTTACCTGGAAGCCCTGAATTCAACCGAACCCGCGACTGATGATCTCACGCTCATCTACTCCATCGTCAGCGTTGGCCTGTATCAAAAGAGCGCCGGGCAGTTCGACCGGGCCATGGAACAATACCAGGCTGCCTTGAACATGGCTGTAAAGCGGCGTACCGAGGACATCGAACTCCAGGCCCACATTCGCGGCAACATGGCCAGCCTGTTGCGCGATCGAGGAGAACTGCTCCCCGCCATTGAAGAAATGAACTTCGTGGTGGCCACGGTGCGCAACGCAAAGGGTGGCGATCATGAATCCTGCGCCGTGGAACTGCTGAAACGGGCCAGCATCCTGCTGCCCGCCGGCCAATACCCACAAGCCCGCAATGACCTGGGGCAGGCGATCAAGACCATCGACGACCGCCATGCTCCCGAAGCGATCCACTGGAACAGAGCACGCGGACTGGAGCTGCTTGCCATCCTGCAGCACATCGAAGGCGATGCCGCCGGTTCGGACCTCACCTTCGCCCGGGCGATGGAACACTACAACGCCTGCCACACCTCCCTGCGGCCCATCGAACGCGAGAAGATCGAAGTGGGCATCTCTCATGGCAGAATGCGCCATGATCACGGCCTGCCAGACGCCATCGGACTTTTCGCCCAGGCCCGCTCATCCGCCGGCAACCTGCTGGGCGAGAAGCACTACCTCTCCATGCTGGCTGACGCATGGATGCAACTGGCCGGAACGGATGATGAGGCTCTGGATGGGATCGAACAGCAGCTCATGGCCTTAGAACAGGACATGGGCGCCACACATCCGCTCTCGCTGGAGATCAGACTTGAACTGGCGCTGCGAAAAAGCAATGCCGCCGGGGTCAAGGAGCTGATCGGAAAATTGACCGCGCACGAATGCCCGATCACCCATTTGAAGGCGAAGGCGCACATGGGCCTCGCACGCCTGCTTTACCAGGCCGGCCAGGTGCTGGAAGCCGACATGGCATGCGATAGGGCCATTGAACTGTTCGATGCGATCAAGCCCGGTCACGCGCTCGCGACGTCGTGCCGTAGAATGAAGCATGATCAAGCGCCGGGAATCGCGCGGTAGTACGACCAGGGCTTAATGGCTGACCAACCGGCCTGATGGAAATTCGACGGCATCCGGAGTTCCATGACGCCGCGTGTCACCAAGTTCGAGCCTAATGAGGCTCAGAAGTTCGTGACCGACTTGTCACTTGGAGGTGGGGGGATGTGCTCCAGATCCTCAAGTGAGATCCTACCCAACCGCTCAAGGAGATCCTTGATCGTGGTACCATCGAACATCTGCACCCGCTTTGCCGAAACGGATGGCAAAGGCGGAATGATCCCTTTGGGGGCGGCGCTCCAAAGCGCTTCCGTTCCTTGATCGTTCAGGGCCTGCGAGAGATCCACATGCACGGGATCACGCTTCAGCGCATCCGGCCAGGCAGGGCCGGGACCGTGATTCGACGTTGATCCAGAAGGGATTGCCTGGGCGGGTTCGGCGGCCATGCCCGGAGTGGTCGGATAGACGGTGTCATCCCCTTCCTTTTTCTTGGGGCGCTGGAAATAGTCTTTGAACCAGGAGACGGCCATTTGCCCTGCCAAGGTAATAGGATCGTTCCCTGGTGGGTGGAGCCTGGCACGCAAGGCAGGTCGAAGCACGTCATGCGAACCTTGCTGCTTCGGGGCACTTGCCGCGAGGGCCGATCATTCCCCCTTCTTAATCACGGCAAAACCCACCTTCGCCAGGAACCCCGGGATCTTGCGCACCGGGTCGCGGTCCAGGTCCTTGTCATTCTCGCTGAGTTCATCATAGGGGACGAGCAAGGGGTGGATGCGCAGGCGGTCGTTGCGTCGCGGGCCGTGGGTCCAGCCCGAAGCAAGTTTCTCCTTCACCCAACGGTCATGCTCCATCCGCGCCATCACCTCCACCTGCTCATCGCTGAAGACCACGATCGGCCCGGGCAAGGGGCCCTGTTCCCAGCGATAACCCATCGCTTCCAGCTTGCGCACCATATCATGGGCCTGCATCCGATTGCTGTCGCGATAGTGCTCGGGAAGGTTCTCCCAGGGAATGTTCGCCTCCTTCTTCACGCCCGACGCCAGCGTTGCGCGCCAGTTCTCGTGGATGAGCCGGGCAAGAGGTTCGATGGCATGTTGCAGGCGATGGCTCCTGTTCATGATCCTTTTCAATGCATTCGGTTCCAGGAAGGCTTCCAGTTCATCCACGTGCGGCAGTGAGGTGCTGAGGATCCGCCCCTCGCGCGAAGGCCGCAGCCGGGCCAACAGCTTGCACATGCTGCTGGTGCCGTTGTGGTACTTCTGAAGCGTGAGCAGGGCAACGAGCAGGCGCTGGTCGACATCGATGCTCGCGGACGGGTCCTTCCGCATCCGTGCGAGCAGTTGATTGCGCAACACGATGGCTCGTCGGACAAGGAAGAGATGCTCCGGTTCGCCCGGCACGGCGGAGATGCCCTTCACGTCGATGTGGTCCAGCAGCCGGCGCGCCATGTCGGGCATCTTGCGCTCCCGCGCGAGCAGTTCAGCGGCGGCATCCGGCGGCTCACCGCCCCGGCTCTTCGCGCGGAACTCGGCGAAGCTGTGACAGGTGCCGCCGGTGAAAACGAAGATGCCGCGACCCACGGGATGATCGGCCGCGTCGGCGCGGAACACACCGTTCTCCACCGGACGCAGGAAGTGCTGTAACCAGCCGTAGGGCACGCCTTCCAGCGTCGCATCGAACTCATCGAAGAGCACGAAGGGAATGCGCCCTTTGAGGTTCTCGTCGCGCATCGCCCGGAATTCCTTGGCCAACTCCCCGGCGTTGGTGAGGCCGCTGAAATCGATGGGAACCCATGTGATCGCATCGCCTAGCGCGTCTTTGATCTGTTCCACGCCGAAGGTCTTGCCCGAGCCCGGCGGTCCGAATACGCCCAGGGACATCGGCTTCTCCCCGGGCCGCGCCACGTAGCGGAGGACGTTGTCGCGGATCGACCGGTACTGTTCGATCTCATCGCGGTCGACCGAGACCAGCCCGCCGAACGCCACCACGGGAGTGGCGCCAAGCAGCCCGTTCGCGCCGTTGCGCACGTGCTCGATCGCCCAGGCCAGCAGCGTTGACGTGCTACCGTGCGTGGCCATGCGAAGCAATGAACCATGTTCCACCAGATCGGTGATGTCCGCACCCGCGATCGGGTCGTGCGGCTCCTCGTTGTAAGCGAACGCATCGGCGGGCGCTACAACGTGATCACCATCAGCTCGCCAACCCAATGCCTGTTGTCGATGCACCGATCGCAAGGCCTCCCTTGCGGCGAACTGAAGGCGTGATGCAAGATCGATCGGTCCCCGTTCCCGGACACGCGAAGCGGGTCGTAACAGTTCCATGATGAGACGCGCCAGGAATACCTCCTCCTGCCCGAAGACCTCCACTGGTGACCGGTCGGACTCGATCTCCGGCGGCACAAAATAGGCGGTGAACCGGGTGCGCTCCTTCCCACGGCTCGCACATACCAGCCCATTGCTTCCATAGCGCACGAGCACATGATGGGCGACGTGCAGGAGCCGCTCTCCATCGCCGTGGAAGTGGGCGATCAGATGGATGAAGCTCTCGTCCCATGAGCGACCCTTCCCGATGGGTGCCCCCGATGCCCTCAATGCGTCCGCCGTGATCACCAGGATGCGATGATCGGCGCCGGCATGAGGAAGCCCGCCGAGAAATGCGGGATCCGCCGCGTTCATCAGCATCCAACGATCGGGGCCGGCACGTCGCGCCGCAGCCATGAGCACGGCACGGCCGATCCTGGATGGTTGTCCGCCATGCACCACCAGCAGATCGGACCTTGAAGGGGCAATAGGTCCATGGACCCGCTCCCGGGGCGGCGCTGCACGAACGCCAAGCTCCTGCTTCAGTACAATGACGCCTTCCAGCTCTTCGCCGAGGAAAACGGATCCCCCTCCCGTGCGATATACCTCGCAGCGCGATCCCAACGTGACACCTTTCCGCGCCGGCCGCTTGAGTCTCGATCGGTCCAGCAACTCCTTCACGAGCCACACACCGGAGCCGGTGCTTAGCTCGGTGATGCCTCCGGTGGCGGAACGCACCAGCACCATGTGGCGCGCGGCCGCGCCGATGAGGTGAACGCGCTTCATGCCTTCAGGTCGAGATCGGTATGGATCATCAGCGCCAGCCATTCGGCGTTCTCCCGCATCAGGCACCGGTCCACCTCCTGCGCGACCACCGCCAACTGATCCTCCCTCGTCACGACGTGCATCTTCGATCGCAGGCGGCCGAGTTCCATCACCATTCGGTCGCTCACGCCGGCCTGTCGCTCGTATTCACGCTGCGCGCGGATCCCTTCGATGGAGCCACCCGCGACGGGCAGCATGATGGAGGCGATCACCAGCACGTCCCCGATGGACCCGTGATCCACGCCCGGGTCGTGGATCACCATCGCGAGATGCGCCAGTGCCACCGCGACCGCCAGGATGAAACTGGCCAGGAGCAAGCGGCGGAACCTCTTCATCCGAGCATCGAATTTCCTCAGCCGCTTCGCATGGTAGGCCATCTGCCCCCCGATCAGCGGAACGATGATCAGCGACTTCGCCCGGTCCAACCATGCCGGGTCGCGCCGGGGGAGGTCATCATGATCCGCTCGAATGGCCCGTCGCACCTCCTCGAAGATGCGCACGACCCAAGCGTCATCGGTGCGTGCCGAGATCTGGTCGAAGGGCCGGGTCACGCTTGGAGGGATCCGGAGCAGCTCGAAGTACACGGCCACGCGGCATCGCTCCGCCAGGAAGCGGTACTGCAACCAGCGCCCGTGCGTGGCCCGTGTTCGCGCGAACAGGATCACGCCCAGGATGGTGAGGAGCATGATCGCCTCCAGCGAGAAGGCTGCCAAACGCACCGGCTCGAACGCCCAGCCGATGGCCACGAACAGCACGGCCATGGCGGCCATGGCGTAGGTCCAGGTACCGCGCCTTTCGTGGTCGCGTTTGCACGCCGTGGCGATCCCCTCGACCACCAGGTCGAGCGGCACGAGCCGTTCTCTGATCACGGCGACCGCGCCTCCGAAAACTGATGTGGCATCCGGAGGATCTTCACCGAGCAGCTTGTCGAGCCGTGCCTTGCTCCGATGTGCGGTGACCATTCCCGATGCGAGCGCACTATTGATGCGCTCGAACTCGCCCATGCCGGGAAGGTACAGCCCGCTGTTCGCGCGCATCTCCACCTCCAGCGACCTGTCCGTGCGAAGGATGATCACCGGCTTGCGCGGTTCCGCGACGCTGTTCCCACCGGAGGACGCCTGATCCGTGCCACAGGCATAAGCGATCACATCGCTGGTGCCGCCCGCGCCTTTCTTCTCCACGCCGTTCCAGATGGCGATCAGCACGTCGCAGCGATCCACCACGCGACGGCCAGCCTCCAGGTACGCTTTATGGCGCTCTTCGGCCGAGGCTGGAACCGCTCTTGGGATCGTCGGAGCCGGATCGCGCGAAAGCATGGACCGGAACTCCTCCACGGCGGCGGAGCTCCCGAAGGTCCGCTCGTAGTCTTCCTGTGGCATGGGAAGGATCACCTCGGTGATCGCATCCGGTGTTGCGTTCACCACGTCGGCCACGATCCGATCGGCTCCCTCGGCGAGGGAGGTGAGGATCGACAGTCGCAGGTCAGTGTGCCGCAGGCGCCGCATCCGCCTTCGCTGGTCCTCGCTGATCAATGTGAACAAGGGTGACGAAAGCACCCGGCGATCCCCGGTCCATTGGTCCCAGCCAATGGCCTTAGCGACGGCCGCGCTCAGGGATGCAACATCGGGAAGGTCCAGCCGGTGGCCTGTTACCCCGATGCGGATGCGATATGGGATAGGCTGAACACCCACGGCCGATGAAACTATGGAAAGGCCAGTTCTCCCTCAAATCAACCCCCCGATCCTCCCCTGCGCATCGATCTCCATGCATGCGGAAGCGGGGGTCTCCTGCAGCCCAGGCGCGTACATGGATGTGGTTAGCTTTGAGAAGAACCTACCGCCCATGAACCCGCGCCCGCTCCTTGGAGTCTTCGGTCTCCTGACCACGATCACCGCCATGGCACAGATCACCCTGGTCGATACACATGCTGAGCGTCTGGAAGTCATCCTTTCGCTCGACCTATCCGGACCCAAGCTGATCGACCGCAGTGACACCGGGTTCGTTCTGTACAATACCGACCTGAGCCCATTCGCTTCGGTGATCTTTCCTCCACCTCCCCCTTTGTTCTATTACACTTCCGTGCCGACCTATATCACCGAAGCGACCTTCGATACCGATCCGACCAGCATTGAATTCCTGCAACCGATCCAGAAGACCGGCGGCATGGTCAATGGCGTTCGCGTCATGCGCATGGATGGGACCATTCTCCTGGAAGACACGTTGCACTCCGCAGGGGGCGTGAACGGGATGGATGAATTCTCGACCTCCCCTCCGATCTTCACCGATTCCACGGGCACATACATGCTGCTGTCGGTCATCAATGGACCATCGGCTCTCTATGCTCTGCCAGGGTCGCTTCCATGCCTTGCATGCGATCCTGGTTCCCTGGTCACCGGCGGTGATGGTCACCTCAACTCCGCGGCGACCGCGAACATGACGATCTTCCCCAATCCCGCGCATTCGATGATCTCGATCGCGTTCCAGCTACCCGCAGGAACGCACCATGCCCAATTCATGCTCATCAATACGCAGGGACAGTGCCTGCGATCCGCCCCGGTCGATCGATCAGGCCGGATGGAGTTCGATGTAAGCGATCTGGCCGCGGCCACATACCTGTGCCGCCTCAGCCTGGAAACAGGAGAGGTCCTTGTGGAACGGTTGGTGACCCTGCGTTGATCACCAAAGGCGTTCGCGTCCAGGTGATCAGCTCAACCCGCTGATCCTTCCCTGCGCATCGATGTCCATGCTCTCGGAGGCGGGGATCTCCGGCAGGCCGGGCATGCGCATCATGGTGCCCAGGATGGGGATCACGAAGCCGGCGCCGGCGGCGATCTCGATGTCGTTCACCGTGATCTTGAAGCCCTCGGGGGCGTTGCGCGCCTTGGGGTCGTCGCTGAAGCTGTACTGGGTCTTGGCCATGCAGATGGGCAGGTGGCCCAGTCCGAGCTTGTCGATCTTCTTCAATGCGGTCTGCGCCTCGCCACCGTACACCACGCGATCGGCGCGGTAGATCTCGCGGGCGATGACATCGATCTTGGTCTCGATGCCCATCTCCAGTTCGTAGAGCGGATGGAAGTGGCTGGCGCCGCTCTCGATCACCTTCAGGACCGCCGCGGCGAGATCCGTCATGCCATCGCCGCCCTGGGCGAAACCCCGCGCCTCCACCGCCGTGCAGTTCTTCTTCGCGCAATACTCCTTCACCAGCTCGATCTCCTCGGGAGCATCGGTGGGGAAATGGTTGATCGCCACCACGCTCTTCACGCCGAATTTGCTCACGTTCTCGATGTGGCGCCCCAGGTTGGCCAGTCCGGTGCGCACCCGTTCCACGTTGGGCGTGGCCACCTCCTTGATGTCCGCTCCGCCGTGGTAGCGCAGCGCGCGCAGGGTGGCCACGATCACCGCCACCTTCGGTGAGAGGCCCGCGGCGCGGCACTTGATGTCGAAGAACTTCTCCGCGCCAAGGTCGGCGCCGAAGCCGGCTTCGGTCACCACATAGTCCGCCAGGCTGAGGCCCATGCGGGTGGCCAGCACGCTGTTCACCCCCTGAGCGATGTTGGCGAAGGGACCGCCGTGCAGGATCGCGGGATTGCCCTCGAGGGTCTGCACCAGGTTGGGCTTGATGGCGTCCTTCAGCAACAAGGCCATCGCGCCTTCGGCCTTCAGCTCACGCGCGTACACCGGCTTGCGCGAAAAGGTCTGGCCCACATAGATGGAAGCGAGCCGCCCCTTGAGGTCGTCGATGTCGCGCGCCAGGCAGAGGATGGCCATCACCTCACTGGCGGGGGTGATGTTGAAGCCGTCCTCGCGCGGGATGCCGTTGCCGGTGCCGCCCAGGCCGATCACGATCGAACGCAGCGCGCGGTCGTTCATGTCCATCACGCGCTTCCAGCCGATGGTGCGTGGGTCCAGGCCGAGCGACCGCGTACGGCTCTGCAGGTTGTTGTCGATCAGCGCGCTGAGCAGGTTGTTGGCCTTTTCGATCGCGCCGAAGTCGCCGGTGAAGTGCAGGTTGATGTCCTCCATGGGCACCACCTGTGCGTAGCCGCCACCGGCCGCGCCGCCCTTCATGCCGAAGACCGGCCCGAGGCTGGGCTCGCGCAACACGACGATGCTCTTCTTTCCCAGTTTGTTCAAGCCCTCGTTCAGGCCGATGCTGGTGGTGGTCTTGCCTTCGCCCGCAGGCGTGGGGCTGAGCGCGGTGACCAGGATCAAATTGCCGATCGAGGCCTTGTGCTCGTTGATCAGCTTCAGGGGCAGCTTGGCCTTGTAGCGGCCGTAGAGCTCGATGTCGTCCGCATCGATGCCCAGGCGCGCGGCCACGGTGGCGATGGGTTGCAGGTGCGCCTTCTGGGCGATCTCCAGGTCGCTAGGGAATGCCATGTGCTCAGGCGACCATGTGCCCATGAGGCCATGGCCGGTGCGCTAATGTGCGAAAGCTGCGGGGATCATCATCCGTGAAGCACTGGAACACCGGGACCAAGCATTCAATATCTTTCGGCATGAATAGGGGATCATTGGTGTCCGGGGAAAGTATTGACCAACGGCTGCGACCCCTTCAGGGTCGTGCATCCCACTGATGCTCTCAACTG
>CAYMXP010000035.1:0-36136 GCA_964394425.1 uncultured Chryseobacterium sp. | reverse complement strand
GACCCCATGTTCCGCGCCCAGGGTGAGGTGATCCTCTTCGATGGCTTCCTGAAGGTCTACCTCGAAGGCCGCGATGAAGAGGACAGCGATGAGGATGAAGGCCTGCTGCCCGACCTGAGGCAGGGCGATCGGCTCGCCTTGCAGGAGATGACCGCCACCCAGCGCTACGAGCGACCGGCGCCGAGGTTCACCGAAGCCAGCCTGGTGAAGAAGCTGGAGGAACTGGGCATCGGCCGCCCCAGCACGTATGCACCGACGATCGGCACCATCCAGAAACGCGGCTACGTGGTGAAGGAGGATCGTGAGGGATCGATGCGGCCGTATCGCATCCTCGCGCTGAAGGATGCACAGGTCACCGAGAACACGGCCGAGGAGCGCGTTGGCGCGGAACGCAAAAAGCTCTTCCCCACCGACATCGGCATGGTGGTGAACGATTTCCTGGTGGAACATTTTCCCGAGGTGGTGGATCTGAACTTCACCGCCACGGTGGAGGAGGAGTTCGATGAGATCGCCGGTGGACGGTTGGGTTGGCGCGAGATGATCAAGCGCTTCTACCATCCCTTCCACGCGGACATCACCAAGGCGATGGAGGAAGCGCCCAAGGCCACCGGCGCGCGACCGCTGGGCGTGGACCCCGCCAGCGGCCGCACCGTGTACGCACGGATCGGCCGCTTCGGGCCCATGGTGCAGATCGGCGAAGCCACCGACGAGGAGAAACCGCGCTTCGCCTCCCTTCGGAAGGACCAGAGCATCGGCACGATCACCTACCAGGAGGCCATGGACCTGTTCAAGCTGCCGCGCGAAGTGGGCGAGCACGAAGGGGAGAAGGTGATCATTGGCGTGGGCCGCTACGGCCCATATGTGAAGATCGGATCCACCTACGCCTCCCTCCAGGCCGAAGATGACCCACTGAGCATCGAACTGCCCCGCGCGCTGGAACTGATGGCCTTGAAAAAGTCCGGCAACGCCATCCGCGAACTGGGCGAGTACGAAGGCGAGCTGCTCAAGATCGCGCGCGGCCGGTTCGGACCCTATGTGAAATTCAAGTCGCTCTATGCGAGCATCCCACGCAACGAAGACCTGAACAGCGTGACCCTGGAGCGGGCCATCGAACTGATCCGGGCCAAGCAGGAGACCGAAGCGGCCAGGGTGATCAAGGCGTTCGAGGGCTCGGACCTTCAGATCCTCAAAGGGCGTTACGGGCCGTACGTCACGGACGGGAAAAAGATCGCCAATGTTCCCAAAGACCGGCAGGCGGAGGAATTGACCCTGGAGGAATGCGAGAAGATGATCGCTGATGCTCCGGCGAAGAAGGGCCGTGGGCGAGGTGGCTTCCGCCGGAAAAAGCAGTGATCGGGTGCGTTCCCGGAATGTGGCTTTCAACAGCCCGACGGGGAAACACCTGTTGAAGCACACTTCGGGACCGATGTGGCGCATGGCAACTTGCGCCGGTCACGACCACGGATGAGCGAACAGCGCCTGCTCGATACCAGCCTGTACTTCCAGCCTTCGCCGTTATACGCCAGGGACCAGCCGGATTGGAGCGTTCACGCCCTGGGAGGCAACACGCGCTTCCACACCACGGCGGGATTCCCGGAGCTGAACGGGGTGCAGGTGGCCGTCTTCGGGGTGCTCGATGATCCAGGCCATGCCCGGCCTCGACCGGTGGTGAAGGCTCCGGACGCCATCCGCACCCAGCTCTATCACCTTTTTCTACCCCCTGGCAGGATGCAGATCGCCGACCTGGGCGACATGCTCCCAGGGAACACCGCCCAGGACACCCAGCACGCCCTGGCCGAGACCCTGGCCGAACTGATGCGGCGCAACATCGTCCCCATCGTGCTGGGCGGAGGGCAGGGACACACTTTCACCCAATACCTCGCCTATGAGAAGCTCGAACGCACGGCGAACCTGGTCTGCATCGATGCGCGGTTCGACCTCGGCGAGCCCGACCAGGGACTGGCGGACACTTCGTACCTGAGCCACATCGTGCTCCGTCAGCCCAATTACCTGTTCAATTTCAGCAACCTGGGCTACCAGACCTACCTGATCGACCAGCCCGGGATCGAACTGATGGACAAACTCTACTTCGATGTGCATCGCCTGGGCGAGGTCCGCCAAAGCATCGCCGATGCGGAACCCGTGCTGCGCAACGCCGATACCCTCAGCGTGGACATGAGCGCGGTCCGCCGGAGCGACGCGCCAGGGACCAGCAACCCGGGCCCGAACGGCTTCCATGGCGAGGAAGTGTGCCAGCTGATGCGCTATGCGGGGGTGAGCGAAAAGATCTCGTCCCTGGCCCTTTATGAACTGGATCCCTCCCGCGACCAGGATGGGGTGACCGCCCAGCTTGCCGCCCAGATGATCTGGTGTTTCCTTGATGGCTGGCGAAGCCGCACCAACGACCTGCCATGGATGGATCGCAAGCGGTTCACCCGCTTCCGCGTACCCATCAAAGGCCATGAGCAGGAACTGGTCTTTTACAAAAGCAAGGTGAGCGACCGATGGTGGATGGACGTCCCCTATCGTGCCGAACAGGAGGCACGCTTCGAGCGGCACCACATGGTCCCCTGTTCACACGGCGACTATCAGGCGGCATGCCGGGAGGAGGTCCCGGACCGCTGGTGGCGGACGTTCCAAAAGCTTTCGTGACCCGTCCACGGGAACGGGATCCCAACCGGCTGCCATTCGGGGGCCGGATGGTGGAAAAGGAACATTGCTATATTGGCGCCGGGATCCAAACGAGGTCCCGGCGAGGGGTGTCCCCGGACCGGGCGGAACAGAACAGGAACAACGATGAGGGGGATAATTACCGCAGCGCTTTGCGCGGGAGTGGCAGGCGTATCCTTCGCCCAGCAAGACCCGCAATTCACCCAGTACATGTTCGATCGGCTGTCGGTGAACCCCGGCAGCGCCGGTACGGCAGGCAACATGTGCGTAACGGCGCTCATGCGCCAGCAGTGGACGGGTTTCGAGGGGGCCCCCAAGACCGGGCTGTTCAACTTCCAGATGCCCATCAGCAAGATCAGCAGCGGGGCGGGCTTGTCCGTTTACCTGGACAACCTTGGCCAGGAGAAGACCACCGTGGGCCGGTTGCACTATGCCTACCACCGCAAGCTCGGCGCGGGCACCTTTGGCATCGGTCTTTACGCGGGGCTCACCAGTCGCTCCTTGGGCAGCGATTGGAACGCCGTGGATCCCGTGGCGGAGGATGACGCCATTCCCGACAACGGATCCAGCGATTCCGGGTTCGACCTGGGTGCCGGCCTCTATTACGTTTCACCGACCTTTTATGCCGGACTGAGCAGCACCCAACTCCCCGAGACCGAACTGAAGGACGTGAGCATCAAGAACGTCCGCCATTACTACATCATGGCCGGCTACGACTGGGCGATCGGCGGCAACAAGAAGTACATCCTTCAGCCCAGCGCGCTGGTCAAGACCGACGCGGCCTCCACCCAGTTGGACCTGACGGCGACCTTCCTTTACAACAACATGGTCTGGCTGGGCGTTTCGTACCGCACGGAGGACGCCATCTGCCCGTTGATCGGCTACCAGTACCAGTTCCCCAATGGCAAGGGGGCGCTGAAACTGGGCTACAGCTACGACGTGACCACGTCCGAGCTGAGCAATTACAGCAGTGGCAGCCATGAAGTGATGCTCAATTACTGCTTCACCATCGTAAAGAAACCAGACCTGCAGATCTACCGGAACGTGAGGTTCCTGTGATCGCGCGAAACCAGATAACCTGCAACGCCGTTTGAAACACTGACCTGAAGTGTCCGCTTACCCGGCACGAGGGTTTTCCCTGCAAGGAACGAACGGCTAAAACGGAGGAACCATGGATCGTCGTCCCATTTACTTGCTTGGCGCCATCGGCTTGCTGGCGAGCTGTGGCGGAGGTGGTCAGGGGCAGTTGATCGGCGTCACCGGCCGGCCCGACTGGTACCAGGTGGACCCCTACGGGATGAACTACATCCCCATGGGCAGCTACGTCATGGGTCCCAGCGATCAGGACGTGCCCTATGCCCAGGTGGCCAGCAGCAAGACCGTCTCGGTGCAGGCCTTCTACATCGACCAGACGGAGATCACGAACAACGAATACCGGCAGTTCGTCTATTATGTGCGCGACAGCACCGCCCGGCGCATCCTGGGCGACGAGGACATCGGGGAGTACATCGTCACCGAGGACGAATTCGGTGAGGAGATCGATCCTCCGGTGATCAATTGGCAGGAACGGATCAACTGGTGGGGCGAAGAGGAGCGGGAGGCCCTGGCCGACATGTTCCTCAGTGAAAGCGAGCGTTTCTACCGCCGCCGGGAGATCGACACGCGCAAGTTGATGTTCGAGTACTACTGGATCGACCTGAAGGAGGCCGCCCGCAAGAGCACCCGCGACCTGGATCTCAGCTACACCAACGTGAAGGGTCAGAACAACGCCATCCAGGGTCACAGCGATCGCAGCAAGTTCATCATCAAGGAGGTCATCAACGTCTACCCCGACACACTGGCCTGGGTGCATGACTTCACCTATTCCTTCAACGAGCCGATGACCGAGAACTATTTCTGGCATCCGGCATACGACGACTATCCGGTGGTGGGCATCACCTGGCAGCAATGCAACGCGTTCAATGTGTGGCGCACCCAGTTGATGAACAGCTGGCTGCAAAGCATCGGCGAATCGTTCGTGAACCGCTTCCGCCTGCCCACCGAGTCGGAATGGGAGTATGCCTCCCGTGGCGGCCTGGATCAGGCACCCTACCCCTGGGGCGGCCCCTATATCCGCAACCGCCAGGGGTGTTTCCTCGGCAACTTCAAACCGCTGAACGGGAATTACGTGGATGACGGCGGATTCCACACCGTGCCCGTGGACAGTTACAGCCCCAACGATTATGGCCTTTACAACATGGCCGGCAACGTGAGCGAGTGGACCAGCACCGCCTACGACGAGAGCGTGTACCAGTTCAGCCACGACCTCAATCCCGAATACAGTTACGACGCCCTGGCCAACGATCCGCCTTCTCTGAAGCGCAAGGTGATCCGCGGCGGCTCGTGGAAGGACATCGGCTGGTTCCTGCAGACGGGGACCCGCAGCTACGAGTTCCAGGACACCGCCAAGTGTTACATCGGTTTCCGCAGCGTGATGACCTACCTGGGTCGCGGCAAGGCCGTGAACGCAGAAGATCTGTAGACCAGGGGAACGGACCAATGCATACGCCCGTTACGTCGGAACAACGGACGCATTCAACCAGCACAGCAACCTCAGAACCAACCTCAAAAGCAAGGACGAACGATGAAACCGGGTAGCAAGAAATGGAAACTGTTCATGGCCAGGCTGTACGGATGGGGCGCCTCCATCGTGATCCTGGGCGCACTCTTCAAGATCCAGCACTGGCCGGCGGCCGGTTTCTTCCTGATCCTGGGCTTGGGCACCGAGGCCATCATCTTCTTTTTCTCCGCGTTCGAGCCTCCCCACGAGGATCCCGACTGGAGCCTGGTGTATCCCGAACTGGCCACCGGGGAGCGCTCCGAGGGCGATGAGTTCAAGAAGGAGGATCAGCGATCGATCACCGAGCAGTTGGACGACATGCTCGAGCAGGCCAAGATCGAACCCGACCTGATCGCCAGCCTGGGTCAGGGCATGCGCAGCCTCAGCGACCAGGCCCGCCAGATGAGCGACATCACCGGCGCGGCATCGGCCACCAACGAGTACGCCAACACCCTCAAGGGCGCCAGCAGCAAGGTGAGCGAACTGAGCGACAACTACGCTCGTGCGAGCGAAAGCCTCACCGGCCTCGTGCAGAACGTCGATGCCGGCCGCAGCGCGGGAGAGAGCCTCAGCAAGATGAGCCAGAACCTCACCGCGCTGAACGAGATGTACGAGATGCAGTTGCGCAGCAGCCGCGAAAAACTGGATGCCGCCAACAAGATGTTCGAGGGCATGGGCGAACTGCTCAGCAACCTGAACAGCTCGGTGAACGACACCAAGCGGTACAAGGACAACATCGCCAATCTGAGCGATAACCTCCAGAAGCTCAACACCGTGTACGGCAACATGCTGGCCGCCATGCAGGTGAGGGGGTGATCATCCATCGGGAACCGCGATACGAACGAGATCAAGCAGTAGAAGATGGCAACTGGAAAGCTGTCCCCGCGACAGAAGATGATCAACATGATGTACCTGGTGCTGACGGCGCTCCTCGCGCTGAACGTATCCAAGGAGATCCTGGACGCCTTCGTCACGGTGAACAATGGCTTGGAAACCACCAAGCTCACGCTGAAGGAAAAGGTCGATGACATGTACACGACCTTCGAGGGATACGCCAGTGAGAACGAGGCCAAGTACGGTGCGGCTTGGACCGCCGCCAAGGGGATCAAGGACGATGCCGCATCGCTGGTTTCCTACCTCGATCAACTCAAGGCCCGGGCGATCGCTGAAACGGAATACGATGGCGACCTCACCAAGGTGATCGGCAAGGACGCCCAGGGAAGGGACACCGTGCTGAATCTGAAGCTGGTGAACAAGAAGGACAATTACGACATCATCACCAACCTGATGGTGGGTTCAGAACCCAAATCCCCGAAGGAGGGCGAATTCACCGCCGCCGATCTGCGCCAGAAGCTTGAGGCTTTCCGCGAGAAGATCAAGGCCTCGGTGGGCGACAAGAACCCCACCCTTACGGCCAACGTGGACCACATGTTCAATTACCCACGGGCCAAGGAAGCCGGCGATACAGGGCCGATGACCAACTGGGAGTCCATCAATTTTTACCACGTTCCCCTGGCCGCCTGCGTCACCATCATGAGCAAGCTGCAGACCGATGTCCGCAACGCTGAGAACGAGACGGTGAACTTCCTGATGGCCGATGTGGAGGGAAAATCGCTGAAGTTCTCGGCGCTCACCACCGTGGTGAACCCTCTGTCCAATTACGTCACGGTGGGCGATTCGTTCCGTGCTGACGTGTTCATGGCCGCATACGACCCCAAGAACGTGCCCATCGTGGAACTGGCCGGCGAGGGCGCAACGGTCGATTCGGCCAAGATGGAGATCACGGGGAACAAGATCAACGTGCCCATCGGAGCGGATGGCAAGGCCAAACTGCGCATGCCCGCACAGGGTGTGGGCACCAAGACCTGGAAGGGCATCATCACCTTCAAGCCCGTGGGTGGCGAGCCCATCAAGCAGATGTTCACTGCCGAGTACGAAGTGGCCCAACCCAACCTGGTGGTGAGTCCCACCAAGATGAACGTGTTCTATCGTGGCATCGACAATCCCGTGGACATCTCCGTGCCTGGGTTCTCATCGGACAAGATCCAACCCAGCATGACCAACGGCAGCCTGAAAAAGGCCGCCCAGGGGTGGACGGTACAACCGGGCAAGGACACCAAGTCGATGGTTTCCGTGAGCGTCACCATGCCCGATGGCAGGAAGAAGAGCCTTCCTGGCCTTGAATTCCGCGTGAAGAACGTACCCGATCCCAAACCGCAATTCGCCGGCAAGGGCCTGGGAGACAACACCGTGAAGAAAAGCGAGATCATGGCCGCCCAGGGCGTCATCGCCAAGATGGTCGACTTCGAGTTCGACCTGAAGTTCGAGGTGATCGAATTCAGCGTGGTGGGCGTGATCAATGGAGAGACCAAGGAGAAGACCGTGAGGGGCAACAAGATCACCGACGAGCAACGCCAGTTGCTGGAACGCGTAAAACCAGGCCAGAGGATCTGGATCGAAGGCATCAAGGCGAAAGGACCCGATGGAAGCGTTCGTGCCCTCGGGACCCTGGCATTGAAAGTGACCTGATCCACCGACCCGAACCAACGCACCGACCATGAGCAGAACATCCCGGATCGCGACGGCCGCCACGGTGGCGGGCCTGTTCATCGCCCCCTGTTCGTTCGCACAAACGGTGCTGGACGGCGCCTACATCAAGGAGAACACCAAGACCAAGCGCGTGGTCCCCTATCCGCACATCCGCGAGGCGGACGTGATGTGGACCAGGCGGGTGTGGCGCACCATCGACCTGCGGGAGAAGATCAATCACCCGCTCTATTACCCCACGGCGCCCACCACCGATCGCAAAAGCCTGTTCGACGTGATCCGCCAGGGCCTGTTGGTGGACGGATCCCTGACGGCCTACGACGATTTCCTGGGCGACGGGGACCAGTTCAAGAAGCCGCTCCTGGCCTCGGAACTTCAAGGGATCCTCGAACGGGTGGACACGCTCACCCGGGAGAACGTGGACACCGGGGAGATGGAACAGGTGCTGGTGCCCACCAAGGTGGAGGCGCGCGACGTGCTCTGGTACAAGATCAAGGAGGACTGGGTCTTCGACAAACAGCGCAGCAAGCTCGACATCCGCATCGTCGGCATCGCGCCCATGATCGCCGACAAGGATGAATCCGGCGCCATGCGCGGACGCAAGACCCTCTTCTGGCTCTATTTCCCGGAGTGCCGCTACGTGTTCGCGAACTGGGAGTCCTTCAACCGCGAGAACGACGCCGAACGCCGTTCCTACGAGGACATTTTCTGGAAGCGCCAGTTCAACAGTTACATCACCAAGGTGAGCAACGTGTACGACCGCCAGATCAACGAGTACAAGACCGGCATCGACGCCCTGCTGGAGAGCGAGGAGATCAAGCAGGAACTTTTCAACTTCGAGCACGACCTCTGGAACTTCTGATACGGACCCATTGACCTGAAGAAGCCCCCCGACACGTCGGGGGGCTTCTACTTTTGCGGCCCGTTCGCCCGGATCTTCATGGCGGGGCGGATCCCTTTCGCACACGCAGCATGCTCACCGCCACCGATCTCAGCCTGCACTTCGGGGACCGCGCACTGTTCGACGGGGTTTCCTTCTTCATTGGCAGCGATGAACGCGTGGGGCTGGTCGGCCGCAATGGCGCCGGCAAGACCACCCTGCTGAAGATCCTGGCCGGCCAGCAGGCCTACGACGGTGGTTCGATCGGCCGTCCGCGCGAGCTGACCACGGGTTACCTGCCCCAGCAGATGGACCACGACCTCTCGCTCACGCCGAGGCAGGTCGCGGAAAGGGCCTTTCAGGAGGCGCAAGGGCTCAAGGCATCGCTTGAGCGGATCGAGCGGGACCTGCAGCATGCCACCGACCACGACGAACAGATGGAACTGGCGACCATGCTGGCCCATGCCCATGAACGGCTGAACGCGCTCGGAGCCGCCGACCACGAGGCCCAGGTGGAGACCGTGCTCAAGGGCATCGGCTTCGTGGGTGGCGACATGGATCGCCCGCTGGGCGAGCTCAGCGGCGGCTGGCGCATGCGCGCTGAACTGGCGCGCATCCTGCTCATGCAGCCCGACCTGCTGCTGCTCGATGAGCCCACCAACCACCTGGACCTGCCCGCGATCCAATGGCTGGAGGACCTGCTGAAGACGTATCCCGCCGCGCTGGTGCTGATCTCCCACGACAAGACCTTTCTTGACCGCCTGACGCGCCGAACGATCGAGGTCTTCAACGGCAAGCTCATCGACCGCAAGGTGCCTTGGAGCCAGTACGTGGAACTGCGCAAGGAGGAGCGTGAACGCCAGCAGAAGGCCGCCGCCGAGCAGGAGAAGTATATCGAGAAGACCCAGGAGCTGATCAACAAGTTCCGAGCGAAGAAGGACAAGGCCGCCTTCGCCCAGAGCCTGATCACCAAGCTGGACAAGCTGGATCGCATCGAGGTGGACGACATCGACCTGCGCAAGATGCTCGTCCGGTTCCCGCCCGCTCCGCACGCGGGCAAGATCATCGCTGAACTGCGAGGCGTCGGAAAGTCATACGCGCAGAAGGTCATCTTCCGCAACGCGGAGCTCACCATCGGCAAAGGCGAACATCTGGCGCTCGTCGGCGCCAACGGCACCGGCAAGAGCACGCTCATGCGCATGATCAAGGGCGAGGAGAAGCACGAGGGGTCGATCAAACTGGGCCACGGTGTCACCGTGGGTTATTACGCCCAGGATGCGCCCGATCGTCTGGACCCCGGGATGACCGTGATGGAGACCGCCGAGCAGGCCGCTTCGCCGGATAACCGCCCGCGCATCCGCGGGATGCTGGGGGCCTTCCTGTTCAGCGGCGATGACGTGGACAAGAAGGTGAAGGTGCTCAGCGGCGGCGAGCGCGCACGCGTGGCGCTGTGCTGCATGCTGCTGCGTCCGCTCAATTTCCTGCTGCTCGACGAGCCCACCCACCACCTGGACATCCAGAGCAAGGACGTGTTGAAGGAGGCGCTGAAGAACTACGACGGCACCTTCCTGCTGGTGAGCCACGACCGCGACTTCCTCCACGGCCTAACCAACCGCCTTCTGGAACTGGATGATCACCGGATCCGGGACCAGCACATGGACATCCTTGAGCTGATCGAGAAACGCAAGGCGCTTCAGCAGGCCGGCGTCGGGGCCTCGTCCAGGGCGACGGCGAAAGCCACCGGCCCGAAGAGCGACTACCACGAGCGCAAGGAGCGCGGCAAGGAACGCCGCAGGCTGGAGAGCCAGGTGAAGCGTCTGGAGCAGCGCATGGCCGACCTGGAGCGGGAGGAAAAGGCGGCCCAAACGGCGATGGCGAACGGGGGAAAGGATGCCGCCGTCGTGGAGGCGGGTTATGCAAGGCTGGGCGAGATCGCCCGGCAGATCGCCGCGGCGATGGAAGAATGGGAAAGGGCTTCTGAAAAGCTGCAGGCTTTCGAGGACCAGGAAGCCTGATCCACACCGCCCGTGGACCTCATCGGGACAAGTCTATATTTGCCGCCCCATTGCGGGGTGGAGCAGATGGTAGCTCGTCGGGCTCATAACCCGAAGGTCGTAGGTTCGAGTCCTACCCCCGCTACGAAGGAGAGCCCCGGAACCACGGGGCTCTCGCGTTGTTGACCCCCTCCATGCCCCACCGCGCCGGCTTCGTGAACATCATCGGCCCGCCCAACGTGGGGAAGAGCACCCTGCTCAATGCCCTGCTGGGAGAGCGGCTGGTGATCACCCACCCCAAGGCGCAGACCACCCGCCACCGCATCCTGGGCATCCTGAACGGGGAGGATCACCAGGTCGTGCTCAGCGATACGCCCGGCGTGCTGGATCCGAAGTACGAGTTGCAGGAAGCCATGATGCATGCGGTGGATCAGGCGCTGAGCGATGCGGATGTGCTGCTGGTGATGACCGAGGCGGCACTGCGGCCCGATCGCGCACAGGGGGTGGTGCAACGCGCACGCAAGGTGAAGTGCCCCGTGCTGGTGCTGGTGAACAAGGTGGACACCAGCGACCAGGCCGCCGTGGCCGCCGCGCTGGAAGCCTGGAGGGCCGCGCTTCCCGTGGCGGAGGTCCTGCCGATCTCCGCGTTGCACGGTTTCCATGTGAAGGAATTGCGCGACAAGGTGATCGCTTTGCTACCGGAGCATCCGCCCTATTTCCCCAAGGACGACCTGAGCGATCGGGACCTGCGCTTCTTCACCAGCGAGATCATCCGCGAACAGGTGCTGGAGCACTACCATCAGGAGCTGCCCTACAGCACGGAGGTGGTGGTCACGGAGTTCAAAGAGGAGCAGGACATCGTCCGGATCCAGGCGGATGTGATCGTGATGCGCGAAAGCCAGAAGGCCATCATCCTGGGGCGCGAAGGCCGCTCGCTGCGCACCTTGGGCACGGGCGCACGCAAGGCCCTCGAGAAGTTCCTCGGGCGGAAGGTGTTCCTTCGTTTCGCCGTGAAAGTGGACCCCGATTGGAGGCAGGACCGGAGGAAGCTCAAGGGCTACGGCTATTGACCAGCGAACATGGGCAGCATCGTCGCCATCGTGGGACGCCCGAACGTGGGCAAGAGCACGCTCTTCAACCGCCTGGTGGAGCAGCGCCTGGCGATCACCGATCCCACCGCTGGCACCACGCGCGACCGCCATTACGGCAAGGCCGAGTGGAACGGCGTCCCGTTCAGCGTGATCGACACCGGCGGCTACGTGAGCAACAGCGGCGACGTGTTCGAGCAGGAGATCCGACGACAGGTGCGATTGGCCATCGACGAGGCCGATCTGATCCTCTTCCTCGTGGACGTGGAGGGCGGCATCACTTCCACCGATGAGGCGATCGCCGGCCTGCTGCGCAAAGCCCGCAAACCGGTGCTATTGGCGGCCAACAAGGTGGACACCGGCGAACGCCAGTACGACGCGGCGGAGTTCTACGGCCTGGGCTTCGGGGAATTGTTCGCCATCTCGGCACAAAGTGGTTTTGGCACGGGCGAGCTGCTCGATCGCGTGGTCGCCGGCCTACCGTCGATGCAGCCCGAAGCCGATGCCGGCCTGCCGAAGATCGCCATCGTGGGCCGCCCCAACGTGGGCAAAAGCTCGCTGGCCAACGCCCTGCTCGGCGAGGAACGCACCATCGTCACGCCCATCGCCGGCACCACGCGCGACACGGTCCACAGCCGGTACAAGGTCTTTGGCTTCGACGCCCTCCTGCTGGACACCGCCGGGTTGCGCCGCAAGGCGAAGGTGGAGGAGGACATCGAGTTCTACAGCACCCTGCGCAGCGTGCGCGCCATCGAGGAAAGCGACGTGTGCCTGCTGCTGATCGACGCGCGCGAGGGGATGCAGCAACAGGACCTGCACATCTTCGGCCTGGTCGTGCGCAACGGCAAGGGGGTCGTGATCGTGGTGAACAAGTGGGACCTGATCGAGAAGGAGACCTCGACGGCGAAGGAGGTGGAAGCGGCCATCCGCGCGCGCACCGCCCCGTTCACCGACCTGCCGATCGTCTTCACCAGCGTGATGGAGAAGCAGCGTATCCACAAGGTGATGGAGGTGGCCATGCAGGTCCACGCCAACCGGAACCAGCGCATCGCCACGCGTCGCCTGAACGAGGCGATGCTGCCGGAGATCGAGCGCCATCCGCCCCCGGTGGTGAAGTCGAAGAGCGTTCACATCAAGTACGTCCATCAGCTGCCCGGCGTGGTGCCGGCGTTCGCCTTCTTCGCGAACCTGCCCCAGTACGTGAAGGAGAGCTATGCCCGGTTCCTCGAGAACAAGCTGCGTGAGCACTTCACCTTCACGGGGGTGCCCATCCGCGTCTTCTTCCGGAAGAAATAGCCGGGGCTCACGATCGGGCAGCGGCGTCTGAACGCCTCGCGCGCCGGCCCCCTGGACGGGGAAGCGTCCCGCTGTGGCCCAGGGCCGTCCGTTATACTTGCCACCCGATGCGCCGGCTCGTTGCACCAATGGCCGGGTTGGCCGTGCTGGCCGCCTTCCTCTGGCAATGGGGATACCTGGCCAGCTTCGATATCCGGCTGGCAGGCGTGCGAAAAGAGATCAAGCTGCGCTTGAAAGCCGGTGTGCCCGATGGGGAGCGTGTGCATTTCACCTTTTCCGCCAGTGAGGCGGCCGCACTCGACTGGGTGAAGCCCGATCGCGAGTTCCGCTGGAAGGACCGCTATTACGACGTGGTCGAACGATCCGTCGATCGCTCGGGCATGGTGCATTTCGCCTGCATCGACGATGTGCAGGAGACGCGGTTGTTCGCAGGATTGGACGACATGGTGGAGCGGTCGATGGGTGCCCGCGGTGACCGCCGGTCGATGAACGCGGCCATGCTGGCGCTCTGGAAGATCCCGCCTCCGGCATCGCCTGCGATCGCTGCTCCGTGGCGCACGAACGATCGCGATCACGGCGCGGATGCGGATGCAACGACGCTCCCGGCGCACCGATCGCTGGAGGACCCACCGCCTAGAAGCTGAAACGTCAGCGGCCCTGAGAACAGGCCGGTCATCGCTTCTGCTTGCGGGCGGACGGTGGCGGCGCGCCCCTTCGTGGTCGCGTCCGCATGGTCCCGCATATCAACGAACGAAAACATAGGATGAACGCTATGCGACTTTCCCTTTTGATCGCCTGTCTGTGTATGATGTACACAGGCGTGGCGCAATCGCTCCTCGTCGTGGTGGACAAGGCCACCTTGCGACCCGTCGAGGGCGTCACCTTGTCCAGCGAGGATCCCAAGGCGTCTGTGATCACGGCGGCCGATGGCACGGCTGACCTCTCGGCCCTTGCCGGCAGCGCGGTCGTCACCATCCAGCACGTGAGCTACCAGACGCTGGTCCTTTCCCACCGGGACCTGCTGGCCGCGGGCACGCTCCATCTGACGGCCCGTGCATACACGCTCGACGAATTCGTGCTCAGCGCGAGCCGCACCCTGGAGAAGAAACGCGACGTGCCCGAGCACATCGACGTGATCAAGGCGCGGGACATCGAGTTTCTCGCCCAACCCACCACGGCGGAACTGCTGCAGAACAGCGGGACCGTTTTCGTGCAGAAAAGCCAGCTCGGCGGCGGCAGTCCCGTCATCCGCGGCTTCGAGGCCAGCAGGATCCTGCTGGTGATGGACGGGGTGCGGATGAACAACGCCATCTACCGCGCCGGTCACCTGCAGGACATCATCACCTTCGACCAGAACCTGCTCGAACGCGTGGAGGTGATCAGCGGGCCCGGCTCGGTGATGTACGGCAGCGATGCCCTCGGCGGGGTCGTCCACATGGTCAGCCGCACCCCGCGGTTCTCACCCAAGGGCTTCTCCGCGGGCGGCGATGCCTTCGCTCGGTACGGCACGGCGATGATGGAAAAAACCGCCCACCTGGGGCTCGAACTGGCCGGTCCGGAACTGGCGAGCTACACCAGCATCACCGCCAGCGACTTCGGTGATCTGCGGCAGGGAAGCACGCGCGACCCGTTCTACGAGGATCTCGGCCGCCGGCCGTTCTACGTGGAGCGCGAGAACGGGGAGGACGTGGTGAAGGAGAACGACGACAGCAACGTGCAGGTCGGCACCGCATACCAGCAACTGGACGTGATGGAAAAACTGAGGCTGAGGACGGGGGAGCACACGATCCACCAGCTCAATTTCCAGCTCAGCACCAGCAGCGACGTGCCCCGCTACGACCGGCTCACCCGCTACGAGGAGGACGACAGCCTGGGGATCGTTCCCGACTACGCCGAGTACTACTACGGTCCGCAACAGCGGCTGCTGGCGGCCTACACGCTGGAACTGACTCGGGAAAGGGGCGCCTTCACCACGGCGCGCTTCACGCCCAGTTACCAGTCCGTCGAGCAGAGCCGGCACAGCCGCGGCTTCGGGTCCAGCCGCCTCGGGCACAACATCGAGAACGTGGGCGTGTTCGGCTTCAACGCCGACCTGGAAAAGCGGGCGGGGAAGCATGAGCTGCGCTATGGCGCGGAGTACACCTTCAACAACGTGGAGAGCAAGGCGCATCGCGAAGACATCGAGACCGGCGAGATCACCTACCGCACCACGCGCTATCCCGGCGGCGGTTCCACCATGAGCAGCATCGCCGCCTATGTCTCGCACACCATGGAGGTGAGCGGGAAATGGGTGATCAGCGAGGGTCTGCGCTTCACGCAGGTGGGGCTGGAAGCCACCTTCGACGACACCACCGACTTCCAGTTCCTCAACGGCACGCACACCCAGAGCAACGCGGCGGTGAGCTGGAGGGCCGGGGCCATGTTCATGCCCGGCCGCGACTGGCGCTTCAGCGCGCTGGCCAGCACCGGCTTCCGCGCGCCCAACGTGGACGACATGGGCAAGGTCTACGACAGCCAGCCGGGGATGGTGATCGTGCCCAACCCCGACCTGGAACCCGAACACACCACCAACTTCGAAACGGGCCTGAGCAAGACCATCGACCGGACGGTGACCCTGGAGGGCAATGCCTTTTACACGCTCTACACCAATGCGCTTACCGTCGGCGACTACCAGGTGAACGGCCAGGACTCGATCGAGTACGATGGCACCATGAGCCAGGTGACCGCGCTGACCAACGCGGCCGAAGCCTACATCTATGGCGGCGGCGGAACCTTCATCGCCGACCTTTCGGAACGGTTCACCCTGCGCAGTTCGCTCACCTACACCTACGGCCGGATCAGAACCGATACAACCGATTACCCGCTGGACCATATCCCGCCGGTATTCGGCCGCACGGGCCTGGAACTTCACGTGAAGAAGCTGCGCGCCGAAGTGTCGGCCGTGTACAATGGCTGGAAGCGCCTGCGCGACTACAACGCGTTCGGCGAGGACAACCTGGGCTCCGCGACGGAGAAGGGCATGCCCGCGTGGTACACCCTCAATGTCCGCGCGTCGTACGCGTTCACCAAGGCCCTCAACCTCACCGCCGCCCTGGAGAACCTCATCGACAGCAACTACAGGGTGTTCGCCAGCGGCATCAGCGGTCCGGGAAGGAATTTCGTCGTATCGCTGCGCGCGATGTTCTGAGGGTCGACGCGGCGCTTGTCATCGGCCCGGACGCTTACGTCCGGGTCGATGTATTCCAAGGGGACATCAACGGCATGCTCCAGATCGGCGAAGGATCGAGCATCGCATCCGTTCGGAGCATATGTTGACCCTGCAACAGCTTCGGCATCGCCACTGCTCATCATGACCGTCAACATGCTGTGTTCCGTGACCACACCACCGCAGGGGCTGTATCCGACGTACTGAGGTTAGCCCAGCAGCAGCATGTCCAGCCCCGCGAACTGTTTGAAGGCCTTGTCGGTGGTCACCAGTTGATATCCGCCGCTGATGGCGAAGGCTGCGAGGTAGGCGTCCATCCAGAGCTTGGGCGATGCCGTGCGTATTTCAGAAAAGCCTTTCCACCGCGGGTCAAGGCCGGCGGGTTCAGGGGCGAAAAGAACACGGTCATCCGCGAGCAGGTCGGTGAACAGGCTCCAGGCCATGGCATTCGAAGGGACGCGTTCGCGGTAGGGCGCCAAAACCGCGGCCGTCGTCAACAGACGCATGAATCCCATCTGAGTGGCACGGCAGAACGCGACCGAATTCTCCAATTCCATGACCGACATCCAAGCCACAACGGCAGGGTGATGGACGTGGTTGGGTTCCATCAAGGCCAGCCATACGTTCGTGTCCGGAAGCGAGCGCATGATCAGAGATCACCTGAGCCGTAGAGGATCTGCGCCAGCCGTTCGGGAGTGATCTCTTTCCCGGGCGCCGCCGGATGACCGCCTTTCAGGACGGGAAATGGGCTGCGTTTTTTTTTCGGGATCCTATTCGGTCGCTCATGCAGGCCATCCCGCAACAGCGCATTGATCAGATCCTTGAGCTTCCGGCCTTCGCGAGCCGCCTTCACCTTCAGGTCCCGGAAGAGATCGGGGGTGATGTCCAGGGTCACTTTCATGCCACCAAGGTAGCTGGTTAGCCAGCAAACCAGTAAACCAGCAAGCTGGTTTGCAAGCTTCACAATTGATCCAATGCCTGCTCCAGATCCGCGATCAACCCCCGGGGTTCTTCGATGCCGATGTACATCCGCACCATGCTCCAGGGCAGGTCGGTGTAGTAGCCGCTCGGCCCCTTCAATGCACACACGGGGAATTGGAGCGATTCAAAACCACCCCAGCTCACGGCCATCAGGAAGCGTTTGAGCGAGTCGCAGAAGCGCTCCACGGCCGCTACGTCCTGTGCCTTCACCTCGATGGTCATCAGACCGGCGCAGCGCCGCATCTGCTTTTTCGCGAGCGCATGTTGCGGGTGGCTTTCCAGCCCCGGCCAGTGGACACGCATCACCTTGGGGTGCTTTTCAAGGAAGTGTGCGACGACTTCCGCGCTGTCGGCGCTGCGGTGCATCCTCAGCTCCAGCGTGCGCAGCCCGCGCATGAAGAGCCAGGCATCGATCGCCGAAGGCACGGCCCCAAGGGTCATGAACTCCTTGCTCATGATCTGTCGTATCCGGACGCGACTTCCACAGACCACCCCGCAGACCACGTCGCTGTGGCCGTTGAGGTATTTCGTGCCGGTGTGGGCCACCAGGTCGATGCCCAGGTCCAGCGGGTTCTGGAAGAGCGGGCTTGCATAGCTGTTGTCGCAAAGCGTGGTGATGCCGCGTTCCTTCGCGATCGCGGCCACGGCGGCCAGGTCCTGCAGCTCGAACGTGAGGGAGTTGGGACTTTCCAGGACGAAGAGCGACGTGTTGGGCCTGCAGGCGCTCCGGAAGTTCTCCGGATCGGTGCCATCGACGAAGGTGGTCTCCACGCTGAAGCGCGCCAGGAGCTCATCGAACAGCTTCCGCGTCCAGCTGTACGGTTTCTGCACGCACACCACGTGATCGCCGGCCTTCAAGAAGCCGATCACCGCCGCGGCGATGGCCCCGCTGCCGCTGCTGAACACGAGCGCATCCTCGGCGTGCTCCAACGCGGCCAGCTTCTTGCGCAACACGGCCACCGTGGGGTTGTGGCCCCGGGTGTACAACGGCCGGTCGAACTCCGCGCCCACCACCTCGCGCATCGCGGCCACGGTGGGGTAGGCGAAGTTGCTCGACTGGAAAATGGGCGGCGAAACCGCGCCTTCCAGGTCGGCACGCTCCTCGCCGAGGTGGGTGAGGATCCAACTGAGGTCCTGTTCGCTCATGGTTCCCTTTTGAAGAACACGAAGCCGTTCCGGCGGCCGATCTCGCGGAAGGTGCCCAACGTCCTGACCTCGTCAACCGAGGTGACCTTGCTCACGGCATACACCGGCCGGTCGATGTCGCCATGCAGCAGCCATTGCTGGTCATGTGCCCGGGGATCGTTCACCGGCGGCTTGCGCGCATAGAACAGGTGCGCATAGCTGCGGTAGCCTATGGTGGTCACGTAACAGCGTTCGCCCCGCCGTTGCTCGAAGAACTCGATCGCGGCGCGTTGCGAGTAGCCTTCGATCTTCCGGATGAAGAAGAACAGGGTGAGGGTCACGAACAGCGCCGTACCGCCGAAGAGCGCCAGGATCCCCTTCGGGTAGGCGCGTGCGCGGAAGAACACATGCCCGGCGGCGAGCACCGCCACCATCCATGCACCGGCCAGCATTTCCCATCCGCTCCAATGCTCCTCGGCGTCCAGGTTCGCCTGGGCGAAGGGATCTTTCGCGAACAGGGGCTTGATCGCTTCGGGATCACGCATCACAAGGGGCAGGGCCAGGGTGGCCAGCGCGAAAAGGGAGCCCACGATGCCGATCGAGGTCCCCAGCCAGCGCGCAGGCGGTGCATGCGCGTACCAGAGTTTCTCCAGTTGCAGCGCCGCCAGGTAGGTGAGGGGGAAGTAGCACATGCTGCTGTAGTGGACGATCTTGCTCTTCACGATCGAGAACAAGATCAGCACCACCCAGAAGAGGATCAGCATCCATCGGCGGTGGTCGTTCTGGCCCGCATCGCCCTTGGTGGGTCGCAGCATCTCCTGGATCGCGAAGAGCGAAGCGGGGAAGCAGCCCACCAGCAGCACCACGACATGATAGCCGGGGAAGCCGCCATGCCCGGCGTCCGGCGTGCTGAAGAGGCGGTACTGGTAGGTGACGAAGGTCCTGGTGAACCATGGCCCGTTCTTCAGCCAGTCCATGCCGAACCACGCGAAGCAGACCAGCAGCATGATCGCGGCCACCGTGATCAGATGACCGACGCGGAAGAAGAGCCTGAACCGCTGCATGACCCAATACGCGACGGCCGTGAGACCGACGATCAGGAGCGCCGCCGGGCCCTTGGTCAGCGTGGCCAGGCCCAGGAACAGGCCGCTGAGCGTGGCGGTGATCACCGCCCGCCTCGAAGGGGCCTCCCGGTCCCAGCACATCAGGATGAAGGCATGCAGGCCGAGGAAGATGAACAGGTTGAACCACGGATCGATGATGCCCGAGCGGAAGTACAGGTGCGGCAGGACCGACCCCAGGTAGGCCAGCACCCAGAGCGCGCCGAACATGCGGCCGCGCAAGCGCGAACCGATGCGGAACAGCACCAGCAGGGTGATCGCGCCGCACACGGCGTTGGGCAGCCGCGCGGCGAACTCGTTCACGCCGAGCAGATGCATGGACCCCGCCTGCAGCCAGGCGAACAGCGGGGGTTTTTCCCAGAAGGGCTCGTAGTTGATCTGCGGGCGGACGTAGTCGCCCGTGGCGATCATCTCCCGCGCGATCTCCGCGAAATTGATCTCGTCCCAGTCGAAGAGATGCACCGATCCGAGGCCGGGAACGAACAGCAGCAGGGCCGCCAGCACGAAGAACAGCTCTGCGCGGCGTTCTTTCATCGCGAGCGCATCAATGGGAGGGTCGAAGCAAACCGATGAAGCCGGGCACGATCAAATGTAGCTGCCCGGCTCCGGCCAGGAGGGTGCGATCACCTGGCGTTCACCGAAGGGTGCCGGCCGCGCGCGCCGGTTGCCCGGTCCTGCGCTCCCGCACCAGGTCCCAGGCCATGATCCCGGTACGTGCCAGGAAATAGCGAAGGCTCACGTTCAGCACGCCCAGACCGTAGGTGACGCTGCGGCTGAAGTTGATGGAACTGGCCTCCTTGAAATATTTGGTCGGGCAGGTGATCTCCGCCACCTCAAAGCCGCGATGGAAGATCTGCGCCACGATCTGGTTGTCGAACACGAAATCGTCCGAGCACCGGTGGTAATCCACCGACCGCAGCACCTCGGCCGAGTAGGCGCGGTAGCCCGTGTGGTACTCGCTGAGCTTCTGCCCCATGAGGAGATTCTGCGTGGCGGTGAGCATCCGGTTGAAGACGTACTTGTACATGGGCATGCCACCGCGCAGCGCCCCCTTGCCCAGGATGCGCGAACCGAACACCACCGGGTACACGCCATTGCCGATCAGCGCGATCATGCTGGTGAGCAGCTTGGGGGTGTACTGGTAGTCGGGGTGGAGCATCACCACGATGTCGGCGTCCAGGGACAGTGCCTTGTCGTAGCAGCTTTTCTGATTGCCGCCGTAGCCGCGGTTGTGCTCATGCACCACGATGTGACGGATCCCCAGGTGCTCGGCCACCCGCACGGTGTCGTCCTTGCTTCGATCGTCCACCAGCACCACATGGTCCACGATGTCGAAGGGGATCTCACGGTAGGTGGGTTCAAGGGTCTGGGCGGCGTTGTAAGCCGGCAGCACCACCACGACTTTTTTTCCGAGGTACATGGGTCAAAGATGCCCTGTTACGGCCGCACACCGGGCCGGGTTCAGCGCCATTCGATGAACATCGGGCGCGGTCAGCGGCGATCGGCCAGGTTCACCAGAAGCACGCCGGCCAGCACGGCCGATACCATGCCCAGGTGCCCCCAGGTGATGCGTTCACCGTCGAACACGCCCCAGCCGATGGCCACCACGGGCATCAGGTAGGTGACGGTGGCGGCGGCCAGCGCCGAGGTGAGCTGGATCAGCCGGTTCCACAATATCAGTGCGAGCGAAGTGCCCAATGCCGCCAGCAGGGCCACGAACCCCAGGGCCCGCCATGCGGCTGGATCCTGCCGGAGGGTGGCCGGCAACCCGGTGGCGAAGACCAGCACCAGGGCCGGTGGTCCCACGAACGTGAGCGCCAGGGCGGAGATCCCCGCTGGAGGCAGCCCCGGAAGATGCGTCTTGACCACGTTGGCGCTGATCCCATAGCACAGGGTCGCCAGGACGGCGCTGCCGGCAAAAGCCACCGGCGCGCCATCCACTTGGCGGCCCACCAGGATCAGGCCGGCCGCCCCGGCCAGCCCCAGCAGCACGCCGGCCAGATGCACCCCGCGGGTGCGCACGCTGAAGAAAAGCGCTCCGATGACCAGCACGAAGAGCGGTGAGAGCGCGTTGATCATGCCCGCCAGCGCGCTGCCGATCCTGCTTTGCGCGGTGGTGAACAGGATGGCCGGAAGGCCGTTGCCGAACAGGCCGCTCACCAGCAGCGCCTTCCAATGGGCCGGGAGCAGCCCGGCATGCCTGAGCATCGACGGCACGAGGATGAGCCAGGCGATGGCAAGGCGCGCCGAGGCCACCTGCCAGGGGCCGAGCACCGGGCGGCCGTTGTCGAACAGGCTCCACTTCATCAGGATGAACGAACTGCCCCAGATCACAGCCAGCACCGCCAGAAGCATCCATGCCGTCCAGCTTCCCGCGCTTGCGGTCGTCCCACGTTCGGTCACGGGACCAAAATATCCGCGGTGGGCGAACACTACATTTGTAACTCATTCGTTGGTCCAAGCGTCACAGCATCGAACGCCCCCCGCCATGAGAACCCTCAGGAACCTGTTGCTCGCGATCCCGCTGATCGCGCTGGCTTGCACACAACAGATCGGGACCGGCGAAGCGGATGTCGCGGGGATCGTCCGCACGGTGACGCAGGAGGTGATCACCACCGGCGATCCGGTGACCCATGCCGACCTGAAGATCGACGGCATGAGTTGCGAGATGATGTGCGGCAACGCCGTCAGGAAGGCCCTGGCCGGCCTGCCCGGGGTGAGCGGGGCGATCGTCGAATTCAAGGAAGGGGAGGAGGCCGATCACGCGATCGTCACCTATGATGGAAGCCAGGTGACCGACCAGCAGATGATCGATGCGGTGCAGGCGATCCATGGCGGGGCGTACAAGGTGCTGGCCGTCAGCATCACCCGGCAGGTGAAAGGCGACGCGCCCCCCGCGGGCGAGCCGGTGAAGAAGGAGAGCGAAGAGGTGGCCGCCTCGCTGCCCGAGCTGCTGATACCCGGCCTGATCGAACTGCTCTCGCAGATCGTGCGGCTCTGATCGCACGAGCGCCCGGTACTTTCGCCGCGTGGCGCGCACCGGTCCCGTTCCTCCATCACGCGCGGTCGTTCTCTGGCTGATCAGCGGCCTGGTGCTGATCGCCTGCATGGTGGCCCTTGGCGGCATCACGCGCCTCACCGGCAGCGGATTGAGCATCACCGAGTGGAAGCCGGTGATGGGCGCCCTCCCCCCGATGAACGAGCGGCAATGGGAGGAAGCCTTCGAGAAATACAGGGCCATACCGCAGGCGCGGCTGATCAACGCGCATTTCGAGCTCGGGGATTTCAAGGCGATCTTTTTCTGGGAGTATCTGCACCGCAACTGGGGCCGGCTGCTGGGCGTGGTCTTCATCGTGCCGTTCCTGCTTCTCCTGCGTCGCGGGCTGCTCCGTGGCTGGCTGCTGAAGCGCGCCGTCGCGATCCTGCTGGCCGGTGGCGCGGTGGGTGTGCTGGGCTGGTTCATGGTGATGAGCGGGCTGGTGGACGATCCGGACGTGAGCCATTACCGCCTGGCCGTTCATCTGCTCGCCGCCTTCGCGGTGTTCGCCCTGGTGCTCTGGACCCTTGCCGACCTGCGCCATGGGAGGCGCTCGTTCCTTCGGCCCATCGGGCACGGTCGCGCCATGCGCTGGATGCTGCTTCTGCTGCTGGTCCAGATCTCCTGGGGGGCCTTCACCGCCGGGCTCGATGGGGGAATGGTGCATAACACCTGGCCGCTGATGAGCGGGGAGTTCATGCCCGCGACCGTGCGTGGCGATGGCGGACCGTGGTCAGGCCTGGTGGCGCACCGCGACGGGGTCCAGTTCATCCACCGCAACCTGGCGTGGGTGGTGGCGCTCGCCGTCATTGGGCTCGCCTGGCGCGTGCGTAAGGACCGGTCGCTGGCGCGGCCGGCCATCCTGCTGGTCGCCGCGGTGCTTCTTCAGTTCGTGCTGGGCGTGCTGGCCTTGCTCACGCAGGTACACATCGTTCTGGGGGTGGCCCACCAGCTTGGAGCCTTGTTGCTGCTGGCCGTTCTGGTGCGGGCCGTTCACCTTACGGGGAGACCGGTCGATGCGTGAGAGCTGTTGATCGCTTTGTGAACGATGCCCATCGCGGCACGGCGAACGGCCGCGGGCACCCCGTCTATCTTTGGCCGCAACGCCTCCGCGCCGCCGCCTTTCCTCCAATGCACACACCGCCCGGCCGTACCCCGTCTTCCGCACGTCGGCACGGCCGCCATCGATCCACGATGAAGGGAAAAGGGAACCTCTTGTTGCTGCTGCTGCTTCCCGCGATGCTCGCGTCGTGCATCACGCGCAAGAACGTGAACTACCTGCAGGATCCCACCTTGAGCGCCACCAGCAAGTTGTTCGAGAACCGGAAGTTCGAATATCGCATCCAGGTGAACGACGTGCTGTCGATCCGGGTACTGGGCCTGGATGAGCAGACCTCGCGCTTCTTCAACATCGAGGAACAGCAGGGCAGCACCGGCCTCACCGACGCCTCGCTGTACGTCAACGGCTTCAGCGTGGACAAGAACGGACAAGTGCAGCTGCCCACCGTGGGCAAGCTCAAGCTGCAGGGCCTCACCGTGGGCGAGGCGCAGGAGCTGGTGCAGCGCAAGATCAACGAGTATTTCACCACGGCCACGGTGATCCTCAAGATGGTCTCCTTCCGCGTGAGCGTGCTGGGCGACGTGTCCCGGCCGGGGAGCTACACGGTGTACAACAACCAGATCACCCTGCTGGAGGCGCTTTCGCTGGCGGGCGGGCCCGGCGAGTTCGCCGACAAGCGCCACGCGACCCTCATGCGCCAGAGCGAGCGCGGGACGCAGGCGGTGTATCTGGACCTGTCGGACATCCAGGTGCTGAGCAACGAGTATTACTACCTGCTGCCCAACGACGTGGTGTACCTGCCGACGCTCCGTGCCCGTCCGGGCCGGCTCAACCTGGAGCTGCTTTCCGTCCTGCTCACGTCGATCAGCGTGGCGATGCTGGTGCTCACCTACATCGACAGCCAGAACCCCTGATGGACACCGCGCAACACCAAGGCGAGACCATCGACCTGAGGGCCATCTTCCACAAGCTGCTGGCCAAGTGGTGGCTCTTCGGCCTGACGGTGGCGACCGCCCTGGGCCTGGCCTATGCCAAGGTGAAGACGACGCCCAAGACCTACGAGGTGCAGGCGGTGATGCTCATGGGCGAGGAGAAGCGCAACAGCTTCGGCGGCGGCGAGGATTTCCTCAAGGGCATGAGCCTGCTGCGCAGCAGCGGCGAGCTGGAGGACAAGATCGCGGTGCTCACCTCGGTCAACAACATCACCAAGACGCTGAAGCGCCTGGATTTCGGCATCTCCTACTTCGAGCGCACCAACTTCCTCACCACCGAACGCTACGAGTACCCGCCGTTCTTCATCACCCTGGATTCCGTGGCCCTGCAGGTCACCGGCGTTCCGATCCACGTGAGCGTGGATACGGTGAACAAGACCTACCGCGTGACGGCCGAGGCGGAGAACGTGCAGTTCTACAACGTGAAGGAACAGATCGTGCCCGATGGCTTCACCCTGAACTACCGCATCGACCAGACCGTGCCCATCGGACAACCCTTCCTGGGCGAGAACCTGGCCTTCACCATCGAGTTCCCCGCCGACCGCACCTACCGGCCGCGGTCGGACTACTACTTCGTGATCAACAGCCTCTCGTCCCTGGCGCGCGAATGGCGGGGGCGCACCATGGTCGGCCCCCTGAGCGACGAGAGCAACATCGTGCTGGTGACCACCGCCCATGAGGTGGTGAAGAAGCAGCAGAACTTCATCAACAAGCTGATGGAGACCTACATGGAGGGGGAGCTCAACAAGATGCAGCAGAAGGGCCGCAACACCATCAGCTTCATCGAGAAGCAGCTGGGGCAGGTGAGCGACACGCTGATGCAGCAGCAGGCCGAGCAGGAACGCGCCCGGCGCCTGAGCACGGTGTTCAACGTGGGGCAGACCTCCGACGTGCTGCTGAACGACCGCTCACGGCTGGAGGATCAGCGCAGCGAATGGACGCGCAAGCGCACCTACTGCCAGACCATCCTCACCAAGCTGCGGGCGAACGAGGATTTCCGCAACGTGCCGGCCCCCTCCTCCTCGGGCATCGATGATCCGGTGCTCAACAGCCAGGTGCTTGAGCTTACCCGCCTGGCCGCCGACCTGGCCGTGGAGAACCTCTCCACGGTGAGGAGCAACCCCAAGATCGCCGCCATGGAGCGCCGCATCCGCAACCTCCAGGGCAGCCTGATCGCCACGGCCGAAGGCCTGGTGCAGCAGGCCGACATCGCCATCGACGACATCAACCGCCGGTTGGGCGGACTCAACTACCAGTTCTCCCAGCTGGCTTCCAGCGAAGTGGCGCTCACCAGCATCGAGAGCAAGCTGAAGCCCAGCGAGAACGTGTACAACTACCTGATGGAGAAGAATTACGAGGCGCGCATCGCCATCGCCTCCGATCAGATCGACAAGTCGGTGGTGGATGAAGCGCGCATGAACGGCACCGGACCGGTGGCGCCCGATCGCAAGATGATCTTCGGCGGGGCGCTGGTGCTCGGCCTGCTGCTGCCCATGGGCTTCATCCTGCTGCGCGACTTCTTCAACGACCGGATCGCAGGCCTCGATGAACTCAAGCGCCTCAGCCCGATCCCGGTGATGAGCACGATCCCCTCCAGCAGGCGCAAGCGCGTGATGCCCGATGAACCCAAGAGCCTGCTGGCGGAGAGCTTCCGCACCGCGCGGATCAATCTGCAATACCTCAACCCCGGCGTGCAGAAACAGGTGGTGGGCTTCACCAGCAGCAGCAGCGGCGAGGGCAAGACCTTTTGCGCGCTGAACCTGGCCACGGTGATGGCCATGAGCGGCAAACGCACCGTGCTGGTGGACGCGGACATGCGCCGTCCTCGCGTGGCCGAGACGCTGAACCTGCAGGAGGGAAAGGGATTGAGCACCTACCTGATCGGCGAGGCTTCGCTCGCCGACATCGCCCGGCCCACCGACATCGAGCGGCTGGATGTGATCACCGCGGGGCCGATCCCGCCCAACCCCCTGGAACTGGTGGAGACGCCGCGCCTGGAAGAGCTGTTCACCGAATTGCGCGCGCGGTACGACCAGGTCGTGGTCGATGCCTCGCCCATGGGTCTGGTGAGCGAGTACGTGGTGCTCATGCGCCTCGTGGACGTGACGCTGTACGTGGTGCGCCAGGGCCACACGCGCCGCGGGCAGTTGCGGCTGATCAACGAGATGGCCAACGAGAAGAAGGTGCGCCATCTGGACCTGCTGCTCAACGACGTGAAGGTCGGATCCGGCCATGGCGGCGGCTACGGGTACTACGAGAAATAAGCACCGGCGGCACCGCGGCATGCTGCGTTCGGAAGGTTTCCAGAAGTATCTCCGCAACACCTCGTGGATGTTCGCCGAGCGCGTGGTGCGCCTCACGGTGGTGCTCATCACCGGGGCCATCGTGGCGCGCTACCTGGGCGCGGAACTCTTCGGGCAGCTCAATTACGCCACGGCGTTCGTCGGGTTGTTCTTCGCCCTGAGCGCCATGGGGCTGGACGAGATCGTGGTGCGCGACCTGGTGCGCAGGCCCGGCCGCCGCGACGTGCTGCTGGGCTCGGCCGCCGTGGTGAAGTTCGGCGGCGCCCTGGTGTTGCTCGCCCTGGTGACCCTGGCCACGCTCGTCAAGGACATGGCCCCCCTGACGGCCACGCTGGTGATGATCACCGCGTTCGCCGAGCTGATGAAGCCCTTCACGGTGATCGAATACTACTACCAGAGCCGCGTGCAGGCGCGCAAGGGCACGCAGGTGATGATGGTCCAGGTGTTCATCGCCGCCGGCTTGAAGCTCGCGGTGATCTGGGCCTATGCCACCGGCCGATGGGACGCGGCCCTCACCCTCAAATGCCTGGCCTGGGTCTACGTGGTGGAGCAGCTCAGCGGATCGGTGGGCTACCTGGTCAGTTATGCGCGGGAGGGGGGATCCTGGCGCGAATGGACGGTGACCCGGCGGATGTGCGCCTATGTGCTGAAGCAAAGCTGGCCGCTGGTCATTTACGGGGTGGCGCTCTTCATCCAGGCCCGCATCGACGCGGTGATGCTCTTTGACATGCTCCGGTCGCGCATCGGTGAGGTGGCGGCCAACGCCGAGGTGGGCCAGTATTCCGCCGCGCTGAAGATGATCGAGGCCCTGGGCTTTCTCCCGGTGATCGTGCAGAAATCGCTCGCCCCGGCCGTCACGCGCGCGCGCATGGAGTCCCGTGAGAAATACGAAGGGCGGCTGCTGAACCTGTACCGGTTCATGTTCCTGCTCTTCATCGCCACGGCCGTGCCCGTGTTCCTGCTCGCCGAGCCGATCATGGTGCTGCTTTACGGCCAGGAGTTCAGGCCCGCGGGCGTGCTGCTGGGGTTGTTCGCCATCCGGCTGTTCTTCACCAACCTGGGCGTGGGCAAGACCAGTTTCATCACCAACGAGAGCCTGTTCCGGTATTCGCTTTTCACGGCCGTCGTGGGCGCCGGGCTGAACATCCTGATCAACCTCTGGCTGATCCCCGAATACCGTTCCATCGGCGCCATCTGGGCCACCATCGGCTCCAACGTGGTGAGCCTGTTCCTCCTCGACCTGCTCTTCCGGGGAACGCGCCGCAACTTCGGCCTGATGATGCGCGGCATCACCACCTTCTGGAAGATCGACCGCGTGATGTGATGATCAGCGATCCCCACCTGGTGTCCCTGAAGCCGGAACCCTTCCGGGACTTCGCCTGCCCGCGGTGCGGACACGACCGGCCCCAGGCATCGGGCTGCGTGTTCCCCGGCATTCACGTGCTGGGGCGGTTCGCCTGCCGGGGATGCGGGCTGGAGTTCCTGCGCGACTTTCCGGTGGGCTTCGGGGTGGACCATCCCATGGCCATCGGGACCCATGACGGATCCCTGTTCAACCTGAACGGCGGCGATGGATGGATCCACGGCCCGCTGATCGCGGGCTACCGTTCGCCGCACACCGGCCCGGTGGCCATCGAGCGCATCGTGCATCGCGAAACGCGTCGCGTGGTGATCCTCAACACGCTCGACTTCCTCTATGGCCACGTGCTGCTCAAGCTCTTCAACGCCCAGCACTACCTGGACCACCATGGGGACCTGGGCCTGGTGTTGATCCTGCCGAAGAGCTTCGCCTGGCTCGTGCCGAAGGGAACGGCGGAGGTCTGGCTCGTGGACCAGAAGCTTTCGCATGCGCACCGCTGGTCCACCGCGATCGATGCCTTCGTGCAGCGGCAGCTGTCGCGCTTCGACGAGGTGTACCTGGGCCGCGGATACGCCCATCCTGAATTCACCTCCATCGACATCGAGCGATTCACCGGCCTGGCCCCATTCGATCCGGCCGGTTACCTCGAGCGTCCACCGCACATCACCTTCATCGCGCGGCAGGACCGCCTGTGGTTCGCCTCGCCGCTGGAGAAATTCCTGTACCGCGCGTTGAACAAGATCGGAGCGAAGGCGGTGGCCCGGATGTTCGCCGGCCGGCAGGACCAGCTGATCCGACGCACCATGCACGCCATCCGCGAACGCCTGCCGGCGGCGCGCTTCACCGTGGCGGGCCTTGGTCCGCCCGGCGGCTTCGGGGATCTGGCCGCCGACCTGCGCACCATGCGCATGGACCAGTGGACGGAACTGGCTTGGTGCGCTGCATACGCCAGCAGCCAGGTGGTGGTGGGCGTGCATGGCAGCAACATGATCCTGCCCACGGCCTTTTCCTGCGGATGCGTCGAGATCCTTCCTTACGACCGGTACGGCAACATGGTGCAGGACGTCAGCGTCCGGTGGAACGACCGCATGCAGTTGTTCCATTACCGCTTCGTGGATGAGTTCGCCACGCCGCGCGCCGTCGCCCGCCACGTGGTGAGCATGTTCGCCGACTATGCGGTATACCACCGGGACAACCGCGTCAACATCTTCACCAGGAACCCATGAGCCCCTTTGTCCCCCCCGGGCCCCTGACCACCCCGGTGCTGTTCATCGCCTTCAACCGGTACGATAGCGCACGGCAGGTGATGGAGGCGATCCGGCAGGCGCGCCCACCCCGGCTGTACTTCGCCTGCGACGGGCCGCGCAACGACCAGGAGCGCGCCAGGTGCGAGCACGTCCGGTCGCTGGTCCAACTGGTGGATTGGCCCTGCGACCTGCGCACGCGGTTCAGCGACGTGAACCTGGGCGTGAAGCACGGGGAGGCCTCGGCCATGACCTGGTTCTGGGAGAACGAGCAGGAGGGCATCGTGCTGGAGGACGACACCCTGCCGGTGCAGAGCTTCTTCTGGTACTGCCAGGAGCTTCTCGAACGATACCGCGAGGATGAAAGGGTATGGTGCATCATGGGCAACAACCTGATGAGCGAGTGGCCGGCGAAGGACCCCGGCGCCTACTATTTCAGCGCGCACGGCTATGGGGCGTACTGGGGCTGGGCCGGCTGGCGGCGCGTGTGGAAGCACTATGACGTGGACATGAAGGACTGGCCGGAGGTCTTCCGGAGCGGCACCATCCTCGGGCATTTCATGGACCGTGGCGAGGCCCGGGAGGCCTACAAGCTGTTCCACCATACGCACGTGGGCGACATCCGCTCCTGGGACTATCAGTTCGACCTGGGCCGCATCCTCAACCATGCCCTGAGCATCATCCCCAATACGAACCTGATCCGGAACATCGGCTTCGGCGCGGAGGGCACCCATACGGTAAGCGAAGCCGATCGAAGGAACAAAGCGGATGAGACCGAGATCCGCCTGCCGCTGGAGCATCCCCGCCACATGCTGGTGGATGTCGAGCGCGACCTGGCGTACTTCGAACGATACATCCGGCCCACCCTTTTCCGCCGGGTGAAGAACAGGATCAAGAACCTGCTTCCCGATGGCATGGATGCGGCCATCACGCCCTTTTTCTCACGGCTCCAGAAACACCTGGGATTGAACGGCTGATGGGGCCGTCGCGCCAATGATCAGCAAACGCAAGCTCATCAACGCGCTCTTCGTGGCGGGGTTCCCCAGCTACGGCATCGGCACGTACCTGAGCTTCAAGCAGAATTTCTCCGCGGGCGTGATCTTCTCGGTGCTGCCCTTCCTGCTGGTGCTGCTGGTCTATGGCATCGACCTGCTCTACCGCGGGCGCGTGCGCAACATCACGAACCGGACCTACCTCTGGGGCATGCTGGCGATCGCGAGCCTGATCGTGAGTTACTGGCGCGCGCTGGCGCTGCACTTCCCAGGGCTCAACCCGGTGAACACCACCGCCCAGAGCATCATGTTCCTAGCCCCGTTCAATGCCGCGATCGTGGTGCATGTGACGAACCGCGACCGGCGGGATTTCGATTTCGCGCGCATGATGTTCCTCTCCATCTCCCTGCTGGTCGGCGTGAACCTGCTGGGCTATGGGGCCGGGCTGCGCAACCTGGTGCATGGGTTCGAGGGCCGCATCAACCTGCCCTTCATGCGCGGCATTTACGATGCGGCCCACCTGATGAGCATCCTGAACCTGATGCTGCTCTTCTACATCAAGGACTTCTCCCGGCGCCCCGTGGCGTTCCTCGGCCTCACGGCCTTCTACCTGGTGAACCTGGCGATCATGCTCAACGTGAACAGCCGGCTCTCGTTCATGATCTTCCTGGTGCTCACCGTGATCTTCGTGTTCCGGATCGCGAAGGCGCTCCGCGGGCTGTATCTCATCTCGCTCTTCACGATGCCGCTGATGATGAGCTTCTCGCTGCTGATCTACGGCATCCTCTCCCAACCCTTCTTCGCCGCGCTGCTGGGCCGCGTGGACAAGGAGGACGTGACCACCTTCAACGGGCGCACCTACATCTGGAGCAGCGTGGCCGACTGGCTTTGGAACGACCGCACCGGCCTGATCGCCGGATTGGGCTATCACGGCCAGTACCAGTTGCGCATGCTGGATTTCGTGGCCGTGCTCTGGGGCGAGGAGCACAGCTACAACTTCCACATGCACAGCACCTTCCTGGAGATCGTGATGGACCAGGGGCTCATCGGCCTGCTCCTGTTCTACGTGATCGTGTGGCATGCCTTCCGGTACTACCGCACGCGCTACGCCGAGGCCGGACCGGAAGCGCCCCTGTTCGCCGCCGTGGTGTACCTGATGTTCACCTGGCAGATCGACATCTTCTGTTTCGGGATCGACCTGGGCTTCCCGATCCTCATGTGCCTGTTGAGCGCCGCATGCATCCGGCGCGAACCCCTGCCCGCGCCCAGGCCGCTGGAGGGCGGCTTCCTGCCATGAGCCACGGACAAGCAGCCGACGTCCCACTGGTCAGCATCGTCACGGTGGTGTTCAACGGCGAGGCCACCCTGGAACGCACCATCCAGAGCGTGCTGGCCCAGACCCATCCGCGCATCGAATACATCATCGTCGACGGCGGCTCCACCGACGGCACGCTGGGGATCATCAAGCGCCATGAGCACGAACTCGCCCGCTGGACCACCGGGCCGGACCGGGGGATCTACGACGCGATGAACAAGGGCATCGCCCTATGCACGGGCGATTGGGTGGGGCTGATCAACGCGGATGACTGGTATGCACCCGATGCCGTGGAACGCGTGATGAAGGAGGTGGCGGACCGTGGTGGGGTGAACATCGCGCATGGCGACATCTGGATCCACTATCCCAACGGCTCGCAAAAGATCAAGCGCGCGGGCACCAGCGGCTTCCTGTTGCGGCATTGGGAGATGGTGCTGAACCACCCCAGCTTTTTCGTGCGGCGCACCCTCTACCGCGATCATCCCTTCAACGCCGGCCTGCGCGTGAGCGGTGATCACCATTGGACCTTGCGGGCATGGCTGGAGGATCGGCGGCAGTTCCAGCACATCGGCGGCCCCCCGCTGGCGCATTTCACCGCGGGCGGCGCCAGCATGGTGACGCCCCTGCGCAAGTCGTTGCGCGAACACCGCCTGATATGCGACAGCCTGGGACTGGGCGTGTACGACCGGGTGATGGGTGCCGTCGTGCGCATCGCCCTGCACCTGCCGCGGGCCTTCAAGCTCTGGATCAACCAGTACTGGCCACCTTTGCGGCGCTCGGGAAGCGAAGCATGAACGGGATCTTCCACCTCACGCAAGACTGGGCGGCCAACCGCGGCAACCCCAAGGGCCGCATGGTGATGCTGCTCTTCCGCCTGGCCCACCTGCTGCGGCAAAGCACGATCACCTTCATCCTGTTCCTTCCATATTTCTTCCTGTACCGGATCGGGGTGGAATGGTTCCTGGGCATCGAACTGCCATGGAAGACGCGCATCGGCCCCGGCTTCCGCGTGGACCACGGACAGGGGTTGATCGTGAACGACCACACGGTCTTCGGCGCCAATTGCACGGTGCGCAACAACACCACGATCGGCAACAAGCGGATGCGCGATGGGACGTACAGCGCCTCGCCGGTCATTGGCAACGGCGTGGACATCGGGGCCAACGCCGTCATCATCGGGCCCATCACCGTGGGCGATGGCGCCTTGATCGGCGCGGGGGCCGTGGTGGTGAAGAACGTGCCGCCAGGCTATGTGGCGGTGGGCAATCCGGCGCGGATCATTCCGCGGCCCGGCGTTCATCCGGGTTGAGGATCCGCACATCGAGCCGGGCGCCCGCGCGGCCCAGGTGCCCCATCATGGCATGGATGCAGATCATCAGCCCGATCATTTCAAGACATTCCTCCAGGGTGTAGGCGATCACGTACGGTGGATAGCCATACAGCCCCGTATCGTGGATCGCCCTGGCCTCCCTGCCGCTCCACAGTTCCATCACGATCGCCCCCAGCACATACACCGCTCCGCCGATGATGAGGCCGTTCCGCGTCCGGGAGGGAAGGTGCAGCATGAAACGGCCCAGGAACAACACCAGCAGCAAGGCCGCCAGCCCGTAGGGGATCACCCAGGCATAATACAGCCATCCCACGCCCTCGTTGTCGGGGTCGATGATCCTCAGGGTCGGCAGCATGAAGCGTTCATGGATCTGCGAGGATTCATCAACGCCCAGGAACAGGAAGGTCGCCGCCAGCAGCAGCCATTGCATGCGGTAGCGGGTGCCGATCCGCCCCGCCATGAAGAAAGTGACCGCGGCGATGAAGAACAGCGCCGTGTTGAAGAACACCGGCACGTTCGCCTCCAGGTCCATGTCGAACAGGAAGGTGAGCGCCCGCACGGGCTTGTGCAGGGCGAAGTGGATGAAGACCACCAGCAGATGCATAGCAAGCAGGATCAGGAAGACCGCCGCGAGCAGCCGCGTGAGCTTGCGGGCCGAAAGGTCGACCCGGACGTTCAGGGGAGGATCGCTCACTTCGCGGTCGGTCTGCATGGGGGCAAGATGCGGCGGCGTAAAGCATTCCGCCCGCGAGGACCCCTGTCAATATGGACCGCCCCAAGTGGAAAACCGGGCGGGTGGTCCGCCGCGGAGATCGCCGGACGTCAAAGCACGATCAGAGGCATCCGCTCGAACGCACCCTCGCCCGCGAGTAGCATCACATACTTTCCTGGAGCGATGGACGCGGGCAGGGGGAAGGTCCCCGATCCGCCATCGAGCTGGATGCGATGCACCGTTCGACCGCTGGGATCCACCAGCCGGGCGTCCACCGGACAGGCGCATCCCCAGGACAGGTTGAGCACGCCACCGCTCCTGGCGGGGTTGGGGTGCAGCATCGTGGCGGCCATGGAAGGCGCTCCTTCCTCCATGCCGGTGGTCATGCCGCATTCGGCGTCGTCCTCCTTCACCAGCACGATCGAGCGGTAGGCGGGCAGGGAGATCGACCCGCTGTGCATCTGGCCGTCCACGTCGCTCCAGCATCCCGCGAGTGCGAAGGTCTGTGCGTTGGGTTGATCGTTCACCAGCAGGACCTGGTCGTCGAAGGGATCGGCGACGGTCACCTGCACGCGCTTGAGCGAAACGTTGTCGAGCCAGTAGGTGGGTGTGCTGTAATGGTGGGTGAACTGCAGGAGCGCCTGATCGTCCAGGTCGCCCTGGAAGATGAACTCCACGTCGCGGCGCTCCCCGCTGAAGGGATAGGGCCGATCGGCGATCATCCCCTGGCCGGTCATCTGCGTCATGCCTTTCACCCCGGCGCGCACCTCGCCCATGCCGGAGCTCTGAAGGCTGAAGCGCATCCTGTACCACTGCCCGTCCTGCATGGTGAACTGGTCGGGGTTCCGCAGACCGAACTCCGGATATTGGTTGGCATTGGGCAGGTGGGCTTTCAGCGCGCCGTTGTCCAGGTAGGTGTAGTCGTGGGTCACCTCGGCGTTGGTGGGCCAGCCGTCCCAGCCGGCCACGTTGTAATCGAATTCGCCGTTCACGATCAACTCGCCGCCCAGTTCGGCGACCACCTCCTCGGCGTTCAGGTGCAAGGTGCTGCGCGTGCTGTTGGGATCCTCGCCGCGTTCGGACTGCCAGCGTTCGAGGGTGTAGCGCTGCTGCGCACCGTTGTAGGTGTTGTGCACGTGGATCGACAGCTCTTCATACGGGTTGAAGTACCGGTTGTCGTCGAAGGTGCCGAAGTCCACGGGACTGGCCGAGTACACGTTGAAGTGCTTCATGCACAGCTGGTCCTTCGTCAGGCAGTAGAACACGTTGCCGGTGTAGACGCCGTTGAACGACGGCACGTGGTAGGGCGCGGTGGCGCCCGGTCCGTTGTTGTTGGAGAAGTCCGACACGCTGAGCTGGATCTTGTTGTTGAAGAGCACGTTGTCCTTGATCTGGTTGCCGGAGCTCACCATGGTGTGGTCCACGTGGATGCCGCTGCCGGTGCAATGCGCCACGGTGTTGTGCTGCACCAGCGTGTTCTGGATCACCGTGTTGCCGAAGTAGATGCCGTGGGCGATGGGTTCGTAGTTGGGAAAGTCCGGCGCGGAGCTCTCCAGGTCGCCCTGCACGTTCAGCACGATGTTGTCGCGCACGATCATGCCGTTGCAGCCATCGAAGGAGATGCCCCCGCCGTCGTTGAGCAGCGCGGTGGCGCCGTCCACCACGTTCTTCTCCACCAGGCAGTCGCTGCCGGCCGCGATGCCGATGTAGCCGATGGTGGTGAGGCGGTTGGAGCGGATGATGTTGCCCGTGCCGTTCAGGCGAATGCCGAAGTAGCCCCAGTTGCTCTCCCCCAGCCCCGGCACCATGGCGATGTTGGTGAGGATGTTGTCGGACACCGTGGTGTTGTCGTCGATCAGGTGCATGGCCGTGGCATAGGTGCCGTTGAAGGTGTTGCCCGCGTAGGTGGAGTGATCGCCGTAGCTGTTGATCCCCTGGAAACAGTCCTGGAAGGTGCAGCCCGTCACCGTCACATGGTCCGCGCCGTCGTTGCGCACGGCGGCCATCTTCTGGTGGCGGAAAGCGATGCCATCGATGGTGATCCACTGCTTCTGCCAGCCGCAGATCACCCCGCGGTCCTTCACGGCCGCTTCCACGAGCATGCCGGTGGGGTTGCCGCCATCGGTGGTCCACAGGTAGAGCATGCCCGTGTTCGGGTCATGGTACCACTCGCCCGGAGCGTCCAGTTCGCTGAGCTTGTCGCAGAGGAAGTAGCCCCACTCGTAGCTGTCCAGGTTGTACCAGATGTTGCTGAAGCTGAGCGTGCCGCCGGAGAAGCCGGTGAT
>CAYMXP010000034.1:0-37005 GCA_964394425.1 uncultured Chryseobacterium sp. | reverse complement strand
CGCCGCAGCCCACGATCGCGGGCACGCCCATCTCGCGCGCCACGATGGCGGCGTGGCAGGTGCGGCCGCCCTTGTTGGTGACGATCGCGGCGGCCTTCTTCATGATCGGCTCCCAATCCGGATCGGTCATGTCGGTCACCAGCACGTCGCCGGCCTGGAAGTCCTTGCCGTCGGTGCTGCCGTCGCGGCCATCGAGGCTGTAGAGGATGCGCACCCTGCCGGTGCCGACCCTCGATCCCACGGCGATGCCTTTGACAAGCACCTTCTCATCGCCCTTCGGCTTCAGCTTGTATTCGGTGATCTTGTCGGCGTCGCCGCGGCTGTGGATGGTTTCCGGCCGCGCCTGTACGATGAAGAGCTGCTTGCTCAGGCCGTCCACCGCCCACTCCACGTCCATGGGGCACCACTGGCCCTTCCTTCCGCCGTAGTACTTCTCGATGGCCACCACGCTGCGGGCGATCTCCAGGGCGATGTCGTCGCTCACGCAGAAGCGGTTGCGCATGGCGCGCTCCACGGGTACGACATGCACCGGCTCGCCGGGTTCCACGCCGTAGATCATCTTGCGGTCCTTGTGCCCGAGCTTCTTCTCGATGATGGCGCTGAAGCCCTGCGCCAGCGTGGGCTTGAACACGATGAACTCATCGGGGCTCACCGCCCCCTGCACGATCATCTCGCCCAGGCCGTAGCTGCCGTTGATCAGCACCACGTCCTTGAAGCCGCTCTCCGTGTCCAGGGAGAAGGCCACGCCGCTGGATGCGAGGTCGGAGCGCACCATCTTCTGCACGCCCACGCTGATGCCGATGTCGAAATGGTCGTAGCCCAGGCTCTGGCGGTACACGATGGCGCGGTCGGTCCACAGCGAGGCGAAGCAGTTGCGCACCGCGCTGATCAGGTCCTGCGGGCCGCGCACGTTCAGGAAGGTCTCCTGCTGGCCGGCGAAGCTGGCATCCGGCAGGTCCTCGGCCGTGGCCGAGGAGCGCACGGCCACGTCGGTCTGTTCCTGGCCGTATTGCTTGCTCATGTCCTCATAATGCTGAAGGATGCCCTTCCAGATCTCCTCGGGGAACTTGCCGTTCTTGATCAGCGTGCGCACGGCCAGGCCGGTGCGGCGGATGTTCTCCACGTCGTCCGCATCCAGCTTCGCCACGATCTCACGGATCCTGGCATCCAGCTCGTTGTGCGCGATGAAGGCCTCGTAGCTGGCCACGGTCACCACGAAGCCGCCGGGCACCTTCACGCCCAGTTTGCCCAGGTTCTGGATCATCTCGCCCAGGCTGGCGTTCTTGCCGCCCACGGTGGGGATGTCGCTCAGCTGGACTTCATGCAACCACTTGAGGTAGGGAGCCTTGGTCATGGAATTCCTGTGAAGAAGGTGCGCGCGTTGAACGGGATGAGGGCATAAAGGTTAAACCGATCCCGCGCCGATCCGCGGGGCCGCGGCAGCCAAGGGGATCAGGCGGGGATGCATCTCCCCCGGAGCGGGACCAACGGTGGAATGGATGGGAGCGGTTCGAGGCGCGCCCGTTGCTCGCGCGTACTTTCACCCACCAAAAGCCTCGGTCGTTCCCGACCTTCCCGACATGAGAACCATCCTGCCCCCCGTTGTGATCATCCTTTCCCTGGTCGGCCATCGCGCGGCCGCACAGACGCCCGACTGGCTCTGGGCCCGCAGCGGCGTGGGCCAGAGCTATGACCAATGCAGCGCGGTGGCCACCGATCCATCGGGCAACGTGATCGCCACGGGCTACTTCTCCAGCGACGAGATCACCTTCGGAAGCATCACCCTCCCCAACAACACGCCCGGCTTTAGCGATCTGTTCATCGTGAAATACGATCCCAGCGGCAACGTGATCTGGGCGCGGGGCCTTGGTGGCGACTTCGACGACAGGGGATATTCCGTGGCGACGGATGCGAACGGCGACATCCTGCTGGCCGGCAACTTCGCCAGCACCGCCATCACCGTGGGCGGCCAGACCTTCAACAACGCGGGAAGCCCCGGGGACATTCTCCTGGTGAAGTACGATCCCGCCGGCAACGTGCTCTGGGCCACGAGCGAGGGCGGCCCCGCGCTGGAGATCCCCTACGCGGCCACCTTCGACGGCTCCGGCAACATGATCGTGGCGGGCCGTTTCTCCAGCAACTCCATCACCTTCGGCACCACCACGCTGCCGCAGGCCGGAAGCATGGACGTGTTCGTGGTGAAGTACGACGCGACCGGGAACGTGCTCTGGGCTTCGGGTGCCGGCGGTGGCTCGAACGACGAGGCCTACGCCCTCGCCGTGCGTTCCGATGGCGACATCATCGTGGCGGGCTACTTCACCCAAGAGGCGGATTTCGGCACCATCACCCTGCCCAACCCCGGCCTGGCCAACATCTTCCTGGCGCAATGCGATGGGACGAGCGGGTCCTTCGATTGGGCGGCATCGGTGAGCAGCGATGGCGACGAGCGCGCGCTGTCGATCGCGCTGGACGCATCAGATAACATCTACGCGGCCGGCTTCTTTCAGGGCGACAGCCTGCCCTTCGGCGTCACCACACTCCATTCGACCAGCTTCGACAACGGCTGGATCGCGCGCTTCGACCCCGACGGTGATCCCGTGTGGGCGCAAGGGCTCAACGCACGCAGCAAGGTGCATGGGGTCACCGTGGCGAACAACGCGCTGTATGCTTGCGGCGTGTTCAGGAACGACAGCCTGACCTATGGCTCGCAGCTGCTGTTGATCGAAGGCCAGACCGACCTCTTCCTATTGAAGAGCGATCTGTCGGGAGCGCCCCAATGGATCGCCAAGCAGACCGCCGACGGTGAAAGCGACGAGGCCGCACACGCCATCGCGAGCGACCCCACCGGACAGTTGGTGATCGCGGGCATGTTCGACAGCGACGTGGTGACCTTCGGTCCCGAGCAGCTGATCAACAGCAATGGCTACGACGCCTTCGTGATCAAGACCGGCGATGCGGACGTGGGCATTGGCGGGCCGGCCGTTGGCGATGCGGTCGCCCTGTTCCCCAACCCGTGCCACGGGTCGCTCATCGTCCAACATGCATCCGGTGCGCGGTCCATCGAACTGTTCGATCTGCTTGGGGCGAAGGTGTTGACCCTCCCCGGCGCGCCGGGCGGAAGGACCGTGATCGACACCCCATCGCTCGCACCGGGGCTTTACCACGTGCTGGTCGTCGGGGATCGTCACCGTTCGGTCAGCAGGATCTTGGTCCAATAGGGATCGTCGCCAGCACCGCGATCGTTCGCTCGAACGTGGCGCCTGGGTACCACCGGCCGGACCGTGCGAACGCGATCATTCCTCCTGATCCCCGCCATCCTCCTTCTGCTTCACTTCGAAGCGCCACGCGAAGAGGAAACTGTAGACCACGTTATGCACCTCGGTGACCGGAGAGAAGGGCGTGAGCCCGGTCTGCGCGCGCATCTCGAAGGTCCATTTCTTCTGGTCGAAGCCGATGCCGACGGCCCCGCTGAACTCGAACCGGTCGGCATCCCCCAATTCATAGTCCACGTCGGTCACCAGGTCGTCGCCCAGCCATTGCTTGTAGCTGCCGCTGAGATAATAGCCCAGGCTCGGGCCCAGCGTGAAGAGCATGCCACCGGCCTTCGTGTCGGTGCCCACCTTGACCATCACCGGCAGTTCGAGGTAGCGGAACGTGGTCCGTGAATGGGTGTCCTGGGCCGGGTTGCGCACCACCGCCCCCTTGGTCATGTAAAGCAGTTCGGGCATGATGGAGAACTGCGGGTGCAGCAGGATGTCGAGCCCCCAACCGAACTCGGGCCCCACGAGCAGGTCGCTGGTGTTCTGGAAAAGACCACCCACGCTCTGGGTGGCCAGGCCAAGGCCCACGCGGGGACCATGGTAGGTCTGCGCGACCAGGGCCGCCCCCGTCAGGCTGGCCAGGATGGGAAGAAGGATGCGCTTCATGCGGACGAATTTCGTCAGGAACTGGATCGGCCGGGGTGCCTGGCGGATCGCCATGGGGAGGGAGCCGTGAAGGCCGGGCCGGACCTCCGCTTGTCCATCCGCCGCCATGGACTACCTTGGGACCATGCAACGGCAGGAACCCCGGAACTGCCTGACCTGCGGCGAGAAGCTCGTGGGGCGCGTGGACAAGCGGTTCTGCTCCGACTCGTGCCGCAACATCTATCACTACAACGCCAACAACGCGCCCATCAACTACGTGCGCAACGTGGTGAACACCCTGCGGCGCAACCGCAGGATCCTCTCCGAACTGAACAAGGGTCCGGAAGGAAAGACCAAGGTCCATCGCGACAAGCTCCTGGAAAAGGGGTTCAACTTCACCTACCACACCAACACCTACCGCACGCTGAAGGGCAACTTCTACACCTTCTGCTTCGAGCAGGGGTATTCGGAGATCAGCGAGAACTGGTACCTGCTGGTGCGGCGCGACGAATACCTGGAGCGCTCGGGCGATGCGCCGGAGCGGGTGGCCGAAGCCTAGGCGGCGGCCCAGATGGCCAGCACGAGCAGCCCCACGCAGATCAATACGAAGAGCACGGGACCGCCAATGGCGTTCTCCTCGGCTTCCTCGGGGAAATGGCCTTCCTGATGTTCGCTCATGGGTCGATCCGCCGCCCGGGTCAATGATCGAAGGGTGGCGCGCAAATATAAAAGCCGCCGAAAGCGTGCGGGAGGAAGGCGAGGACAGGCCCGACGGGGGCTGCTTCAGTTCAGGCTGAAGGTGGGCTGACGCAGCACCATGCGGGCGATCACCGAACTCTCGTTGGCCCGCATGCGGCGGATCATCGCCAGCACCTGCTCGTCCAGTTCCCGGTCGCTGAGCTTGTCCAGATCCTTGTACACCGGCAGGCTGCTGCGGCTCTTGAGGATCAGGGATATTTTGTAGGACCGTGACATCTTGTTCGCAATGGGTAGACGCAGGGAGGGTGGGGAGGGATGCCTTGGCACCCCACATTCCGGGCAACGGCCGTGCCGACCCAGGGAACGGGGCTTCGCGGGCCTGAACGGATGGGTCGGGCGGCTACATTTGCGCCCCTTCGTTGAGCACGGGGTGTAGCTCAGCCCGGTTAGAGCGCTACGTTCGGGACGTAGAGGCCGGTGGTTCGAATCCACTCACCCCGACCAGACGGAAAGCCCGCGTGATCGGTGGGCTTTTACATGGCCTTCCGGAGGGGCATCAAGGTTCGAACTTGTAGCCGATGCCCTTGATGGTGGTGATCAGTTCCTCGCCCAGTTTTTCGCGCAGCTTTCGGATATGCACGTCGATGGTGCGGTCGCCCACGATCAGGTCGGGACCCCAGATGTGATCGTAGATCTCGCCGCGCTTGAAGACCTTGCCGGGCTTGCTCATCAGCAGCACCAGCAATTCGAATTCCTTCCTGGGCAGTTGGATCTCCTGCGCGCCCTTGTGGACCATCACGCCCTCCAGGTCCACGCGGATGCCGTGGACTTCCAGCATGCGCGATGGGGAGCGATCGCCCGCGCGTTTGAGCAGGGCCTTCACACGGCTCACGAACACCTTGGGCTTCACCGGCTTGGCGATGTAGTCGTCCGCCCCGGCCTCGAAGCCTGCTATCTGCGAGTAGTCCTCCCCGCGTGCGGTGAGGAAGGCGATCAGGGTTTGCTTGAATTCGGGCATGGCCCTCAACTGCATGCAGAGCTCCACCCCATCCATCTGCGGCATCATGATGTCCAGGATGATCAGGTCGGGGCCGATGTTCCGGGCGATGCGCAATGCGTCGCGCCCGTTGGCGCTGGTGCTCACTTCGTACCCTTCGCGTTCCAGGTGGTACCTCAGCAATTCGAGGATGTCTTCCTCGTCATCCACGAGAAGCACCCTGGGCGCCCGCTTGCTGGTCATGGCATGGTCCGATGGATCCGGCCAACGGATCGGTCCTGGAGCGCGAAGATGCCGCTTGCCGACCGGTCCCCGGCCATGTCCGGTAGGCGCATGCGGCGAAGAAGCGATCTTCATTTCCTTTGCCGGCGATCAGGCGGGAGTAGCTCAGTTGGTAGAGCATCAGCTTCCCAAGCTGAGGGTCGCGGGTTCGAGTCCCGTTTCCCGCTCCGGGCAGGGCCGTTCCACGCAAGTGGAACGGCCCCTTGCCCCGCGGGTCGGTCCGCCATGCACCCCGAAAGGGAGCTGCCGCGCCCGTTGCATGCACCTTTGCACGCGCAAAGGCTTGTGAGCCATGCACCATCAACATCCTCTTCGGTCCGCTTTCCTGGTGCCCGGCCTGGTCCTGGCATTGATGGGCTGCGGATCACCCACACCCGATGAACCCATGAGATCGACCAAGGCCATTGAAGGGGAAGGCGCCGGGGCCCCAGATCCGATCCCCACGGACACGGCCACCTTAGGCGCAGGATGTTTCTGGTGCGTGGACGCGATCTTCCGCGAGTTGGACGGTGTCCTGAGCGTGACCGCGGGCTACGCGGGCGGGCATACGGCCGATCCGGATTACAAGAGCGTGTGCAGCGGCACGACCGGCCATGCCGAGGTGGCGCGGATCGTGTACGATCCCTCCAGGATCAGCTTCGATGAACTGCTGGAGGTGTTCTGGCAGACGCATGACCCGACCACCCTGAACCGCCAGGGGGCTGATGTTGGCACGCAGTATCGCTCGGTGATCTTCTACCACTCAGCCATGCAGAAGGCGAAGGCCGAGGACTACAAGGCCCGATTGGACGGGAGCGGGGCGTGGGACAAGCCCATCATAACGGAGATCAGCCCGCTGCAACGATTCTATCCGGCTGAGAATTACCACCAGGACTACTATGCCGCCAACCCCGATGCGGGCTACTGCCAGTACGTGATCCGTCCGAAACTGGAGAAGTTCCGCAAGGTGTTCGCCGACAAGCTCAAGCCATAGCCCTCTCGGCGCGGTGCCCTACTTTCGGGCACGGGATCTGGCAGGCCGCCGGTCCCGATCCAATACCCCGCGATGAAAAGAACGCTCTCCACCCTGGTCTTCCTCGCCTTCGTGTTCCCCCTGGTCGCCCAGAAGATGGGTGAGGAATTGGTGCGCAACGGCGGTTTCGAGGTGATCGAAGGCAAGGTGAAGACCTACGACGAACTGAAGGTCGCCCTGGGGTGGAACAACGTGAACCTGGGCCTGTCCGAGGTGTTCTCCAAGGAAGCATCGGCCAAGACCGTGGGCATTCCCGTGAACGATTACGGGACCATGGAACCCAAGGAAGGAGAGCACTACGCCGGGTTCTTCGCGTGGAAGGACGACGAGAAGCGCAATTGGGCCGGTGGGGAGGAAGACCCCTTCGAGCCCGGTTGGAACCTTTACTCCGAATACCTCCAGAGCGAGCTGGTGAAGCCGCTGGTGGAGGGCAGGACCTATGAACTCTCCTTCTGGGTGGCCTTGTCGGGCAACAGCGACCGGGCCGTGAGCGCGCTCGGAGCGTATTGCGCCCCCTTCGAGATGCATGAGGACAATCGCCGCTTCCTGCGGGAGCGCCCCAACGCCTACACCGAGGCGATCGTGAACAAGAAGGGCGAATGGATGGAGATCAAGGGCACCTTCATCGCCGACGGGGGCGAGCGCTTCATCATCGTGGGCACCTATCCCTACATCGGGTTCGAGACGCAGCGGTCGATCAAGGACTACGACAACAAGTACGCCTATTACTACCTGGACGCCATCAGCCTGAAGGAAGTGCCACCGCAGGAATGAGCGGCGATCGAAGGCGCCAGGACCGAAGGGTTGGCGGCACCCGCCGTGCGTGTTATTGGACCAGCAGGGAATCGCCGCCGGGCGTATCAGGGCCCGGAACGAAATCCTGTCCGATGACCACGTACTGATAGGGCAGCTTCAGGGTATAGGCGCCGATGTCCGTGAAACCGGAGGGTTCCAGTTCATCCATCACCTGCGTTTCGCCCACGCGCGTTTCGATCGGCGGGCCCACGGGGGTCTGGGTCTTGAGGAAATCGACGATGTACACCACCTTGGGTGCCTTCAGGCCCTGGCGGACCTTGAAGAAGAAGGCGCCCCGGTCCTGGATCTGCGTGTAGTGATGCATGCACAGGGCCATGTCGGCTTCCTCCATGCCGATGCCCGGATCACCCGAGGTCGCGGTGCGGATCTTCAGGCGATCGTCGCCAAGGCCCTGGTCGCTTTTCCACTTTTCCAGTGCTTCAGCTTCCGCCGCCGTGTTGGTGATGGCGATCACGTTCGCACCGGCACCCAGGAGGTTGCGGGTCATGTACCCATCGCCGGCGAACAGGTCGGCCACGGTCTTGCCGCCTACCCCGCCCATGAGTTCGAAGATCACCCCGGGTTTCTGCCATTCGTCCCGACCAGGATCGCCGGGGGCGGTGGCCGATCTCGCATCGCCGGTGGTGGTGCCGGTGGTGGTGCCGGTCGATCCGTCGTTGCCGCAGGCCATCAGCAAGGCCAGACAGGGTATGAGGTGAATGGAGCGCATGGTCAAGATGGAATGGGCGCCAAATGTAGATGGGAGACCGAAGTCGCGGCGATCAGCGTTCGTCCGGCTGACCGATCGACCGTTCCCAGAGGGTTTCCCCATCAACGTCCCGGACGACGATGGTCATCTGGCGCTGCCCGCGGGGGCCGCTGAAGCTCAACGTGGCAAAGTTCCGCTCGGTGACCACCGTGCCCGGCACGGAAAGGGTGTTTTTCCCGCTGGGCGAATAGGTGTGGGAGGTGAGCGCCGAAACGGTCAGGTCGTGCAGCACGTTGCCATCGGGCAGTTCAAGCCGGGTGAGTTCGGTGAAGTGGCGGTCGCCGGTGAGGAAGACCACGCCGGTGATGCCTTCGGCGCCGATGCGGTCGATGATCCGTTGCCGCTCCTCCCCATAGGTCGCATAGTTCTCGTACTCCACCGCGTCGCTCAGGAACTGTCCGCCCAGGGCCACCATCTTGAACGGAGCATGGCTGTACTTCAACGCCTGGATCAGCCAGTCGATCTGGGCCTGTCCGAGCAGGGTGGGGGTGGTGGTGCTCACGCTGGGTGGCACGCGGAAGGTCCGGTCGTCCAGCAGGAAAAAGTCGATGTCGTGGTATTGGAACATGGTCGTGATGCCGTTCGACCCCGGCACCCCGGAAGTTGGGTTCGCCCAGAACAGGTCGAACGCCTTGCGGGTGAGCGGCGCGTTCACGAAGCTGGCATCGGCATCGTTCGGCCCGAAGTCGTGATCGTCCCAGATGGCCACGTGGTGCGTGGCGCGCAGCAGGCGTTGCATCTCGGGCAAGGCGCGCGCATGGGTGTAGCGGTGCATGATCCCGCTCCAGCTTCCCCAGTCCGGCTCGCGCAGGTAGACGTTGTCGCCCAGCCAGAGCATCAGGTCGGGGTGTTGATCGGCGATGCTGTTGAACACCTGGTAGCCGCCGCCGTAGGGCGCGCCGGGCCGGTCGTGGCGCGGCTCATTGATGAAGGCGCAGGATCCCAGCGCGATGGTGAAGGGCGGAGGATCGCTCCGCCATTGCCAGAGCGGCTGCGTGTGGAAGCGCAAAGGCCCTTCCGGTCCGGCTGGGCTGCCGTCGATCCACACGCGATAGCCATAGGTGCGTCCGGGTCCCAGGTCGCCGATGGTGAAGGTCATCGCGTGCGCGCTCGCGGGGTCGGAGATCCGATCGGGTGTGCGCAGCACGCTGTCCGGCAGGGCTTCGTCCCAATAGGCCAGCGAGGCTTTGCACGGTCCGTTGCATTGCAGCCAGATCTTCACCTCGCGCAGGTCGCAATAACCCGGCATGGGCCCGTTGATGGAAGGCTGTGCGCCGGCCGTCCCGATCAGCAACGGGGCGAGGGGGAGGAGGATGGTCCTGCGCATGGCACGAGGTATCTGAGCCTTCATTGGCCCCCGCCTTCGAACCAGGGCTTGCCCGTTCGGTACACCGTGCCGCGGAAGAGCGCCACGTCCTTTCCCTGGCCATTGGCCACGCGCACGTCGTAGCGCGCGAACCGTTCGGTGCGCTGGACCTCGGTGGCCGTGGCCGTCAACACGTCGCCTTCCTTCACGGGGCGCGTGTGGCTGATGGAGGTTTCAACGCTCACCGCCTGGATGCCGTGCGAGTTGCTGGCGAAGGCCAGCGCGCTGTCGGCCAGTGAATAGGTGATGCCGCCGTGGGCGATCCCGAACCCATTGAGCATCTCTTCGCGCACCACCATGCGCAGCACGCAGCGACCGGGCAGCACCTCCATGCGCTCGATGCCCAGCCACACGCTGAAGGGATCGTTGTCGTACATGCGGGCAACGACCTTCACCGCCAGGTGCTTCGGATCCACGCTCATGCCGTCTTGAACAGTTCCCTGGGAAGCACCCCTTCGTGTTCGAGCAGCCACCGCTTGCGCCACATGCCGCCGATGTAACCGGTGAGCAGGCCCGAGGAGGAAAGCACGCGGTGGCAGGGCACGATGATCGGCAGCGGGTTCGCGCTGCACGCGCCGCCCACCGCGCGGGCGCTCCCACCGGTGATCGTGGTCATTTCCTGGTAGCTCTTCACCCGGCCGAAGGGGATCTTCTTCAACTCATCCCACACGCGGTTGCGAAAGGCCGATCCGCGCCTGGGCAGCGGAAGGTCGAAACTCCGGCGCTTTCGGCGGACATATTCCTTCATCTGCTTCACCGCCGCCTTCAGCACCCTGGGCTCGCCCGATCTTCCACGCCCGACGCTCTCGAAGCTCACCCGCAGGATCACCTTGTCGTCGCTTTCGATCCAGATCCTGCCCATCGGGCTTTCCACGGTCGCCACGTACTGTGGGCCGAACAGTTCGAGGGGGCGTCGGGGCGATCGGTCCTTCATTTCAACTTCGGCCTCCCAAAGTAAACGGACATGGCCTGGTTCACGCCCGATTTCAACGCGTTCTTCAAGGACCTCGCCCGGAACAACAACAAGGAATGGTTCGATGCGAACCGCCAGCGGTATGAGGCCGGGGTGAAGCAGCCCTTCGAAGCCTTCACCGCCGTGGCGATCCAGCGCATCGCCCGGCACGACAAGGCCGTGCGCATCACGCCGAAGGAGGCGATCTTCAGGATCAACAGGGACATCCGTTTCAGCAAGGACAAGACGCCCTACAAGCTGGAGGCATCGGCGATCATCTCCCCCGCGGGTCGGAACGACCAGGCCACGCCGGGCATCTATTTCGCCCTCGGCCCCGAAGCCGTGAAGATCTACGGCGGCGCGTACCGGCCGGAGAAGGACCGGCTGGAGCGGATCCGCAAGGCGATCCTGGGAGATCCCAAGGGTTTCCGCAAGATGATCGAAGCGAAAGCGTTCAGGAGGATGTTCGGATCGGTGCGGGGCGAAGCCAACAAGGTGCTGCCGCCGGAGTTCAAGGCGGCCATGGCGAAGGAACCGTTGATCGCCAACAAGCAATTCTACGTGGGCGCGGAATTGCCGTCGAAGCTGGTGCCGGATCCGAAGCTCATGGATGTGCTCATGGACCATTACCTGGCCATGGGTCCCTTCAACCGCTGGCTCGCCGCGGCCATGCGCGAATGAGAAAGGCGGCCCGAAAGCCGCCTTCCCTTCACCAAAGCGAACGCGTCAGTTGGGTTTGCCCACCAGTTCCACGTTCAGCTCGATGTCGTCGCTCAACACGTAGTCCTTGCTTCCGCTGTCCCAGGCCACGCCGTACTTCTGGCGGTCGAACACCAGCTTGCCGGTGGCCTTGATCGTGCCGTTCTCCTCGGTCACCACGACGTCCGTCACGGTTTCGGGGTTGGTCCTTCCCCGGACCGTCAGATCGCCGTTGACGGTGTTGGCCGTGGCCCCGTTGATCATGAAGGTGGCCGTTGGGAAACTGTCGGCGGCGAAGAAGTCGGGCGACATCAGGTGGCCGATCAGGTGGGAGCGGGTGCCCTCCTTGGACCCATCGGGCGCGTAATTGGTGTCCAGCATGTCGGAGGTCTGGAGGTCCAGATGCACGGTGAATTCACCACCGGTGACCATGGGGCCTTTGGTGACGAGCTTGCCGGTGGTGAGGCCGAGGGTGCCGTTGTGCGACTTCACCTTGAGCATGGTGGCGCTCCACTTGATCTTGCTCGTGGCCGGGTCGATGGCCCAGGTGCGCTCCATGGACATGAGGGCCTGGAGGCTGTCGGCCTTGGCCTGGGCGGCTTGGGCGGCATTTTCCGCTTCGGATGGACCGCAGGAGGCCAGCATCGCGGCGGCGGCCATCGCAGCGGTGAACAGTTGGATCTTCATGGTCGTTCGCTTGGTGTGGTTGTTTCGCGTGCAAAGAAATCCCATGGCGAGGCATGGGCTGTTGAAGTGGATTAAGCGCGCGCTCAGTGAAAGGTGCGTCGCTCCCGCGCGAGCCTGCGCAGCATGGGCGAAGGCCGGTAGCGGTCATCGCCGTATTCGGCCTGAAGCCCCTCCAGGGTGGACAGGCAATGGGCGATCCCCTTCTCATCGGCCCACTTCAGCAGGCCCTTGGGATAATTCACGCCGCTGGTCATGGCCAGTTCGATGTCGTCGCGCGAGGCGATGCCAAGGTGAAGCGCATCGGCCGCCTCGTTGATCAGCATCACCAGGATGCGCCAGAAGATGTGATCCATCAACTGCCTGTCCACCCTGTCCGACGCAGGAGGGGACCCTGCGGACCCGCCTCCCGATGCAGGAGGGGATCCCGCGGACCCGGTGTAGCCGTAGTACCCGCGTCCGCTCTTTCTTCCGAACCATCCTGCATCAACCATGCGCTGCTGTGTGATGCTGGGCTTGTACCGCGGATCGAAGAACATGCCCTCCCACACCGTGCGCGTCACGGCAAGGTTCACATCGTTGCCGATCAGGTCCATCAGCTCGAAGGGGCCCATCTTGAAGCCGCCGACCTCCTTGATCGCGCGGTCGATCATGGCGAAGCCGGCCAGGCCTTCTTCGTAGATGCGGATGGCCTCGCCATAGAACGGCCGCGCGATGCGGTTCACGATGAACCCGGGGGTGTCTTTGCAGATCACCGGCGTCCGGCCCCAGGTCCTCATCAGTTCGGCACCTCGCGATGCCACGTCAGCGTCGGTCTGAAGACCGGGAACGACCTCGACCAGTGGAAGCACCGGCGCCGGATTGAAGAAATGCAGGCCGATGACCCGTTCCGGACGCTTGCACGCGGCCGCGATGGAGGTGACCGAAAGGGAAGACGTGTTGGTGGCCAGCACGCAGTCGCTCTTCACGGTCCCTTCGATCTCCTCGAAGAGCCGCCGCTTGATCGAAAGGTCCTCCTTCACGGCTTCGATCACCACTCCGCAATCCTCCAGCGCATCGAGCGCACGGGCTGGCGCGAGCCGTGCCTGGATCTTCTTCGCCTCTTCAGCGGGTAGCTTTCCTTTCCGCTCCAGCTTCTCGATCGATCCCGCCAGGGCGGTCAACGCGCGGTCCACCGCATTGGGATCGGTGTCGTAGAGCGTCACGCGATGCCCCGCCTGCGCCGCCACCTGCGCGATGCCACCGCCCATGGTGCCGGCACCGATGATGCCGACGGTGGATGACCTGTGCATGGGGCGAAGGTCTTATTCCCCCCTGTATGCCGGCTTCCTCTTTTCCAGGAACGCCTTCACCCCCTCGGCGAAATCCGCGCTCGCGCCGGCCAGCGCCTGCAACTCGCTTTCGACCTTGAGCTGATCCTCCATGGTGTTCGCGGCGGACCTGTTGAGCGCCTGCTTGGTGAATGCGATCGCCCTGGTGGGCAGTATGGCCAGCTGCTTGGCGAGCGCCATCGCTTCGTTCATCAGTTCGGCATCGGGCACGACTTTCCAGATCATGCCTTTTGCTTCGGCGTCCTTCGCGCTCACCCTGGGTGCGAGGATCATCTGGCCGAACGCGCGCTGCGGGCCGACCAGTCGCGGCAGGGTGTAGGTGCCGCCGCTGTCGGGGATCAATCCGATGTTGATGAAGCTCTGGATGAAGACGGCGCTCTCGGCCGCGAGGGTGAGGTCGCAGGCCAGGGCGATGTTGGCGCCGGCGCCAGCCGCCACGCCGTTCACCGCGGCCACCACGGGTTTGGGCAGGTCCCGGATCCCGCGAACGATCGGCGTGTATTGCGCGGCCAGGATGTCCTCGATCCTGGTCCCAGGCGCGATCGCCTCGGCCAGGTCCTGTCCCGCGCTGAAGGCCCGGCCCTCGCCCGCAAGCAGCACCGCGCGCACGCCCTTTTCGCCCTTCACATGCTTTAGCGCATCGATCAGCTCCAGCGACATCTCCCTGTCGAAGCTGTTGAGCCTGTCGGGTCGGTTGAGATGGATGATGGCCACGCCGTCGGCGATGGAGAAGAGGAGCTTGGTGTAGGGCATGGGGCGAAAGATCAGAAGATGAGCAGGTCAGACGATCACCGATCCAGGGCGTTGTCCCGTTCCCTGATCATCCGATGGCTCACAGGCACTTGAATTGATCGAAGGGCTCCAGGCAATCGCCGCACTTCCAGAGCGATTTGCAGGCCGTGGAGCCGAAGGTGGAGAGCATCACGGTATTCCTGGAACCGCATTGCGGGCATTCCACCACCGGTGCGGCGCCTTTCAGTGCCCGGATATCAGCCGTCTTTTCAGGCGGCGCGATCCCGTAGGCCTTCAGCTTCGCTTTGCCTTCATCGCTGATCCAGTCCGTGGTCCAGGCGGGGGAGAGGACCTGCCTCACCTCGACGTTCTCGATCCCCGCCGCGCGCAGTTCCGCTTCGATGTCCTGCTTCATCACGTCCATCGCGGGGCAGCCGGTGTAAGTGGGGGTGATGGTGACGACCACTTTTTCCTCCAGCACTTCCACTTCGCGCAACACGCCCAGTTCGCGCACGCTGATGGCCGGGATCTCCGGGTCCTTCACGCGATCGAGGAGCGCGAGCACGTCCCCCTTCGTCCAGGTCGCGGCGGGGGCCATCACCAACGCGCGCCGGGATGGGCGCGCTGCAGGTATTGCATGTCGGCCAGGATGAAGCCCAGGTGCTCGGTATGCATGCCCCGGCGGCCTCCCGTGGCCATGAAGCCGTCGGCGGGCCGCTTCAACCCGGCCTCGGCCAGCACGCGGTCCACCGTCGCGTCGAACGCGATCTTGATCGATGCCATGGGCGGGACAACGCCGGCCTTCACCAGGACCTGGTGTGTCCCATCCTCTTCGAACAGTTCACCGGTGAAGGTCCAGAGGTCATCCAGGGCCTGCTGTGCGCGTCGGTGGCTCTCCTCGGTGCCATCGCCGAAGCGGATCAGCCAATCGCCATGCCGCCTCAGGTGATAGGTCGCCTCCTTCACGGCCTTGGCGGCGATGGCGGCGATGCGTTCGTTGGTGCTCCTCGTCAGCGCTTCCTGGAAGGGCAGGTGCCAGGCATCGAACAGGAAGCCCCGCACGATGGTGTGGGCGTAATCGCCGTTGGGCTGCTCCACCAGCTTGCAGTTCAGGTATTCCCGCTCGGAACGCAGGTAGGCCAGGCCATCCTCGTCGCGGCCCCCGCCCTCCAGTTCCCCCGCGTAGGCGAGGTAGTTGCGTGCCTGCCCGATGAGGTCAAGCGCCACGTTGCTCAGGGCGATGTCCTCCTCCAGGGCAGGCCCGTGACCGCACCATTCGCCGAGCCGGTGGCCCAGGATGTGCGTGTCGTCCGCACGGCGCAGGCAGAAGGTGAGGAGGGCTTCCTTTTCGCTCATGATGGACGGGTGTTGGCGAACGGTGAGTGGCGGACCCGCGCCGGGCGACCCGCCGAGGACCGTCCCCCATTCACTAGATGTATTTGGCGCCTTCCGGCACGGTGTAGAAGGTCGGGTGCCGGTAGGCTTTGTCGTTCGCCGGTTCGAAGAACGATCCGATGTCCTCGGGGCTGCTGGCGCGGATCGCGTTGCTGGGCACCACCCAGATGCTTTCGCCTTCGCTGCGGCGGGTGTATACGTCGCGCGCGTTCTCGATGGCCATGCGCGCATCGGCGGCGTGCAGGCTGCCGCAATGCTTGTGTTCCATGCCGCGCTTGCTCTGCACGAACACCTCCCACAGGGGCCAGTCGTTCTCGTTGGTTGCCATGGTCCTTCGTGTCGTTCAGGCGGCCATCACTTCCTTCTTCGCCCTTTTCGCCGCGTAGGCCGCCGCGGCCTCGCGCACCCAGCGTCCGTTCTCGTGGGCCTCGATGCGCGCCTTCATGCGCTCGCGGTTGCAGGGGCCGTTGCCCGCCACCACGTTGTTGAACTCGGTCCAGTCGATCTCTCCGTGATCGTAGTGCCCGCGCTGTTCGTTCCATTTGAGCTTGGGGTCGGGCACTTTCAAACCGATGGTCTCCGCCTGCTGCACGGTGCGGTCCACGAACCGCTGACGCAGTTCATCGTTGCTCTCGCGCTTGATCTTCCATTTCATGCTCTCGGCGCTGTGGGCGCTCTCCGTGTCATGCGGTCCGAACATCATCAGGCTGGGCCACCACCATCGGTCCAGCGCATCCTGGGCCATCGCCCGCTGTTCCGGGGTGCCCGCGGCCATCACGCTCATGATCTCGTAGCCCTGGCGCTGATGGAAGCTCTCCTCCTTGCAGATGCGCACCATCGCGCGTGCGTAAGGGCCGTAGCTGGTGCGGGTGAGCATCACCTGGTTCATGATGGCCGCGCCGTCCACCAGCCAGCCGATCGCGCCGATGTCGGCCCAGGACAGGGTGGGGTAGTTGAAGATGCTGCTGTATTTGGCCTTGCCGGTGAGCAACTGGTCGACCAGGTCATCGCGGCCCACGCCGAGCGTTTCGCAGGCGCTGTACAGGTAGAGGCCGTGCCCGCCCTCGTCCTGCACCTTGGCCAGCAGGATGGCCTTGCGGCGCAGGTTCGGCGCGCGCGTGATCCAGTTGCCTTCGGGCAGCATGCCCACCACCTCGCTGTGCGCGTGCTGGCTGATCTGCCGGACGAGCGTCCTGCGGTACTTCTCCGGCATCCAGTCCTTGGGCTCGATCTTCTGCTCGGCATCCACCCGGGCCTGGAACCGTTCTTCGAGCTGCTGCTGATCGCTCATGATCTCGCTGGCATGATGGAGGGCGAAGATAGAGGAGGCCGCAGGCCCGGACCGTCGCCCCACGGCGCGCTCCGGCGGCCATGGGAGGTGAAGGGCTACTTTCGCGCTCCCGAAAATGAGCAAGGAACGCATGGCCCGGTTCCATCCCCTGGAAGTGGCGGAGGTGAAGGCGGATACCCGCGAGGCCATCGTGGTGGCGTTGCGCATCCCCGATGAACTGCGGAGCGACTTCGCCTTCGTCCATGGCCAGTACCTCACCCTGAAGCTGACGGTGAACGGCGAGGAGCTGCGCCGCAGCTACAGCATCTGCAGCAGTCCGCTGGAGAAGGACGCGATCCGCATCGCGGTGAAGCGCGTGACGGGCGGTCGCGCGAGCAACCACCTGGTGGAGCACCTCAAGGCAGGCGACCGGCTGGAAGTGATGACCCCGATGGGACACTTCACCACGCCGCTGGATCCCGCGCATGCGCATCATTACGTGGCCTTCGCCGCCGGCAGCGGCATCACGCCCATCCTCAGCATCCTGATGACGGTGCTGCGCACCGAGCCGAAAAGCCGCTTCACGCTGTTCTACGGGAACACCGACACCGACCGGATCATCTTCAGGGAGAAGCTCGCCGAACTGAAGGCGCATCATCCCGGCAGGCTCGACGTGCATCATATCCTCAGCCGGGGAAAGGAGGAGGACATGCTGTTCAACGGCCGCATCACCACGGAGAAAGCAGGTGAACTGCTGGATCGGTTCCTTCAGGACGCGCTGCACAAGGAGTTCTTCATCTGCGGACCGGAGCAGATGATGGTGAACGTGAGCGAAGCGCTGGAGGCGATGGGCGTGGACAAGAAGCACATCCACATCGAACTGTTCTCCACGCCCGTGAGCGAGGAGGCCAAACGAGGGACCGACCATGCCCACAGCGCCACCAATGCCTGGACCGGCGTGGCGGAGGTGAAGGTGATCCTCGACGGCCGCGAACACGAGCTGAAGGTGGACGCGCGCGGCGACGCCATCCTGGACGCGGCCATCGAGGCGCACCTGGACGTGCCCTTCGCCTGCAAGGGCGCGGTGTGCTGCACCTGCCGCGCGCGCGTGCTGGAAGGCCGCGTGGAGATGGACATGAACTACGCCCTCACCGACCAGGAGGTGGAGCAGGGCTACGTGCTCACCTGCCAGAGCCACCCGCGCTCCCCGCGCGTGGTGGTGGACTACGACCACGCCTGAAACACGAAGGCGCCCACCTCGCGGAGGGCGCCTCGGGCTTTCCGGGCCCGGTTAGGTTTTTTTGTGGGCTCGGGAAGTGCGGTGTGTCTCAGAAGCGTGCCTCGGAGACGGCGTACAGCTTGTTGTGGATGTGCTGCAGGTAGGCTTCGCTGTGGTAGTAGCCTCCCAGTTCCTCGTTGTACCGGACGATGGCGCTGGGGAAGTCAAGGTAGAAGGGATCGGCCGCGCTGGTCTTGTCCGCCGCTTCCATGTTCACGAAGCATTCGTAGGCGGGGTATTTCACGAGATCCTTCGGTAGGTGGGTGTCCACGTTGATGATCTTCAACTGGCAGCCGGGGCTCTCGATCAGCAGGGTGAAGACGAAGTCCAGGTCCAGTTCAAGATCGAACTCCCCGCTCTTGTCCGCCGGAAAGGTGCCCAGTTCCTCGTTCTCCTTGAAGACCTTCACGGTCACGTCCTGTGCCTTTTTACCGTCCCTGGTCACTTCGCCATGCACGGGCAGGTACCACCCTTCGGCTTGCTCGCGGCTTTCCACGAGGAGCCGTTCCCGTTTGGTGTCCTTTCGTTCCTGGCCCGATGTGGAGGCGGCCAGGGTGGTGGCAAGCAGGAACAGTGCGGCTTTGTTGATCTTGGCCATGGTGCTATGGATGAGGGCCCACCTGCGGAGAGATGAGCGGAGGTGTTTACGGGTGGCCCGTGATCGTGGTTGCACGCGGGCATTGCTCAAAGCCTGACGCGGGGCCGGGATCCACCCTCCGAAGGGGCCGAGGCGCGAATGGGATCGCCTTGCCGCGCGGGTCCGGGGACTTCGTCATGGAGCGATGTGGATCAGGAGGCGAACGGCAGTGCGCGTTCCACCGCCGGGTTCACCGGAAGGCTGATGGTCACCGTGGTGCCCCTGCCCGGTTCGCTCTCGGCGTAAGCGTGGCCACCATGCTTCAATACGATCCGCTGCACGATGGCCAGTCCCACGCCGGTGCCCTCGAATTGATCGGACCGGTGCATGCGCTTGAAGGCGCCGAAAACCTGGTCGCTCCTGGAGCCATCGAAGCCCACGCCGTTGTCCTTCACCCAGAGCAGGTGCTGTTCACCTTCGATGCGGTGCCCGATCTCGATCCGGGGCGTGCCTGTTCCTCGTGAATACTTGATCGCGTTCGAGAGCAGGTTGCCCAGCGCCACGTTCATCATCGCCGGATCCACGTTCAGCATGGCCTGCGGATCGGCCAGGACCATCACCGCGTCGTGCAGGGCGGTGGGCACGTGATCGTCGATGGCGGTCCGGAAGAGGTCGGCCGGCTTCACTTCGGCGCGCTGCACCTCGCGGGTGTTGGTCTGGGAGAAGCGCAACAGATCGTCCACCAGTTGGATCATCCGTTCCGCGCCGCGGTGGATGCGCTGGGAAATATCCGCGTCATCCGAACCGGCCGGAGCGACCTCGCGCAGATGTTCGCTCATGGCCAGGATGTTCTTCAACGGCGAGCGCAGGTCGTGGGCCACCGTGTAGGAGAACGATCCGATGTCTTCCAGCGCATCGAGCAGCTGCCGCGTTCGCACGGCCACGCGCCGGTCCAGGTCCTCGTTGAGCTTGCGCAGGCGCGCCTCCTCCTGCTTGCGGTCGCTGATGTCCTTGATCATCGCCTGGAAGAGCACCAGGTCGCCGGCGGGATCGATCAGGCGCGTGAAGGTCACCAGGCCCTCCACCGCGTGGCCATCGGCGGCGGTGAAGGTCATGTCGGTCGTGACGGACGCCGATCCGTTCAGCAGCGCGGCCAGGGAGCGTTCCACCACGGCGGGATCTCCGGCGAGGGCATGGAGGGTGGAACCGAGCAGCATCGTCCGCTCGCGGGAAAGCATCCGTTCGGTGGCCGGATTGGCGTCCTGGATGTTCCCCTGGCCATCGATGATCACGATGGGATCGCCCGAAGCGGCGAACACCTGGCCGTATCGCTGTTGCAACCCTTCGCGTGCATCGCGCAAGGCATGCACCTCATAGGCCTGTTCGATCCGGAGCTTCAGGTCGGTGGGGTCCCAGGGCTTGGTGACGTAGGCGTATACGCCGCCTTTGTTGATCGCCTCGATCACCGCGTCGATGTCCGAGTAGCCGGTGAGCAGCATGCGCATCGCTTTCGGATGCTTCTCGCGCGCCATGGCCAGGAATTCGGAGCCCGTTCTGCCGGGCATGCGCTGGTCGCTGATGATCACATGCACGGGCGTGGTGGCCAGCAGGGCCATCGCCTCATCGGCCGACGAGGCCAGATGCACCTCCATGTCGCGGCGGAAGTTGGCCTTGAAGGCTTTCAGGTTGCCCTCCTCGTCGTCCACGTACAGGACTTTGATGCGTTCGCGGTTCATCGGGTTCAGGCGCGTTTGGTCATCTGCGTGGGTTGTGTCAGCGGCAGGATCACCCGGAATTCGCTGCCCACACCGGGCGTGCTGTCGGCTTCGATCCGGCCGTGATGCTTCTCCACGATCCCGTAGGCGATCGACAGCCCCAGGCCGGTGCCCTCGCCCACGCCCTTGGTGGTGAAGAAGGGCTCGAACATGCGTGCCATGGTCGCCCCGATCATGCCCACGCCATTGTCGATGATGCGCACGATGAGGTGGTCGCCTTCAACGCGCGTGGCGATGGTGATCATGCCGCCGCCGGCGGGGTGCCGGGCCTTCACGGCCTGGGCGGCGTTGGTGAGCATGTTCATGAACACCTGGTTGAGCTTGCCCGGGTAGCATTCCACCGGGGGCAACAGGCCGAGGTCCAGGTCGATGCGCAGCTGGTCGCGCCACTGCGGGCCCAGCACGGTGAGGGTGCTGCGCAGGCCCTCGTTGATGTCGGCTGGTTTCAGGTCGCTTTCGTCCAGACGGGAGAAGTTGCGCAGGCCCCGCACGATCTCGGCGGTCCGGCCGGCACCCTCTTCGATGCTGCCCAGGATGTCGGTGATCTCGCTGATGCTGTCCTCGAGCCCCAGGTCCCTTTCGTGCGAGGCGATGGCCTTCAGCCGCGGATCTTCGATGCCGCTGGTGCGGTACTGCTGGAGCACCTCGAGGATCTCACCCATGTTGCGGCGCAAAGGGGGGATGTTGCTGGTGATGAAATTCACCGGGTTGTTGATCTCGTGCGCGATGCCGGCGGTGAGCTGGCCCAGGGAGGCCATCTTCTCGGCGTTCACCAGCTGGGTCTGCGTGCGCTTCAAGTGCTCGTTGCTCATGCGCAATTCCTGCGTGCGCTCGTCGACCTTCTGCTCCAGGATCAGGTTCTGCTCTCGAATGATGCGCTCGTTCTCGCGCGACACGCGCAACGCCTCGGCCTGTGAGCGCTCCTTGTCCCGGCGGAGGATGTTGATCTTGTCGGCCAGACCGAAGGAGAGCAGCACCACCTCGGCGACGGAACCCACCGGCATGGTGTAGTTCGTGAACGCATTGAAGGGCAGCACGCCCTTGTCCTTCAAGAGGAACACCACGACCCCGGCGAGGAAAAGGCCCCAGGCGAGCAGGAAGAAAGCCGCCGGGCGCGATCCGCGGCGGCGCAGTTTCTCCGCGATGAAGACCTGATAGAAAGCGAAGGCTCCGACGCAGACCTGGGCGATCTCGTAGGCGGTCAGCGGCTTTCCGATCACCACGAGCACGACGCAGGCGAGCATGACCAGGCTGAACCCGATCAGCGCCTTGCGGTAGGAGGGAACGTGCCGGCCGACGCGCAGGAACCGCTGCATGAACACCCCCGCCGCGACCGCCGTGAAGCAGGTGAGCAGCAGCGAGGCGCTGGCGGCGAACCACGGGCTGAACGGCTGAACGTGGAACCCCAGCCAGCCCAGGAAGCTCGTCTGCGTGGCGCACACGAGCGCGATGTAGAGCACGTAGTAGAGGTAGCTCCTGTCGCGGATGGAGAAATAGATGAACAGGTTGTAGACGGCCATCACGAGCATCACCCCGATGAAGCCGCCGATCCAGCTGTTGCGCGAGGCGGCATAGTGCTGGAAGCTGCCCGGGTCGGTGATCAGGAGCGGCAACTGGACCTGCTTCAGGCTGCGGATGCGCACCAGAACGGTGGTCGTCGCCCCCGGGCTCACCGGAACGCGGAAGCCGTAGAGCGGGGTGCGTTGCGCCAGGCGGTCGGCCGGACGGCGCTGGCCCCCGCGGCCGATCGACACGGGGTGGCCGTTCCAGATGGCATAGACATCGATCTCCCCGATCTCCGGGTATTGGATCAACAGGATCACCTCATCCTGCACCGAGCGGTTCGCCAGATCGAAGCGCACCCAATGGGCCGCGGAGGAGACCCCGAGGTTGGGGATGTCCCGGTCGGCCGGCGTGAAACGGCCACGGGCGAGAACTTCCGCGGCGCCCATCTGCGCGGTGCCGTCGCGGAAGATCTCCGTTTTCCGGCCGATCGGATCCGAGAAGCCATGGCCATGAAATACGACCGGCCCTCCGCCGGACGCCATGGCGAGGGTTGGCGCGAGCAGTACGGCCAGGGCGAAAGGGCGCACCGGGATCACGGCGCGCTCATACGCGGGCGGACGATGTTCGGTTCAGCGGCCCTCAGGCGCTGTGTTTGAGGTGGGCCTCCTGGATGGAAGCGTAGGTCTCGCTATCCACATGGCTGGCCGAGAGGCGGAGCGAGTAGCGCACCTCGAGCGCATGCCCCGCCGGCTCCATGTGCCTGACCTGGTCCGGCCGCAGGCGCAGGCTGAAGATCAACTGGCGCTGCTTTTCGGCAGCATGCGGCAGCAGGACGGTATCGGGATTGACCATCGCCACGGCGGTGTGCGTTTCGATGGGGTATTTGGGGAACGTGCCGCCCTGGCCGATCCCGGCCATCCGGATGAAGCCATTGGTCCGGGGATGCTTCTCGGTATAGTGGGCCACCAGGCAGACCATGCGTTTCATGCCGGCGGGCAGGCTCACGGTGGTGATCGCATGGCTGAGCAGAACGGGGATCCCATGCCGCGCGAAACGAGCCGCGTTCCACAACCCGCAGACCTCGCCCACGCCGTGGGGCCTGAGCGCGGCGATCTCGTCGGCGATCGCCGGGGCCAGGTTGAGCAGGGATGCCTCGATGGGCAAGGGTGTTCCCTCGTGCGACCGCTGAAGCCGGATGCCTCCGACCATGCCCAGCGCGGGATGAAGAGCCACGATCACGATGCAATCGCGGTCATGGACCCAGGCCTTCGTTCTCGGTTCCACCTTGGTGATGCCGAAATCCACCAGGACCTGGTGGTGTTCGCGCGCGAACTCCTCGCAGAGGTCCGGTCGTTCAGGGGCTCGAAAGGCGATGAGATCGATGTGGTCCATGTTGGTCGAAGGTCAAGGTCATTCCGTTCGGTGAAAGATCGCATCCAGTGGCCGTCGCACGGAGCGCACGCCGGGCCCGGTGGTCCGTGTGAGCCCCGTCATGAAAAGGGGTTCGCCCTCGCCGAGGTCAAAGGTCGTTCGCAAGGCATCATGAAGAGCCAGCACCTCCCGGCGCTCCGCTGCGGTCAGGGAGGGATCTTCCGCGCGTTGGGCGGGCCAGGCCAGCAGAACGGGCGCGGAAAGCGGATGCACCGAAACACCCAGTTCGGTGGCCTTCAACCAGAGCCGCTCCGCCGCGCGGCCGCCATCCAGGCAGTGCCGCCTGGTCACCGCGGGCACCGTCAGGAGCGCGACCGCCGAGGTGGCGCGCACGGCCTTGGCGCTGATCTTCTCCAGGGCCTTGCCACCTCCGATGCCGCGGATGGCGCTCATGGCCAGTGGCGAAGCGGCCATGCGCAGTCCCACCCGTTCGCTCGCGGTCAGCTCCAGCGTTTCGATGTCAAGTCCGTCGCCCGCATGCACGGCTTCTTCGTGCGTCCAGCGCAGCTGCTTGTTGAAGAACTCCTCGTGGCCGTGCTCGTTCATGATGCGGAGCCGGTCGGCCGCGCCGCAGATCTTTGCGATGGCTTCGATCGATCCGCGATCGGTGAGCACGTGCAGGCGGGCTCCGGGGATGCGGGCAACGGCTGCGTCAAGCTGGTCCAGGACACCTTTGGGCAGAGGCGAACCGTCGCCATGTTTCCGGTCGGTATGCCTGGCGGCGATCTGACGGGCAAGGGCGATGTCGCCGCCATCGACCGCACCGCTGCGCGCATCACCCGGCCGCACGACCGCCGCCAGTGTCGGATCATCCTCCAGGGGGAAGAGGTCGCAGGTCGGGTACAGCCCCATCGCCTTGGCCTGGATCAGCATGTTCTCCAGGCACATGCCCAGGGCCACTTGTGGGATCATTTCCTCCTTGTCCAGCGCCGATCCGGATCGTGAGCGATCATGGAACAGATGCAAGGCGCCCCGATGATGGAGCATGGTCCATGGCTGCATGTTGTCGGCCGATGGCGCCATGGCGCCCGCTTCGGCCAGCACACGGGCCTGGTCGGCGGTGAATCCTTTCCCGTTGCTTCCGATCCGTTCCGCGGAGCGCAGCTGCTCGGCGAGCGGACCGGAGGTGACCCCGGAGGTTCCGTTGGATGGAGCAGGAGCGATCGAAGGGGCATGGACCGGTTCTAGGGCTTCATCGGCGATGAGGCGTTCGAGGTCCACGTACCAGCGGCCCGATGCCTGGAATTCGCCCAGCGCGATCCGGCGGTAGGCATCGCCCACCAAGGCCCCGCCAAGGATCACCCCGGTGGCCAGTTGCGGCCAGGTGGTGATGGTCTGGCCGATCTCCACCATGCTCGCCTTCATGCGGGGGCTCAACTGGTCCATGCCGGCGATCGGGGCCAGGAAGGGGATCTTGTCCTCGTTGGACTTCGCCCGCGCGGCTTCCGTGGGATCCAGATGGTCGATCAAGCCATGGAGGATGGAGCGGTCGGGTTCCCGGTCGAAGCGTTCGACATCGATCATGCCACGGTCGCTCGTGTCCATCAGCACGGGGATCCGCAGGGCCTTGGCCTTCTGGCGGACGATGATCTTGATGTCCACGCTGTCGCATTCCTCCACCAGCATGTCCAGCCTGCCCCCGCCGGTCAGGAACTCATCGATGTTCGACGCCTTCAGCCCGTCGGTGAAGCAGCTGACGCGCAGGAACGGATCCAGTTCGGCGATCTCGCGCGCGGTGGCGATGCACTTGTTCAGGCCCAGTTCATGCACCCCGGCGCGGATCCGGTTCAGGTTGCTCAGGTCGAGCTGATCGTGGTCGGCCAGCCTCAATTCTCCGAAGGTCCGTTCAAGGGCCATGGCCATGGCGACGCTCCGCCCCACGCTCAGCCCGACGATCCCCACCTTCTTGTGCGACAGGCGTTGCTGTTCCTCGTGGGTGATCTTGTTCCGGTTGCGGTCGGTGCGCACCAGGGCGAATTCCTCCTCGTCCAGCAGATGCACCAGGCGATGGTTCCAGGGATAGTGGACCCAGACCCCGTAGTGGTCCGGATCCTTTCCACCCCGGTGGCGGATGGCCTCGCTCACCAGTTCTTCCGTGGTGAAGGTCCGCGAGGGGTTCAGCACCTTGATCAGCTCGCGCAACTGGATCTCCAGGCTGTCCAGCACCTGCACACCCGGCGATGAAGCCCTCGCATCGGCCAGCCGCCGGGCGTCATCGGGCAGGGCAGGCCGGAACAGAACGGGGCGGTAGGTGGACCTGTCAGGTTCCGGACCGCCGGCAGGCGTTCCAGGGGAGGAGGACATGACGGTGGAGCGAACTGCGGAAAAGGTCTGCGGGCTAAAAGTAAAGAACCTCGGGTTATCAACATTTTGCCAACATGTCATCCACAAATGAAACTGGACCCGGCGGTGCGGCGTAGGAGCCACGACTTCCAGCCATGAGCGCCCTACACCAGATCCAACCCCGCCGAACGCTGCTTCCCTGCGTGCTGTTCGTGGACGATGAAGCCTCGAACCGCCAGGCCTTCCAGAGCATGTTCAGGCGCGACTTCAAGGTGATCGTCGCCGCCGACCTGCAGGAAGCGTGGTCGGAGATGGAGCGACAGGCCGTTCATGTGGTGATCGCCGATCAGCGCATGCCGGGGATGACGGGCAGCGAACTGCTCCACCTGGTGCGTGAACGGCATCCGCACGTGCGCCGCATGCTGATGACGGGCTATTCGGACCTTCAGGCGGTGATCGACGCGGTGAACCGCGGCGGGGTGAGCCAGTACATCGCCAAGCCATGGGACCCGGCCCGGGTGATCGACGCGGTGCATAGGGCGTTCGCCGACCTGCAGCGCGAACAGGAGAAGGACGCCTACACCGCACAGCTGATCGAGACCAACCGCCAGTTGGAGTTCGCCCTGCGGCAGGCGCTGCTTTCCTGAGGATCGTTCCCGGTACCGCGATCCGGCATGATGGCCGCCCGTGGATCGGTGGCCTGAGCATCTTTGCCGTCTTCGCGATCCCACATGCCGAACCGATCCTTGCTCCGAATTGCAGCGCCCGTGGCGTGGTTCCTTTGTTCCGCTCCGATCGCGCGGGCCCAATGTGATCGCTGGCAGCAGCGCATCCTGTGCAAGCTCGACGTGCGGCTGGACGTGCATACCCATCAATGCACCGGCACCGAGGAGCTGATCTATTGGAACAACAGCCCCGATACGCTTCGGCGGGTGTTCTTCCACCTTTACTTCAACGCGTTCCAGCCGGGCAGCGAGATGGACGTGCGCTCGCGCACCATCATCGACCCCGATCAGCGCGTGGGGGCGCGCATCGTCGCGCTGCGGCCTGAAGAACAGGGCCGCATGACGGTGGAGGCCGTGATGCAGGAGGGCATCGCCTGCGCGGTCCGCCACGACGGCACCGTGCTGGTCGTGGACCTGCCGGAACCCATCCTGCCGGGGGCGAACACCCGGCTCGACCTGTCCTTCACCTCCCAGGTGCCCGTGCAGATCCGCCGCAGCGGGCGCGACAACAAGGAGGGGATCGCCTACAGCATGAGCCAGTGGTACCCGAAGATCTGCGCCTACGATCAGCGCGGCTGGCATGCCGATCCCTACGTGGCGCGCGAGTTCTACGGCGAGTTCGGCGATCACGACCTTTTCATCACCATCGACAGCAGCTACACGGTGGCGGCCACCGGCGTGCTGATCGACCCGGAGGCGATCGGCCATGGTTATGCCCCGAAGGGTGCCGCGGCATCAACGGGCGGCGAACTCACCTGGCACTTCAATGCGCGCAACGTGCATGACCTCGCCTGGGCCGCCGACCCGGATTACGTGCAGGACACCTTGCGCGTGCCCGGCGGGCCGCTGCTGCGGTTCTTCCATCAGGACCAGGACCCGGAACGCGAGCTGTGGAAGCCTCTGCCCGCGGCCATGGTGAAAAGCTTCCAGTTCATGAACGAACACTTCGGCCGCTATCCCTATCCGGAATACAGTTTCGCGCAAGGCGGCGATGGCGGCATGGAGTACCCCATGCTCACGCTCATCTCCGGTCAACGCAACCCCATCGGCGTGAGCGTGCATGAGAGCGTTCACAGCTGGTACTACGGCGTGCTGGCCAGCAACGAGGCGAGCTACCCATGGATGGACGAGGGCTTCACCGAGTACGCCTCCAGCGAGGTGATGCGCCACCTGCGGGGCGGCACCGGCGATCCACACGCCGATGCCTACGAGGGCTATCTGCAACTGGCGGCCACGCCGGCCCATGAACCCATGAGCCTCCACGCCGACCACTTCAGCACCAACGCGGGATACAGTGTGGCGGCCTATGTCAAAGGCGAGCTCTTCCTGGCCCAGTTGCGACCGGTGATCGGGGAGAAGACGCTCGCACGCGGCCTGCTGCGTTACTACACCGATTGTGCGTTCAAGCATCCCGGGCCGGTGGATGTGGAGCGCGCCCTGGAACTGGTCAGCGGCATCGAGCTCGACTGGTACTTCGACGAGTGGATCAACACCACGCGCCTGCTGGACTACGCGGTGGATACGCTGCTCGGGCGCGGCGACAGCACGGTGATCGTGCTGGAACGCCGTGGCGACATGCTCATGCCGCTCGACGTGGAGGTGGAAGGGCGCGATGGGCCGCATGTATACCATGTGCCGCTCTCGCTGATGCTGGGCGCGAAAGCAGCGGGATCCGAGCCGTTCGAATTCAGCGTGCGGCGGGCGTGGCAATGGACCGACCCCGGCTACGAACTCGTGATCGCGGGCAGGCCTTCCGATGTGAAGCGCGTGGTGATCGATCCGATGGGCCGGCTGGCCGACGTGGATCGCGCGAACAACGCGCGCTGATCAAAGCAATTCCTCCAGGCACGCGCGCAGGGCCGCACCGGTGGTCCGCCAGTTGAGCCGGTCGTGGTATTCGCGCAGGCTGGAAACCGCCAGGGCGTCGTACGCGGGACGATCGTTCATGAGCTCCTCGATCGCATCGGCCCAGGTGGATGCCGCCGACCGCAGGGTGAACAACCGGCCGTTGACGCCATCGCGCACCACGTCGGACACGCCGCCCACCGCATGCGTCAGGCAGGGCACCCCGAAGGCGTTCGCCTCGGGGAACACGATCGGCGTGCAATCGGCCACCGTGGGCAGCAACAACAGGTGCGAGCCTCCCAGCAGTTCGGCCAGTTCCCGCTCACCGGCCGCGCTGTGTTTGTTGATGAAGGGATGCACCTCCGCGTAGGAGGGAAGGTCCTTCACCGGTGGCACGCAGCCCACGATCCGTAGCCGCACGGGGACACCCCGGCGATCCAGCTGGCGGGCGACCTCCAGGGCCTTCGCGCCACCCTTGCGCTGCCAGCTCACCGCCAGGAAGATCAGCTCGCAGGTCTCCGTGGATCGCTTGCGGATGGCGCGCAGCATGTCGGCTTCCTTCGGGACCTGGGAAAGGTTGCCACCGAAGGGGATCACGCGCAGCTTGCGCTCGTCCACCTCGTAGTGTTCGCGCGCCGTGTCGGCCGCCCATGCGCTCGAATAGATCACCAGGTCGCTGTTGCGCAGCGCGGCCTGCTCCAGGTCGTGCCCTTCCTTGATGTAGCGCTTCGGGTATTTCGCGTATTCAGGGTACAGGTCCAGGATCCCCGCGAAGGTGGCGTCGGTGTAGAAGACCTTGGGCAGCGGGGTCTTCAGCAGGGCGAGCGGGATGCTGCCGGGGGAGAAGACCACGTCGCAACGCGAGCGTTCGAGCGCCGTCTGGATCTGGGCGGCCATCAGCCGCGCCATGCGCATGGTGCGTTCAATGGGATACAGGCTGCCGGGAGAGGCCAGGTCGACCAGTTTGTTGATGGCCTTGTTCAGCAGCACGCGCGGCCGCTGCAACTCGCCCATGTGATCGACCTGGACGCCGGCCTCCTCCATGCTCCGGGCGATGTGATGCACGGTGCCCGACCATGCGCGCACGTCCTTCGCGTCGAAGGTGGTGACGTAGGCGATGCGCGGCGCATGCGTGCGGTACGGCCCGCTGCGGCGCGCCGGGCGCAGGGCTCCCTCGCCACGGTCGGTCTTGCTCATGGTCGCTTCCTTCTCCGGGGTCGGGTCCTGTGCGGTCGCCGCGAAGGGTGCTCCCGCGGGCGGGGTCAAAGTTCGGGCATCCCCGCTTATTTGTCCGCTTTCAACGAAAGCGCGTCGATGAAGTACAGCACCTTCAGGCTGAAGCTGTTGGTCTGCGGGCTGGCCAGGGTCGATGAAAGGTCGTCGGAATAGTCGGTGGACAGGATCTGGTCGGCCGTGTAGATGCTGTTCTTCCAGCCCAGCGTCAGTTCGCTGCCCGGGGCGAAGTTCCAGGAGAAGAGCAGGTCCACGTTGAACGCATCGAAGTCGATGTCGTGGAGCGATCCGCCATCCGCGTCCAGCCCGGTGTAGTCGGTGGGTTGAAGACGCCCCTCCTCGTCGAGCAGGTGGAAGTCGTGGTAGGCGGCGGTGCTCCAGTAGTGGCGCACCCGCCCGGTGAGGCCCATGCGGTTGTTGAAGATGTAGCGGCCCTCGATCGCGTTCTCCACGGTGCGCTCATCGCGCCGTCCGAAGATGATCGCCTCGCCGTCACCCTCCTGTTCCGGCGGGCGGGTGGTCACCCAGCCCACGTTGTTGTCCCCCGCGGCCAGCAGAACGCTCATGACGAAGAACAGCCGGTCGCTCGCGCGCATACGCGGCTCCAGTTCCCCCCACAGCGATCTCCGGCCGGGTTCGTTGAACAGCCGGCAGCCCACGTTGGCGTCCAGCGCGAAGGTCTTGTTGTAGTCGGTGCTGATCCAGGCTTCGAACTGCACGTTGGTGGGGAATTCATACAGCCTGCCCGGTTCGCGCGCCTCGTAAGGGTCGTAGGTCACCACCGGCTCGGCGCGCGCCTTGCCGCCCATGGCGAAGAAGCCGTCGGTGAGCCAGAAGGTGTTCAGCTCCACGGCGAAGTTGAAGAAGTGGTCGGGCTGGATCACGCGCAGGTATTCGCTGATCAGTTCCACGTTCCAGCGTTGCCAGTGTGCGTTTTCCGGCTCATACTGGGTGAAACTGGCGGACTGTTCCACCCCGCGGACATTGGTGATGTACTCGAACCCCAGGTCGTTGGGGTCGAAGAGCAGGCTGGTCTCCCCCAGGTCCAGTCCGTAGTTCCAGTTGCCACCGGTCTTCTCCGCGCCCAGCGACCAGGCGTATCCCGGGTCGCGCTCCAGGTCCGTGGCGAACTGCTGGCTGATCCGGGCATCGCCCGACAGGTTGATCGACCGGGCCTTGTTGTTCAGGTCGAATTCCAGCGCCGCGGCATCGGCATCGTAGTGGCTTCCATCGCGCAGCACATTGGTATTGGTCAGGCTCACATAGCCGTTGTTGGGCAGGAGTTGGTCGGCCACCAGCACGTTGTAGTTGGTGAGCGGTGCGGTGAGCACCTCGCGTTCGTTGCCCAGGCTGTCGCTCACGGTGGCGAAGGTCTCGGCGGTGATGGCGTTGAAGAAGCCCAGGCCAAGCCCACCACGCCCGCGTCCGCTGATCTTGGTGGCGTTGTAAAGCTGGCTGGTCTCAGGGTTGTCCACCACCGTCTCGCCCCCGGCCAGATGGTCCTCCACCTCGTCGCGCAGCAGGGGCTCGCCGCCGATGCGGCGCGAATAGAACAGGCCGCCGCGCTCGAACAGTTCCATGCCTTCGGTGAAGAACTGGCGGTTCTCGTTGTATTGCACTTCGAAGGGGGAGAGGTTGAGCACCACGTTGTCGCTCACCACCTGGCCGAAGTCGGGCACCAGGGTCATGTCCATCGTGTAGGCATCGCTCAGGCCATACTTCACGTCCATGCCGCCGTTGAACGAGCGCGACCAGTCGCTTGCACCCTCCAGCGGCGATGGGTAGTGCTCCAGGTAGGCGGAGGCATAGGGATAGAGCATCAGGCGCAGGGGCGGCTGCACGTTCCGTACACCGGTGCATAGCCCGCTTTGGCGCAGCCAGCCTTCCCGTTCGGGATCCACCTGCGACCAGAAGGACTTTTCGCGCAGGCGGCCCACGTGGCGTATGAAGTTGATGTTCCATTCCTGCACCGGCACCTCCGGGAACCGGATGGCGGAGAAGGGGATCCGGATCTCCACCACCCAGCCGTCGGATGCCTGGCCCACCTCGCTGCGCCATACCGCGTCCCATGCTCCGTCCTCCTCGTCGTCCACCACGATCATGTCGGCCTGCACGTTGGCCGCCGACACCACGAACTCAAAGCCGTTGATGCCGCTGCGGTAGGGGTCGATCACCACGTCGAACCAGTCGCTGATCTCCACCTCGTCGCGCAGGGTGAGCCGGCGCACGAGGCTGTCGATGGCGGGATCCGGAAGGTATGCGCCGACGTAGAGCGCGTCGTCATCGTACAGCAGGCGCACGTGGCTGTCGAAGGTGGCCGGCACGTTCGGCACGGGTTCGTTCTGAACGAATCCCGACGCGATCGGGGCGGTGGTCCAATCCACCTCGTCCAGCACGCCATCGACCTCCAGTTCACCGGTGGCGCGAACGGCCTGGATCTCCTTGGTGGCGGGCGGGCCGTGCTCAGGATCCTGTGCCGAGGCGACGGCATGCACGAACAGGTGGATCGCAAAAAGAGACCGGCGCACCACCCCAAAACTACCCGGCGGGGTGGCACCAGCGCCGGAGGGTCGGTGATGGGCGGTTGGGACCGAGGCGGCACCGGGCGCGGATCGGCATGCCGCCACGTGCGCGAGCACCTCCGCGAACGCCGGGTGATGAGCGCCGGGGTCGCCCCAATTTTTGTCAATGACCGAGCATCGGGCGGCGGCCCGCCAAGCTTTGCGCCCATTCACACCTGCTGCCATGGGAACCTTCCTCGCACGACTGGTGCTCGCCTTCGCCTCGCTCCCAGCCGTGGCCACCGCCGATGTGGAAGTGGTCGTGATGGGCGACGTGCCCAACGAACGCACCAGCGAGGTCGAACAACGTCTCACGCGTGAACTGCGACAGCGCCTGTCGGGTCCGATGATGCTCGCCGATGCCGACCTCGACGGCAGCATCGTGGTGAACCTTGCCGTGGATCCAACGGGCGGTATCCAGGTGGTGAACGCGCACGGGGGCAGTGACCTGCTGCGCGCACGTGTGGTGGGATGCATTCAACAGGCCACCGACATCGGTTGAGGAACTTGCCCGTTGCCGGCCTCGGGACCACCCACCGGCATCCTCCGACGGTTCAGCTTGTCACGCTACCATCTCCAACTTTTGACCTCCGCACCTGCCAGCCGGTCGTCCTCGCCGGGCATGCCGTTGAGCACGATGGCAGATGTGATGAGCTGAGCCTGGATCACATGGGTCGTGCGTGAGGCCGTCAGAGGATCCCGCACCAGGACGAGACTGATCAGAAGCAGGTTGATCGCGATAAGTGCGCGGCTTACCGTCTCAGAACTTCCGGCCGCCTTGTCCGGCCGCCTTGTCCGGCCGCCTTGTCCGGCCCGCCGGGGGAGCGATCTCCTGCGCAGCGGTGGTGATGACCGATGGATCTCCGGGTGCGTTCAATCCGTGACGATAACCGAACACGTGGCGACACTGCGGCCCTCCTCCACGAGCCGCAGGACGTAAGGGCCCGCCGTCAGTCCGGCGCGGGAGAGGACGATGGGGCCCGGTGATGAGACACGCAATTCTCTCGAGCGTTGCCCAAGCATGTCCTCCAGGACGAGCATGCCGTTCTTCAGTGGGATATTGACCCGCACCACGGTTTCGGATATGAATGGGTTGGGCTGCACCTGGAGCGATCCGGCGTGCGCGCTTTCCAGCACGGCCGTGGAACCGGAGACCCGCCCGGTGAAGATGTCGCGGGAACCGATCGCGTTGAGCGAGCTTCCTCCCAGGGGCAGGGTGGCGCTATCGAAGGATCCAGCGATCGCCACGTCGCCGGATTGAAACGCTGCGATCGCGTAGGCGCCCTCATCGCCAGAACCGCCATCGCCTCGCGCCCAAAGCACGTTGCCTGCGGGATCGTACTTCACGGTGAAGATGTCCCCTTCGCCGGCGGTGGTGTTGATCAGCGTGTTGCTCCCGAAGGCGATCGACGGGCCGCCGAAATAACCGGTCATGATCGCGTTGCCGTCCGCGTCGGTGGCCACACCTTCGGCCACTTCCCATTCCGGCCCGCCGGCGCCACGCACCCAGGTGGCGTTGCCGGTGGCATCGTAGCGGACGATGAAGGCCTCCTCGAAGATGCCTCCATTGGTGATCGTGCTGTCGCCTGCCGTGAAGGTCGCGCTGTAATACTGGCCGACGATGTACGAATTGCCCGCGGCGTCCACCGCGATCGCAAGGGGCTCGTCGATGTCCTGTCCGCCATCGCCGGTGGCCCAGATCACGTTGCCGCCCGCATCGTACTTCGCCACGAAGGCATCCCAGCAGTTGCCGCCACAGCCGGCCACGGTGTTCATCAGCGTGATGCTGCCGAAGTCAGCCGTGGGCGCATCGAACACGCCCGTGACGTAGACGTTGCCGCCCGCATCGGTGGCGATTCCATTGCCGAACTCGCTTTCCCAGCCGGTGGTGTTCACGGCCCAGACCGGGTTGCCATTGGTGTCGTACTTCAGGATCATCATCTCCGACTCGTTCGTGCCGCCGGAGTTGGCCAGGGTGGTGCCGCCGAAGGTGAGCGGCTCGCTGACGTAATACCCCGTGACGTACACGTTGCCGGCCGCATCGGTGGCGATGCCGCGACCTTCCTCCCAATCGGGGCCGCCAAGGCCGGAGGCCCAGAGCACGTTGCCGTTCGGGTCGTACTTCACCACGAACAGATCGAGGCCACCGGCATTGGTGAGCGTCGTGCTCCCGAAGGTGATGGTGGTGCTGACGAACAAGCCCGTGACGTACACGTTCCCGCCGGCGTCCGTGGCGATGGCCCGCGCCTCGTCCACGGCGGCGCCACCCGCGCTGCGTGCCCATAGGGGCGTGCCGCCCGCGTCGTACTTCATCACGAGCACATCCTTCGTGGCGCCCGCGTTGGTCACGGTGCTGCTCCCGAAGGTGATCGACGTGCTGCGGAACGTTGCCGCCACCAGCACATTGCCCGAAGGATCGACCGCCACACCGGAGCACTCTTCGATACCGGTCCCGCCGGCGGCATGCGCCCAGAGCCAGTCGGGCGTTTGGGCGGCGGATGTGCCCGGCAAGGCGATGAGGGAGAGAATGATCGAGGTGATGCGGATCGTTGGCTTCATGGCGTGGGGAATGTTGGTTCCTGCACGACCAAAATACCGAACGAGCGGATGTTCCTCCACAAGAGGATGATCCTGTGTCGTTCGCACAGGGAACGCGGGACATCAGGTACTGGCTCGATCAGAGGCTGCTGCCAGTGGACCGGATCTTCACGCGCACCGGCCGTTGGGTCATCCCCAGCCTGGTTCGATCATCCCATTTTCTGATCAACTGATCTTCTGATCATCCCATCACGCCACGACCTCCTCCTCCTTGTGGCTGCTCACCAGCTTCTGCTGCAACTCGTGCGGCACCGGCTGGTAGGCGTGGAACTTTTCGGTGTAGGTGCCACGGCCCTGCGTGAGGCTGCGCAGCGTGGTGCTGTACCGGTCCAGTTCCGCCAGCGGCGTGTGGGTGCGGATCAGCTGGTAGCGCCCCTGGCTTTCCACGCCAAGCACGATGCTGCGGCGGTTCTGCAGGTCGGTCATCACGTCGCCCATCAGGTCCTCCGGAACGCGCACCTCGATCTCCTGGATGGGTTCGAGCAGTTGGGGATCGGCCTGGGTGAAGGCTTCGCGGAAGGCCTGCAGCCCGGCGATCTTGAAGCTGATGTCGTTGCTGTCCACCGGGTGCATCTTGCCGTCATGCACGATCACGCGCACGTCGCGCGCCGGTGAGCCGGTGAGCGGACCCTTCTCCATCTTCTCCATCACGCCTTTGAGGATCGAAGGCAGGAATTTGGTGTCGATCACCCCGCCGACGATGCAGTTGAGGAAGACCAGCTTGCCGCCCGTGGGCAGCTCGATCACCTGCTCGTCGCGCACGCTCAGGCCCTGTGGCTTGGGCATGCCCTCGGTCCACGGCTCGATCTTCAGGTGTACCTCGCCGAACTGGCCGGCCCCGCCCGTCTGCTTCTTGTGCCGGTACATGGCGGCCGATGCCTTGCGGATGGTCTCGCGGTAGGGGATGCGCGGCGCGCTGAACTCCACCTCGACCTTGTACTGGTGGCTCAGCTTCCACTTCACCAGGTTCAGGTGCAGTTCGCCCTGTCCGCCCAGCACCTGCTGTCCGCTTTCGCGCATGTAGTGCAGGGTGACGGTGGGATCTTCCTTCTGGATCTCCAGCAGGGCCATGTGCAGCTTTTCCTCCAGCTTCTGGTCCTTCGCCTTGATCACCTGGCGCAGGCGCGGCTCGGGGAAGGCGATGGGCTGCAGCTTGATGGTCTTGCCGGGCGTGTGCAGGGTGTGCGCCGTGGCGGTGTCCTTCAGCTTCATGGTGGCGCCGATGTCGCCGGCGCTGAGCTTGTCCACCTGCTTGCGGTCCTTTCCGTCGACGATGAAGAGTTGCCCGATCCGTTCGGTACCGCCGGTGTTGTCGTTCACCAGCTCGGTGCCTTCCTTCAGTTCGCCGCTCATCACCTTGAAGAGCGTGACCCAGCCGGTGCGCGGCTCGTTCAGGGTCTTGAAAGTGAAGAGCACCGTGGGTCCCGCGGCATCGCACTTCAGCTCGCCGCCATCCACCAGCGGCTCCGCGGGCATCTCCGTGGCGCTGGGGGCCACGTTGTCGATGAAGCCCATCAGGCGGCCGCTGCCCATGTTGCGCAGCGCGCTCAGGCAGAACACCGGGAAGCAGCTGCGCTTCATCATGCCTTGCTTCAGGCCCTGCCGCATCTCGTCCTCATCGAGCTCGCCTTTGTCGAAGTAGTGCTCCATCAGGGTCTCGTCGTTCTCCGCGGCCTTCTCCACCAGTTCCTTGTGCAAGGTTTCCGCGCGCTCCTTCTCGGCCTCGGGGATGGGCTGCTTCTCCGGTTTGCCGCCGTCGTTCTTGAACACGTACATCGTCATCTTCAGCAGGTCGATGATGCGGTGGAAACCCTCGCCGGTCTCCACGGGATATTGCATCACCGTCACCGCGCCACCGAACTCCTCCTTCGCCTGGGCGAGCACCTGGTCAAAGTCCGCGTTGGGGTGGTCCAGCGCGTTGATGCCGATGATCACGGGCCGGTCATACCGCTGCATGTGGTTCCACACCAGGCCGGTGCCCACGTCAACCCCGTGCTGGGCATGGAGCAGCAGCACGCAGGTGTCGGCCATGCGCAGGGCGGGGATGGTTTCGCCGATCAGGTCGTCCAGGCCGGGGGTGTCGATGATGTTGATCTTGAAGTTCCGCCACTCGGTATGCATGCAGCTGCTATGCACCGAGCTGCCGCGTTCGTGCTCGATGGGGTGGTGGTCGCTCACCGTGTTCTTGTCCTCCACGCGGCCGCGTCGTGTGATCAGGCCCGCTTCGAACAGCATGGTCTCCGCCAGCGTGGTCTTGCCGCTGCCATGGCTGCCGAGCAGAACGATGTTCTTGATGTGCTTGTC
>CAYMXP010000033.1:0-38459 GCA_964394425.1 uncultured Chryseobacterium sp. | reverse complement strand
GCGATCCAACTCTTCGCGAACGATCCGGATACGAAGGCCATCATCATGATCGGCGAGATCGGCGGCGACCTGGAGATCCGTGCCGCGAAGTGGATCAAGGAGAACTGCAAGAAGCCCGTGGTGGGCTTCATCGCCGGGGAGACCGCGCCCAAGGGACGGACCATGGGCCATGCCGGCGCCATCGTTTCCGGTGCCGACGAGAGCGCCGCCGCCAAGAAAAAGGTGATGCGCGCCTGCGGCATCCACGTGGTGGACAGCCCCGCGACGATCGGGGCCAAGGTGAGGGAGGTGCTGGGGTAGGGCACCGGGCGGGTTTTGGATGCGCTGGCGGTCCGAACGGAGGGATGCCTTCCGGCCGCGGGCATCCGTCGTGCGGCATGGTCGTCTTCAGGCCGGATGGATCGCCCGCCCCGGCATGGTTTGCAAGACACGGCCGGTCGATCATAACTTGCTCGGCGCCATGTGGAACAGGCAGACCTTCATGTCGATCCCTCTGCTGCTGGCACCCGTCGTGGGGAACGCCCAGAGCGAAGCGGCACTGGGAAAACTCCAGCAGCGGTACACCGCCGCCCAACTGGCCGATCTGGAGGCGAACGGCCATTACAAGTACGTCGGGTTGCTGCTGTTCTACGCGGCTTCGTTCGAGGTCGAGGACCAGGGTCAGTTCCACCCACCCACGGAGGCCGAGATCGCCGCGATCGATCTTCATGCGCACGATGCGCTGCGCCAGGAGGATGCGGATGTGGTGGTGCTGGATGCGCCGCTCGGAAAACCCGTCCTGCTGTACTCACGGAAGCGATCCGAGGAAGTGCTTCTGGCCGCGTTGAACAACGCGGACCGCGCGGCTTACCTGGCATACAAGGCCGGCGCGTTCCACGATGGTGCCGGCAAGGTCGAATGATCCCCATGAGAAGGAGCACCCGGCCCATCCATCGCCCGGCAGCCCTGCTGGCGGTCATGGGCATGGCCGCCGGGTCGCTCGCGCAGACCTATTACCACCCCATCGTCGGCCAGCAGAACACCTACACCGGTGCATGCATGGTCACCACCTGTTCGGGGACCTATTACGACAACGGCGGTGCCGGCGGCAATTACGCGGCTAACGTGAACAACATCTTCAGGACCTTCTGCCCCAACCTGGCTGGCAGGTGCGTGCGCGCCACGTTCACGCAGTTCTCCATGAACGACACCTTCTGGCTGTGCGGAGGACCCAGCAGTTGTTGCGATTACCTCTCCATCCTGAACGGCCCGGTGCAGAACAGTCCCGCGCTCTGGAGCAATTGCACCACCTCCCCCGGCACCATCACCGCGAACAACCCCAGCGGCTGCCTGACCTTCCGCTTCGTTTCCGATGGCACCGTGCAACTGCCCGGCTGGACGGCGACCCTCAGTTGCGTGCCGTGCGCGATCGGCCCCAGCGGCACCACCAACAGCGATTGCGCGTACGCCACGCCGATCTGCTCCGATGCGCCCATCAGCGATGCTTCGCCCGGTCCGGGCATCGTGGCTGAAGGCTGCTCGGGCTGCGTCACCTCCGAGAACTACACGAACTGGTACCTGATCCAGATCCAGACCAGCGGCACCCTGGCCTTCACCATCAATCCGAACAACAACCTGGACGATTTCGACCCGGTGGTCTTCGGCCCCAACGTGACCTGTGGCACGCTGGGAACGCCGCAACGCTGCTCCTACGCCATCAACGCCGGCAACGGGAACACCGGCCTGGGCAACGGCGCCTTGGACTTCAGCGAGGATGTGTATGGCAACCAATGGGTGGCGCCCATGAACGTCCTGGCGGGGCAGACCTATTACGTGATGATCAACGGCTGGTCGGCCACTTCGGGTTCCAATGGCTTCCTGCTGGACTGGACCGGCACGGCGAGCCTCAACTGCACCATCCTGCCCGTGGAACTGCTGCATTTCGGCGCCACGTGCGACCAGGGGAGGGCCGTGCTCCAATGGGCCACGGGCGCGGAGGTGAACAGCAGCCATTTCCAGGTGGAGCGCAGTTCCGACTTGCAGACCTGGCAGGTGGCGGGCTGGGTCGAAGCGGCCCACCACAGCGAGCAGGAGACCTCCTACCTGCTCATCGATCCCGAGCCCGTGAAGGAACGCGACGCGTTCTACCGCCTGCGCCAGGTGGACCTCGATGGAACGGAGACCTTGAGCGATGTGTCGCGCCTGAGCCGGTGCGAACCAATGGGCCCGGGCATGCAGGTGGTCCCGAACCCGGCCCTGGAAGGCGTGCGCGTCATCTTCGACCGGGGGATCCTGGGCGATGAGGCCCTGACCATCGAACTGTGCGACCTCACCGGGCGGGTCGTGCGCGCGACACCGATCGACCTGGACGCATCGAACATCGATGTGGACCTGTCCGCCCTGCAAGCGGGCACGTACATGCTGGCCTTGCGCACCTCCGACGGGCATGCCGTGGAGCGCGCGCAGGTCGTCAAGCAATAAGCCGATCCTTTCGGATCAACACCCAGGGAATGAGTTATCCGGGCCAGCGCCAGGGCATGGTCCCCCCGCGTCCGTGCGATCCAACTTCGCCTTCCCGGATGCCACGGCCGTTCCCGGTGCGGACGGCCGGTCGAACGGCGTGATCAGCACCCTGACCATGCAACGCCCAGCGGAGGCATCGCATCCGGCCCTCTACCTTCGCACGCCTCGCCCATGCCAACAGGCTTCGGCGGGCATTGCATGGGACTACTGGATGGCAAGACGGCACTGATCACCGGCGGCACGCGCGGCATCGGCAAGGGGATCGTGGAGCGATCCGTGGAGGAAGGCGCCGACGTGGCCTTCACCTACGTGAGCAGCCCCGACAAGGCGAACGCGCTGGCGGCGGAGCTCGGAAAGTCGGGCCGCAACGTGATGGCCATCCAGAGCGACGCGGGGAACTTCACCAGTGCCCAGGCGGCGGTGGACCAGGTCGTGAACGCCTGGGGCAGACTGGATATCCTGGTCAACAACGCGGGCATCACCAGGGACCAGCTGCTGATGCGCATGAGCGAGGCCGACTGGGACGCCGTGATCAACACCAACCTGAAGAGCGTGTTCAACATGACCAAGGCGGTGCTGCGCACGATGCTGAAACAGCGCGGCGGCAGCATCATCAACATGAGCAGCGTGGTGGGGGTGAAGGGCAACGCGGGGCAGGCCAATTACTCGGCGAGCAAGGCCGGGATCATCGGGTTCACCAAGAGCGTGGCGCTGGAACTGGGCTCGCGCAACATCCGCAGCAACGCCATCGCGCCGGGCTTCATCGAAACAGAGATGACCGGCGCGCTCGACCCCAAGGTGGTGGAGCAATGGCGCGAGGGCATCCCGCTCAAGCGCGGCGGCACGCCGCTGGACATCGCCAATGCCTGCGTGTTCCTGGCCAGCGACCTGAGCACCTACATCACCGGCCAGACGCTGCATGTTTGTGGCGGGATGACCACCTGAGCGTTGCCCGCGACCCGCTCCCCCCTGATCTGAACGCCGGACCGGGCATCGGGCCGCGATCGACGGACAACGAGCCACCGACTTGGACCTCACCACCGCTCATAGCTTCTGGCTGGCGCCCTTGTGCGTACTGCTCGGTGGCCTGCTGGCCTGGTCGCTGTATCGCGGATCGGCGGAGAAGCACGGTTGGAGCAGGCGGATGGCGCTGCTGATGGCCCTGCTGCGCGGGCTCGCGGTCGCCCTGATCGCCTTCTTCCTGCTGGAACCCATGGTGCGCGTGTGGCTGCGCGAAGTGCGCAAACCCGTGCTGGTGATCGCGCACGACGGATCGGCATCGCTCATGGCGGCCGGCGATACCGCCATGGTGCGCCGGGCGTATGCCGATGCCTTGCGGTCGCTGGGCGAGGATCTGTCGGAGCGGTTCGAGGTCCGCGCCTTCACCTACGGCCAGCAGGTGCGCGAAGGGCTTCAGTTCGACCAGCGCGATGGGCTCACCGACATGGACCAGATGCTGCGCGAAGTGTCCGACCGGTTCAGCGGCCCGGACCTGGGCGCGGTGATCATCGATGGCGATGGGATCTACAACCGAGGTCGCGATCCCCGACATGCCGCCGAACGGCTCGGGGTCCCGGTGCATGCCATCGCCCTGGGCGACACCACCGTGCGGCCCGACCTGATCATCAAAGGCGCCGATCACAACCGCATCGCCTTCCTGGGCAATGAAGTGCCCGTGGTGGTGCGCGTGGAAGCGCGGCACTTCGCCGGCGCAAGCACGCGCGTGAGCATCCGGCAGGAAGGCGCCGAACTGGCCGGACGCGACCTGCCGCTCACCGGCGATCCCTTTTTCACCGAGGTGCCCTTGATGATCCGGCCGGCGCATGCGGGACTTCTGCGCTTCACCGTATCCCTGCGTCCGCTGGCGGGCGAGGCGGGGGAGGAGAACAACACCCTGGACCTCTTCATCGACGTGGTGGACGACCGGCGCAAGGTGCTGCTGCTGGCCGCCGCGCCGCATCCGGACATCGCCGCGCTGCGCGCCGCGATCGCCGGCATGGAAGGCTACGAGGCCGACCTGGCTTACGCCGGCGACTTCCAAGGCGACGCGGGCGATCACGACCTGCTGATCCTGCATCAGCTGCCCACGCGGCAGCACGACCTGCGGCCCCTGCTGCAACGCGCGGCCGAACGCGACGTTCCGGTCCTCTTCATCCTGGGCCTGCGCACCGACATGGTCGCCTTCAGTTCACTGGGCGCGGGCGTGGAGGTGAGCGCCGTGCAACGCGCCACCACCGATGCGCAGGCCGTGGTCGATCGCTCCTTCGCGCTCTTCACCCTGGAGCCGGAGCTGGTCCAGGCCATCGAACGCTTCCCGCCCTTGCAGGCACCCTTCGGTTCCTATGAAAGCGCCATGGGAGCCAGCGTGCTGCTGCGGCAGAAGGTGGGCATGGTGCGCACCGACCTCCCGTTGCTCAGCTTCCAGCAGCAGGGCGAACGCCACCTGGCCGTGCTGTGCGGCGAAGGCATCTGGCGCTGGCGCCTGGCCGACCAGCAACAGAGCGGCTCATCCAGCCACGCCGATCAGCTGGTCCGCAAGGTGGTGCAGTTCCTCGCGTTGCAGGTGGACAAGGATCGCTTCCGCGTGGACCACGCGCCCGAATTCGCCGAGGGCGAGGCGGTGGTGGTACACGCCGAACTGTACAATGCGGCCTTCGAACTGGTGAACGGTCCGGATGCCACCATCACCTTCACCGGTGAGGATGGAAGGGAATATCCACACGCCTTCAGCCGCACGGCGAACAGCTACCGGCTCGATGCCGGCGAGCTTCCGCCGGGTCGTTACAGCTTCACGGCCCGCACGTCGATGGACGGCGAGACCTTCACCAGGTCCGGCCGCCTGCTGGTGCGCTCGCTGGTGGCCGAGCGGATGAGCACCGTGGCCGATCATCGGCTGCTGGCCGACATCGCCGCGCGCACCGGAGGCATCGCCACCACGCCCGATGGCCTGGACCGCATCCGCCAAGCCATCGACGCCGATCCCACCCTGGTGGCGCGCTCCTACCGGCAGGCATCGTTCACCGACCTGATCGAACTGCGCTGGATCTTCTTCGTGCTGTTGGGTCTGCTGGCGCTGGAGTGGGTGCTGCGCCGCAGGGGCGGTGCGTACTGAAAGCAACAAGGCCCCCGTTCAGAGGGCCCTGTTCAGCTCATTCGACGACCGGCTCAGCGGCGGATCACCACGCGCGCGATCGTTGTCGATCCGTCGGCCTGGATCGCCACCTGGTAGATGCCTTCCGAAAGTCCCGCCACGTCGAGTTCGGTGGTCGGCTCCGCGCCCACGGCGCGGTCCAGCACCGTGCGTCCAAGCGCATCGGTCATCACGATCCGCCGATCCGCGCCCTGGGGCAGGGTGATCGACAGGGTCTGGTCGGCGGGATTCGGGCGGACCATGGCGGACGCTGCGGCCGGTTGAACGATGCCGGTGTTCGTCAGGCAGAAGCTCTCCGTGACGGTCGTGGCGAACTGGCCGTCGTTGGTCACGTAGTCGAACCCGAAGGCGTCGAACACGCTGAAGTTGCCAATGCCATACCCGCAGCAGATCCCGTCGCCCGCATCGTCGAAGAAGGTGAGGTCGAAACATCCATCGCCCAGGCACCAGGGGATGGTGAGCGTGCTGCCGTCGGGTTCGCTGCCGTATGGACCACCCGTGGCGATCACCCCGCCGCCCTGTGCTTCCAGTTGCCAGGTGGTCTCCTCCGGATAATTGTCCAGAACGATCTGCAAGGTGATCGTCTGTCCGGGGCTCGCCACCGAGAAGTCCTGCGTCTTCAGGTCGTTGGCGGTGTTGAGGTCGGTGCCGCCGTTGGGCGCATCGCACCATACGTTCAGCGTATGGTTGCCATTGGTCACGCTGATCGATCCCAGCGGCACGTTCGCCGTGGCGCCGGTGGTCAGCGATCCGCTCCAGGGAAGGGAGGTGGGCGAACCTCCGTCAAGATCGTACAGGATGGTGAGCGAGGTGAGCGTGGTGGTGCCCACGTTCTTGATGAGCGCGGAGGGGGCGATCGTGTTCACGTTGCAGTAGTTCTGATCCACATCCTGGATGGATTGCACCGAGGCATCCAGCGCCACGGGGTTGCCGTTCGGATCGTAGCCGTCGAGGGTGGGGCCGCAGTTGCCCAGGTGGGGCTGGAGCAACGGATAGCTCACGTTGAAGCGGCCGAAGTAGTCGTCGACGTTGTTGCTGCAGGATGCCGTGCCGCCATAGAGCTGGCCGATCAGCCGGTGATCTTCGTTCCACAGGCCGCTGCCGCTGCTGCCGGGTTCGGTGGTGCCATCGTCCCATGCGAAGATGTGCCAGCAGGCCGCGCCGCCCCAGTTGGACATGCCCGCGCTCTGGTCGTCGAAGCTGATCTTCTTCACGTCGCCGCTGGGGTGGTGGATGCAGGTCTGGTTGGCCGGCGTGTCGCCGGTGGCGTCCCACCCGCTGTAGTACACGCCGTAGTTGGCCGGCGGGGTGCTGTTCAACTCCAGCAGCGCCACGTCGCTGCCCCCGCTGTTCACCAGCAGCGATGCTCCCGACACGGTCTGGTTGGTGGGGCCGTTCTGCGTGGGCGTGCAGGTGGGGCTTTCCCAGTTGAAGCGGAACACCCAGCCGCCCACGCCGCCCGATACGCAGTGGTTCGCCGTGAGGAAATACGGCGTGCCGTCGCTTGCGCAGTTGTTCAGCAGCTGGCCGGTACACAGGCCCGAGCCGCCCACGGTGATGATGGCCACCGAATTGATCTCGTTCTCCCAGGGGATGCCCACGGGGCACACCACATTGTTGTTGCAGGGGCCGCTGTCGCCCAGGTCCTTCATCAGGCCGAACACGTCCCGGTAGGCATGGGTCACCTGCCCGATCCGCAGTGCGCCCTGCCCCGCCATGGCCGCGGGTTCCTGGTATTCCACGGTGATGCGCGATCCGGCCACCTGCTGCACGCCGAGCATGGCGTGGCCGGGGTTGCTTTCGGCGGTGAAGGCGCCGATGAAGTCGCCGGCATCGTTGTACACGAACACCTTTCCACCTGCGGGCACCACGTAGGTGCTGAATTCGAAATTGATGCTGAAGGCTTGGGGACATTCGATCGCCAGCCGCCAGAGGCGGTCGCCGTTCTTCAGCGTGTTCCACGTGCCGCTGTTGTCAAGCGCCAGGTCCGTGGCGTGGTTGAAGCCGAAGCGGTAGGGCCCTTTGATGCCGGCGGCGGCGCGGGCTTCATCCTCGGCGATCATGGCCTTGGCGTCCACTTCAGGCATGACGACGGTGGCGGCCTTGGGCAGGCCCATCTTTTCCCAGTGCGTGCCGATGGGTTCGCCTCCGAAGGAGACCTGGGCGTTGGCAGAGCCGGCCATGATGGCGGCGGCGAGCAGGGGTAGGGTCTTGTTCATCAGTGGTCAGCAAGGGTTGGTTTGAACGCGATCAGCGCGGGCCCAAGGTAGAGCCCTGTCGTGTGGAGTTGGCATGCATCCATGGCGCTCGCATTGGGATCCCTCGTGTTGGTCGAAAAGACACCCGACCGATCGCCCGGCGCTCTACATTTCGCGGGATCAGGCTCCCGTACCCAACCCCTAATTACCGATGAAGAAACCCTTCTCCCTCCTGGCCATGGCCTGCCTTGGCTCCGGCCTGCATGCCCAAGTGAGCACCGGCGGACAGGTCGCGGCCCGAGTGGCCGAACGCCAGGCGGCGTCGGCGACCTTCACCACGGTCGACCTGTTCGCCGCCGCGCCCAAGTCCGACGACCGCGATGAACAAGTGGCCGAGGTGGTGGACGATGCCGTGATCCTCACCGCGGATGCCGGCGCGCTGGCCACGGTGTACACGCAGCGCCCCTCCGAGCTGAGCTTCCAGATCCCGACCAACGAAGGTCCGATCACCTTGCAACTGCTCGCCGCCGACCTCTTTTCGGACGACTTCAGCATCGTGATGGCCGGCACCGGGCTGCCGGTGGATGAAGTGCCCGGCGCGCACTACCAGGGCATCATCAAGGGCCGCCCGAACACCCTGGCGGCCATCAGCATCTTCAAGGATGAAGTGATGGGACTGGTGAGCGATGAACAGGGCGACCACGTTCTGGGCCGCCTGGAGGGATCGATCAACGAACACATCTACTACAACGACGTGGACCTGAAGATGCCCACGGATGCGGGGTGCTTCACGCCCGACGACGGCGGCACCTACACCAAGGAAGACCTGAAAGAAGGCGGCCCGAAGACGATCAAATGCGTGGACCTGTACTGGGAGGTGAACTACGACGTGTACCAGAACAAGGGCGCCAACACGAGCAGCTACGTCACCGGCCTGTTCAACCAGCACCAGATCCTCTACACCAACGACGGCATCAGCGTGCAGCTCTCGCAGCTCTACATCTGGAACGTGGCCAGCCCCTACACCAGCACGAGCACTTCCGGCTTGCTGAGCCAGTTCCAAGGCTACCGCAACAGCTTCAACGGCGACCTGGCGAACCTGGTGGGCTTCGCCGGGGGAGGTGGCATCGCGGCCGGGTTCAGCGGGTTGTGCAACGGCAACCTGGACAACAGCATGTGCTACAGCGGGATCCAGAGCAGCTACAACAACGTGCCCACCTATAGCTGGAGCGTGATGGTGGTGACCCATGAACAGGGGCACCTGCTGGGATCGCGCCACACCCACGCCTGCGTGTGGAACGGGAACAACACGGCCATCGACGGCTGCGGGCAGCAGGCCGGCTACAGCGAGGGCAGCTGCTCCACCGGACCGATCCCAAGCGGAGGGGGCACGATCATGAGCTACTGCCACCTCAACGCCGTGGGCATCAACTTCAACAACGGCTTCGGCACGCAGCCCAAGAACCTGATCACCAACAACGTGAACAACGCGGCCTGCCTCACCGCGTGCGGCGGCGGCGCCTGCGGCACCCCCGGAGGGCTCTCCGCCACGGGCATCACCACCTCATCGGCCACGGTGAACTGGGGCGCGGTGAGCGGAGCCACGAGCTACACCCTGCAATGGAAGCTCTCCACGTCCGGCACGTGGACCACGGTCACGGGCCTCACCTCCACCAGCCACGCGCTGAACGGGCTGACCGCCAATACCACCTACACCTACCAGGTGCAGGCGGTGTGCGCGAGCGGATCTTCGGCATACAGCGCCACGGCCGGCTTCACCACGCTGCCCACCGGCGGCTGCCCCGATGCGCTGGAACCGAACAACAGCACCGCCGCTCCGGCCATCATCACCCTGCCCGCCTCCATCAACGCGCTGATCGCATCGGGCACCGACGCGGACTACTACCGGTTCACCACCACGGCCATCACGAACATTTCGATCGGCATGAGCAACCTGGCCGGCGATTTCGACCTGCGGCTGCTGAACAGCGCGGGCACGCAGCTGGCCATTTCCCAGGCCGGCGGCACCACCAGCGAGAGCATCACATACAACAACGCCGCGGCCGGCACCTACTACGTGCATGCCTATGGGTACAACGGGGCATACAGCGCCACCCAGTGCTATCTGCTCACGGTGAGCGCCACGGTGGTGAGCACCTGCGGCGATCCCTACGAGCCCAACAACAGCATCAACCAGTACTACACCGTGGGCGCCAACACCACGCGCACCGCGCTGATCTCCAGCAGCACCGACCAGGACTGGTTCCGCTTCGCCAACACCAGCACGAAGAAGAACATCAAGGTGAACCTGTCGACGCTGCCGGCGGACTACGATCTGCGGCTTTACCGCAACAGCACCTACCTGGCGGTGAGCCAGAACGGCGGCACCACGGCCGAGCAGATCATCTACAACACCAGCACGGTGAGCGCCAACTACAAGGCCAACATCTACGGTTACAACGGCGCCTTTAGCACGAGCTCGTGCTATACGCTCACGATCTCGATCGGTTCCTCCCAGTGGCTGCCCGGCGGCAACCTCGAGGAGGAGGCGATCGGCGCGGGGGCATGGAAGGAGGGCGATGGCCTCGTCGTGTTCCCGAACCCCGCCGGCGAGCAGGTCACCGTGGTGCTGCCGCCCTCCGATGCGTCGTCCACGATCGAACTGCTCGACGCCATGGGCCGCGTCATCCTCGGCACCGAGCAGCGGAACGCGGGTGGCGAATTCCGCTTCGTGATGGACGTGCGCGACCTGCCCGGCGGGCTTTACCTGGTGCGCGTCACCCGGGGCGGGGAGAGCGTGATCGAGCGCGTGATGATCGGTCGCTGAGCGGAATGGCGCCTTGGAAAAGCCCGGTCCCGGCCGGGCTTTTTCATGGGGCGCTGCCGGCCGACGGCGGCGGCGCGCCCGAGCGGCGCAGGGGCAGCGGCCTGGCGGCGCTCACCATCAGCGGCACTTTCTCCTCCACCGTCAGGTTGGGGTCCAGGCCGAAGGCTTCCCGATCGCTCAGGGCCAGGCGCTTGAGGAAGAAGTAGGCGTCGAGTATGGTGTCGTCGCGCAGGTTCAGTTCGTTCTCCAGGCTCATGAAGCGTTCGGTGAGCACGTAGCAGATGTCGGTGTGGAAATCGCTGCGCTTGATCGATTCGTACTTGTTGCGGAAGATGAGTTCCTGGTTCTCGGCGAGTTCCAGCAGGATCTGGCGGAAGAGCAGGTTCACCCTGGGCTGGATGCGGAAGCCCAGGTCCAGGTCCACGCGGATCACCTTGTCATCGATCAGTTCCTTCACGCGGTAGTCGGTGGTGTAGGGCTCGTCGGTGTAGTTCACATGCACGAACCAGTAGATGTCGGCGCGCTTCACCTTCTTGGCCAGGATCGATTCCACGATCTGCTTCTCGACCTGGTCGGTGCGGTTGGCCTTGGTGAGGTACACCAGGTGGGTGGCGAATTTTGGGATCTCCGTGTCCACGCTGAGGTCGCGCAATGCCTGCGCGTAGTCGGGCAGCGGCACGAAATCCAGGTACCGGTTGGCGATCTTTCGGGCGCGGAACCAGATGAACATCACGGCGATGAGCGCCAGGACGAACAGGACGAACCACATGCGCTGGGTGATCTTCACCGCGTTGGCGATGAAGTAGGCGCTTTCCACGCTGAAGAAGATCCCCATGACCAGCAGCACCACGGCGAGGTGCCACTTCTTCACGTAGCGCAGGTAGCCGAACATCAGTGTGCTGGTCATGAGCATGGCCACCACGATGAAGAAGCCGTAGGCCGCCTCCATGTGCCCGCTCTCGCGGAAGTAGAGCATGGTGCCCACGCAGCCGAACCACAGGAGCCAGTTCACGCTGGGGATGTAGAGCTGGCCGCGCAGTTCGGTGGGGAACTTCACGCGCACGCGCGGCCAGAAATTCAGCGTGATGGCCTCGTTGATCAGCGTGAAGGACCCGCTGATCAACGCCTGGCTGGCGATGATGGCCGCGGCCGTCGCCACCACGACCCCCGGCAGCAGGAACCACGCGGGCATCAATTCATAGAAGGGGTTGCGGCCCGAGAGCAGGTCGTCGCCATGGTGCAGCAGCCAGGCGCCCTGGCCCATGTAGTTGATGATCAGCGCCACCTTCACGTACATCCAGCTCACCTGGATGTTCCGCCGCCCGCAATGGCCCAGGTCGCTGTACAGCGCCTCGGCCCCCGTGGTGCATAGGAACACCGCACCCAGCAGCCAGAACCCCCGTGGATAGTTGGCCAGCAGGTCGTAGGCGTAATACGGGTTCAGGCAGCGGAGCACATCGGGGAACTTGGCCACGTGCCAGGCGCCCAGCAGCAGCAGCATGCTGAACCAGATGAACATGATCGGTCCGAAGGTGCTGCCCACCACCTTGGTCCCGAAACGCTGGAAGAAGAAGAGCAGCGAGAGGATCACGATCACCACCGACACGGCGAGGTTGTTGCCCGGCACGATCACCCCATGCAGCACCGGCAGGCCGGCGAGCCCCTCGATGGCCGAGGAGACCGAGATGGGTGGGGTGATGATGCCGTCGGCCAGCAGGGTGGCGGCGCCCAGGATGGTGGGCAGGTACACCCACCTGCCGTAACGGCGCACCAGCGCGTAGAGGGAGAAGATCCCGCCCTCGCCACGGTTGTCGGCTTGCAAGGTGAGCAGGATGTACTTGAAGGTGGTCTGGATGGTGAGCGTCCAGAACACGCAGCTGATCGCCCCGAAAACCAGCTGCTCGGTGATGTGCCGGTCCCCGACGATGGCCTTGAACACGTACAGCGGCGAGGTGCCGATGTCACCGTAGATGATCCCCAGCGTGACCAGCAGCCCACCCACCGACAGGGGCAGTGCGTGGGATCGTTTTTCGGGCATGTTGCGCGTGGCGGACGCCGGCTTTTGGAATGGGGCGGGCGAAATTAGGTGGCGGCTACCGAGCGGGAGCGGCCATCCCCTGATCGCCGCTCAGCAAGGGTCCGGTCATACGGTGGGTGGCCGCCTGATGCGCGCCAGCTGCCCGTCGTGCATGCGCGCCAGCAGGATGAGGAAGGCCGCCGCGCCGATCATCGCCAGGAACATGTCGCTCTGGGTGTCCCACACGTAGCCCTGCGTGCCCAGAAAGGCGTCGCCCTCCGAGCCGGTCATCACGCTCACGGCCCATTCCACGAATTCGTACGCCGCGCTGATCGCCAGGCAGGTGGCCACCACCAGGAAGGCGAGCCATCCGCGCTTCCGCACGACATCGTGGCGCAAATAGACCTCGCGCACCACCACCGCCGGCACGAAGCCCTGGGCGAAATGCGCGAGCTTGTCGAAATTGTTCCTGTCGTGGCCCAGGCCGTCGCGGATCCAGTTGAACAGCGGCACCTCGGCGTAGGTGTAATGCCCGCCGATGAAGAGGATGATGCATTGCGCGAGGATCAGCGTGTACGCCAGCGGCGTGAACCTGAAGCGGCGGTAGGTGAGCGCCAGCAGTGCCAGCGCGATCAGGCCGGGCGCCACTTCGAGCCACCAGGTGAAGCGCTCCTTCGGCTCGATCGCTGACCAGGCCAGCACGAGGAGGAAGACGATCAGGTGGGGGATCGGCGCTCTCGTCAGCATGGTCTTCGGATGTGCGGCACCTGGCCCTGGTCGTTGGTGGAGATCGTTCACCATTTCCCCGCGTAGTCCAGCGGCTCGCTGCTGATGGAGGCCAGATGCCCGTACCGCAGGTCGTTGATCTGCCGGATGTGGTGGAGGTCGTGCGCCACCCAGTTCACCAGCAACAGGCTGGCCCGCACCGGGCCGACTTTCGGATGCGGGTAGGCATTGTCCCACTTCGGCGCCTTCAGATCGTGAAGCCATTCCACCGACCGGTCGCGTTCGTTCAAGAAGCTGTCGAGCATGGCATCGAAGTTCTTCGCCATGTAACCGCGCTCCGCCACCCACGCCACCGGATCGATCTTGGGCCAGGGCGCGGCGGGATCGTTCAGCACCCCGTGCAGCCGGGCGCGAAAGTCTTCTCGTTCCTCGTCGTGCAGGTGGCAGACGACCTCCAGCAGGCACCACTTCTCCGGCGCGGGTTTCCAGCGGATCTCCTCGTCGGCGAGGCCGGACAGCATGGCGCGGAACACCTCGCGGTGGCGGGTGAGCTGGGTGATCAGGTGGGCTTGATCCATGGCGTGAAGATGGGGATGGCGGACGTACGGCATCCACACGGGAACGACCACAAATGCATGCTCACACGGAGACACGGAGGCGCGGAGGAAATGCGCTTGCGGCTCACGCGCAGGCATCTCTTCGTACCTCTTCGCGACTCCGAGCCTCTGCGTGAGAAGATGCCACGTGCGTCATTCACCGTCACGCGCGCTCCAGTTCCAGCACCGTGATCTCCGGCGGCATGCCCACCCGGCCCGGGAATCCGATGTAGCCGAAGCCGCGGTTCACGTAGAGCGTCTGGCCATCCTGCTCGTACAGGCCCGCCCACTGCTTGTACACCCACTGCGCGGGGCTGTAGGTCTGTCCGTTGATGGTGATGCCGAACTGGGCGCCATGCGTGTGGCCGCTCAGCGTGAGGCCGATGCCCGTGCCCAGCACCTGCGCCTCCCAATGCGTGGGATCATGGCTCATCAAGATGCGAAAGGGGTAGACCTCCGACCCGCTCATCGTCTTGCGCAGGTCGCCGTATTGCTGGAAGCGGATGCCCCAGTTCTGCACGCCCAGGAGGCCGATGCGCGCGCCGTCCTTCTCGAGCGGCACGTGCTCATCGAGCAGGATCTTGAATCCCATGGTGGCATGGTGGCCGATCAGCTCCTTGAGGTTCGCGGCTTTCGCGGCGGCATCGTCCCAGCGGGCGTAGTCGCCGTAGTCGTGGTTGCCGAGGATGCTGTATTTGCCCAGCCGTGCGCGCAGTTCACCGAGCTTATCAAGCCAGGGCTGGGCCTCCTCGTTGTAGTCGTTCACCAGGTCGCCGGTGAAGAGGATCAGGTCGGGATCCTCGGCGTTGATCAGTTCCACCCCGCGGTCCACGAGCGTGCTGCCGGAGTTGAAGCTGCCTAGGTGCAGGTCGCTGATCTGCACGATCCGCAGTCCATCGAAGGCCGGCGGAAGTCCCGGCGCCTTCACCTTCACCCGCTCCACGCGGAAATTGCGCCGCCCGTGCGTGATCCCGTACAGCACACCGGCGAAGGGAATGGCGGCGAGCGCCAGGCCGATCTGGGAAAGGAAGCGAAGCCGGGTGATCGTTCCCGCCCCTGGAACCACATCGTCCGCGCCCGGTGCCAGTTTCGCCCACAACCAGCGTAAGCCCTGGAGCACATCCTCCACCAGGTGGAAGGCGATGATCACCAGTTTGGGCAGCAGGAAGAGCATGAAGAGCGCCACCAGGTTGAACACGAAGCTGTAGTTGCGCGCCTGCCGCAGGTCCTGGATGCTGATCAAGGTCCACACCAGCGCGGCGATCAGGCCGATGCTGATGCCCCAGTACAGCATGCGCACCCAGCGCCGCACGCCCAGGCTCGCCGCGCCGAAGGCCGTGCTCACGCCCTTCCACGCGTACAGGTCGATCAGCACCAGCACGAAGAGGAAGATGGTGAAGTTGCGGATGGCCTGGGGGGACATGGGAGCGGTGGTGAGGACCGCTAAGTTCAGTCCGCGGCTTGAACGACAATGCCTGGTTGGACGAACGGTCAGGCAGCGCCATGCCCGGAGCGGGTATCTTGCGCGAGATGGGGAACAGGTGTTGGCGAAGCACTTCAATGGCCGTCGTTCTGCTGGTCACGACTTTCGTGCATGCACAGATCACCTGGCAATACACCTTCGGTGGCTATGGAAGTGATGAAGGGCGCAGCGTGAAGCAGACCGCTGACGGGGGCTTCATCGTTTGCGGCTCCACGGGCAGTTTCGGCCCCGGGAATGGCGATGTGTATGTCATCAAGCTGGACAGCCTGGGCTCGAAGGAGTGGTCAGGGGCCTACGGTACGGCGCTCACCGATGAGGGCTGGTCCGTCGTGCCGCTCGCGGATGGGTCGGTGGTCGGTGGGACCACCTATTCCGGGACGAACTCCGGTTACGATGGCTTGTTGATCCGTCTTGACGACACCGGCGAGGTCGTCTGGCAGAAGACCGCCGGCACCGATCAGTGGGACCTTCTATACGATGTGGTCGGCAACGCATCCGGATTTCTGGCCGTGGGGCAGAGTTATTCGAGTGGCTCCGGCGATGTGTGGCTCGTTCAATTCGACGCCGATGGTGATACCCTGTGGACGCGCACCTTTGGGACCGATCACGTTGAGGAGGGACGGGCGCTGTGCGTGACCCCGGATGGCGGTTGTGTGATCGCCGGATCGGATCGGCTCGACGACGGCAGCATCGATGTGCTGGTGATGAAAGTGGACCAGAACGGTGCGCTTGAATGGCGCAGGAGCCTTGGAGGACCGGGCGACCAAACAGGGTACGGCATCACCATCGCCGGCGACTCGAACTTCGTCGTTGGCGGATCCACGCGGGGTTTCGCGGATCCATGGAGCATGCTCATGGCGAAGCTCAATACGTCCGGAGACTCGTTGTGGCTGACCAGTCCCGGCGGCGGTGCCGAGGATTGGGAAGGCCATGAGATCCTTGCCCTGGACGACGGACAGCTGGTCATGGCCGGTTATTCCAGCGGCATCGGTGCGGGTGGAAGGGATGCCTATCTCATTTTCACCGATCCGGACGGGTACTGGACGTTCGGCCCATCGTACGGCGGCTTTGAGGACGATGAGTTCTGGGCCGTGGACACCACCAGCGATGGCGGATTCGTGTGCGTCGGCTCCACCAACAGCCTGGGTCCGGGTATCGAGGCCGTATTCGTGGTGAAGACGGACGGGGATACGCTCAATGCGCCCATCATCGAGGTGTTCGATCCGCTGGCAGTGCCCGAGACCGGCCCCCTTGGGCCACTCGTGCTCTTTCCCGATCCGGCACGACCGCACGACCTGATCACGATCAATGCCGTCGGGCACATCCCTGGCTCCGGATCCATCGAGGTCACCCTGGCCGATGTGTACGGGCGACCGGTCCATCGATCCAGCCTGCCGCCTTCGGAGGACCGGTTCGAACTGCCGGACCTGCGCCCGGGGCTATACTTCATAACGCTGCGGCGGGCTGGTGAGCAATGGCTCAGCGGGCGGCTGGTGGTGTCAGCCGGATGATCGTTCGCTTCGCTGTTCGGTCGAGCACTTCACCACCCAGCCAGGTCGGCGGACTGGAGCACTCGATGCACAAAGCCAACGCCGCCTCATGGAGTGCGCGATGGACCTCTTCCCGGTCAGGCTCGTCGCCCGTCGTGAACGACCATCCACGACGGCCGAGGTGAAGCAGCACTCCGTTGGGGGATCCATCGCCGATCACGATCACCTTATCGTTCACGCCGATCCCCCACCCCTGCAACTGGGGCTCACCGACATCGGCCACCATGGCCGCCGCATGAGAGAACCGATCCGGGGTTCCGGCATAGCGGCGATCCAGCACCATCCGCCCATAGTTCAACCCAAGCACCGCGATCGAGAACAGACCAATGGTCGTCATCATGGGTACACCACGTGTCGGATATCGCTTCAGAAGTGCCGTCAATGAAGCCAGGGCGATCAGGATGAGGGTGGGAGAAATGGTGAGGAAATAGTAGTCGTGGTCTCCGAGCTTGTTGAAGAACAGGAGCACGAAGGCAATGCCCGCCATGGTCAGAAGGACGGTGGCCCCCAACAGACGTCGATCGACCGATCGCCCCAGGAAAGGCAGAAGCAGGGCCAACCCCAACAACACATGCCAGGTAGAGGGGTAATGGTAGGCGGGCCACCACTGTCCCATCACCATCGACCAGGTCCGGCCGACCGCCCGGTCGTCCATCCGCCAGATCGGTTCGGCCCACGTGAGGAAATAGCTGCTGGAATGAGCCGAGTTGTAGCGAATGGCGTACACCTGCCAGCTCGCCACGATCAGGATGCCCACCCCACCGGCGATCAACCCCGCCACCTTCCGTCGGCTGTTCGTGGGGTCGTTCCTGCCTTCCTCGATGAAGATCAAGAGGGCGAGCAGCGCGATCAGGTGCATGGTCATGGTGACCTTGAGGAGGCCGGAAAGGGTGAAGAAGGCGACGGTCATGATGATCCTGCTCCTGGACCGACCATGCCGATCGAGCCAGTATGCCGACCACCCCATGAGCACCGACCCGTACGCTCCCGCATCGGGCAGGTAGTTGCATGCATAGTAGATCGTAACCCCCGAGGAGAACATCCAGACACTGAAGAGCAGGCCGCGAAGCCGGGATCCCAGCCAGCGTCCGGCTGCCATCGCCAGCAGGACATGTCCACCGACCACCAGGAACAGGTTCATGATCCTCAAGTACCCGTGGTGTTCGCCGAAGCGTTGATCGAGGATGGCGGCAAGGAAATAGAGCACGGGAAATTCGCCCGCGGCCGCACCGTTGTCCGGCGCTTCGTGCAGGTCCAGGATCGCCGGCTCCCAGAACGCCCTTCCGAACCGATGGTACCCCGTTACGATGGATAGCACATCGGTCTGCCGGATGAAATGAAGCCCTTGTGGCCTTGCCAGGAGGATGTCAGGCAGATACAGCGAGCCGGCCAGCCCGAGGAACACCACCGTGGGCAGCAGCCATGCTGGACCGACCGTGCGGGCCTTCATCGGCCATGGAGGGGCGTGTGACATGCGATCCGGTCGCTGAAAATAGGGTTCGGTTCTCAGTGCCGTGCTGCGCGCCGATCCACGCGGAGCTGCTTTTCGAGCCGTGATCGGGAACCCGGCGCTGCCCGGGCCGATACCTTCGCCCCGTGCTCAAGCGCCTGCTCTACTACCTCGATCCCCGCACGTTGTTCGGCCACTCGAACCCGAACATCAACCTGCGCTTCATGCACGGCATCAACCGGATCAGCATCCTGCTCTTCCTGGTTTGCATCGTGGTGATGGTGGCGAGGGCGTGCAACTGAAGTCGTAAGGGTCGCCGGAAGACAAGGTTGCGCCTTGCGACTTTGGGCTTACGCCTTGTTCCAGACCCTCCAGCTTTCCTCGGCCTGCGCCTTCAGCATCTCCAGCCCGTTGATCGTGATCGCGCCGTGCTTCGCCCCCCGTTCAAGAAAGAGCGTGCGTTCGGGGTTGTACACCAGGTCGATGAGCGCATGGCGCGGGGTGAGCTGTTCATAGGGCAGGGGAGGAGCCTCCTCCACGCGGGGGAACATGCCCAGTGGCGTGGTGTTGATGACCAGGCGGCAAACGCCCAGCGTGACCCGGTCAAGCTGATCCCAGGTGAGCTCGCCGCGCTCGCGGCTGCGGCTCACCACGCGGAAGCGGATGCCCTGCTCGCGCAGCACGTAGCCCACCGCACGGCTGGCGCCGCCGCTGCCCAGCACGAGCGCGCGCAGGCGCACGTCGCTTTTCGCGTCGACCATTCGCGGCAGCAGCGGCAGCAGGATCGAGCGGAAGCCCGCCACGTCGGTGTTGTGGCCGGTGGCGCGGCCGTCGTGGATGGCGATCGTGTTCACAGCGCCCACCGCGGCGGCCAGCGGATCGAGCGCATCGAGCAGGGGCATCACCGTCTCCTTGTAGGGGATCGTGACGTTGAGCCCCGCGAGGTCCTGATGCCCGCGCAACAACGCGGCAAGGTCCTCGACGCGGTCCAATTCGAAGAGCTCGTAGCGGTGATGCTTCAATCCTTCGCGCCGGAACTTTTCCTCGAAGTATCGCGGGCTGAACGAATGCGCGAGCGGCTTGCCGATGATGCCGAAGCGGAACACGCGACGGGGAACGGCGGGGCGCCTCACGCTATTGCCCGGCGGTTTTCCCACGCGTGTTCAGACGGTCCCGCACGGCCTCCACCATCATGGGCAGCACGCTGATGATGATGATCCCGAAGATCACCAGCTTGAAGTTGCGCTGCACCACCTCGCTGGTGCCCACCAGGTAGCCGGCCGTGAGCATGGTGCCGATCCACAGCGCGCCGCCGGCGATGTCGAAGGGCAGGAACTTGCGCCGGTAGCTCATGGCGCCGATGCCCGCCACGAACGGGGTGATGGTGCGCACGATGGGCACGAAGCGTGCGATGATGATGGTCTTCACGCCGTACTTTTCGAAGTAGCCATGCGTCCTGTCCAGGTGCTTCTGCTTCACCAGGTCGCGGCCGAAGGTCTTCCACTTCACCACGCGCGGCCCGAAGAAGCGGCCCACCCAGTAGTTCACGTTGTCGCCCAGCACGGCCGCGCTGAAGAGCAGCACGAAGAGCAGGCCAAGGTCGAGTTGGGCGTTGGCGCCGGCGGCCAGCGAGCCGGCCACGAAAAGCAGCGAGTCGCCCGGCAGAAAGGGCATCACCACCAGACCGGTCTCCACGAAGATGATGGCGAAGAGCAGGGCGTAGACCAGCTTGCCATGGTCCAGGATGAACTGGTCGATGGTGGGTTTGGTGTCCCTGAGCAGATCGAAGATGAACTGGATGAGTTCCATGGGGAATGAGGGCGCGCAAGGTAGCTGGTCGGGGAGCGCCGATCCCTCTACCTTGCGGCAACGAGACGATCAAGCCATGCGCCGCTCATCGATCCTGTTCGCCGTCCTTGCCTGGTCCTTCGTCCGTGTTCCCGCCCAGACGAACCGCATCTACCTGGCGCCCGACGACCACACCGACTACCTCTGGAGCGGCCACGTGAGCGACTACGAGACCTGGATCCCCCAGATGCTCGATCACTACCTGGACCTGAACGACGCCACCGCCGGCAACGCGGTGCCCTACCAGCACAAGTGGAACTGCGACGGCTATTACTGGGTGGACATCTTCAAACGCAACCGGCCGGCCGCGCAGTTCAACCGCTTGATCGGCCAGCTGCAGAGCGGCAAGATGACCGTGCCGCTGAACGCCTTGGTGGTGACGCACGGTGGCAACACCACCGAAGGGGTGATCCGCGGGTCGATCTATGCCGGGAAGCTGGAGCGGCAGTACGGCTTCGACATCCCGATCGCCATCAGCATGGAGAACCAGACGCAGCCGCTGGGACTGGCCTCGCTCTGGGCGGGCATGGGCGCGCAGTATAGCTGGAAGGGCGTGTGCGGCTGCGCCACGCAGGTCACCGGGCTCGGATCGCGCAGCAAGGAGATCTACCGCTACACGGGCCTCGACGGGCAGAACGTGCTGATGAAGTGGTACAGCCTCACCTACAACCAGGGGCTGGGCGGCTATGCGGAGGCCTTCGTGCCCAACACCGCGGTGGACCAGTGCCTGGCCAAGATCAACACCGCGCCCTATCCCTTCACCGTGGCCGGCGCGTTCGGGAGGGGATGGGACAACCCCTTCACGTTGGACAGCTCCTTCCCCGCCGTGGCCCAGAACCGCAGCAACGCCACCACGCAATGCCACGTGAGCAACATGAAGGACTTCTTCCAGGACTTCGAGGCAACGCATGGCGCATCGCTCACCAGCCAGTCGCTCTCCTTCGGCAACGAGTGGGACCTGGATTGCGCAAGCATCGCCGAGGTGACCGCCCGCGTGCGGCGTGGCATCGAGCGGTTGCGTGGGGCCGAAGCGGTGGCCACCCTGGCCGCCCGCTACGATCCCGCGGTGTGGTCGTCGCTGGATTCGCTGCGCGAACGCGCGATGATCGCCATCGGGCTCTACTGGGAGCACAACTTCGGCATCGGCGGGGTGGCCGACGCCAACGAGCGCGCCACGTGGGAGCGCGGGCTGGAAGCCACGATCACCACGTACTCCAACACGTTGCTCACCAATGCGCTCGCTTCGCTCGGATCGCAGATCCCCAGTGGCGGCGAACTGCGTTACGTGGTGGTGAACCCGCTGGGCCACACCCGCACCGACGTGGCCGACCTGCTCTACAGCGGCGCGCTGCCCGTGCAGGTGGTCGACCGCACCACGATGACCGCGGTCCCGTCACAAACGATCTTCAAGAACGGCCAGCAGTTCATCCGCATCCTCGCGAGCAACGTGCCCTCCGCCGGATACAAGGTGTACACCGTGCAGGCCGGCAGCCCGCCGGCCCTGCCCAACACCGCCACGCTCATCGGCCACACCTTCGAGAGCGATCGTTACGCCATCAGCATGAGCGGCGAAGGCGTCGTGACCAGTTTGGTGGACAAGCTGGGCGGCAACACCGAGTACGTCACCACCGTGGGCGGACGCTTCATGAACGACCTGGGCGCGGGCACTTCGCCGGGAGGGGACAAGGTGCTCGAGAACAACGGGCCGGTGAGCGCCACGGTGCATACCACCGGCGTGCTGCCGCTGGACCACGAGATGCGCATCACCCTGTACAAGGACCTGGACCGCATCGACATCGAGGACCGGATCACGGAGAACTTCAATGCCACGCACTACTGGACCTTCTGCGTGCAGGTGGGCCTGCCCATCATACGGCACGAGGAGCTGGGGGCCATCCTCAAGGCCAAACTCAGCACCAGCGGCGGCCATTACTCCACGCAGAACGCACGGTACGATCACCTGAGCGTGGGCCACTTCGCCGACATCAGCAACGAGGTGTATGGCAACGGCGTCACCTTCAGCACCCTGGGTCCGGCCTTCTTCAAGCTGGGATCGAGCACCGCATCCTTGCTCGATCAGAATTCCAACCAGATCAACTTCGTCGCGGGCGGGAATTTCCAGGGTAGCGGCCCGGGCATCCCCGACCAGCACGGCGACACGCAGTTCAACAGTTCGTTCTCGCTGCGGCCTCATGCCACCTTCTTCGATCAGGTGAACGCCATGCGCGGCGCGTTGGAGCACCAGAACCCATTGATCGCCGGCGTATGCACAGGCACCGGCACGGCGCCGTATCCCGCCACCAGCTTCAGCCTGCTCACCAGCACCGATCCCGACGTGTTGCTCTGGGCGCTGAAGCCCGCCGAGGAGGGCATCGCCGCGGGCGTCATCGTGCGGTACTGGAACGTGAGCAACTCCTCGCGGTCCACCGACATCAGTTCGCCGGTGGGGCTGGTCGCGGCGCAGTCGGTCACGCACATCGAGACCAACATCCAGCCGCTGTCGCTGAACGCCGGCGTGCTCACGGCCGCCTTCACGCAGCAGCAGATGCGCAGCTTCCGGCTCACGCCGAACACGCCGGGCGTGCAGGTGAACGTGAAAACCTGGCTGGAAGGACCCTACGACAACGGCGCGTCGATGATGCGCGACGACCTGCGGTCCGCCTCGCTGATCCCCGCGATGGAGCCTTACTCCGCCTTGGGCTTCGTGCAGGTGGGCGGGGGGGGTGAGAGCGTTGCCCCGGCGGTGTTGGCCGTGACGGGTGGCAATGCCATTGTTGATTGGGTGCTCGTTGAAGCACGCGATGCGAGCGCGCCATCGACCATCCTGGCCACGCGCTGTGCCTTGCTCCAGCGCGATGGCGACGTGGTGGCCACCGACGGCGTCTCGCCGGTGACGCTTCAGCTGCCCGCGGGCAGCTACAAGGTCGCTCTGCGTCACAGGAACCACCTGGGTGTGATGACGGCCGATGCCATTGCATTGAGCGGCTCGCCGGCGGTGATCGACTTCCGCAGCGCCGGCACCGTCGCTTACGGCACGGAGGCGCGCAAGAGCGACTTCGGCACGCTGCTGTTGTGGGCGGGCAACACGCTGCGCGACACGCCCTCGCCGAACCTGCTGAAATACACCGGAGCGGACAACGACCGTGATGAGATCCTGCTGAAGATCGGCGGCAGCGTGCCCACCAGCACGGTGGCCGGCTACTTCGTGGAGGACGTCAACCTCAGCGGCGTGGTGAAATACACCGGCCAGTTCAACGACCGCGACCCCATCCTGGTGAACATCGGCGGAGCGGTGCCCACCACCACGCGCGTGGAACAGCTGCCCTGAGAGGTATCATTCACCGCCGCGCGGCTCCCTCGCGCGATGCCGGACCGGTGGGCGGGGCCGAACGTGCTCCGGTCAGGCGGCCCCATCGGATCGCGATCGATCGGGGTCAAGCGCCGGATCCACCTCCAGGGCATAGGCCCGGATGCCACCGGCGAGGTTGGCCACGTTGCCGAAGCCGTAGCGGGCCTCCAATGCGCTCACCACCGCGGCCGAACGCCGCCCGCTGTGGCAATGCACCACCACCGGGATGTCCTTCCGGATGCGCCCGAGTTCCTGGAGCAGATCGCCCATGGGAATGTTCTCCCCGCCGAGCGTGCAGCCCTCCACCTCGTAGGGTTCGCGCACGTCGATCAACTGGAAAGCCTCCCCGGCATCCTTCATCCGCTTGAACTCGGTGGGGGTGATCGATCGCATGCGGGCTTCGGCGGCAATGGCGTTCATTTCAACGTGCTTCCATCCTCACCTTCCGGCATTCCACGGTCCATGGTCAGTCCTTCACCTGCTTGAGCCTGCTGGCCACTTCCTTGGGCAGGTACTGGAAGAAGGTGTCGCCGCGAAGGCCCAGCCGAAGCGTTTCCAGCGGGATCACCTCCTCGGCGGGGATGTTGCCCAGGTTCACGTTGGCGCCCAGGTGCTTGATGAACCAGACCTGCTGGCTTTTGATGGGCGCCTCCCAGATGATCTTTTCCGGGGTCACCTTGTCCAGGATGCGGTTCACCAGCGTGGTGTGCGCATGGCCGTTGGGCCGGTAGATGCCCACCGTGCCGCTCTCGCGCGCCTCGGCGATCACCTTCCAACTGCCACATTCCAGTTCGGTCTGCATCATGCGCACCCAACGCGCCGGACTGATCAGGATCCCGCTCTCCTTGCTGCCCACTTCGCTGAGCACGGTGAGGTCCTTCGCCAGGGTGTTGATGTAGCCGCATTTCTCCTCGTGCGGAATGGAGATCGATCCGTCGCTCACTTCCGCCGCGTCCAGGCCCAGATCGGCCACCAGCTTGCGGTACTCCTTGAACTGGCCCCGGGCGATGAAGGCCTCGAAGAGCGTTCCGCCCAGGTACACACGGATGTTCGCTCCACGGTACAGGGCGATCTTCTCCTTCAAGCGGTTGGCCACGTAGCTCGTGCCGAAGCCCAGCTTCACCAGGTCGACCAGGTGGCCGGCGCTATCCACCAGATCCTCGGCCGCGCGCAGGCTGAAGCCTTTGTCCATCACCATGGTGAGGCCCTCTTCGCGGGGCTTGCGGCTCCGGGAGGGGATGTGGGGAAGCTTGTAGTTCATCGACGGTAGAGATCCAACAGGTGAGCGACCTGCGGCAGATGGACGGCCTCGGGGTAGTGTTCCAGCAGTGCGGTGTGCGCGGCGTGATCGGCCAACAGCGCCTCCTCCAGCACCTGCATGGCCTGCTGTTCCCTTCCCGCGCGCAGCAGGTAGCTGCACATGCGGTATTTGTACAGCGCGTTCAGTTGGTGGACCATCTCCGCTTCGCGCAGTTTCACCACGGCCGCGTCGGGACCCTTGAGGTGCAGCATCAGGTCGGCATGGTCCATCCAGCCATCGAGGCTTTCGGGTTCCATGGTGTTCACCCGCGTGTAGGCGGCGATCGCCTCGTCGTAACGGCCCATGCGTCCCAGCGTGTTGGCCAGGTAATACCAGCCGTCGCAGTTGTCCGGGTCGCAGCGCACGGCCTCCTCCAGGTCCTTCACCGCCTCGGGCAAACGGCCCTGCATGTCCTTCACCACGCCGCGCCCGATCCAGGCATCCACCCACTTGTGGTCCAGCGCCAGCGCCTGGTCATAGTGGATCAGCGCCTGCTCGAGATGCTCCATCTTTTCGTAGCACTCGCCCAGGAAGCTGAAGGTCACCGGCTGGGGGCCATCCACGCGAAGGGCCTCCTGGTAGTTCTCGATGGCCTCGGGGTATTTCCCCAGGGTCACCAGGTTGCGGGCCTTGCTGAAATAGGCCGAGGTGAACCGTTCATCGATCGCCAGGGCCAGGTCCAGCGCCTCGGTGCTTTCCTCCGGGCGGTCCAGTGCGAACAGGGCGTTCCCCAGGTTGTACCAGCCGACGAAGGAGTAGGGATGCTCGTTGGTGAACCGGCGGAAGAAGACCACCGCGGCCTCGTTGGCCTCGGCCAGGTCGTAGGCGTAGGCCAGTTCGTAGAGCGCCGCCTCGTTCTCCGGGTTGATCTCCACGGCTTGCTGCAGGCAGGCGATCGCCTGCTCGAACTCTTCGAGGTTCTCGTATTCGAAGGCCAGGTCCAGGTAGATGTTGTCGTGGTCCTCATCGGCCAGGTCCAGCGCCCTGCGGTAATGCTCCACGGCACGGCGGTAATTGCGGAGCTGGCTGTAGATGCTGCCCTTGTGCAGATGCACCGCCGCGTTGAAGGGCTCGATCTTCTGCAGGCCGTCGAGGACCTCCAACGCGCGGTTCAGGCGGCCGGTGTGGATCAGCACATCGGCCTCCCAATAGCGCAGGTCGATCGACGTGGGATGCTGCTCCAGTCCCAGTTCAAGGGCCTGGCGTGCGCTGCTGAATTCCACCTTGTCGAGGTAGTAGCCGATGATCAGTGCGAACTCCTCCACGTCGAAGAAGAGCCGCTGCCGGTCCTGGACCATCGCTTCGTAGCGCCGCACGCACTGCTTCTGTTCTTCTTCCCGGCCTGGTGGGGAATGTGGTCTCTCGTCCATTGCGGGGAGGGGGAAGGCCCCGGTCAAAAGTAGGGAGCGCCCTCCGTCCGGCATCAGATCGCCAAGCGCCAGGGCGTTCGCACATTTGCACGCCGCAGACCCATGACCCTGATCCGCTCCATCTCCGGCATCCGCGGCACGCTCGGCGGTGTCGCGGGCGATGGCCTCACCCCCGTGGATGTGGTGAAATACACCGCGGCGTTCGGGACGATGATCCTGCGCGAAAAGCCCGGTCCGCAGGGTCCCGAAGCGGAGACCCTACGACGTCCGGCCATCGTGATCGGGCGCGATGCAAGGATCAGCGGGCCGATGGTCCGCGATCTCATCTGCGGAACGCTGACCGGTCTTGGCTTTGACGTGATCGACCTGGGGCTGGCCACCACGCCCACGGTGGAGATGGCCGTGTCGGGTGAAAAAGCCGTTGGCGGGATCATCATCACCGCCAGCCACAACCCCGGCCAGTGGAACGCACTGAAGCTGCTCAACGGGAAGGGCGAGTTCATCAGCGCCGCCGATGGCGAGCGGGTCCTGCGGATCGCGGAGGAGGAGGCCTTTGCCTTCGCCGCCGTGGATGCGATCGGATCGGTGCGCAGGTCGGATCGCTGGACGAACGAACACATCAACGCGATCCTCGCGCTGGACCTGGTGGATGCGAAGGCCATCGCCGCGAAAAGGTTCCGCGTGGTGCTCGACGCGGTGAACAGCGTGGGCGGCATCGCGGTGCCCATGTTGCTGGATGCGCTGGGTGTGGAGGTGGTGCAGATCCATTGCGAGCCCACGGGGCATTTCCCGCACAACCCCGAGCCGCTCCCGGAACATCTGAAGGAACTCAGCGAGGCCGTCGTCAAGAACAAGGCCCACTTGGGCATCGCCGTGGATCCCGATGTGGACCGGCTGGCGCTGGTGTGCGAGGACGGCTCCTGGTTCGGCGAGGAATACACCCTGGTGGCCTGCGCCGATCACGTGCTGGCGGAGCGATCGCGCGATCCCCGCTTAAAGACCGGGATGACGACGGTGAGCAACCTGAGCAGCACGCGCGCGCTCGACGACGTGAGCGAACGCCACGGTGGGAAGCGCCACGCCAGCGCGGTGGGGGAGGTGAACGTGGTGGAGGAGATGAAGCGCGTGAACGCGGTGATCGGCGGTGAAGGCAACGGGGGCGTGATCCTGCCCGATCTCCACTACGGCCGCGACGCGCTGGTGGGGATCGCCCTTTTCCTGTCGTTGCTGGCGAAGCGCGGAACGACCGTTTCGGCGCTCAGGCGCACCTACCCGGACTATTTCATCAGCAAGAACAAGATCGAGCTGGCCCCGGGCATGGACGTGCAGGCCATCGTGGACGCGATGCGCGAGCGCCACCGCGACCATCCGCACAGCACGGTGGACGGCCTGCGCATCGAGTTCGGCCGCGAATGGGTGCATCTGCGCCGCAGCAACACCGAGCCCATCGTGCGCATCTATGCCGAGAGCGACGGACCGGGCAAGGCCGACGCGCTCGCCGCCAGGATCATGAGCGAGATGAAGGAGCTGGCCGGAGCGACCCGATGATCGTCCGATCTTTGCCGACCATGCGCCGCATCTACCTCGACAACGCCGCCACCACGCCGCTGGACCCGGAGGTGTTCGACGCCATGCTGCCCTACCTCAGGGAACACTACGGCAACCCATCAGCCATCCACGCCTTCGGACGCAGGACGCGGGCGGCCATCGAGCAGAGCCGCAGGAAGGTGGCCGCCCTGCTCAACTGCGCGCCGGGCGAGATCATCTTCACCAGTTGCGGCACCGAATCGGACAACATGGTGCTGCACGGCGCGGTGCGCGACCTGGGGGTGAAGCACATCATCACCTCGCACATCGAGCACCACGCCATTGAACTCACCGCCCAACAGCTCGGCGAGGCGGGTGCCGCCCGGGTGCATTGGCTGCGCCTGGACCCCGAAGGCCGTCCGGACCTGTCGCACCTCGCGGACCTGCTGAAGCAGCACCGGAGCGTGCTGGTGAGCCTCATGCATGCCAACAACGAGCTCGGAACACGCATCGACCTCGATGAGGTCGGCCGCCTTTGTCGCACGCATGGCGCGCTCTTTCACAGCGACACGGTGCAGACCATGGGGCACTATCCGATGGACCTGTCCCGGATCCCCATCGATTTCCTCAGCGCCAGCGCGCACAAGTTCCACGGACCCAAGGGCGTCGGCTTCCTCTATGTGCGCTCCGGCGCATCCTTCAAACCCATGCTGCTGGGTGGCTCGCAGGAACGCAACATGCGCGCGGGCACCGAGAACATCAGCGGGATCGTGGGGCAGGCGAAAGCCCTGGAGATCGCCCTGCGCGATGTGAAGGAGCACGAGCACCACATCCGCGGCCTGAAGGAGCTGATGAAGCGGCGCATCCTGGAGGAGATCCCCGGAGCGGGCTTCAACGGGGACACCGGACCCGACAGCCTGTACACGGTGCTCAACGTGCGCTTCCCCGACGATGGCAAGGGCGAGATGCTGATCTACAACCTGGACATCGAGGGCATCGCGTGCAGCGGCGGCAGCGCCTGCAGCAGCGGCAGCAACAAGGGCAGCCACGTGCTCGCCGCGCTTTATCCCGAGCGGCCGGGCGCCAACATCCGCTTTTCCTTCTCGCGCGAGAACACGGCCGGGGAAGTGGAGGAGACCATCGCCGTGCTGAAACGCATCCTGGCCCCGGTCCCGGTGCGGCAGCCCGCCTGAGCCCCGATCCACCGGTAAGTTCGCCCCATGGCGCGCCGCGCGTGGGAGGTCCTGGTCCTGGCCATCGTCGGCCTGTTGCTGTTCATCGCCTGCCTGGTCACCGGCAGCGTCGACATTCCCGTGCCTGCCGCCTTGAGCGCGCTGTTCGCGGGGGAGGCCCGCGATGCGGCATGGGTGACCATCGTGCGGCAGGTGCGGCTGCCCGAAGCCGCCACCGCCGCGCTGGCGGGCGCCGGCCTGGCCGCCAGCGGACTGATGATGCAAACCCTTTTCCGCAATCCATTGGCCGGCCCGGGGGTATTGGGCATCAGTTCGGGCGCCAGCCTTGGCGTGGCGGTGATGTTGCTCGCGCGGCCCGCGTGGGGGGCGTTCCTGTCCGATGAGGCCGCTGCCATGGGCGCGGCGTGGGTGGGCGCTTTCGCGGTGCTCGCATTGATCATGCTGTGCGACCGGCGCGTGGGCGGCGGCACCACGCTGCTGATCATCGGCCTGATGGCGGGCTACCTCTGCGGCGCGTTGATCAGCGTGCTGCAGGCCGCGAGCCCCGCGGCGATGCTCAAGGGGTTCGTGCTCTGGGGCATGGGTTCGTTCGCCGCCGTCACCACCGACCGGATGCCCTGGCTGGCGCTGCCGGTGGCGGTTGGACTGGTCGGCGCCGTGCTGCTGGTGAAGCCGCTGAACGCATGGCTCCCGGGCGAGGAACACGCCGCGAGCGTCGGCGTGAACGTGGGAGGGACGCGCCGTCTGATCGTGCTGGTCACCGGACTGCTGGCCGGATCGATCACCGCCTTCTGCGGGCCGGTCGCCTTTCTGGGCCTGGCCACGCCTCACATCGCGCGCGCGTTCATCCGCACGGGCGACCACCGGCGGCTGATGACCGCCACCATCCTGATGGGCGTGGTGCTCGCGCTTTTTTGCGACCTGCTGGCGCGCGGCAACGGCCCGGGGCACGCGCTCCCCCTGAACGCGATCACCTCGCTGCTCGGCGCGCCGGTCGTGCTTTGGGTGTTGCTGGCCGGAAGGCGATGGGCACGTTCCACCTGAGATGGACCCTTTTCTCCAGACCCGTGGCCTCGCCATCGGACACCGCGACACGGTGCTCGCCGAAGGCCTCGATCTGTCGATCCACCGCGGCCGGCTCTGCGCGCTCATCGGGGTGAACGGATCGGGTAAAAGCACCCTGTTGCGCACGCTGGCCGGGTTGCACGCCCCCCTGGCCGGCGAGGTGCGGATCGATGGCGCTTCCCTCCGGTCGCTCCCGGGACGTGAACGCGCGCGGCGGATCAGCATGGTGTTCACCGGAAGGCCCGATGCCGGTTCGATCGACGTGGCGACCCTGGTTTCCTTCGGCCGGCATCCATGGACCGGCGCCCTGGGGCGGATGAACCATGAGGATCGCCGGCACGTGGACGAAGCGATGGAGCTCGCCGGGGCCGGGCAACTGCGCGGGCGGTGGATCCACAGCCTCAGCGACGGCGAGATGCAGAAGGTGATGATCGCCCGCGCCCTGGCCCAGCATGCGCCGGCGATGCTGCTCGATGAACCCACCGCCTTTCTCGACCTGAGCGCGCGGGTGCATGTGGTGCGCCTGCTGCACGGGATCACGCGACGCCGGACATGCGCCGTGCTCTTTTCCACGCACGACCTCCAACTGGCGCTGGATCTCGCCGACCAGTTGCTGCTGCTGCGCCCCGGCGGCTCGCCCTGGCAGGGCACGCCGCGCGAAGCCATCGACCACGGCGTGCTGGCCGCGGTGTTCGACGATCCCCACGTGCGCTTCGATCCCGGGGCCGGGGTGTTCCGCGCGTGTTGAGGTCCGGGTTGCTTACTTCTTCAGCGCGTCGCGGATCTCCATCAGCAGCTTTTCCTCGTTGCTGGGGCCCGGAGGCGGAGGCGCCGGTTCGTTCTTCTTCATCCGGTTCACGCCCTTGATCACCAGGAACATGACGAAGGCCACGATGAGGAAGTCGATCAACGCGGTGATGAACATGCCGTAGGTGATGGCCACCTTGGCCGTGGTCACCACGCCCGCCACGTCCTTCACCTCCTCCCGCAGCACCCACTCCAGTTCATCGAACTTGAACCGCGCGGTGAACAGGCTGATGACCGGCGCCACGATGCCACCGGTGAAGGCCGTGACCACCTTGGTGAAGGCCGCGCCCATCACGAAGCCCACGGCGATGTCGACCAGGTTGCCCTTCATCGCGAACTCCTTGAATTCCTTCATCATGCCCATGGTTGGGGAGGTTTTGGTTGAAGGCGGTGAAGATAGCCGGCCGCGCTTTCACGGCGCGCCGCGCAGGCTCACGCGCACGGTGTGCTCCCCTGCCACGCCCAGCACCGTCACGACGAGCCTGATCTTCTTCGCGGGATCCACCCCGGCGGGAAGGGGCGGTTCGACATACTGGATCGAAGCATCGCGTGCCCGCGGCACGATCACCGGCGATCCGGGGTACGCCATGCGTTCCCCGTCGACCATCAACGCCGTGATCCGCAGGGGAAGGGCCTGGGCGTTGGCCACCGAAAGCACCGGCAGGCCGTGCGCATCGCGCCGCAGGTAGGCTATGGCCACGTCGGCCGGATGCAGCGTCTGCCGGATCACCGTGCGGTCGTGCAGGTAGATGGTCGTATCCGCCGCCGCGCTGGGAAATTCACCCAACACCACCGCTTGCACGCTGTCCAGTTCGGGCCGTAAGCGGGAAAGCAGGCCTTCGAGCCAGCCGGGCGCTGAGCACGCTTCGAGCGCGCTGATGTATGCGCGGTAGAACAACGTGTCGCTGAAGAGCCGGTCGTAGAAGCCCGTGGCGTTCGGATCGAACCGGAGCGGCCCCGCTTCCCTCAAGGCGCGAATGGCCTGGATCGGTTCGCCGGCATTGGCGTCGAAGCCGATGGGAAGCAGCCGCTCGCCGGTGCTGTCGGGCACGAAACGCAGGTTGCGCCAGTCGTTGCTGTGCTGCGCGCCCAGCAGGTCGCTCAGCGCGAACAGGCGTGCCAGCGCGGAAGCGTCGAAAACCTCCGTGGTGGTCGCGCGCCCCTGGCGGAACCGGTCGAGCGCATCGGCCGCCTCGTGGAACCGCGCGGCGGCGGCGGGGGAGAGGTGCTTCTCTCCAAAAGCCTCGATCGGCGCGCTCTGCCAGCCGCCCTGCATGGGGGGCTCGCTGTCGAAGGGGCGCTGGTTCATTTCCCGCAGGGTCGCGATGCGCGGCTCGTCGTCGAACTTGATCACGGGGCCGGGCAGGCCCAGCCTGGCCAGGAACAGGCTGTCGAAATGCTGTTCGATGGCGTGGATGCCCAGGTCGCGTCCGTTGATCTCCACGTCGATGAAGCCGTAAGCCAGGTGGGGAAGCCCCTGGTCGGCAAGCGTGCGATGGAAGATCCACTCGTGGCAGAAGTTGCGCGTGTTGGGGTGCTGGATGGAGAACGTGCCCATGCCCTCCACCGCGCCTCCTGCGGTGAGCCGGATGCGGTAGCTCCATTTGTTCGTGCGCAGGTGATCGATCAGCCCGCCTTTCAGGCGGAGTTCGGCCGGCATCGTGTCGCCCTTCCAGACGACCGAGGCGGGAAACCAGGTGTCCTTGCCTTCATCCAGCACGCCGGCGGTCATGGCCCGATCGCGGATGGCCGTGAGGCTGTCCATGGACGTGGGATCGATGATCAACGCGAGCCGTCCGGCTTCCGGCGGCCTGCCGCGGAAGGCATTGAGCACGGGAAGCACGATGCGCTTCAATCCGGGATCGAGCACCTGCCGCACGAACCCGGTGCGTTCGGAATGGATGCCCAGGTGGTACACCAGGCCGATCAGGGCCAGGATCAGGACCGGCTGGAAGATGCGGATGAGGCGGCGGATCAGGCGGTGCCGGTGCATCGCGGGGTCAGGATGGATCGGTGGGGCATGATGGCACGGACCGCGGTCGTCGCGGGATCGAGCGGGGATCGGCCTCGCCGGTCGGGAACGCGTGGCGGGGCATGCGCGCGCGCTCAGCGCAGCTCCTGCTGCAGCTGCCGGTGTTCGGTGCGCAGCCGTTCGATCTCGCGCCGCGTGCGGTCCATCTTCTTCTCCATTTCCTTCTTCATGGCTTCGCCGGCGGCGGTCTTGAAGTTGAACATGCCCATGCGGTCCTCGAACTGCCTCACCTCGTCCTCCAGTTCCTGGATCTTGCGCTTCACGGTGCGCGATTCGCGGTCCAGTTTCGCATGGGCGTCGGGCGCGGTTTTCAAGCCGTCGATGTGGTCCTTGAATCGCATCTCGCGACGCTCCTCCTCGTTCACCTTCAGCTTTCCGTAGAGGCCGTCGAGCGCGGCGCGGTAACGTCCCGCCAGTTCATCGTACCGCTGGGGCGGCACGCGGCCGGCATTGAGCCATCGCTCGCTGAAGGACTTCAGCGAGGCCAGGTCCCGCCCGCGCTCGCCCGACAGCCCGAACGCGGCGATGGCGTCGATCAATTCCTCGCGCGCCTTCACGTTGTGCTCCAGTTCGGCGTCCTGTTGTTCGAAGTGGGCCTTGCGCGCGTTGAAGAACGCGTTGCACGCCTGGTTGAACCGCCACCAGAGCTTCTGGTCGTCGTGCGGGCCGGCGAACCCCGCCTCCTTCCATTGCGCCTGGAGCGCCTTGAGCTTGTCGGCCGTCGCGCGCCATTCGGTGCTTTCCTTCAAGGCCACCGCTTGTTCCAGGAGCGCCTGCTTGCGATCGCGCACGACCTTGAAGCGGTCCCTGAGCTGTGCGAAGTGCGCTTTCTTGCGGTCGAAGAACTCGTTGCACGCGGCGCGGAACTCCTTCCACAGGCGCTCGTTGTCGCGGCGTCCGGCCTGGCCGGTGGTCTTCCATGCGTTCTGGACCTCCAGCACCTGCTCGGTGAGCGCGCGCCAGTCGGTCTCGGCATCGGGCAGGACATGGGCGGTGATGGCCCTCACCTTTTCGGTGAGCCCCTTCTTGGCGTCGATCCGGGCCTCCTGTTCGGCGCGGCGCGCCTTGTAGTGCTCGTGGATGCGCTCGTACACCTGCCGGGTGGCGCTCCAGAAGCGGTCGCGGATCGCCTCCCATTCTTCGCGCACCACCGGCCCGACCTGGTGCCAGCGTTCCTGGTACTCCTTCACCAGCTGTTCGGCCGTCCGCACGTCGTCCACCTTCACCACGGCCTCCATGTCGGCGATCAGCGCCAGCTTGAGCGCGGTGTTCTTGCGCAGGTCGTGGTCGCGCAGTTCCTGGTAAATGCGGATGTGGTAGAAGAACTCGTCGCGCAAGTGGCCGTAGTCGCGCTGCAGTTCCCGGAAAGCCTGGGCGGGCACCGGACCGATGGCCTTCCACCGTTCCTGCAGCTCGCCGAAGCGCTGGAAGGCCGTGCCGATGTTCTCCTCGTTGGTGATCAACGCCCGCAACTCATCCATCACCGCCCGTTTCGCCGACAGGTTGGCCAGTTCCTGTTCCGCCTTCCGGCGCAGGGCTTCGTTCACCTTCTGGTTGAAGGCATCGAGCAGCTGCTTGAAGCGTCGATCATCCTCGTCCCTGGGCGTGGCGTTCTCGATGGGAATATCCTCCGCGGCGGACACCTCCTCGGTGGCGGCAGGCGCCTCGGTGCCGTTCAGTTCCACCGATTCGAGCTGCAGGGCGGCCGTCGCCGCTTCATAGGCCTCGCGGATTTGCTCCACGGCTTCGGTCCGCTGCTCCACGTTCCCCTGGGCGAGCAGCCCTTCGAGCCGGGCGATCAGTTCGGGTTTGCTGCTCATGCGCAAGCGAAGCGGCCTCCACGCGGAGGCCTTGTGCCCAAAGGTAGGCGAAGGGTTGTCAGCGGTATAGGATGGTCGGGCCGCGACCGGTCAGACCAGCTTGTTCTCCTTTTCGGCGGCCTTGCGTTTGGGATCGGCCGGCATGGTGCCCAGCACGTGGTCCCACAGCGGGCTGCTCACGCCGAAAGCGCCGTCATCGCCCACGTAGTGATGCAGGTTGTGGTGCTTCCACAGCGTGCGCAGGAAATTCTTCGGCGGCCGGTACATATGCACGCAATAATGGACCAGCAGGTAGGTGCTGTACCCGAACAGGAAGCCTCCGCCGAAGGCCAGCCCGTTGACGCCCATGATGAGCCGGAAGAGCCCGATGAACAGCACGGCGAGCACCACGCTCATCACCGGGGGCATGGCCAGCCGCTGCTTGTCGCGCGGATGGTCGTGATGGACCCCGTGGATCACGTACTGGAACCGCCTGCGCCTTTCCGTGGTGGCCGGGATGTGGTACATGAAGCGGTGCATGCAGTACTCGATGAGCGTGAAGAAGAGCGCACCGCTGAGGAAGAAGACCAGCGCGGTGCTCCAGCGCGTGTGCGCCACGCCGATGGAATACCACAGGGTGAGGGCTCCGGCGGTCCAGAAGAGGGTGAGCGGAACAGCGATGTGCGTGCGCGTGAGCGCTTCGAGCAGATCGCTCTTGAAGATCCTGGGGGAGGATGCCGTTTGGGCCGCTTTCAAAGACATGCCGCAAAAATAACGCGCGACATGACCGGGCCTTGACCGCGGTCAGTGGCGCGCATCCGATCGGCCGAAATGCGACCGGATCCCCGCGTAGAATCCACGACCCGGGGCCGGGTTGTAATAGCGGCCTCCGGGGTCGTTGAGTTGCACGAAGGAGGTATAGCGCGCATCCAGCAGGTTCTCCACGTGCGCGAACAGGTCGATGCGCGCCGCGCCGATCCGCAGGCGCCTGGAAAGCCGCGCATGCACGATCACGGCCGATGGGATCCGATCGCCGCAGGCCAGGCAGGCGGCCACTTCGGAGATCGCCCGGAAACCGGCCTCCAGACGGGCGATGCGCGCATGATCGATGGCGAGGATCGATCCCGCCATGGTGGCGGGAACACCCGGGACCGCTCGTGCGCCGTCCACGCCGGGCACCTCGACCTCGTGATCCTGCAGGGTGAGGGTGGCGGTGGCGGATAGCTCGGGACCCTTCCCGCCCCGATGCAGGAAGGTGGCGAAGGCCTCGATGCCGTTCTGGCGGGCGTCGCCGGCGTTCACGAAGCGCTCGCCGGTCCCGTCCGGGAGGGGTTCCGGAAGGATCAAGCCGTTGGTGAGGCGGAGGTATCCGCATACTTCGCCACGCACCTTCGCGCCATCGCCTCCGAACCGGATCCCACACTCCCATTCGCTCACCTTCTCCGGCCCCAGTTCATCGTTGAACGCATCGAAGGAGCCCAGCAGTTCCCACACGGTCGGACGGGAGACGCTTCGTGCATGGCGCAGGTGCACCACGATGCGATCGCCGGCGAACCGCCGCGCGATGGCCGCTGATGGAAAGACGGAAACGGGTGGCTCGATCCGGTCCTTGGTGGAGGCGAGCAGGTCGTCGTGATCGTACGTGGTGCTCTCGCTCCCGACCCCGGCGGTGAGGTCGGTGCCGCCGGGGAGGGAGGCGTGGACCTGGGCGAAGCCGTTGAAGTTGGACACGTGGATGTCGGCGCTGATCCGCAGGTCGCCTGGCTCGGCGCCATCGAAGGATCGCTCGTCCAGGCGATCGTTCTCCAGCAGGGCTTCCATACCCATTTCCCATACGAGGCCCGTGGCGTCGATGCGGTGGTCCCCGCCGATCGACACCCGCGCCCCGGTGGCGCGGATCGACTCATCCTTGTCGCCGCTGGCGAAGGCACTGGCGCCGTAAGGGTTCAGCTTTTCGATCCATTGCCCATGCACCGATGAGCGCACCTGCAACATTCGGCGCGGCCCGAGCATCATGCTTGAGGCGATGCCGCCGAGCACCTGCTGCTTGTCCACGTGCGCGTCGATCAGCCTGGCGTATTCCCGCGCGCTGCGCGGATCTTCCAATGCGGTGAGGCTGTCGATGCTTCCGGGCAGGGCCCAGCTGCCGTGCTGCCAGGTGACGAAGGCTTCGCCCGTGGTGCGGTCGGTGATCCAGCGCGTGGTGATGAAGGCCTGGTCGCGCGCGCTCCATTCCTGCTCGCGGTAACCGTCGTTGCGCTGATGCAGCGCGCCGGCCGCCAGGGCGGTGCCGGCGGCGGCGGTCCCGCCCGCCGCGGCCAGCCGGTAGTAGCCGTCCGGTCCGGCCATCGCTTCGCCGGAGGCATCCGCTCCCGGGGTGAGCGAAAGCGGCGGCGCGGCCAGGATCAGTCCCGACGGCGCGCTGCCGAACAGCGGGCCGCCCACGCTGCGCACCACGTCCAATTCGGCCACCAGCAGCGGATCGAGCAGCTCCAACGGCGTGCTGCCATCGGCCAGCGTGAGCGGGAAGGATCCCCAATAGACCTTCACCCCGCGCACGCCGTATGGAGCGCGCAGCAGGCTGCCGCGGATCGACAGGCGCGTGCTTCCACCATGGCCGCGTTCGTCCATCTGGATCCCGGGCAACCACACCATCGCAGAGCGGAGCGACGATCGCTCGAAGCCGTTCATCAAAGTGCTGTCGGGTGTGCTTGCCGAGGCCATGGCATGCACATCCTCGCGCATGGGGCGCACCTGGAACGCTCGGAGCGCGAGGGTGTCCGGCTGGGCCGCCCCCCGTGCGCTCAAGGCCAGCGCGAATAGCAGGAGACGCGACGGGGGGATCACGTGATCGAATGTACCGGCCGGAGGCCAACCGGTCGATCCCGCCACGGCGCGGCGCGGCGCGGGCCTTACCAACGCGCGGCCGGACCGGTGTGCTGGGGGGCGGTCGATGCATGAGCGGCACCTCTACATTTGCCGCCTTTCCGGGCATTTAGCTCAGCTGGTTCAGAGCACTACCTTGACAGGGTAGGGGTCACTGGTTCGAATCCAGTAATGCCCACGACGATCGCCTCGCCACCATCCTGGCTACCTGCCGCGCCCATGAACCGCTTCCCCTTCTTCGCCACGCTGATCGCCTTGATCGCGGTGGTCATCCTCATGCTCCGGCTGGGCAGGGTCGAAAAGGAACTGAGAACGATGAAGCAGGCCGGCGCGGCGGCCACCGCCGCCGCCACGCCCGAGGTGGCCGTGTACATGGAGCGGATCCAGGCCTTCAGCAACAAGCTGTGGAGCGCCGGCAAGGCGGGCAACCTGCCGCTGGCCGAGTTCTACCGGCACGAGATGAAGGAGGCGATGGAGGAACTGGCGAAGGCCGGCATCGTGGACGACGGGGTGAACGTGAGCGAACAGATGGAGCAGCACGGCATCCGCACGCTCGATAGGATGAAGGCCGAGCTGAGGACCAACGGCCTGGCGCATTTCGATGAGCAGCACGCCACGCTCATCAACACCTGCAACGCCTGCCACGCGGCCTGCGGAAAACCTTACATCCGCGTGAAGTCGCCGACTTACACCCGGTACGACGACCAGGATTTCTTTCCGGTCCACTGAGCGTTGATAGGATGGCGCATCATTCCGCCCATCGCCCTCTCGCGGGATCCCGCG
>CAYMXP010000032.1:19344-39489 GCA_964394425.1 uncultured Chryseobacterium sp. | reverse complement strand
CCGGTTGTAGATCCAATCCATCAGGAAGAGGCTGTCCACCTCGTTCTGGTACATGCTCTCCATGCCATAGTCGCGGCACCACACGCTGTTGTAGGGCACCTCCAGGAAGGTGATGTTGTTCAGGTCGGGCAGCGGGCCGCCGAAGCTCGATCCGTTCAGGTAGCTGATCACATCGTTCTGATCGTCGCAGGCGATGATCACCTCGCACTCCTCTTTGGCGTACCGCACGATCTGCTTGAGGATGCCTTCGTAGCTGGTCCAGGTGACCAGCAGGCTCTGGATCTCCTCCCACTCGGCCATGGTGCGCGGGGCGAAAGTGGGCGGGGTGGTGATGCCACGCCCCGATCCCAGACCCGCCTTGTACGCGTCGATCAGGTGGACCTCCGACGGCGCGAGCGCATGCGGCAGGCCGTGCCCTGGCTCGGGCGATTCCTGGGCGATCGCGGCGGAGGCGATCAGGCCGAGGCAGAGCGGAACGATCTTCTTCATGGGTGCGCCATGGGTGGCATGCGAAGGTAGTCCGGGGACCGGTGCCATCCGGCCTGGATCCCACGATCCGGGGTTTCCTGCCAAGGCGACCGGTGATCCCGGAGACCACGACCCACCACGCGGACCCGGGCCCCGCCATGCGCCGACCAGGCCGATGGTCCTCTTCCGATCGCCCGTTGTTCCGGCGGGGATGACGGCCTCACTCGATCACCACCTGCGAGCGATGCAGGCGGCCATCCCATCCGGTGATCCGCAACACGTAGCTGCCGGAGGCCAGGTGACCAAGGTCCAGTTCGAGCCGCCCGGCTTGGGAGGTCAGCGTGCTTCGATGCACCACCGCGCCATCCACCGACATCACCTGGATCTCCGACAGGCGATCGGCACCCTCCATCGCGGTGAGCGTGATGCGGCCGTCGCTGGGGTTGGGGACCACGGTGAACGCGTCGTCGAAGTCCCCGGCAATGCCCACGGCATCGGAGATGTGGACGTCGTCGATGTACAGGTTGTTCCCGAAGTTGCTCTCGGTGGAGAACATGAACAGCACATCGGCAATGCCGATCACGCTGCTGAGGTCCACGTTCTCGGTGCGCCATTGCGTGGCGGTGGGCGTGAAGGCCGAGGTGCCGGCGCTCGTGGTGGAAAGCGATGAGCCCTCCTTGTCGTAGATCGTGCTCCAGGTGCCGCCGCAGTCGATGGAGGCCTTCACCATGAGGCGGTCGTTGCTGGAGGAATTGTACTGGCGGTAGGCCACGGAGAAGTCGAGCGTGGCCCCCACGGTGGCCGTGCTCAGGTCCACGCGCGGCATCATCAGGTGGTCCAGCTGGCCGGTGATGTCCATGTCGCCGGAGTAGTTATCCATCTTCACGCAACCCGAGCTGGCGCCGAAACCACCCACGCTGCCGTTGCGGCTCATGGGGTTGTTCTTGTTGAAATGCACATAGTTCCAGCCCGCGGGCGGGAAGGTGGGGTCGGTGAAGCCCTCGAAGAAGGGCAGCGCCTGCACTGGATCGATCGCGCGGAAATGGCCCTCCAACAGGTCGTTGTGGGTGTTCTCGTCGGCCACGCCGTTGGGCGAGGTCGTCCAAACGTTCAGTTCATGCGCGCCACTGGACACCAAAAGCGCGGGCAGCGTGACATCGGTGGTGGAGCCCGCGGGCAGCGAACCGCTCCAGGCGTAGCTCGGAGCGTCCACCCCATCGAGGGAGACGTTGATCTGCACTGAGGCAAGCGTGACCGAACCGGCATTCGCCAGCTTCACGACCAGGCCGGCGTTGCCGGTGCAGACCGTATGGTCGGTGCTGAAGAAATCCGATCGCGCGTGGATCACCTCCGGCGCGACGATCGCCTGGATCGCCACGTCGTTGGCCATCGGCAGAGGATCGATCCGCACCACCTTGTCGGCGCTGTAATGGGTACACCAGATGCGGCCGTCGGGCCCCACCTTGACGCCCATGATGCTGGTCATCCCCGTGGAGACGGTGCCCAGCAGGACCGGCGCACCGGTCACGTCATAGATCTTGATGTCGCCGGTGGTGTGGTCGCTCACGATCAGGCGGCCGTCGGCATGGTCGATGCCGCTGGGCTGCGTGGCCCACGTGTCCACGATCTCCACGGTGGCGCCCTCCACCTTGTAATAGCCCGCGAGCGGTTCATTGGAGGTCGGGGGAACGGTGAGGTTCCCGGTCACCGCCCCGGTATTCACGTTCAGCCGCTTGATCTGTTTGGAGCCACCATCGATGAAATAGAGCCAGCCATTGGGGCGGTCCAGCACCATGTGGCTGGGGATGCCCGCCACGCGGGTCACGGGCACGTCGGTGTAACGCCAGATCTTGCCGGCGCCATGGTAATCGTAGCCCGGTCCGTGGTCCTGCACGAAATCGTAGCGGCAGAGGTTGCCGAAGTGTCCGTCCATCACCCAGTACACCTTCAGTGAATCGGCCGCGATGCCCATGGCGTAGGGGCTCTGGTGCAGCATGTCGATGTGCGAACCCAGCGGCAGGCCGCTCACCCAGTTGTTCTGGAACACCTCGGCGAACACGTTCAGATCATTGAGCCACAGGCCGGGGCCCATGAAGGTGCTGGTGGGCGATGCCGTGTTCTGCACCTCGCTCACCGCGGCCCACTCGCCATTATCGGAGAAGGCCATGGCGCTGGCCTGGACCATGAAGTGGCCGCTGTGGGTGTCCTTGCGGTACTCGGAGGTCTGGCCCGGCAGGCCCGCGTCATGCACGATCACCATGCTGCCACCGCTGGAACCGCCCTTGTTCATCACCCAGAGCAGGTTGGTGTGCGGCTGGAAGTCCAGGTCGCGTGGATCGCTCACCTGATCGCCGCCGTCCACGATGGTGGTGTAGGTGAGCGGATCGGTGAGGTAGCGGTCGATGATCCCCTGGGCATGCGCACCAAGGGTGCAGCCGCAGAGCAAGGAAAGCGTCCAGGTCCGGTTCATGGCGTCGTGTTTTCGAGGTGGGGGTCAATGTTCCTGTTCCATGGCCTGCACCAACTGCTCCATGATCTGCGTGTCCACCGGACCATCGCCGGAGCAGGAGGGCGTGTTGAGGAGGTCGATCGAGGCGAGCAGCGTGTCCACGTCAACGGTGAGCCAGCCGATCACTGGGATCCCCTGTGAGAGGTCCTGATGCAGGCTGAAGGCGGAATTGCGCAGGAGCGCATCGCCGATGGCCTCATGAAGGAAGGACTGATCGGCATCGGTGATGTCGCCGCTCAGGTCGCTATCCACCCGGCCGGCAAGCTGGATGAAGCAGTAGCCCGAGGCGGTATTGCCACCATGCATGCCGGCATCATCCAGCGGTGGGTCCGCTGAAGCCGGGTCGGTATGGTTCACCACCGGGTCCAGGCCGATCGTGAAGCGCACCTCGTGGAGGTGCGAGGCGGTGAAAGTCCCCAGCGCATGCTCGCTTCCCGGCTGCGCCGCATCGATCAGCACATGCCGGTCGGGGAATTGGGCCACCACCTGGCCATCATCGTCCAGCGCCCGAAAGCCCGAGAGAAGGAACCGCAGTTTGTCCAACCGATAGGCGTGACCGAAGTCATCCTGGTAGGTGGAACCCACTTCGTATGCGTGGCCATCGTACCGGAAGTCGGCGGCCATGCGCAGCTCCACGGTGTAAACAGGGTGCGATCCATCGCCGTCCGAATGATCGCATCCGGACAACCACACGCCGAGGAACAATGCCAGACCCGACCTGAGCACGGGGCGAAGGTCTGACATTCGTCAGGTTCGGCCGCCTTCGGTCCGTTCCATTCATCGGCCGCTCCTTGGGAGGCTGCCAGCGCCGGTCAGGGCAGTTGCTCCACCCGCGTGCTGGTGGGCACCGCCCCGCCGATGTTCACCAGGATGGGATCACGGTCGTTCGCGATGCCGGTGTATTTCACCACGCCATCGCGGTTCACATCCTCAGGCCAGTAGCCCGCAACGGTGCTGGTGGGCACCGCGCCGCCGATCTTCACCAGGATGTCATCCCGGTCGTTCTCCGTGCCGGTGTATTTCAAGGTGCCATCGCGCACCACGTTGCCCGCCCAGAGCACCTGTGCCCCACCGATGACCTTCCGCGCATCCGTTCCCCAGGTCGCGGTGGTGCCCACGGTGAGGTCGATCGATGCGGGCAGGGAACTGAGCGCCACGGGGCCGGCCGTCATGCACCCCAGGTGGTTCATCTGGCGGACCGCCAGATGGTAGCTGCCGGCGGGCAAGGCCAGGAGCACGTTCGATGTGCCATCGGTCCCCACCACGTCGCCATCGCGTTGCACCAACGCGGCGCACGTCCGAAGGATCGATGCGGGATCGCCGCCATCGCGTGCTTCCAGCAGCACCCAATCCACGACCGCATCGCCGCCAGTGGTGGCGAGCACGCCCGCGTTGGTGGTTTCTCCGCCACCGCCCACGAGGGTGAAGCCCGCGGCGGTGAACGGTTCGGTGAGCGGGATCAACCCCGCCGCGCGCAGGTCGTCCTTCATCAGGCCGGTGCCCTGGTCGTACGGCCCCTCGAGGAAGAGTTTCATCGCCAAAGGCAGTCCGGGCGCTGGAAGCACCTTGAACTTCCACCACCCCTCGGGGGCCACGATGGGCCGCACCTGCACCTTGCCGCTGTTGGCCACGGCACGCACGTAGTAGAAGATGGTGCTGCCGCCGGGCTGTGCGGGGATCTGCGCGCTCCATTCGTTCCCCCCGATCGAGGCCATGGCCACCGAGTGGGTGAAGCCCGCCGCCGTGTCGGTGGTCCAGTACACCTGGGCGCTCGCGATGCCCGACCTGTGCCGCAGGTAGGCGGTCACGGTGTGCCCCGCGCCGTTCCAGGTCACGTCGTCCAGCGGCTGGTGGCGGATCAGCAGCGGCTGCGCCACGCCGATGCATTTGGCGATGCAGTGCAACGCGCCGCTCTGGGCGATGATGTTGCCGCTGCTCTCGTCGCAGTCGATGCCGACCACCCTGTAGCCCGGCAATGCCTCGCGGTAGATCCGCAATGCCGTGGTGTCGTACTGCTCGCGGTAGGTGGGCACCAGGATGGTCTTGTTGATGAAGATGCTGTTGGTGTAGGTGCGGTAGCTCGTGTTCGGCGCGTAGGCCCCGCCGGTGCTGGGCGGCATCACCACGCGCACGATCTTGTATGGCGTTCCGAACACGCTGTTGAAGTTGCTCTGGACGTACGCGAGGTTGGCCTCGATCTGCGGGCCGTCGCTCACCCCCGTTGGGAATTCACCCACCAGCAGGGTCTCCTCGTCCAGCAGCTTCATGTGCATGTCGATGTGGTGGATGGCGTCGTAGGGCAGCACGTCCATCTTGATGTAACGGCCAGGGGCGATGCCCATCCACTGGGTCATCAGCGTGTTCACCTGGGCCGGGGTGTGCGTGGTCTGGTTGTACTGGCCGCTGGCGCCGTTCTCCATGTCCACCAGTTCGCTGCTGAAGGCCGTGCCGAAGCCGTCGGCCATGAAGTTGCCGCCGGTATGCACCAGGTCGTTGGGCGCGGTGGTGCTGTTGAACACGGCGATGCCCTTGAGCGCGCCGATGGCGTCGGGCAGCACGTCGTCGTTGGGTCGCGGGCGGTTGTAGATCCAGTCCATCAGGAACAGGCTGTCCACCTCGTTCTGGTACATGCTCTCCGCACCGTAGTCGCGATGCCAGATGCTGTTGAAGGGGGCCACCAGGAAGCTGATGTCGTTCAGATCGGAAAGGGGTGGCCCACCGGCATTGGCCGTGTTCAGGTAGGTCGTGATCGACGCCTGCGAGCTGGATCCGCTGGAGGTGCAGATGATGAGCACCTCGCATTCCTCCTTCGCGTAGCGCACGATCTGCTTGAGGATCGAGGGGAAGCTGGTCCACGTCACACAGAGCATCTGGACCTCCTCCCACTCGGCCATGGTGCGCGGGGTGAAGGATGGAAAGCTGGTGATGCCGCGGTCGGGATCGGCGCGCGAGGCACGGTAGCCCGGGATCAGGTGCTGCTCGGAGGCATCCAGCACGTGGGGCAGATCGCCTTGGGCCAGCAGGACCGTGGCACAGGACAGCAACGGGAGAAGAAGGAGCTTTCTCATGGAGCGCGCGCCGCGGTTGGTGAGCATCAAGGGCCGCACCGTCCGCCACTCCCCTGCACGACTTCCAGGGCGGCGGTGCCGCGTGCAAATTACGCCGTATGGCCCCGCGGGGCAGGCAGGCCCGCCTGTTCCATGCTGCGGCGGAACTGGTCGTACAGCAGGATCACCTCGCGCACATAGAGGAAGGTCTGGGAACCCTGGCAGGGGCCGCTCTGCACCTCCGGGCGGGTGAAGAAGCGCGGCAGGGCGAGCAGGGTGATCGCCCGCTCCACGTGGCCTTCCCAGCGCAACGGATCCAACCCGAGCGACCTGGCCAGGCGCTGCGCATCCATCACGTGGCCGGGGCCGGCGTTGTACGCGGCAAGCACGAAGCGCAACCTCCGGTCGGGCTGCGGCACGGTGCGCATCCAGATCGAATCCAGCGCGGCCAGGTAGCGCGCCGCGGCCTGCACCTGCCGTTCGGCCAGGTGCAGGCTGTCCGTGCCCAGGCCCGCGGCGGTGCCGGGCATCATCTGCATCAGTCCCTGCGCGCCGCGGTGCGATACGGCCGCGGTGTCGAAGCGCGATTCCTTGAAGGCGATCGCCGCCAGCAGTTCCCAATCCCAGCCGCTGGCGCCGGCGTGTTCCATGAACAGGCTGTCGTACGGTGAGAGCGCCTCACCCGCCTCGCGCAGCGCGCGCGCCTTGCCGAGCGTTCCCCTGCGCGGAACATGCGATCCATAGGCGTTCATGAGCATCCCCCGCGCCTCCTTTTCCTGGGGATCGGCGATCCACCGGTTCATCGCGCGCAGCAAGCCGGGCGCGTTCCTGCGCAGGGCGAACACCAGCGGGACCCCATCGCCTTGCGGTTCGCTGAAGGCCAGCTGCGGCATGCGCTCGGCGAAGTAGGCCGCCGAGGCGTGGCTGACGATCGCCGCATGGATGCGCCCCAGCGAGAGGTTGATGACCGGCTGGTCGCCGTAGCGCGCCGTATCGGTGAACACGGTGGGCCGCGAGAGATCGACGCTTCCATCGTTCCCGGGCCACCGCCGCTGGCTGGGCGCGAAAGGCGACCACGCGCTCACCCATGCGGTGTCCCGGCCTTCCAGCGATCCGTCGCGCGGAGCGATGCCCAGCACCCGATCGGCCCGCAGCGTGGCCACCACCGGCACCACGTACCGGTAGGGACCGGTGTGCGCCACCCACCGGCCCAGCGGACTGCGGCGTCCGAGCTGCGCGGCGATCACATCGCCCTCGCCTCGTTGCAGCATCGGGAGCAGGCTGTCGGGATGCTCCACCACCACGGCTTTCATCCGCAACCCGGCCTGGCGTGCGAAGCGTTCCAGCAGCTCGAACTCAAGGCCCGTTTGCGCCTGCGGCCAGCGCTCGTAGGTGAGGTGGCGTTCGATCACCAGCACGCGCAGGGTATCGGCCGCGATGGCCGCCAGGTCGCGCTCCACCAGCGGATCGGCCCAGGTGCCGTCGCTTCCCCGCGTGGTGGGATCCGGCCAGAAGTACACCGCCCCACAGAGCGCCAGCGCGCCACCGGCCATCGCCAAGGACCAGCCTGTTCTCATCGTTCCGCCAGATGGTGTCGCAACTCCGCAAAGAAAGATGCGAACTCGCTCCGATAGATGTCCTCATGCTCCACCAGCACCCGTTCGGCGCCCGCCATCACCTCTCCCGCGCGCACGCGGCGCGACAGGCCCCGGAGCGCACCGGCCAGTCCGCCCAGGCGCGCATAGCCGCCCAGCCAGTCGCCGCCGCTCATGTAGGGCAGCATGCGTCGGATGCGCTCGGGCATGTGCGCCATGTTCCGCCCCAGCAGCGTGTACATCCGATGGGCGAACGTTGCCAGGGGTTCATCGTGGTAGCTCTCCCATTGCGCCGCAAGCAGGTGGTCGTAGAACAGGTCCAGCACCACCCCGGCATACTTGTGCGCGTGCGGCCGCAACCGTTCGCGACCGGCGCGCGTCAGCCGATGCGCATCGGTGAAGACATCGATCGCCCGATGCAGCCGGATGCCCTCCTGGATGCGGGGATCGTACCGGGAGAGGTCGCGGCCCTTCACCCCATCGGCCATGAAGTTGCCGGTGATCACCAGCGGATCGTCGCCGCTCAGGTAAAGGTGGGCCAGGTAGTTCAAGTTGAAAGTTGAAAGCTGAAAGCCGAAGGTTGACGCTTCGAGGTCGAGGGTTGAAACTACTGCCGATCGCCGGCCGCTCTCCGCGGGCAACGGAACGCCCGGTTCCATCCGGGAACCGTTCGTGTGATCGACCTCATCGGCCCGACCACGGCGGGTACCTTCGCCCACATGCCCTCCTTGCCCCGGCGCCGCCTGCTCTACTGGTCCACCCAGCTGGCCGTCTGGGCGCTGTACGTCGCGCTCATCTCGATGCTGCGCTACCTCAACGGGGAATACGAGGACGGCCTGGGCAGCGTGATGACCATGGTGCTGCTCATCGGGGTGGGCGTCAGCCACCTGATGCGGGGAACCATCCTGCGCAATCGCTGGCTTCGGCATGGTCCCGGCTTCCTGTTGCCGCGCCTCACGCTGGCCGCCTTGTTGTTCGGCGCGCTCGCCTTCCTCCTGCAGGCCGTGCTGCACGATCTGCTCCTTCCCTCCTACCGGCCCGTGCTCACCGGATCGGTGATCGACGCCTTCGGCATGCTGGTCAACTGGACCGTCCTGCTCTTCCTCTGGGCCATGGGTTACTTCGGCTACCACTGGTTCATCCGGCAGCGGCGCGAGGAGATCCGCAACCTGCGCCTGGAAACGGCCAACCGCGAGAACCAGCTCGGCAACCTGCGCGCCCAGCTGAACCCGCACTTCATGTTCAACGCGCTCAACGGCATCCGGGCGCTGGTGGACGAGGATCCCGCGCGCGCCAAGGAGGCCATCACCCAGCTCAGCGCCATCCTGCGCAACAGCATGATGCAGGTGCGGCGCAACACCGTGCCCCTCGGCGAGGAACTCGATATCGTGAAGGCCTACCTCGCGCTGGAAGGCATGCGCTATGAAGAACGACTGCGCGTGTGCTTCGAGGTGGAGCAGGGGCTGGAACGCGAACCGGTGCCGCCCATGATGCTTCAGACCCTGGTGGAGAACGCCGTGCGCCACGGCATCGCTCCCCTGTCCGCCGGCGGCGATCTCGTCGTGGGCGCCCGGAAGCGGAACGACGGCCTGTTGCTCACCGTGAAGAACAGTGGCAGTTTCGATCCAACGGCCCATGGAAAGAACGGATCATCGACCGGCATCGGACTGCGCAACACCCGCCGCCGCCTGGAAATGCTCTATGGCGCGAAGGGTTCGCTGCGCATCAGCAACCACGAAGGCATGGTGGTGACGGAGGTGGAGATACCGGCGGGGGAAAGGGTTGAAGGTTGAAGGAGAGGATCGAGAATTGATGATCGCGGATCGAGAACCCCGGCAACCGGACAACCGACAACTGACGATCGCCAACTGACCTCCGACCGAACAACGACCCACGAACAACGACCATGAAAGCATTGATCATCGACGACGAACGCCTCGCGCGCAAAGCCCTGATCGATCTGCTGGCCAAGCACCCCGACGTGGAGGTCGTGGGCGAAGCCGCCAACGCGGATGATGCCGAGAAGATCATCAACGAACTGCGGCCCCAGCTGCTCTTCCTGGACGTGCAGATGCCCGGACGCGATGGCTTCGAACTGCTCGAGGCCCTGGACCCCGCCCCGCAGGTCATCTTCGTCACCGCCTTCGACGAGCACGCCATCAGGGCCTTCCAGGTGAACGCGCTGGACTACCTGATGAAGCCCGTGGAGCCAGCCCGTCTCGAAGCCGCCCTGGCCAAGGTGCATGAGAAGGGCACCGACGGCCAGCCGCAGCGCGAGATCCTCCATGCCGACGACCAGATCTTCCTGCGCGACAATGAGAAGTGCTGGTTCGTCACCCTCAGGGACGTGCGTTACTTCCAGAGCGAAGGCAACTACGTGCGCGTGTTCTTCCACGACCAGAAACCCCTGGTGCTGCGCAGCCTCAACACGCTGGAGAAGAAGCTCGATCCCCTCGCGTTCTTCCGCACCAGCCGCAAGCACATCATCAACCTGCGCCACGTGGACAAGATCGAACCTTGGTTCTCCGGCGGTCTGCTGGTGAAGTTCAAGTCGGTGGACCGTGGCGGCCAGCCCGAGCAGGTGGAGGTGAGCCGCAGGCAGGCGGCCCGGTTCAAGGAGCTGCTGAGCTTGTGAGGGCGGGGGAACGGATCGGGCCCGGGTGAACGATGGGTCGTTATCTTGGTCACGTTCCAACCCCCCACACATGGCCCGTCCATTCCACCTCGCCCTCGCCGTCCTCCTCTCCGCTCCCGCCTTCGCCCTCCAGGGTGGCCCGGACCTCTATGGCTACATCTGGAAGGACAGCAACGAGCCCGGAGGGCCGGTCTTCAACTGGATCGACATCACCGGCTTCGGCACGCAGGTGACCGGCCTGGCCGACGACAACGTGGCGGGCCCCTTCGTGATGCAGACCAACCAGCCCTTCTATTGGTACGCCCCCAAGAAGATCTGGATCGGATCCAACGGCTACATCGCGTTCAACAACGTGCAGATCGCCTCGCCCTTCCCGCTGATCCCGCAGGCCTTCCCACCCAACGACTACATCGCCGCCATGACCGCCGACCTGAACTTCAGCGGCGTGGGCAACCCCGCGCAGTGCTGGTTCTACGACGATCCCTCCACCACCATCGTCAGCTACATCGACGTGCCCTTCTGGACGGACCTCGCCCCCTCCTACACCGGCGAGAACACCTTCCAGGTCATCCTCAACAAGGCGGACAGCACCGTCACCATCCAATACCTCGAACAGACCGGGTTCGCGTACACCACCGACCTGCTGGTGGGCGTGGAGAGCCTCACCGGCGACATCGGCCTGCAGCATTCGGCCGATGCCTATCCACCGATCAACTACGCCGTGCGCTTCTACGCTCCCGCCGTTCCGCTCATCGACGTCATCGATGCTTCGGTGGACTGGGTGACCGACGAGACCAGCCAGGGGCTCAGCCTCAAGCGCAACGGCCCGCTCTTCCCCCTCACCATCAACGTGCATAACACCGGCAACCAACCGATCACGGACATCACCGCCACGGGAACGGTGTACAACAGCATCGGCTCGGTGGTGGCCACGGCCTCTCAACCCATCGATTCGCTCGCCACGGGCATCGACACCACCATCACCTTCGCCGCGGCCTTCGATCCCGTTCAAGCCGGCACCTACCGCTTCCAAGGCAGCGTCACGGGCGTCCTTGGCGAAACGGTCACTTCCAACAACGTGCGTGACCAGGAACTCGCCGTGTACGATACCACGCTGTCCACGCAGGTGCTCGACTGGGCCGGGCCCACCGACGACGGGGCGGGCATCGGATGGGCCGGGGGGAACGCCGGCGTGGGCGCTCAGTTGATCCCGGCGTGGTATCCGGCCTACGTCACCGGCCTCACCATCCGCATCAGCACCAACACCACGCCCCCCAGCGGTTTCGTGCTGCGGCTCTACGACGACGACGGGCCGAACGGCACGCACGGCACCCTGCTGGACAGCATCAACGTGCCGGGATCCAGTGCCACCATCGGCGATCACGTCTTTCCCGTCACCACGCCCTTCTTCATCAACGATGGCACCGTCTATCTCGAATGGCTCATGATGGGCACCTTCGTCAACATCGCGCAGGACATCGTGCCGCCCTTCAGCTACCGCACCTACGAAGTGCTCGGCGGGGTGTGGGCGCAATACCGCGACATCGAGACGGCCGATTTCCACCTGGGTCTGCAGATCTCCCAGGTGCCGGTGCAGGACGTGGGTTGCACGGGCTACTTCGGCCTGATCCCCGGCCTGGACGTGAGCGCCCCCACCAGCGTGCGCACCTGGGTGAAGAACTTCGGCAACGTGACCATGAACAATTTCCCGGTGAACTACCGCTTCGACGGCGAACCGGTGGTGACGCAGAACTACACCGGGCCCGTGCTCGCCCCCGGCGATTCGTCCCTGTTCACCTTCAGCCAGCTCTTCACCCCCACGCAGGACCTCACGGCCGATCTCTGCGCCTGGACCGTCGACCCGGACGACGTGGAATTCGCCAACGACACCGTGTGCGTGAGCATCGACGCGATGGTGGGCATCGGCGAAGCCGCCGGGTTGGCGATCGAGCTGAGCCCCAACCCGGCGAAGGATGTGCTCCTGATCCAGGGGCTTCCCGACGGCATGTTCGAGGCGGGCCTCTTCGACCTCGGCGGGCAGCTGGTGCTGTGGCATCGGGATCGCGCCTCGGGACCGGTCGCGCTGGATCTGGAAGCGATCGCCCAGGGCACCTACGTGCTTCACCTGATCGGCGGGGATCACCTGTTCCATGCGAAGGTGATCGTGCAACGGTGAGGGAGCCCGATCGATCCCGCCACGGAGGCGCATGGAGCGATGGGCCGCGCCCCGGAACACCGGGGTCTATCTTCGCCGCCCTCACTCCCACCCATGTCCCGCTCCCTCGGCATCGTCCTGCTCTTCTGGAACGCGATCCTCACCGCCCTGCTGGCGTGGGCGCTGATGCGGACCCGGGCCACGCCCGAGGAAGACCCCGCCATGCGCGATGAGGCCGGTGCGGCCCAAGCCACCCGGGCCCTGGAGCGCGATACCACCCGGCGCCCGGAAGCGCGCATCGCCTTCTTCTACATGGACAGCCTGCGCAAGCACCTGGACCTGCTCCAGGAACGCAGCGCGCACTACAAGAAGGAAGGACAGCGGCTGGAGAACCAGTGGCAGAACGAGCTGGCCAAGGCGCAGGGCCGCTACGAAGAACTGGTGAACAAGGACCGCACCTTCAGCACGCAGGCGGAGATCAAGACCGACAAGGAGGAGTTGGAGCGGCTCGATGCGAAGATCGGCGAGCTCAAGCAGCGCTCCGAGGAACGGATGGCCCGCCTGGAGATGGAGATCCTCGCCGAGGTGAGCAAGGAGATCGAGGAGTACCTGAAGGAGTTCAACGCCGAAGCCGGCTACGACTACATCGTGAGCCTCGAGCCCGGCGGCCAGATCTGGCCCGGCGATCCCGGCCTGGACGTCACCCAGCGGATCATCGATGGGCTGAACGCGCGGCACAAGGCCGGCAAGAACGTGCCGGTCGACAAGGCCAGGTGAGCGATCAGCGCGCGCCGCGCGCGATCAAGTGCAGGAAGTAGCGTTCGCGCACCGGGAAGTCGTACACCCCGTACCGGTCCCATAGCCGCGGATCGGACCGGTCGCCCGGGTCCGCATAGGTCACGGCGAACTGATGATGGACCCCCATGCGCGCGGCGGCATCGACCACGGCCGCGGAATACGATCCCGCCGGCCAGGCGATCGCCGTGACCGGTCTTCCGGAAAGTTCCGCGAGGTATTCCCTGCTCTTGCGCAGTTCTTCCTCCGCATCGGCCAGGGGGATCCGGCCCATGTCGTTGTGCCACCAACCGTGCGAGCCGAGACTGATCAGCGGATGCCGCGCGACCTGCCGCAGCTCCTCGTCGCTCATCAGCTGCCAGAACATCCTCCACGGATCCAATGGACCATCGAAGAGATCGCGCAACTGTTCGTACAACCCCACCTTCGGGGCGGACCCGCCCAGCTGCTTGATGCGGTCGTTGAGCAGCGTGCCATCGCGTTCGCTCCCATAACGCCCGTTCCGATCCACCACGAACCGCTCGCCCGCGATGGTCAGCGTTCGGTCGGTGAGGCGCGGAGCGAGGTCGGCCAGATCGCCCCACAGGCAGGGCAGGCCCTGCGGGTTGGCTCCGGAGATGAAGAAGGTGGCCGGCACGCGATGCTTCTCGAGCAGCGGCAACGCATGCGTCAGGTTGTTGCGCAGGCCATCGTCGAACGTGAGCGCCACGGTCAGGTGCCTGGGATCGCGTGCGCCCGCGCAGAGCTCATCGAGGCTGACCACGTTGAAGCGCTCGCGGAACATCCGCAAGTGGCGGTCGAAGAGGTCCGCTCCGATGTGCCGGACGTTGACCGCGCCGCACCCCGGATCGCCGATGCCGTGGTACATGAGCACGCGCGCCTTGCCCGCCCCGCCGACCGGCAGCAGGCCGAACTCAACGGCTTTGCGGTGGATGCGGCTTGCGAGCGCGGACATGCCGCAAAGTACAGGAGCGCGATCTTCGCCGGCATGGAAGCGCCATCACCGGCACGATGGTTGGGCTGGCCGGCGTGCTTGCGCGCGATCCCTGTCCTTCTTCTGTTCGCACCGGCCATGGCCTTCGGGCAGGGCGGGGACGCGCACGAGGGCGCCCGCATCGAGATCCTGGGCGCCGATGCCTGGAAGTTCGACGACCGGCTGGCCCCGGGTGCGCAACGCCTGGTGGGCCATGCCCGCTTCAAGCATGCCGGCGCGGTGATGAGTTGCGACAGCGCATACCTCTTCGAGGACCAGAAGGTGACGGCGTTCGGTCGCGTGGTGATCGTGCAGGCCGACACGATGCGCATCTCCGGCGACCGGCTGGATTACGACGGCCGCGAACGGGTGGCGACGATCACCGGATCCGTCAGGCTCAACGACCCGGACATGGAACTCACCACCGACCACCTGGTGTACGGCCTGCGCTCGCGCACGGCCACCTATGCCAGTGGCGGCACCATCACCAGCCGCAAGGAACAGAACACCCTCACCAGCCGGCGCGGCACCTACCTGGCCGGCGCGCACCGCTTCATCTTCAGCGACGACGTGCAGCTCCGGCATCCGGAGCGCACCATCACAAGCGACACGCTCCATTACACCACCACCTCGGGCGTCGCGGAGTTCTTCGGACCCACCACCATCGTGACGCAAGGCGCGCGCATGTGGTGTACGCGCGGCACCTACGACACCCGGCGGGAATTCGCACGCTTCACCAGGCGTGCGCGCATCCTCAACGGCGACCGGGAACTGCGGGGCGACAGCCTGCATTACGACCGACGGGCGGGGCTGGGGTGGGCCTGGGGCAACGTGCTGATGCGCGACACCGCCAACGCCACGAGCGTGCGCGGCGAACGCGGGTTCCACGAGGATGCATCGGACCGCGCATGGGTGACCGGTCGCGCCGAATTGATCATGGCCCTGGGTGCCGACTCCCTCCATCTGCACGCCGACACGCTATTCGCCATGCCCGACAGCATCGGCCGAAGGGTGGTCGCCCGGCGCGGCGTGCGTTTCTTCAAGAGCGACATGCAAGGCGCCTGCGACACGATGATCCATTCGGACGCCGACAGCACCATCCACCTGATCTCCTCGCCCGTGCTCTGGTCGGGCGATGACCAGATCACCGGGCGGCGGATCCGCATCCAGCTGCGTGACGGGCAGGCGCACAGGCTGTTCGTTGACAACGATGCCTTCCTCTGCTCACAGGTGGACAGCGGACGCTTCGACCAGGTGACCGGGACCACGATGACCGGGCGCTTCATCGGCGGACAACTCGCAGGCCTGGTGGCCGACGGCAACTGCCGAACGGTCTATTTCGCGCGCGAGGAACCGGCATCGGAAGCCGTGTCCGACACCATCGGCCCACCCGTCCTTCGCTTCCTCGGCGTCAACCGCGTGGACTGCAGCCGCATCCGGGTGGAGTTGAACGAAGGCGCGGTGAACACCATCAGCTTCCTCGCGCGACCCGATGGATCGATGTACCCCATGGGCAAGGTGCCGCCCGAGGAGCTGGTCCTGCGCGGCTTCACATGGCGCGCGGACGAACGACCGCGATCGCGCGGGGAGATCTTCCATCGGACGGACACGCCGTGAACTCATGGCCCATGGCCGTTGAGCGTGACCGAGCGGATGCGTCCCGCCGGGAAACGCAGCGTGAGATCCGCCTCCCGCGAACGGTAGCGTTGCACATCGCTGAATGCACCTCCGGCATCGGCTTCGGCAAGGTCCGGGAACACGGTGATGCTCCCGTTCAATGGATCCGTCCGCCACGCCGAGCCGCCTGACCGGTCCGGAACGAGGCTGTCGCCCACGACGGTGATCGAAAGCTGCGGGACCGCGAGGCCGCTGATCTTGATCGTGCCCTGTTCAGCGTCCCATCCGATCCTGATCGCGCCCTGATCGAACTCGTTCAGCAGCCGCTCCCAATACGCGGCCAGGTCGGTGCGCAACCGCCAGGCCGACATGGCCCAGTGTGCGGATGAGATCCGCAACACATCCTGCGGGAACGGGCTCACCACGCCCGTCTTGTTGCGGTCGGCGAGCACGGAGGGCAGCAGGCGGTCAAGGACCTCATCGAGCCTGGCGGCGAAAGCACCGTCGCGATGCAGGTCCACCAGCGCATCATGTACGTACTGGTCGCGCCGCCAGCGCCATTCCGGATCACACAGCAGCCAGAACGCCAGCGCGTCGTGAACGGGATAGAACGGTTCGCCATCGGGAGGGAACATCATCAGCGGATCCCAAAGCACCGGAACGAACAGGCCGGTGCGCGGGCTGAGCACCAGCACCTGGTTATGGTAGTTGTCGATGTGCTGGGTGTCGATCACCTTGATCGCCGCCGCGAAGCGCAGGAAGGCATCCACGTCGATCAACCGCTCCAGGGTGTCGCGCCGGTCGGTCCATGGCAGGTCCGGATCCCCGATCACATCGATCAATGCACGAAGCTTGATCCATGCCGCGGTGCTGTCCGGGCCGCCGACATGCTCCCAATGCCGCGCATCGCGCCACAACTCGCGCCGGGTCAGCAACCGCCTGTTCACCGGCGTGGGATAGTCGCCTTTGAACACGGGCACACGATGATCGACCCGATGACGGTTCCGCTCGAAGTCTCCATCGGGCTGTTCGACCACCTCCATCACCCCGATCGCCCTCCCGTTGATCCGAACGAAAGCGAGATCGTCGAAGGGAACGGACACGCCCATCCGCCCGGCCACCCAATAGGCCAGGTGGGCGTTCACCATGTTGAAAGCCTTGGGGTTGATGAAGTTCAGCCGGCGGTACGGCGGGAACGGTCCACCCTTCTCCATCGTCAGCCGGAACGACTTCTTTCCGCCCAGGAAGTGCGTGGTGACCACCATGCCTCTGTAGCGGAACCCCGCTGGATGACGGCCGTCGCGGTCGATGACCTCGGCATCCACCGTCCGGCCACCGCTCCAGGGCAGGTCCGAACCCAGTTCCTCCAGGTCGCGCTCGCTCACCACCACGTCGACCACCGGGATGCGATGCGAAGGCGTTCCTTCGGCAAGCCCGTCAAGGAGCACGTTGGATGCCGCGGCGGCGGCCAGTCGCATGGCGCGGTCGGGGCCGAACGCGATCAGCCCCCATGCCCCCGTGCCCAGCACGAGCAGGAGCATGGGCAGCACCCCGGACCGCTTCGGCCATCGGCGGCTCATGGCCGTCGGGCGCTGAACAGCAACACCAGGAAGCCGGCGAGGGCGAGCGCCAGTGCGCTGAGCATCCAGCCCGACCCGACCAGCGCGCCCAGCAGGATGCCAGGTATCCACAACGATCTGGAGCGCGATGCACCGCCGCGAAAACCCGCGACCATCACCGCACCCGCGATCAGAGCCGCACGCGTCCAGTCGCCTTCGAACGTTCGGAGCACGAGCACCAGCGCGAAAACGACCAGCACCAGCGACCAGGGGAACGGCGCTCGCTCATCGGCCGGTTCGAGCCCGCGGGAACGGGCCCAATTCCAGAGGGCGAAGGTCACGAAAAGGACCAGCCACAGACCGAGCAGTTCGACCCAACCATGGAAGAGGGCCGGCATCAACCGGGCTGCTTCGTGCGCCATGCCTGCGCCGCGCCGGTCCATTCCGCCACGCGGCACCTGCTAATTTGGGTCGACCCGTCGCGGAACGTGACCTTTGCGGACGGATAGTTTTCAAGATCGCGCTGGTCCGGTCCTCGGCCATGGTCCGGCCGGATCGGTTCAGAGATAATGGGCCATCCAGGTCTGGCGCAAAGGAACGCGGAACCGCGTCTGCAGATCGGCGCGGGTGCTCAGCAGGTCGTCATACACCATCGTATCGGCGTTCAGTTCACCGCCGCGCAGCAACGCCGGCACATCGTCGATCCGCAAGACCTCGTGCCGGCCATCGCGTTCGACCCAAAGGACCATCCGGTCGGTGAGCTTCAGCCCCATCCCACGCTCCAGTTCCCGGATGAAATGGACGCTCTCGTCGATGCTGCATCCGCCGGCCCCGACCTGCTGCTCATCCACTCCGAGCACCACGAAGCGTTCGTACCACACACCGATCGCGGCGGTCAACGGCGCGCCATGCGACGACCAGGAGCGCAGGAAACGCCCGCCCTGCTCGACCACATGCCGTTGCTCCTCGTCAGTGAGGCGGCGATCGCACTTGTAGACCCACACGCGCGCGTGGGGTGGCAGTTCGTCAATGGTCATGGCCATGGGATCGGGGGACGGTAAGAGCGGATGCAAAGATGATCCCGGCACGCGACCCCGCGCCCGGACGCGGAAGGGGCCGCTCCGATCGGAGCGGCCCCTTCCCGTTCAGGCTTCCGTGGCGCTTACTGCTTCAGCAGGCGCTGCGTGAAGTGTTTCCCGTCGATGGTGACGTTCACCACGTACATGCCCATGGCCAGATCGCCACTGAGGTCCATCACGTGGTTCACCGTACCACCGGCGATGGCGACCTGCTCGCCATGCACGCGCTTGCCGAAGAGGTCGTACACGTCGATCACCATCTCACGCTCCACCTCGTCGAGCCCATCGATCATCACGTACACCACCCCGTCGCGGTTGGGGTTGGGGTAGATCGACAGCACCGAGGAGGATCCGTCCACGCCGATCGACTGGTAGGTGATGCCTTCGTCGTTCATATCCGCGCCGCCCGGATCGTTCACCACGGCGGTGCAGGCCTTGCCGAAGGCGGTATAGTTGCCGCTGATCAGCGCACGCACGCGGATGTTGAGCTCCAGGCCGTAGGGCACCGGCTGGGTGACCATCTGATTGGCTTTCATGTGGTTGGTGGTCACCAGGATGCGGCGGCTGTAGCTGCCGTGTGGATCGAACCACCACCACTGCCAGCCCGAGGCACCCGGCTGTCCATTGCAGTAGAGGGTGGTGTTGGGCAGCAGGTCGGCGCGGTCGCAGGAGTAGGGGATCAGGCCCTGGTTGCTCAGCGGCACGCAGAAATCAGGCGTGCCCACGTGCAGGGTGCTCGCCGATCCGAACTGGCCGTCGGCATCGATGATGCGCCGTCCAGCGGCATCCTTCAGGATGTAGCCGCCACCGGCGATCCCGTCGCCACCCAGATCGTTCACGCGCAGACGGTAGCAACCTGGGTTCACACAGAACTGGTCGGAGACCGTGGTGCCACCGATGCCATCGGCGTATGGTCCGGAGGAATCCAGGATGATCGTGCCGGTCTGGTCCAGCAGGTCCACGGTGGTCTGGCTGCCGAAGTCGTCCAGCGTGATATCCAGGAAGAGGAACTCCGTGCAACCGATCGGAATGCCCACGCATTGGCAGGCACCATTGACCGTGTCACCGATCGTGCCGGGGTTGCCATCGTCGCAGGCCGAACCGATCTCACCAGGCGTGGCCGGGCAGTCGTCCGAGCAGTTGGGGATGCCGTCCCCATCGCTGTCGGTGTTGTCGGGCGTGCCCACGCAGTTGCAGCTCGCGTCCAGCGCGTCACCCGTCGTGCAGGGGTCGCCGTCGTCGCAGGCCGAGCCGATCTCACCCGGGGTGTTCGGGCAGTCGTCCGAGCAGTCGGGGATGCCGTCGCCATCGCCATCGGTGGTGATGGGCGTGTACTGGCAGGCGTTGCTCACGCACTCATCCAGAGTGCAGGGATCGCTGTCGTTGCAGTCGCCGTTGGTCACGCACGACACGGGGGTGCCGGCGCAGATGCAGTTGGCGTTCACCTGGTCGTTCACCGTGAGCGGGTTGCCGTCGTCGCAGGCCGAACCGACTTCACCAGGGGTGGCCGGGCAGTCGTCCGAGCAGTTCGGGATCCCGTCCCCATCGCTGTCGGTGTTGTCGGGGGTGCCCACGCAGTTGCAGCTCGCGTCCAGCGCGTCGCCCGTCGTGCAGGGATCGCCGTCGTCGCAGGCAGAGCCGATCTCACCGGGCACGGCCGGGCAGTCGTCCGAGCAGTCGGGGATGCCGTCGCCATCGCCATCGGTGGTGATG
>CAYMXP010000032.1:0-19244 GCA_964394425.1 uncultured Chryseobacterium sp. | reverse complement strand
CGATCTCACCGGGCACGGTCGGGCAGTCGTCCGAGCAGTTCGGAACGCCGTCGCCGTCGCTGTCGGTGTTGTCGGGGGTGCCCACGCAGTTGCAGCTCCCGTTCAGCGCATCGCCCACCGTGCAGGGGTTGCCGTCGTTGCAGGGCGAGCCGATCTCACCGGGCACGGTCGGGCAGTCGTCCTCCGCATTGCAGATGCCATCACCATCCGAATCAGGTGAAGGAGTACCCACGCACTGGCAATTGGCATCGTATGCATCACCGGTGGTGCATGCATTGCCATCGCTGCACGCGCTGCCCACCCCGTGCGACACGCCCGCACCGGTGATCAGGCCGGTCACAGCCACGCCTCCGTTGGAAACGAAGTAGTCCTTGTTGTTGGCCCCGGTATAGCTGTCATTGACGAGGTTGATCGTCGTACATCCGGTCAAGCCCACCATGGCGAAACCACCGATGGGAGCCTGGGTCGTGTTGATCGGGCAGGTGGTGCCCAGAGCCGATGTGCCGGCGATGTTGAAGGTGAAATAATTGAATCCACCGCTGGTCTGCACGCCATCGCCGTTATCATAAAGTACATAACGGAAGCAATCACTGGCGATGCCCGGAACGTTCACCGTGCCACCGGCGCTGGCCGACCAGCGGATGGTGAAGGTGGCATTGAGGATGGCATTGTACACAGGCCCCTGAGAGACCATCCGGAACTCGAAAGAATCCGGTACGGCCGTGGTGTGCAGGGAAATGTTGATCTGGGACAGGAGCGTTCCCATACCCAGGAGGATCCCCGCCGCGGTGCTACAAAGCCTCCGCAGCGAGCGGGAGTTGAAACATGACATGGTTCTCGGGGTTTGGACTGTTGAGGTGGTTTTCGGAAGAGGGTGGTGAAGGTAAGTCATTTCAGGAGGGTCGCCCATCAAAGGCATGTGCGGGCAACGCGGCCCCGATGTTCCCCGGGACCGGAGCGCGGTCGTCGGCCATCCGATCCGATCGATCCGTGCATCGGACGATGCATCGCCCGTCGGCCGCACGCCATTGCCATCCTTGTTCCCGCGGGGATCCTGTACCAGCAATGGCGCATGCATCCCGACCGGTGAGGCACGGGAGTGCAGGCTTCCCACCCGCACCAATGCCGATCATGGTGATGTTCTTCATGCAGCCGGTAAGAAAAGCCGATGGAGCGAAAGGAGGCGGCCAAATGTAGCCCCGGCGAACATGCGGGTCAACCGGGTGGCTCATTGATCGACCAGCGTCGGAATACGTTCGATGCCCGCCATGCTTCTACCCACGACGCCCGGATCCGCACTCGGTAGCGATCCGTGCAGGGAAAAACCACGCGCAGGGCATGAGCCATCCGGATCCGACCACCCCGACGATCGCATCGGCGAGCGGGCGGGATGCCGGGCCATACCGGGCTCAGGGCAGTTGTTCCTGGCGGATGGCGGTGGGCACCGCGCCGCCGATGTTCAGCAGGATCGGATCGCGGTCGTTGAACAGGCCGGTGTATTTCACCTCGCCGTCCATGGTGCAATCCTCCGGCCAGTACCCGTTGGCCACCGCGGTGGGGACGGTCCCGCCAACGCGCAGCAGCACCTCGTCGCGGTCGTTGTCGATCCCCGTGTATTTCACAGCCTCATCGATGAACGCATTGCCCATCCAGAGCGCCATGACCCCGGCCATCGGGGTGCGTGCGGCGGTGCCCCAGGTGGGCGTGGTGCCAAGGGTGAAGTCCACGGTCGCGGCCGGACCGTTCAGGGCCACGGGAGCGGCGGTCATCGCGCCCAGGTGATTGCGGTGGCGCACGGCCACGTGGTACTGGTCGGCGGTCGCCAGCAGCAGCACGGCCGATGATCCATCGGTGGCCACCACGTCGCCATCGCGCTGCACCAGGGCGCAGCGGGTGGCCACCAGGATCGATGGGTCCACCTGGTCACGCAACTCCACCAGCACCCAATCCACGATCGCGTCCGGGCCCGTGGTGGCGAGCACCGCCGCGGTGGTGGTTTCGTCGCCCCCACCGGCCGCCTGGGTGAACCCGGCCGCCGTGTAAGGCTCCAGCAGCGGGATCAGGCCCGCGGTCCGCAGGTCGTCGCGCATCAGTCCCGTGCCCGTGTCGTAGGCACCCTGAAGAAGGAGCTTCAACGCCACGCGCACCCCCGAGCTTTCCACCTGCACGTTGTCCAGGTAGAACTGGTTCCCGTACCCGTTGATCGAAACGAAACGCAGCATCACCTCCTCCCCGTCGAACGCGCTGATGTCGATGTCGTGCGCAAGCCACTGGCTGCAGTTGGCCGGCTCGTACACGTTGGTGGTGGCCGGCGCGGTGGCCAGCGCCGGATCGAAGGCGCTGTACACGGTGGTCCAGTTGTCCCCGCAATCGTCGCTGAGGTCCACGCGGAAGCCATCCACATACGAGGAACTGTAGGTGGCGTGCGCATGGTCGAACTTCAGTCGCGAACTGTCGCCCAGCATCACCGGAGGCGAATACAGCAGGTCCTCCTGCCCGCTGCCGCCGTAGTAGTAGTGGTCGATCATCCACGCGATGGTGGGCGTGCAGTCCGGCCCGTTGGTGAGCGATGCGGTGGTCCAGCCGTAGCTCCCGTCGGGGTTCTCCATGCGCCAGCCCGGCGGCGTGGTGAGGCCGGATTGGACGTCCTCCAGGAACGGCGTGGGGCTGGAGGCCACCACGGTCAGACCCACCACAAGTGAATCATCCCCAACGAACTGGTCTCCCGGCAGGGAGGTCCAGGCCTTCAACGTGTGGGCACCCAGACCGGTGATGGTTATCGGCGTGGAAAAGGTGAAGGACTGCACCGCACCGGAGGCCAGCGGGCCGGTGAAGGTCTGCGTCACCACCGATCCGCCATCCAACCGGTAGCTGACCGGGAAGTTGGACTGGCTGACCATGCCCGTGTTGCGGATCTCCAGGATCACCGGGGTCGGGTTATCACACGCGAAGAACGAACCTTCGCGCGGCGCGAGCGATGCCTTCACGTTCACGCTGTTGTTCACCGGCAGGTTGAAGGCCTCGGTCTGGTCAGTGCGGCTGGAGGCCGATCCCTGATCGGCGCTGAACCCAAGGCCACGGCGTGCGAAGGCCGCCCAAAGCAGGTTCAAGTGCGCGCCACCATAGGTCGCTTGATCGGCCGCGAGGATCGCATCGCGCGCGCCCACGAAGCCCGGGTTGCAGGGGGTGAGCTTCAGTCCATCGGTCACCAGGCGCATGGCGATCTGGTTGCCGGCCGTGCCGCCGGCGTTGTAGAGGTCGGGGCTGAAACCATGCGCGTTGATGAGTTCCCAGGTCACCTCCCACAATATGGTACACCATACGAAGCCGATGCCATGCGGCGCGGCCAGCGAGGTGTTGTTGGTGCTGCCGTAGGTGTAGCTGTTCACCCCGAAGCTGGTGCTGTATGGCGCCGGGCGGATGCCCGTGCCGGTGGGCGCCTGGTTGAGCGCATAGGTGCCGATGCCGCGTGCGTCCGCGCCCGCATCGCCCGCTTCCATGGTCAGCATCAGGCCGAACCAGTCGCTCCAGCCCTCGCCCATCTGCTCGGCATTGGACAGGCAGTTCACGTTCATCGGACCGCCCACCAGGCGGTTGCTGATGCCGTGGCCGTACTCGTGGCAGATGATGCCGTTGTCCAGGTCTCCGTCGCGGTCGGGCGTGGGGGCCGTCCACAGGAACATCTGCATGCGCGGATTGCTCCCGTCGGCGGGCGTGCCGAAGTTGGCGTTGTTGCTGCCGCTGCCGTCCTGCGCGTCGGCGTTCACCCAGTCGCTGCCGGCCCCGCCGTTGCCGTAGTTGTTGCTCTGGAAATTCCCCGAGGGTTCATCGAAGCCGTACTGGTACCAGATGTCGTGCATGATGTTGTTCCAGTGGAACAGGTTCGTGATCGCCGCGTCCTGGTAGGTCGATGGCGCCTGCGCGAGGTCGATGGGGAAGTCGAAATCGAGCGTGCCGCTGGAGGGGCTGTAGCCGGTGCCGTTGTTGCCGTTGGCATCCTCCTGCGCCCATACGTTGTTGCCGCGGGTGATGGTGTGTTCGGGCCCCGCGGACCCGTCGGTGTCGTGCCATCCGAAGGGCGAGGCGTTGGGTGCCAGCGTCCAGGGGGCGTTCACCAGGGACCGTGCGCCGAAGTTGGGGCTCTCCACCGGAGAAGGATACACGCGGTAATCGTTGGGAGCGGCCGGCGCGGGATGATCCTCGGGTGCGGGCGCGTGGTCAAAGGCGCAATTCACCACCCAGTCGTTGCGCTCCAGTTCGCGGCCGGTGTTCGCGTCGATGCGCACGTTCCACCAGTGCGATCCATCGGCGGCGTACCAGTTCACGTTCCATGCGAGGGCCAGCCGGTCGCCCGCGGGTTGGTACACCAGCTGAACGAAGGGTTCCTCTCCATTGAACGCGGCGCCGTCGAACAGCCATCTGTTCATCGCCGCATCCTGAGCGACCCGTGCCGGAAGCCGCCCCTGGTATCCTTCGCGGCCCAGCACCAGGGCCAGCGCGGCATCCGCGGTGATCGCGGCACTGGTGGCGTTCACCCGTCCGCCGACGGCGTTCCACGCGCCGTTGTCCAGCTTCATCAGCGTGCCATCGGCGCGCTGATGCACGGCCACCTGTGCGTTCCAGATCTCGATGCCCTGCCAGCGCTGCGCCATCCAGGTGTGCTGCACGCCGTTGTGCGCATCACGGTACTGGTCGCGGATCACCAGTCCTTGAAGGTCTTCCGCGTTGAAGCCGGTACGCGCGAGCTCCTCGCGCGCGAGGGCCAGTGGCGCCTCGTCGCGCTGCGCGGCGGCGGTCAGTACAAGGCAGGCGGAAAGGGATGGAAGAAGAACGTTCCGGAACATGGGTGGAGCGATGGGAAACGCGGCCAAATTACCCCGCCGCCCCACCGGGTTCAACCCCACACGCGGCGCATTTGCCATCGGACTTGGACTGCAAGCCGGCCAGGTCACGCGGAACGGGCGGCCGCATCGCGACCTGGTCGGAGGTGAACCGCCCCATGACCGTGGTGACCCGGATGCCATGGAAGCCCTTGGAACCTGTTCGCCTATTCACCACGGAGGATCGGAGAACACACGAGGAATGCGAACGATGAACGGTCCTGACGGTGCTTCCTGGAGGGAGGCTGCTGGCTCGGTGACCTCCGTGGCAAGCTGGGATCGCGACCGGCTTCTTACTGAGACGGCGGAAAAGAAGCGGTGGATCGAGTTGAGCGAACGGTTTGAATGTGAAAGGGTGAAAGGGTGCAAGGGCGCGTTGATCAAGCCCCCGCACTCTTTTACCCTCTCAGCCGTATCCATGGAAAGGACCCTGGGAGACCGGATCTTCTTCGCCGGATCAGTAACGCCTGGGATGGCATGCGCCCATGCGGAAGATCCGCAATGGCTTGTGGGCAAGATCCCGAAAAAGCTGGATATCGCGCCGCGATCGCACCCACCTTTGCGCCTTGCAGTCATCGCGATCGATGCGGATCGCCTTCGTCAACTACACGCCGCCCGAAGGCAGCTGGCCGGCCATCGCGCGGTCGATGTCCGACGCCCTGGTGCGCGCCGGACATGAACTGGAACACATCGGCGATCTACAGGTGCAGCGCGGGTTGCTCTGGAGCGCGCGCAAGGCCGGCCACAAACTCACCGGCACCGACCTGCATCCCGAACGGCAGCAACAGGTCGCCAGGGGGTTCGCCGGCCAGATCCGAGAGACGATCGGAGCGCGCTGGCCCGATCTGATCTTCAGCACCAGTTCGCTTCCCCTGGCCTGCCTGGAAGCTCCCTGCCCCATGGTCTTCTGGACCGATGCCACCTTCGCGGGCATGCTGGGCTTCTACAAGGAGTTCAGCCGCCTGAGCGCGAGCACCCTGCGCAACGGGCACCGGCTCGAGCGCGACGCGCTGCGCCGCGTGAGCCATGCGTTCTATGCCTCGCACTGGGCCGCGCGATCGGCCGTCGCCGATCACGGCGCCGATCCCGCGCGCGTACACGTGGCTCCCTTCGGACCGAACCTGCCGGAGCCGCCCGGCGACGGGCATCTGGAGGAATGGATCGCGGGCCGCGGCCGCGAGCGTTGCGAACTGCTGTTCATCGGCTACGACTGGGAGCGCAAGGGCGGCTCCCGCGCCGTGGGCGTTCTCCGGTCGCTGCGCGCACGGGGCGTTCCGGCCACGCTCACGGTGATCGGCTGCGAACCGCCCTGGTCGGTGGACACCAACGGCCTTCAGGTGATCGGCCGGCTCGACAAGAACGACCCGCCCCAGCGCCGGGCCATCGAGCACGCCCTCGCGCACAGCCATTTCCTGTTGCTGCCCAGCCGGGCGGAGTGCTTCGGCGTGGTGTATTGCGAGGCATCGGCCTTCGGCGTGCCCAGCGTGGCCTGCGACGTGGGTGGCGTGGCGGACGCGGTGCGCGACGGGGTCAACGGCATGCTCATCCCGGCGGATGCCACGGACGAGGCCATCGCCGCGCGCATCGCCGCGGCCTGGTCCGATCCGATCCAATACGGCCGCCTGGCACGTTCCTCGCGCGAGGAATACGTCGGGCGATTGAACTGGGCGAACTCGGTGCGGGCCATCCTCGGCCATGTGGGGAGCGAAGTGGTGCGCTGACCGGTCACGGCACCTGCTCCGCCCGCGTGCTCGTCGGCACGCTCCCCCCGATGTTCACCAGGATCGGGTCGCGGTCGTTGAACAGGCCGGTGTATTTCACCGCTCCGTCCATGGTGCAGTCCTCGATCCGGTAACCCGTGATCGTGTTGGTGGGCACCAGGCCGCCGATGGCGATCAGGATCTTGTCGCGGTCGCTGTTCGTGCCGGTGTATTTCAGGAGGAATGGCGCGGGGCTGTCGTATTGCGTGTTGCCCGTCCACAGCGCCATCTGGCCGCTCACGTTCTTGCGTGCATCGGCGCCCCAGGTGGCGGTGCCGGAACCGCGGAAGTCGATGGTGGTCGCCGTGGAGGTGAGAGCCAGCGCCGTGGACCGCATGCAACCCAGGTGGTTGCGGTGCCGCACGGCCACGAAGTAATTCCCCGCGCCCACGTTCAGCGTCACGTCCGACGTGCCGTCCGCCGCGCTCACCACGTCGCCGTCGCGTTGCACCAGGCCGTGTCGCGTAGCCACGATGGAAGCGGGATCGGCGGATGAGCGCAATTCAATGCGCACCCAATCCACGATCGCGTTGTTGCCGCTCACGCCGAGCACGCCCGCGGTGGTGGTCTCTCCTCCCCCGCCGCCGGCATTGGGGAAGCCGAGCGCGGTGTAGGGTTCAACCATTGGCACGTATCCGGCCGCGCGCAGGTCATCGTCCATCAGGTTCGGCGCGCCGATCACCAGCGGGCCTTCGAGCCAGAGCTTCACGGCCACCTTCACGCCGGTGGTGCCGGTGATGTTCACATCATCGATGGCGATGTCGCCGGTGCCGCCGCTGCCAGTGGTGCCTCGGAAACGCAATCGCGTGTTGCTGGAGATGTAAGGTGTAAGGTTCACCGTGGCCTGCACCCAGCTGTTGCCCTGGTTGCCGCTGAGGCTCCAGACGCCGTTGGTCCATGCGCCTCCGTTCATCTGCACGTCCACGTTCAGCGAGCCGGTGGTGGCGCCGTACATGTGGCGCCAGAAGGTCATGGTGACGGTGCTGAAACCGCTCAGGTCGAAGCAGGGGCTCATGAGCCGGGCCACCATGTTCGGGTTGTTGGGCGCGCTGCTCTCGATGAACATGTAGAAGCCCGAACCGCTGGTGTGGTCGGCATCGGGTCCGGTGTTCGCCGTCGGCGTGGGGGCGTTGAAGCGCGACCAGTCGAAGTTGTCGCCGCCGTCCTGGGTGAAGCCCCCGAGGCTGGCGTCGAAGTTCGCCGCGTAGGGCAGCGTGGCGGTGCAGGTGTAGGGCACGCAGAAGGGATCGATCGCCAGCGTGGTGAAGGTGCCGCCGCTGGCCAGGCCGTTGCCCGCGGCGTCGTTCAGGTTGTAACTGCCGTTGCCATAGGCGCAGCAGATGCCGTCGCCGTAGCTGTCGGCCACGCGCAGTTCGTAGCAGCCGTTGGGTAGGCAGATGGTGATCGGCGCCAGCGGGTAGACCCCGTTGCCCGCCTGCTGGGTGTAAGGCCCGCCGTTCGCGTAAACGGTGCCACCACCGGGGCTGGTTATGCTCCAGGTGGTCTCGTTCCCATAGCGATCGAGGTTGAGCTGCAAGGTGAGCGTGTTGTTGCCGTAGGTCATGGTCGCCGTGGCCAGGTCGTTGGCCGGCAGCTGGTCGGTACCCCCGTTCGGCGATGCGGTCCATGCGGTGAGCGTGTTGCCGCCGCTCACCAGCGTCTGCGCCGGCAGGTTGATGTTCACCGTGGCGCCCGTGGCGAGCGATCCGCTCCAGGCCTGGCTCTGCACGCCACCACCGTTCAACTGCCAGTTCAAGGTGAACGAGGTGAGGGTGAGCGTGCCACCGTTGCGCACGACCACCACGGGGTTGGCGGTGCTGCTGCACGTGTTGCCGCTGAAGCCGTTGATGGCGTTCAGCTGCGCGTCGAGCGCCACGGTGGGCGCGTTGGGATCGTATCCGTCGAGCGTGTTGCCGCAGGAGCCCAGCCAGGCCTGGAAGGCCGGGTAGCTGAGGTCGAAGCGGCCGAAGTAGTCGTCGATGTTGTTGCTGCACGAGGCGGTGCCACCGTAGAGCTGGCCGATCAATCGCTTGTTCTGGTCCCACAGGCCGCTGCCGCTGCTGCCACCCTCGGTGGTGCCGCTGTCCCAGTTGAAGATCCTCCAGCATTGCGCGTTGCCGTTGCCCAGGTTCACCGTGCTCTGGCCCGGCGCGTTGTTGTCGCGGGTGAATTTCTTGATGTCGCCGCTGGGGTGGTGGATGCAGGTCTGCTGCGTGGGGAAGGAGCCGCTGCGGTCCCAGCCGGTGTAGTAGATCGCATAGGCGGCCGGTGGCGTGCTGTTCAGTTGAAGCAGCGCCGCGTCGCTGCCGCTGTTGGTGGCCAGCAGCGTGGCGCCGCTCACCGTCTGCGTGGTGGGCGCGTTCTGCGTGGGCGTGCAGGTGGGGCTCTCCCAGTTGAAGCGGAACACCCAGGTGGCCACGCTGCCGCCCAGGCAATGGTTGGCCGTGAGGAAGTAGGGCGTGCCATTGCTCGCGCAATTGTTGATCAGCTGCCCGGTGCAGATGCCGCCACCACCCACCACGATCATGGCCACCGAGCCGATCTGGTTCTCCCAGCCGCTGCCCAGCGGACAGATCGTGTTGTTGTTGCAGGTGCCCGAATCGCCAAAGGCTTTCATCCATCCCTGCACGTCGCGGTAGGCGTGCGTGACCTGCCCGATGCGCAGGCTGCCAGGCTTCATGCCCGCGGGCACGTGGTACTCCACGGTGATGCGGTCGCCACCGATGGGCTGCACGCCGAGCACGTGCGCGTTCGTGGGGTCGCTTTCGCGCGTGAAGGCGCCGAGCCATTCGCCCGCCTCGTTCACGATGAAGACCGCGCCGCCAACCGGGATGTCGAACTCATGGAACTCCAGGTTGATGCTCAGCGCGCCCTTGCTTTCCACCGCCACGCGCCACACGCGGTCGCCGTTGGGCAGCTCGGTCCATTCGCCGCAGTTGGAGAGCCCGATGTCCACCGCGTGGTTGAAGCCGAAGCGCCAGGGTTTGCTTTCGCCGCTGGTGGCGGCGTCCTCGGCCTTCAATGCGGCCACGTCCACCTTGGGCAGTTCGATCGGCGTCAGCTTGGACAGCTTGCCGGGCGCGGTGGCGGTGAGCGGCGCGCCGCCGAAGGAGAGCTGCGCGACGGCGCTGATCGCTGACAGGGAGATCGGAAGAACGATGGAACGGAGAAAGGTCCGGTCACACATGGCGCAAGGATGGTTACGGTCCAATGGAACGACCGGGGCAAGTTATCCCCGATGCCCGCGCCGTTCCAGGGGCTTGGGATCGGAGTTTTCCTCCGCCGTTCCTTTTGCACTTCTGCTGACTCGGCGACCCGCTTGTCGATGGTTCACGGCAGTTGCTCCGCGCGCGTGTTCGTCGGCACGCTCCCGCCGATGTTCACCAGGATCGGGTCGCGGTCGTTGGGCGCGCCGGTGTACTTCACCACGCCGTCCATGTCCGCGTCCTCGCGGTGGTAACCGGGCAGCGTGGCGGTGGGCACCGTGCCGCCGAGAGCCTGGAGGATCTTGTCGCGGTCGTTGTCGGTGCCGGTGTACTTCAGCAGGCTCACGCTGCCGTCGCGGAAGGTGTTACCGGTCCAGAGCACCTGGCTCGATCCAACCGTCTTGCGCGCCTGCGTGCCCCAGGTGGCGGTGCCGCCGGCACGGAAGTCGATCGCGACGGCGGTGGCACCCAGGGTGACGGGTGCGGCGGTCATCACCCCGAGGTGGTTGCGGTGCCGCAGGGCCACGTGGTAATTGCCCGGCGCGGCCGCGAGCACCACGTTGCTCGTTCCATCCACGGCCACCACGTCGCCGTCGCGCTGCAGGAGCGCGCCGCGCGTGGCCACGATCGTTGACGGTGTTCCCGCGTCGCGCAGTTCCACCAGCACCCAGTCGATGATGGCGTTGTTGCCGGTGGCATCGAACACCGTGGCGCTGGCCACCTCACCGCCGCCGCCGCCGGTCTGGGTGAAGCCCATCGCCGTGTAGGGTTCCTGCACCGGGATCAGGCCGGCCACGCGCAGCTCATCGCTCATCAGCGAGACACCGTCGAAGGGTCCTTCGAGGAAGGCCTTCACGTTCACGGCCACCATGTTGGGCACGGTGATGCACGACCCGCCGATCAGCGCGTTCACGTTGTTGCCGTCGTTGTTCACGATGTCCTGGATCGCGGTGATGCAGAGCTGGGTGCCGGTGAGCGCGAGGTAGTCGATGCGGCACAGCGGCACGGGCACGGTGTTCTTCACCAGCGAGCTGTCGATGGTGCTCAGGGCGATCACCTTGTTGCCGCCGAGGCTCCAGTTGATGTTGATCTCGCCGGCGAGGTTGGGGGCCAGGTTGGTCACGCCCTGGATGGTCATGCCGCTCACGGTGAACTCGTAGCCCATCACGCGGTTATCCGGGTTGGTGACCAGCACGTCCACCGTGCCGTTCACCGCGTCGTGGTTGGCCAGCTGGAGGGTGACGTTCTGCAGGGTGTTCTGGAAGCCGCGCGGGAAATCGCACCAGGGGTGGGAGTGGATCAAGTGCGGGCCGCCGGCGTCGTGCTGGTCCTGCTGGTTGTAGCACTCGGCCACCAGGGCCGCGTCGGTCACGGTGATCTCCCCGTCGTTGTTCACGTCGGTGCAGGATCCGGCGGTGATGTCGTTGCCGAGGATCTCGGTCATGTACTGCTGCGGATCGATCGCGTTGTACTGCCCGTTCGCATCGCGGTCGCCGGTCTTCACCGTGCCGTTGCAGGCGCCGGTGCAATCCAGTTCGGCGTCGCCGTACGGCTGGCCGAGGCAGTCGGTGTAGGGCGGGCAGGTGCCCACCTGCGTGAAGCTGGGCACGCCCATGGCGTTGCGCGTGATGTTGATGCAGACCTGCGCGTAGTTGTTGGCGTAGTTGGTCTCGTGCCGTCCGAGCGCATCGGGCTGGTGGGTCCAGTTGGTGCGCAGCACCAGGGTGTAGGTGCCGTCGGGCACGGTGGTGATGTCGATCCAGTTGCAGGTGGTGCCGCTGCCGTACACGTCGTAGCAGCCGGCGCTGATGCCCCTGTTGCTGCATCCATACTGCGCGGTGCCGGCGAAGCAGCCCACGTCGATCACGCAGAAGCCGTTCTTGAATCCGACGGGGATCTTGTTGTTGTTCTGGTCGAAGAGCACGTAATCGGCGTAGCCCTGGAAGTGCGCGTGGCCGTGGCAGTTGTTGGTGTTGAACATCTGCGGCTGGCTCGAGGGACTGCCGATGTAGTAGTCCTGTTCGCCGATGTTGTTGATGCGCGTGGCGAAGCGGATCACGTAGCGCTGGCCGAGCGCGCCCACGCAACCCTCCTGCGGCGCGCACGCGTCGGTGATGTTCACCGTGGTGAGGTTCAGGCTGCCGGCGAGGGCGGGCTGGTCCATCTGCAGGTCGGGACCGTCGGGGCATGCGGGGTCGCCGGGGTACAGGCAGCAACCGGTGCAGGCCACCGTGGCCAGCGGTTCGTAATTGCACGAGTTCACGTCCATGCAACCGACCACCGGGCCGTTGTAGATGATCTGGAAGGTGACGGACGTGCAGCTGCCGCCGTTGGTGCCCACGCGGATCTTGTGCAGGACGCCTCCGGGCATGTTGGCGTTGATCACCGCCTGCAGGCCGCAGCCCCCGTCGTTGTCGTCGGCGAAGGTGGAACCTTCGAGCCCGGGCGCCGGGTTGATCTGCGAGCAGACGAAGTCGTAGACCCAGAGCTTGGTGTCGCAGGTGTTCAGGCCGCAGGTGGTGATCGTGTAGCTGCCGGTCTGCGCGGGCGTGAAGTCGTACCAGTATTCGAGGCTCGGGGCGGTGTGCGTGCCGGTGCCGATGGGCACGGCGTTGTTGCAGGAGAAGCCCGGCGGGCAGTTGAACGAGGTGCTCTCGCCACTTCCGTAGGCGCCGCCCGCGGCCACCACCACCCCGTCCCAGGTCACCGTGTACGAGCCGTTGCCGTACCCGCAGCAGATGCCATCGCCGTAGCTGTCGTAGATGTTGAAGGTCATGCACGTGGTGCTGTCCACGCACAGCGAACCACCACTGCTGGTGCCGGCCAGGATGATGGTGTTCGTCTGCGCGTTGCGCAGGTCCCAGCTGGTCTCCGAGGGGTAGTTGTCGGGAACGATGGTCACCACCACCTCCTTCTGCAGACCCGCGCATCCCGGTCCGCCGCTGTTCACGCTGAGGTCGTCAACGGCCATGTCGCCCTGCCATCCGCTGCTCCCGGTGCCCGTGATGCCGCGGAAGCGGAATCGCACGTTGGTCTGCGAAGCGTAGGCGCTCAGGTCCACCGTCACTTGCGCCCAGCTGTTGCCCTGGTCGCCGCTGATCTGCCAGAGGTCCTGCGTCACCGTGCCGTTCACGTCGATGTCCAGGTGCAGGCTTCCCGTTCCCGCACCGTACAGGTGGCGCCAGAATTTCAGGGTGGGCACGGCGAGGGACGACAGGTCGTAGCAGGGGCTCTGGATGCTGGCCGTCTTGGCCGGATAGTTCGGGCTCGAGGCCTCGGTGTAGATGTAGCGCCCGGTGGAAGTCCCCGTGGTGTGGTCGTTGTCCGGGCCCGTGTTGCTCGAAGGCGTGCCTCCGTTCTCCACCCACCAGTCGAAGTCATCGCCGGCCAGGTTGCTCCAGCCCGCGGGCAGCGTGCCTGGCGCGGTGCCGTTGCCGCTGGTGGCCGTCTCGAAGCTCTGAACGGCGGGATAGCTGGTGATGCATTGCGCCGCCGCGAAGCAGGCGGGGATCAGCGCGATCGGGAAGGCAAGGTTGCGGAGCATGGCTGTTTTATTGAAGGGCGTGAAAGTAGGGAATGAGGTCCCGGAGCGCCAACACGGGTCCACGCCAGGGACACGAAGCTCATGGAGGCGACGCGGACCTCCCCTGCGCGGTGCGTGCCTTCGTTGCAGGACGGACCGCTATGCCTTCTGGAAATACCCGTGCGAGCACGGCCCGCCGTACAGCGTGAAGACCTGCTCGGGCTTGCCGGAAAAAAAGGCATCGGCCGCCTGGCGCACGCCGGGATTGGCGTCGAACCCTTCGGCGGTGACGCCGGGCAGATAGTAGTCCATCAGCACGCCGATGGCGCCGGCGGGCATGCGCGCATACGCGCTTTCCAGGCAGTGCGTCACCAGCCGCGCGTGCAGGTCCACGTCGCCGCCCACGCCGCAGTCCACGTGCAGGAAGGCGATGCGATCGGGAAGTGCGGCGGGCAGGGTCTCGAGGAAGTCGCCTTCATGGATCGCGGGGAGGGGCAGGCCCAGGTCGCGCAGGTTCCGTTCGAAGGCGGATCGGATGCCCCGCACCGCGCCCAGCTCGAACCCGAAGCTGTCGTACACGTGGAGGTCGCGAGCGGGATCCAGCCGCCGCAGGATGCCGGAGAGAATGGCCGTGGTGCTGCCGGTGTAACAGCCCAGCTCGACCACCGCGCCGGGGATCTTCCGTTCGATCACGCGCGTGAGCAGGTGCTGGAAATTGGCGGCTTGCTCGGCGCTCACCATCTGGTTGCGATGGTCGAAATGCGGCGCGAGGTCCACCGGCGAACCGAGCTTCGCCAGCACCTTGTTCATCCACCGCGCCCAACGCGGCAGGCGTGCACGCCGGGATCCAGGCCAGCGGAGGTCGTTGAAGTGCATGGTTTCGATCTTTCGCGCGCTTGCCGGGTGCAACCACGCCGGCCCTCCGTCGGATGCGCGAAGTAACTACAGGAAAGGCGGGGTGAGCGGGAGTGAGCCGGCACCATCGCCCCTTGCCGGGACGGTGACAAGGAAGCGGCCGATCCCATCACGCGATCGGAAGCAGAGGAGGTGAAGAGGTCGCACCCTTGCCCAGGGCGGGCACTTCGTCACGGAAGTTGTTCCGCCCGCGTGTTCGTCGGCACGTTGCCGCCGATGTTCACCAGGATCGGATCGCGGTCGTTCGCGATGCCGGTGTATTTCACTTCGCCGTCCATGGTGCAGTCCTCCGTGTGGTACCCGCTCAAGGTCGCGGTGGGGACCGATCCGCCGAGGACCATGAGCACCTGGTCGCGGTCGTTGAACGATCCGGTGTACTTGATCTCGTCGTCGACGACCGCGTTGCCCGTCCACAGCATGTTCACCGCGCCGATGGACTTGGCGGGCTCCGTACCGAAGAGCGCGACGGATCCATCGCTCAGGTCGTAGCTCTTCTCCGCGATGCTCACGCGCACCGGCGCGGCGGTCATCACCCCCAGGTGGTTGCGGTGGCGCACGGCCACATGGTAGTCGCCCACCGGCAGGGTGAACTGCACGGGCGAGGTGCCGTCCACGCCCGTGATGTCGCCGTCGCGCTGCAACAGGGCGGCGCGCGTGGCCACCACCGTCGCGGGGGTCGTCGCCGATCGCAGTTCAACCACCACCCAATCCACGATCGCGTTGGCGCCCGTGGTGGCCAGCACGGTGCCGGTGGTGGTCTCCCCTCCCCCGCCGTTCACGTGCGGGTAACCGATGGCCGTGTAGGGCTCGGTGAGCGGCACCAGCCCGGCCGAGCGCAAGTCGTCCTTCATCAAGCCGCTCAGTTGGTCGTAGGGACCTTCGAGCATAGCCTTCAACCGTACGGACAGCCGCGGACGCAGCACGAAGAGCCCTTCGCCCACGCTGCTCACCAGCACGATGCCACTGGCGAAGAAGGGATAGTTGCCCCAGGCGCCATTGTAGCTGGTGCCGTTGTTGGCCGTGTAGGTGTCGAACCAGGCGCTCATCGCCAGCGAGCCGGTGGCCACGTTGGTGGCATCGAGGATGTGAAGGCCACTGGTGTAGTTCGCCTCGTAGACCAGCCCATTTCGCACGTACAGGTTGTGGTCCACGCTGGCGTTGGGGCCCACGAAGGTGCCGATGAACGTGGGCGCGTCCAGGTCCTCGATGTTGAAGATGCGCGTCCAGGTGTTGTGGTCGGGCGAGGCACCCGTCTCGTCGCCCTCATCATCCATCAGCAGGTAGCGGTGGTCCTCCGTCACCCAGCCCTGGTGGCAGAGGTAGCCGCCGGCGTAGTTGATCGTGCTGATGGTCTCCATGTCGGTCTTGTCCGTCACGTCCACCACGGTGATGCGGTCGGTACCGGTGTGGAAGTTGAAGCTCAGCTGCTTCCCCGCGTGGTCCGTGTCGGGCCCGGAGTAGGTGATCACCATGTTCTCGTGGATGTACCCCTCGCTGCTGAAGGTCCCCGCGATCACCGGTGCCAGCGGGTCGGTCACGTTCACCACGTGCAGGCCACCGCCGGCGGTGTTGGTGCCCACGGCGTACACGTAGGGGTGCAGCTTGTCCGCATACACGGTGTGGCTGTTGCTGAAGCCGCCGTACCATGCATCTTCGGTGAAGGTCTGAGGCGGGCTGACGACGCTGCGCAGGCGCGTGAGGTCGAACACCTGCAGGCCGTGGCCGCCCTGCTCGCTGCCCACGTAGCACCAGGTGCCGGCCACGTCCACGTCGCGCCACTGCGAACCCAGGCCGTTGTGCATGGGCAGGAAACCCGTGAGCACCGGCGCGGTGGGCGTGCTCAGATCGACGAAGGCGGTGCCAGTGCGGCAACCCACCACGGCATACTCCTTCAGGGTGAGCGGATCGGTCCAGCCCCAGAGGTCGGCCACGCTGGTGTTGGATCCCAGCTGGGTGACGCTCATGTGGGCAAGCAGGTCCACGTTGCCGCACGGGTAGGGTCCCGCCATGCCGTTCGAGCAGGGCGTTTGCGCGTGCGCCACCGGGCCGGGGAAGCCCGCGATGCCCAGGACGATAGACAGCCGGATCAACATCGCATCCATCATTTCATGATCAATGAACGGGTGAAGGTCGCATCACCCGCGGTGAGCTTCAAGAGGTACGCCCCGGCACCGGTGCGCGACAGGTCGATCGGTTCGCGCAGGCTTCCACCGCCTCGCAGCGTCTTGCGGATCACCGTCCGGCCCATGGCGTCGAGCACTTCGAGCTGCACGTCCCGTTCATCCGCGCCGGTGAGGGTGAGCCAGATGACCCCTTCGCCGGGGTTGGGCTCCAGCCGCACGGCGGGGCCGTCGGCGCCGAGGATGCCCTCGGAGCCGGAGTAGATCGCGCCGGTGCGGTCCACGCCGTTCAGGCTCACGTAGTAGTTGCCGTTGTTGGCGCCGGTCCAGGCGTCGTTCACGATCTGGAAGCTGCTGCTGCCGGACAGCACCGGCACGGTCATCAATGGATATTCAACTCCCGGTCCCCACCCCGTGCCCACGGCCGCCAGCGTGCTGAAGCCGAAGCCGGCGAAGATCTGGTAGCGGTATCCGCCATCATCCACTTCGCCGCCGGACTTGTTGATCGACATGTATCCATTCACCGGCGGCTGCTGGCTTTCGTTGCCGAGGCTCGCACCCGATGCGGCATCCCACCGGATGGTGAAGACCAGCGCGGAAAAGAGCTCGTCGAAGGCGGCATCGGGACGCACGCGCACCTCCAGTTCGCCCGGCGCGCTTTCCACCAGCGTGATGTCCACCTGGGGAAGTTGCGCCGACGAGCCGAACGACGCGAGGAGGGGGAAAAGCGATAGGACGATGCGTGCGAGGTGCCGCATGGGCAGGTGGGTCGATCGGATCGAAAAATAGGGGACCGCCGCGGACCACGCTCACTTCACCACGAGGCGGTGCGTGAACGGCCGGTCGCCGACGACGACCTTCAGCAGGTAGACGCCGGCCCCTTCGCCCGACAGGTCGATCGGTTCGCGCCGCGCACCGGTCACCACGCCCAGGTCGCGGGCCATCACCACCTGGCCCGTCGCGTTGATCACTTCCATGCGGACGGCCGATCCTTCCACGGTGTTCAGGTCGAGCCAGCTCAGGCCGGTGGTGGGGTTGGGTTCGAGCAGCGCCTGCGGACCGGCGGGATCACCGATGCCCGTCGGGGTCAGGTAGATCACGCCGGTCTGCCCGGTGCCGCAGAGGCTGATGTAATAGTCCGCGTTGTTGGCCACCGTCCAGGGGTCGGCGGCGATCTCGAAGGTGCTGCTGCCGCCGGTGACGGGCACGGTCATCATGGTGTATTCCACGCCGCCGCTCCAACTGGTGCCTTCGCCGGCCATGGTCACCCAGCCCAGTCCGCCGAACACCTGATAGCGGTAGCCATTGGTATCCACCTCGGTGCCCCATTTGTCCAGCGCCATGTAATCGATCGCGGGCGAGGTCTGGCTTATGGCACCCAGGCTGGCGCCCGAAGCGGTCTCCCAGCGGATGGTGAACTGCAGCTGCGAGACCAGCTGGTCGAAGAAGCCATCCGGCCGAAGGCGCACCTCCAGCGCGCCGCTGCCGTCATCCACCAGGGTGATGTCCACCAGCGGGCACGGCGGGCAGACGCATTGGGCGGAAAGTCGCGCGGGAACAGCGAACAGGGAGGAGAACAGGACGATCGGGAAATACTGCTTCATGGTCGGGCTTCAGGGAGGCCAAAAGTAGCCCGGTGGATCGAGAGGCTCTCCACGAACTTTCAAGAGAGGCAAACTTTTCCACCGCCCTACCACACCCACGGCACCAGTCGCCAGCTTCCCTTCATCCGTTCCGGATAGTCCGCGTGCCTGCGCGTGATCGCCTCCTCCTCGATCCGCACCTTCACGATCAGCGCGGCGACGCAGACCGCCCAGGCGATCCAGCGGATCTTTGATGGCGCGCCGAAAGCCACGGCCGAGGCGCAGAGGATCACGCTGCTGTACATCGGGTGGCGCAGCCAGCGGTAGATGCCACGCCGGGAGATCGTGTTGCCCGCGCGCGGCTCGGGCAAAACGGAGAAGTTGTTCGCACCCAGCGAGGCCAGCGCCCAGAAGAAAAGCGCGAGACCGGACGCGAAGGCGATCCATGCCCAAAGCGGAAGCGCCCACGAGCCGCCGAGGATCAGCGCGAGGATCGATGCGAACTGGGCGAGGACGAGGAGGATGGAAACCGGGCTTGGGCGGGACGACATCGCTGATGAGGGACCAAGGTTGGCAAGTCGAAAGTTGAAAGTCGAGAGTCGTAAGTCGTAAGTCGGCTCGAACCCCATGGCCTCCGACTTTCGACTTACGACTTTCGACTTCAGAGCACCTCCTCCACGATGCGATCCACCGTCACGCCCTCGGCCTCGGCCTTGTAATTGCGCACCAGGCGGTGGCGCAGGATGGGCTTGGCCACGGCCTGCACGTCCTCGATGTCGGGACTGAACTTGCCATGCACCAGCGCGTGGCACTTGGCGCCGATCACCAGGTATTGCGATGCGCGAGGACCCGCCCCCCAGCTCAGGTGGTCGTTGATGATCGCCGGCGCGCCATTGATCCCCGGGCGCGTGCGCGCGGCCAGCTTCACGGCGTACTCCATCACGTTGTCGGGCACGGGGATGCGGCGCACCAGCCCCTGATAGGCCTGGATCTCTTCGCCGCTGAGCACCGGGTTCACCTGCGGCTGCTCATCGATCGTGGTCGCCTTCACCACCGCCAGTTCCTCCGCGTAGCTCGGATAATCCACCCACACGTTGAACATGAAGCGGTCGAGTTGCGCCTCGGGCAGCGGATAGGTGCCTTCCTGCTCGATGGGGTTCTGCGTGGCCAGCACGAAGAAGGGTTCGGGAAGGTGATACGTGTGGCCGGCGGCCGTCACGTTCCTTTCCTGCATGGCCTCCAGCAGGGCGGCCTGCG
>CAYMXP010000031.1:0-40910 GCA_964394425.1 uncultured Chryseobacterium sp. | reverse complement strand
CATGGGGCATGGTGCGCAACAGGGTGCGCAGCCCATCGGTGTTGAAGGCTTCGAGGGTGCCCACGCCATCGAACTCCGCGGGTTCCGTGCCGCTCAAGGCCTCGCGCACCACCACCCGCCCTTGTTCCACGAGGCGCGCGGGCCGCGTGTATTCCTCGATCACATCGGCGGGGCTGAAGACGGCCTGGTACTCCCACGGCTTGCGGCGCACGAGCGGCAGGCCGCCCACCAGGCATTCGTAGCGCACCAGGGGCGCCCGCGCATCGTGATGGCCGGCAATGAGGTTGCACAGGCCCGGCGCCACGCCGCAATCCACCACGGCGGTCACGTTCATGCGCCGCGCCTGGTCGTCCAGTGAGAAGGGATCCTCGGGAAAGAAGCTGATGTCCACGCAATGATGTCCGGCGGCGATCACGGTGGCCAGCGTGCGGTGGCCAAGGCGGCCAGGCATGGCGCTCACCACCAGGTCGCCGCCATCCAGCACGCGTTGCAACGCGGTGCGGTCGCTCACGTCGGTGGTGGCGGTGGCGATGCGGCGGTCGTCCCGGAGCCCGGCCAGCGCCCGCGGATCGCGGTCGGCGCAGGTCACCGCGCCATGCTCCGCGAGGCCGCGTGCGATGGTGCGGCCCACCAGGCCGGCCCCCAGGACGATGAAGCGCCGTTCGCTCATGCCATGCCTTCGTTGCCTTCGGCTTCGGCCCTTGCGCCCTTCACGGGCGGGGGCAGGCCCGCGGTGATGTTGCGGCGGGCGAACATGGCGCCGCCCAGCGCGCCCATGAAGATCGAGTCGGTGTGGACGTTGATCGTGAGATCCTTGCCGTAGTTGCGGCGCACCATGTCGCTCACGTAGTGCAGCACCGCGTCGTTGCGGGCCACGCCGCCGGTGAAGGTGAACTCGTTCTTCACCCCGCCGCTGCGCGCCAGCAGGCTCAGCGCGCGCATCACGATCGCCTTGTGCAGCCCGGCGAGGATGTCCTCGCGGCGTTCGCCCACGTTCATCAATTCGCGCAGCTCGGCGCCGGCGAACACCGTGCAGGTGCTGCAGATGGTCACCTCCTTCTCGGCCTTCATGGCCATGGGACCCAGTTCGTTCAGCGAGATGTTGAGCTCGTCGGCGATGTAGCCCAGGTAGCGCCCGCAGCCGGCGGCGCAGCGGTCGTTCATGTGGAAGCTGGTGACCAGTCCGTGGCTGTCCACCTGGATGGCCTTGGTGTCCTGCCCACCGATGTCGAGCACCGTCCGGGTGTTGGGGAACACGGCGTGCGCGCCGAAGGCATGGCAGAGGATCTCGCTGCGGATGCAGTCCTCCGGGAAGGGCAGCAGGGCGCGGCCGTAGCCGGTGCCCACCATGCGGGCGATGTGCAGGTCCTCGGTGGCCACGCGGCCGATCTCCGCGCTGAAGGCCTTAGCCGCCTCGGCCAGCTCGGCGGCGCTCTTCGCGTCCATGGTCTGCGTGTAGTGCTCGCCCAGCAACGCCTGCGCGTCGCGCACCAGGTCGGCGAAGTCGGGCGCCATCATCTCGTTCTCCACCGGGGTGATGCTCTTGTCGAAGAGCAGCATCAGCGGCTCGAAGAGCTCCTTGCCGCGCGCTTCCACGGCCTTGCCGTAGAGTTCGCTCACGATGTCGCGGAAGAACTGGCCCTTGTTCCCCAGGTTCTCCTCGAGGTACTGGCGGCGCACGTGCGGCATGATGCCGTCCACGATCTCCTGCACGTTGCGCACCAGGTCGGTGGCGGGGATGCGGGTCTCCACCTTCAGGGCCGTCTCGGAGAGTTCGCGGCGCAATCGTTCCAGGCGGTCCTGGAACTGAATGAACTGGAAGGCGGCCTCCAGGTCGGCGGCGTAGCGCGCGAAGGCGGGCCGCGCGGCCATCGCCCCGGCCAGCGCCTGCTTCAACAGGTGGAAGCGCGCGTTGTACAGGGCCTGCACCTTGGCGATCTCCGCGGCCACCTCGTAGTTGGCGCGCGTGTTGGTGATGCCCTTGCCCACCACCTCGTCGTTCTCGTTGATGATGATGGCTTTGCTGGTGGTGGAACCCAGGTCGATGCCGAGATAGTAGTTGGCCATGGCGGTCGTGCGGTGATCGGTTTCAGGCGGTGGCGAGCACCTTGCGCTGCGCCAGCATCTGGAAGAAGGAATCCAGGCGGTTCTTGATGTTGGAGTAGGAGAAGTAGCGCGGGTCCACCAGGTCGCTCTCGATGAAGCCCACGGGCACCTCCAGCTTGTCTTCCAGCTGGCGCATGATCATGAGCTGGCCGGCGCTGAAGCTGTTGCAGCTCTTGATGGAGTTCACCAGGAACCCGTCGGCCTGGTATTCGGTGATGCACTTGGAGAGCAGGTCGATGCGCTGGGGCAGGTTCAGGTTGGTGTAGCAGTTCATGCAGTACTCGGCCAGGGTCTCCAGTGGGCGCGTGGGATCGTGGCGGAAGCCCAGGTCGTACACGCCGCCCACCTTGGTGTAGCTGCTGGCCACGATCACGGCGCCCTGTTCGTGGAAGAGCTTCCAGAACTCGCGGAAGCTGGTCCAGTTGGGGGGGCCCTCCACCACCAGGCGGTACTTCTCCTCCTTGATCTCGCCCTCGGGCGTCACGGGCCCCTTGCCCTGCGCCACGCGTTCCTTGATCTCCTTGAGGAGTTCCTCATAGTAGGTCACCGCCTCGGGGGTGCCGCGGAAGCCGATGTTGATCGGGCCGATGTAGTAGACGCCGGCGAAGTAGGCGTCGATCGGCGAGGGGCGGTGCTTGCTCTGGGCGAAGATCTCGGTGATCAGGTCGTCGGTGCGCCTGCTGTTGGCCAGGATCTCCGCCAGGCGGGCCTCGCTGAACTTCCTGCCGCTCACCTTCTCGAACTTGGGGATGACCTCCTCGCGCAGCTGCTTCACCATGTACTGGCGCATCTCGTCGGTGATGCGGCCGCCCTCCTGGTAGGGGGTGTGCAGCATGGCGATCTCGGCGTTGGGGTAAAGGCGCTCGAGGTTCTCGAACCACTTCATGAAGGTGAAGCAGCCCGTGTAGCTCAGCAGCAGCAGGTCGGGCTCGGGGAGCTTCTGCCCGGTGGGGCCCACGTTGCCGTTGAGCATCATGCCGATGTCGCACTTCACGTAGGTGCATACGTCCTCGCTGTGGCCCCACTTCTCCGCGTCGCGGATGAACGCCGCGCTCTTCTTGCGCATGCCGCTCTGCAACGCGTTGATCTCCGGGTACACCGGCAGCATGTCGAAGGCGCGGATCAGTTCCGACAGGTTGCCGGGCACGAAGGTGTACACCACCTTGCGGCCCTTCTCGCGGGCGGTGGCCAGCTCCTCGAAGAGGCCCTCCACCATCTGCTTTTGCAGGAGCATGCTGCGCTCCTTCTCGACGGGTGCTGCTTGCTTGGACATGGGTTCTCGGTTGTGATGTTCGTGGATCGATCGCTCGGCGGTTCAGGCGGCGGCGGTCTCGCCTTCCCACAGCTTGATGCTGTCGGCGAAGGCGCCCACCTGCTCCTTGATCACCTTGAACTGGCCGGTGTTCTCGTTGTACTGGAACTGCACGTAGCGCACGCCGTCCTTCTCGCACTGGTGGAAGAAGAGCGGCTGGTCCAGCAGGGCGGGGTCGCAGAAGCTGGGCGCGGCGAACACGGCGCCGTCGGCGTTGCGGCGGCGGATCAGCTCGATCAGACGTTTCTCCTTGGGCCTGCCCACGTCGTACACCACGCTGCTGGGCACGCTGCGGTCCAGGTAGGCCTGGGCGATGGCGCCCAGCGGATCGCCGCTGCCGGTGCCCACGTCGCCGTCGATCCAGCGCGAGCCGATCAGGAAGTCGTCGTCCACCACGTAGCAACCGGCGTTCTCGATGGTCTTGATCAGGCCCAGCGGCGGTTGCTCGCAGAAGGCCCCGGCCACCACCACCTTGATGCGGTCCTCGCGCAACCCACGCTCCTGGCCGATCGCCGTGAGCACGTCCTCCAGCATGGCGTTGTGCTCCTCCACGGGGATCACCAGGCCGGCGCGCATGATGCAGTAGAGGTCCTCGTAGGCCAGTCGCCAGGGGAACTCCTGCCGGATGTCGTAGATGGCGGCGAGCATCGCCCGGTTGCGGTCGTACAGCGCGATGGAGCGGTCGAGCATGTCGGCGCTCACCTCCACGCCGTTGATGGCCTTGATGCGATGCAGCACGTCCTCCATCTCGGCCTTGTAGAACGCTCCGCCGATCTCCGTGCGGAAGTTCTGCGGGAAGTCCATGTACTTGGCGAAGCGGCCCTTGCCCATGAGCTGGAACATGCCGCTGAGGTTGCGCATCACGTCGCAGATGCTGGGGAAAACGAAGCCGTCGAAGCCGTCGAGGTTGCCATCCAGCGCCAGTTCCACGATGCCGCGCGGCATGTGGCAGATGTACGACTGGTAGTAGGCGTCGCCCTTGATGATCGGCTTGCGGTCGCCGGTGCCCAGGATGCCCACGGCCAGTCCGTTGGCGGCATGCACGATCTCGCGCGGGAAATGGATGGGCGTGAAGCCGATGAGCACGCGGCCCGGATCGCGGGCTTTCCACGCTTTCGCATGGCTGAAATCCAGATCGAAGGCGAGTTGGCGGCTGGTGGTGATGATCCGGTCGATCGAGGTCATGGCCGGTGATTTTGCGTGAACACGGATCGGGGCGTGCGCGGCAACGAGAACGCACCCCCTTGATGCCGAGGCAAGGTAGATGCGCGGGGTGGGTCGAAATATGATGTGCATCATATATCAAGCGAAGGCGCCGTCCCTCGGCGGACGGGAGCAACGGATCGGCCGGCGGAGCCACGGTCGCGCAGGATCCAAGCGGTTCCGCCCAAGACGTCCAGGCGTCGGCCGATGGATCCCCCGCCCCGGGACCCGGCGGAAGCATCTATGATGCAGGTCATATCGAGCGGCATCGCTCATGCTACCTTGGCCGGTGCGCGCTCCCAGCGATCATGGCCATTCCAGCGGACATCGCCTGTGTGATCCTCGCCGGGGGATCTTCAAGCCGCATGGGGCGCCCGAAAGCCCTGCTGGAGCATCCTGAAGGAGGGACGTTCCTGGAGCACCTGGCGGCCACCTACCGGCAGGCGGGCGTCCGCCAGCGCGTGCTGGTGCTCAACGCCGCGTTGATCGGCGGTCCGGCCGAGGCCATCGCGCGTGCGCAGGGGCTGTGGGTGGTGGCGAACAACGCGCCGTGGCTGGGCAAATGGCACAGCCTCCGCCTGGGCATGTCGGCCTTGCGCGATCCCGGTCATTGCTTCGTGCAGGCGGTGGACCAGCCCGGCATCACGGCCCCGCTGTTGGAAAGCCTGAGCGATGCGGCCCGCCCGGGTGGCTACGTGGTGCCCGTCCACGGGGGCCGCGGCGGCCATCCCCTCCTGGTCTCACGCCCCATCATCGAACGCTTGCTGGACCTGGAGGCCGACCTTCACCTTCAGGAAGTGCTGGCGCCCTTCCCGCGCACGGATGTGCCGGTGGATGACCCGTGCATCCTGCTCGACATCAACACGCCGGAGGAGCATGCCGCCTTCCGGGCAGCCGCCATCGCGCCATGACCCATGGACCGCGTGTACAAGGCGATAGGCGATGCGCTGAAGGAGGGACGGACAGCGGCGGTATGCACCGTGGTGGAGACCCGCGGTTCCACGCCGCGCAAGGTGGGCAGCCGCATGCTGGTGCGCCACGACGGCTCGATCGTGGGCTCCATCGGCGGTGGCGCACTGGAGAAGCAGGTGATCGCCGACGCGCTGGGCGTGATCGCCACGCGGACCCCGGAACTGTTCAAGCACGACCTGCTGCACCAGCACAACATGTGCTGCGGTGGCGGCGTCCACATCTTCATTGAACCGGTGGGACACCATCCACGCCTCTTCATCTTCGGCGCCGGGCACACCGGACAGGCGCTGGCGCGCTACGCCCTCGACGCGGGTTTCGAGCCCTTCGTGATCGACGACCGGCCCGAGTGGATCGCCATGGTGGACCATCCCGGCGTATCGCGCATGCCCCTCGGTCACCAGGAAGCGCTTCGGGCCATCCCCTTCGACGAGCGCACCTACATCGCCATCATGACCTACGACCACGCGCTCGACCGGGAGATCCTCGCGCATTGCGTCACCAGGCCGTTCGCCTACCTGGGCATGATGGGCAGCCGCCGGAAGGTCGAGATGGCGCGCAAGAACTTCGGCGCGGCAGGCGTGGCCGATGCGAACGCGCTGGACCGCGTGGACATGCCCATCGGGATCGATATCGCCGCGCACACCCCCGAGGAGATCGCCATCAGCATCATCGCGCGGCTGATCCAGGTGAAGAACACCAAGACCGTTCCCGCAGCATGAGCCGCCCCGTCGCTCTCGTCACCGGCGCGGCACGCGGCATCGGCCGCGCGATCGCCGAACGCCTCGCGGCCGACGGCTTCTTCGTGGTGATCACCGACACGGACCCCGATGCGGGGCGCGAAGCCGCCACGGCCATCGGCGAACAGGCCGGGGTCCACGCCTGCGACGTGTCCGATGAACAGCAGGTGCGGGCGCTGTTCACCCGGCTGAACGAACGCCACGGCCGCCTCGACGTGCTGGTGAACAACGCCGGCATCACCCGCGACGCGGTGATCTGGAAGATGAGCACGGAGGACTTCGACCGGGTGATCGCCGTGAACCTCAAGGGCGCCTGGCTCATGTGCCGCGAGGCGGCGCCGCTGATGCGCGCGCAGGGTTCGGGCCGCATCATCAACATCGCATCGCGCGGATGGCTGGGCAACTTCGGCCAGAGCAACTACGGCCCCAGCAAGGGCGGACTGGTGAGCCTCACGCGCGTGCTCGCCTTGGAGCTGGGCCGCTTCGGCGTGCTGGTGAACGCCGTGGCACCCGGCGCCATCGACACACCCATGCTGCGCGCCATGGAAGAAGCGCCGCGCGAGCGGCTGCGCATGGCGCAGCCCACCAACACCTTCGGCGAGGCCGCCGACGTGGCCCATGCCGTGGCCTTCCTCGCCGACCCGCGCACGCGCTTCATCACCGGCCAGACGCTGTACGTGGATGGCGGCAAGAGCATCGGCGCGGGGATATGACCATGGACACCGGCACGGCACACAGCGACCACCGCACATGAGCATGCAACAGCTTGAACTGATCGTGAACGGCCGGGTCCACGAGTTGCTGGTGGACGAGAACGAGACGCTGGCCCGCGTGCTGCGCGACAGGCTGCACCTCACGGGCACCAAGATGGGCTGCGAGCAGGGCGCATGCGGGGCATGCACCGTGCATGTGCAACCGCCGGGAGAGGAGAAGGCCCGGCCGCTGCTCAGCTGCATCGCTCCTGCCCTGCGCCACCACGGCGCGCGCATCACCACCATCGAGGGCATCGCCGGTCCGCGGGAGCTGCACCCCCTGCAGCGCAAGTTCGTGGAGAAGGGCGCCGTGCAATGCGGCTTCTGCACGCCGGGCATGGTGATGACCGCGCTGGACCACTGCGCCGCGCATCCCGGCACCGACCGGCAGGGCATCAAGGAGGCACTGGCCGGCAACCTCTGCCGATGCACCGGCTACAAAAAGATCATCGAGGCGGTGGACGAGTACGCGCGGGAGGCGAGCGGTCGCAAAGCGCCCGCATCGACCGACCCCGACGCGCGCTTCGCCATGGTGGGCAGCCCCAGGCCGTACATCGAGGCGGAGAAGAAGGTGAAGGGCGAAGCCGAATACGCCGACGATGTCTTCGTGCGCAACGCGTTGCATTGCCGTTTCCTGCGCAGCCCGTACCCGCACGCGCGCATCACCGCCATCCGCACGGACAAGGCGCGGGCCGCGTCGGGAGTGGCCGCCGTGCTCACCGGCCGCGACCTGCCCATCGCCTTCGGGGTGCTGCCCATCTCGCAGGACGAGACGGCCATGGCCGTGGAGAAGACCCGCTACATCGGTGAGATCGTGGCCGCCGTGGCCGCGGAGACCATCGAAGAGGCCGAGCGGGCCTGCACCCTCATCGAGGTGGACTACGAGCCGATCCATCCCTTCTTGGAGATCGCCGACTCGCTGTCCGACTGCGGCGACAAGGAGCGTATCCATGCCCACGGCCGCTTCAACAACAACATCCACAAGAAGGCCGAGCTGCGCTTCGGCGACCAGCAGCAGGGCCTTGCCGGATCGAGCCACCGGATCAAACAGCGGTTCAAGTTCCAGGGGGTCACCCATGCCTTCACCGAACCGCACGCAGCCACCGCGTGGTGGGACCAGGATGGGCTCACGATCATCACCGCCACGCAGGTGCCGCACTACCTGCACCGCTACCTGGCCAAGGTGCTGGAGGTGCCCATGGCCCGCGTGCGCGTGATCAAGCCATACGTGGGCGGCGGCTTCGGCGGCAAGAGCGATCCCTTCCCGCACGAGATCATCATCTGCCAGCTGGCGCGCGTCACCGGCCGACCGGTGCGCACGCGCTTCAGCCGCGAGGAGGTCTTCCTCACCAACCACGGACGGCATCCCACCGAGATGACCGTGGAGCTCGGCATCGACGACCGGGGGCTCTTCACCGCATTGGACGCCGACATCGCCATCGACGGCGGCGCCTACGGCAGTTTCGGCGTGGTCACCAGCTACTACAACGGCGTGCTGTTGCAGGCCCCGTACCGGCTGGACAACTTCGGCTTCGTCACCCGGCGCGTGTACACCAACAAGCCCCAGAGCGGGGCCATGCGCGGCCACGGCGCGGTGAACTCGCGCTTCGCCGTGGAGACCCTCATCGACCGCCTCGCCGAGCAGGCCGGCATGGACCCCTGCGAACTGCGCATGAGGAACTTCATCGGCGATCACACCCTCACCGTGGGTCAGTACCGCATCACCAGCAACGGCAGCGCGCTCTCGCTGGACAGCGTGCGCCGACGCAGCGGCTGGGACCAGCGGCGCGGCAAACTGCCCTTCGGCCGCGGTCTGGGCGTGGGCTGCGGCTTCTTCATCAGCGGCAGCGCCCTGCCGATCCACTGGAACGAGTACCCGCAGTCGGTGGTACACCTGAAGCTCGACCTCGACGGCCGCGTGCTGGTCACCAGCGGCGCCAGCGACATCGGCCAGGGCAGCGACACCATGCTGGCGATGGTGGTGGCCGAAACCCTCGGCCTGAGCCTGGACCATGTTTTCGTGCTCGCCGCCGACACGCTGCTCACCCCGATCGACCTGGGCAGTTACTCCAGCCGCGTCACCTTCATGGCCGGCAACGCGGCCCGGATGGCCGCCGAACAGTTGCGCGCCAGGGTGCTCGCTGCCGTGGCCACGATCCGCGGTGTGCGCGTGGAGGAACTCCACATGGATCGCGAGCGCGTGTTCACCGGCGACCGCAAGGTGGACCTGCACTGGACCGAGGCGGTGGAAAACGCCACGCGCAAGGTGGGCGCGCTGAACACCTCGGGCTGGTACAACTCGCCCAAGCTCGGCGGCGACTTCAAGGGAGCCGGCGCGGGCCTCAGCCCCAGCTACAGTTTCGGCGCGGTGGTGGCCGAAGTGAACGTGGACCCGGGCACGGGCATGGTGAAGGTGCTCGAGCTCTGGGGCGCGCACGACGCCGGTAAGGCCATCAATCCATTGGCGGTGGAAGGCCAGCTCGAAGGTTCCTGGCACATGGGGCTCGGACAGGCGCTGAGCGAGGAACTGCGCTACCACGAAGGGCTGCTGCTGAACGCCAACCTGCTCGACTACAAGATCCCCACCACCCTGGACACGCCGGAGATCCACACGGAGATCATCGAGACCAACGATCCGGAAGGCCCCTTCGGCGCGAAGGAGTGCGGCGAAGGCGCGCTGCATCCGGCCATCCCGGCGGTGGTCAACGCCATCCACGATGCCGTGGGCGTGCGCATCACCAGCCTGCCCATCCGCTCCGAGGACATCCTGGCCGCCCTGCGCGAACGGGAACGCGCCACCGTGAACACGTGAGCCCATGACCAACACCTGCACATACAGCCGCCCGCGTTCCATCGAGGAGGCCATCGGCACGGCCGTCGGGCATGAAGGCCCGCGGCGTTTCCTGGCCGGCGGCACCGACCTGATGCCCTTGATCCAGCAGAACGGCGGGGAAGCCCTGCTCATCGACATCAGCGGCATCGATGCGCTGCGCAGGGTGGACCTCGGCACGCGGCAGGTCACCATCGGCGCGCTGGTCACCCTGCACGAACTGGAGGCGCGGGAAGACCTGCGCTCGCGCTTCCCCGCCCTGGCCGAGGCCGCCGCATCCATCGCCTCGCCCGTGGTGCGCCGCACGGCCACCGTGGGCGGCAACCTGTTGTGCGAGAACCGCTGCATCTTCTACAACCAGACCGAATGGTGGCGCGATGCCATCGGCCGATGCCTGAAATGCGGTGGCGACATCTGCATCGCGTCGGGCGGCAAGAAGGCCTGCTTCAGTGAACTCGTCACCGACCTCGCGCCCTGCCTCATTGCACTTGGCGCCACCGCCAGCCTGCACGGACCGGCGGGCGAACGCACCCTGCCCGTGGAGGACCTTTACACCGGCGACGGGGTGAAGCCCACCATCCTGGAGCCCGGCGATCTGCTCACCGCGGTGCATGTCCCGCTGGATGACCGCCGACGCACCGTGTTCCGCAAGCTGCGCCAGCGCGCCGCCCTGGAGTTCACCTCGCTCACCACGGCCGTGAGCCTCGACCACGCGGGGAAGCTCACCGTGGTGCTGGGCGGCGTGGATCCGCGACCCGTGGTGGTGCATGGCACGCTGGCGGACGGTCGCGAGGCGCTGGTGAAGAAGGCCCTCAAGGGCGCCCGCTCGGTGGACAACGACATGCTGAGCCGCAACTACCGCCGCGACATGATCACCACCTACCTGAACGAAAGCATCGACCAGCTCACATCATGACCAGCCAGGCCATCGAACACCTCATGCGGGAGCATGAGCTGATCACCTCCACGGGCGAGACGATCGCCCGCATCAAGGACCAGATCGAAAGCGATCCACCCGCGTACACCGAAGCGGTGCGCAAGCTGTTGCGTTTCTTCCGCGAATACAGCGACGGGGTCCACCACCACAAGGAGGAGCAGATCCTCTTCCCGATGCTGATGGACCATCCGCAGTTCACCATGCACGAGATCGTGAGCGAACTGGAGGATCACCACGCGCAGTTCCGCGAACACACGCAGGCCATCGAGGATGCGCTGGACGGCGGCGACCTGCCCAAGGCGCAGCGCACCCTGGAGCACTATCAGCGCGAACTGCTGGACCACATCGCGGCGGAGAACGACGAGCTCTTCATCATGGCCGAGCAGCTCTTCTCGCCCGGCGAGATCGAGACGCTGTACCACCGCTTCCAGGACTTCGACGCCGAGCACGGCGACACGCGCGCGGAGATGGAGGCGTTGCTGGAGGGCTGAGCCGGGGCCGCTCCCGCCCGGCACAAGGGGCCGCGACCCATGGTGCCTGCGGCGACCGGCACCGGCGGTCAGCGGCGTGGCGCAACGAGTTGCTCCAGTTCCTTCCTGTCCAGGATCCGGATGCGCTTGCCCGCGGCGCCGATCACCTTCATGCGTTGCAGTTCGGCCAGCGAACGGATCACCGATTCGTAGCTCGTGTCGGCCATGCGGGCGATGTCGGCGCGCGACAGGGTGAAGGCGAGCTGTTGCGGGTCGCCGGCATCGAACCCGAAGGCATCGATGCTCTGCTTGAGCGCCTTCGCCACGCGCTGAAGCACGGGCATCATCATGTGATCGCGCATGTGCTGGTCCAGTGCGCGCATCTCGTCGGCGAAGAACAGCAGGAAGTGGTAGCAGAACAGGCTGTTGGCCCGCAGCACGCTGGTGAACAGGTCCATGGGGATGCTGTCGACCGTCGTGTCCATCAACGCGGTCACCGTGGCGGCATAGACGATGCGTTCGCCGATCGCGCGATGGCCCACCACCTGGCCCGGACCGGCGATGCGCACGATGCGGTCGCGGTCCTTCTCGTACACCGCCGTCACCTTCACCCCGCCACGCACGATCATGAAGATCCGCTCGGGCACCTGCCCCTGCTCGAACACGTGCTGTCCCTTGCGGAAGTTGAGACGGAGGTTGTGCTCGCGCATCATCCGCCTCCATTCGGGCGTGCAGTGGCGCTCGATGAGTTCCTTCAACCTGGCTCGGCGGGCTCCGTTGCTTTTCCGGGCGGGCATGTCGCAAATCTATCGGGGGCTTCAGAGGCGCGGTGGGCTTGATGACGTGGCCTTCCTTCCCGCCCTTGCGTGACCGGTCACCTCATGATCCGCCCAGGTTCGGCAGCGTCAGTTCCACCGTCGTGCCTTCGTTCAGCTTGCTCCGTATCCGGGTGCGCCCCCCGTGCAGCTTGATGATCCGCCGCACCAGGGAGAGGCCGATCCCGTGGCCATGGAAGCCCCCCGTGTTGCCTCCGCGGAAGAACGGGTCGTAGACGTGCCTGAGGTCGTGTTCCGCGATCCCGATCCCGTGGTCGATGAACAGGATCCGGATGGTCCCGTTCTCGGCGGTGATCCTCACTTCCACCTTCTTGTCCTCCGAGAACTTGCAGGCGTTGTCCATGAGGTTCTTGAACGCGGTGCCCAGCAGGTCGGGATCGCCTTTGCAGGTGATGCCGCGGTCGCTGTCCATCAGGTGATCGAAATGCACCGCCACGCCGCAGCCGGGGTTGCGTCGCAGCATCTCCTCCCGCGCGTTCCAGAGCAGGTCGTCGATGCGCACCTCCTTGAAGTGCTGGGCCACGCCTTCATCGCTGTTCGCCAGTTCGAGCAGGTGATCCGTCAGGGTCCGCAGCCGGGCGATGTCCACCGACACTTCGTTCAGCACCTTCCGGTACTCCTCGTTGTCGCGGTCCTTCAACAGCGCCACATCGACATGGCCCTTGATCGCGGCCAGCGGATTGCGCAATTCGTGCGAGGCGTTCGACACGAACTTCTTCTGCGCGTTGAAGGACACCTCCAGCCGGTCGAGCATGCTGTTGAAGGTCGAGATCAGGCGGCCGATCTCATCGTCCGTTCCGGTGCCCCGCAACCGCTGGTCCATGTTCCTGTACGTGATCAGGTTCGCCTGCCCGACGATGTCGGAGATCGGCTTGAGGAACCGACCGGCGTACAGCCATCCGCTGATGAAGATGATCAGCAGCAGGATCAGCCCGCGGAAGATCAGGATCCGCTTCAGGTTGGCCATGTAGCCCCTGCCCAGCTTGTCCCCGCCCTGGGCCAGGACCACGTATTGTCCGCCCTGATGCATGTGGGCGAATCCGACGCGCTCGCCATCGGCGGTCGACGTCCACTGGACCTCCCCGGACCTGATCGACGCGATGTCTTCCTCCGTGGGTACCGGCACGACGGCATCGCGGTGGATCACCTCGCCCCGGGGGTCGATGATCAGGAAGCCCAGATCGGTGATCGTCTGCGTGGTCGCGTCCGGGCCCGCGATCGGGGGGCGATCGCCAACGTCTCCGCCCACGGCCGGCAGCGACCTGAGCTTGGTGATCCCGCGGTATTCCAGACGCGAGCGGAAATCCTCCTGCCGGTGCGTTTCCGACAGGTAGTGGATCGACAGGGAGAAGAAGAAGAGGATGATGCCCACGATCCCCGCGAAAAGCAGGGTGAAGCGCGTCCGGATCCGCATGCGCTCAGGAATTCTTCATCATGTATCCCATGCCCACCAAGGTGTGCAGCAGCTTCACCTCGAAGCCGCTGTCGATCTTCTTCCGCAGGAAGTTCATGTACACCTCGATCACGTTCGTGCCCGAATCGAACCGGATGTTCCAGACCTTCTCGGCGATCTCCGCCTTGCTCAACACCCGGTCCCGGTTCAGCGCGAGCAGTTCCAGCAGGGCATATTCCTTGGCGGTGAGCCGGATCTCCTTCCCACCCCGCTTCACGCGCTTGTTGTGCGTGTTCAACTCCATGTCGGCCACCCGGATGATGTGGTCCGCCCCGTGGGCATCCTCGTGGCCCGGGGCGGGTCTCCGCAGGAGCGACCGGATCCTGGCCAGCAGTTCCGGGAAATCGAACGGCTTGACCAGGTAGTCATCGGCGCCCGCCGTGAAGCCGTCGAGCTTGTCGTTCAGCGTGCCCAGCGCGGTGAGCATCAGGATGCGCGCACCGGCATCATGCTCCCTGATCCGCCTGCACAGCTCGGAGCCCCTCATCCTGGGAAGCATGACGTCCAGGACCACGGCATCATACGCTTGGGCGCGCGCCAGCTTCCAGCCGGACTCCCCATCCTGCGCGACGACCACGTTGAAGCCGTTCTCTTCCAGGCCTTGCTTGATGAACTGCAACACCCTTGCGTCATCTTCGACCACTAGAACCGTGGGATGCTCCATCACAGGGTACGTTCCTTTCCGATGCTCCGCGCGGACCGGGTCCGCCGGGTCCCGGAGGTCGCTAAAACTACATCCACCCTGCTGCCCGGCCCGCGGGCAAGGCCGCGCGGCATCCTCGGTCCGCCAAGAATTAATGTTGTTTAAGGCCATCTTAATCCCGTTTTAAGACCCGGACCGAAGCTTTGGGGCGGCATCATGCTTCGCCCCTTCGCCAATATCCTCTTGGAACATGTGAAGGAACTGGTCGCGGACCTGTTCCCGAGCTACTTCGCCCTGGTGATGGCCACCGGGATCGTCTCCACGGCGTGCCATCTGCTCGGGCTGCCCTATGTCGGCGAAGCGCTGTTCCAGTTGAACATCGCCGTCTACTGCTTCCTCTGGTTCCTGCTGATCGCGCGCCTGGCGTTCTTCTGGCCGCGGTTCATGGCCGATATCTCCGACCACGCCCGCAGCCCCGGGTTCCTCACCATCGTGGCCGGGACCAACGTGCTCGGGAGCCAGTTCGTGATCATCGAAGGCAACTACCGGGTGGCGGAGTACCTGTTCTATGGCGGCCTGCTGCTGTGGACCGTCCTGATCTATTTCTTCTTCGTCATGATCACCGTGAAGCACGGCAAGCCGTCGCTGGAGAAGGGGATGAACGGCATCTGGCTGCTCATGGTGGTGGCCACCCAGTCCATCTCCATCCTGGGCGCCCAACTGGTGCCCCACCTGCCCCGTGCGGCGGATGTGCTCCTGTTCCTGTCGCTCTCCCTTTTCCTGGTGGGTTGCGTGCTGTACCTCATCATCATCACGCTCATCTTCTACCGGCTCACCTTCTTCGAACTGCGGGCCGAGGAGTTCGCGCCGCCCTATTGGATCAACATGGGCGCGGTGGCCATCATCACGCTGGCGGGCTCCGTCCTGTTGTTGAGCGCGGACGGATCGGCGCTGCTGGGTCCGTTGCGTCCCTTCCTTCTGGGCTTCACGCTGATGTTCTGGGCCACCGGCACGTGGTGGATCCCCTTGATCGTGATCCTCGGCGCATGGCGGCACTTCTACCAGCTGATCCCGCTGCGCTACCATCCGCAATACTGGGGGATGGTCTTCCCCCTGGGCATGTACACGGTATGCACCTTCCGCCTGGCGCAGGCCGCGGATCTGCAATTCCTGAACACCATACCCGCCGCCGCGGTCTATGTCGCCTTGTTCGCATGGACGGTGACCATGGGCGGGTTCATCCACAGGTCCCTTCATCGGTTGATCGCGGGGATCAGGAACATCACGATCGTCAACCCCCTAAACGCAGGATCATGAAAACCAGCAACAACATCGTCGAAACACGACTGACGCCCGAGGAGTTGGTCCGCCGGTTGAAGTCCATCACGATCACGGACTTCGCCCAACTGCAGACCACGCCGCATGCCACCTACTACGGCGAGGTGACGCCCGACTCGTTCAGCATCATGAACGTGCGGTACGGTCCGATGAGCTCCTTCCCTCCCATCCAGGGCCGGATCAAGGAGGGCCGCGACCGGACGACCATCGAGGTGAACGTGGACATCAAGAGCCAGTTCCAGCTTGCGCGAAGCATGTACTACAGCACCCTCATCCCGATCGGGCTGATCGTCATGCTGCTGAGCATCCTGGTGCTGGGGGGCACGGCGTACCAGGTGCATGGGTACATCTTCTCGGCGGCGTTCCTGGCATGCGCCCTCCTGGCCGTCCTGCTGACGAAGACGTCGCTGGTGAGCACGAAAGGCAAGGAGCTCGGGAAGTTCGCATCGAACGTCGAAGGCTGGATCGTCACCGAGGAAAGCAAGCGGGCCCAACAGAACAGTGGTCCGCGGGCGGCGTTCGGCGCGGCGGATGCGGCATAGGGTGACCGCCGCGATGTCCTGATGGAGCGAAGGTGGGGGGCGCACGACGAGGCGCCCCCGCCCCAGTTCGGCGGCGCACCGGTACTTCACGGGCATCGCGCATTGTAACGTTCACCACGAGCGGCCCGCCGAACCTGCGCAACCAGCCACCCGGCAGGCATCCACCGGCCGGCCCTCAATGGAAGCAGACCTCAGCGCGGGCGGAAGCGTGCGCGCTGAATGGGGCGGAAGAAGCCCGGTCATGGAACGGGGTGTGGATGCATGATGAAGACCTGGACCGCCCTCGGTCGGCCGATCGCTCAGAAAGGATCCGACAACGCGGGATCGTTCACGAAGGAGGTGTCGGTGAGCGCATGGAGGAAAGCGAGCAATGCGCCCTTTTCAGCGGGATCCAGGCCCAATTCCAGACCGGTGCTGGTGTTGTTCATCAGGGGATCGAGGCTGGGCGACCACTGCACGCCGGAATTGTACTGCTCCACCACTTCCTCGAGCGTGGCGAACCGGCCGTCGTGCATGTAGGGTGCGGTGAGGGCGATGTTGCGAAGCGTGGGCGCCTTGAACTTCCCGAGGTCGTCGGGGTCGCCTGTTTCCGCGTAGCGGCCCGTGTTGGCCCCGGTGAACACGCTGTCGAGGCCGATGTTGTGGAAGGCATTGTCGGTCATGAGCGGCTGGCCGTGGCAATGGAAGCAGTCCCCCTTCTCGGTGAAGAAGATGGTCATGCCGGCCATCTCCTGCGGGGTGAGCGCCTCCTCGTTGCGCAGGAACCGGTCGAAGCGGCTGTTGGTGGAGACCAGCCGCCGGAACCATTGGGCCAGCGCCATGGCCACCCGCTCGCGCGTGATGCCACCGGGGCCGAACACGTCGTCGAACCGCGGTGGGTAATCCGGGTCGGCCTCCAGCACACCCACATCCACCTGGAAGAACTCCTCCACCTCGAACTTCATGATGTCTTCCAGGCTTCCCTGGACGTGGCCGGTCCAGAGAAAGTTGGTGTTCCAGGCCAGGTTGATGTGGGGCAGCACCGCGGTGCCGGCATCCGGAACGGAAAAGGACGTGGCTTGTTCGTGGCAGCTCGAGCAGGAATGCCCCGCCTGCGGACCCGCGCTGGAAAGCTGTGGATCGTGGTACAGCATCCGGCCAAGTGCGATGCCCTCGACGGTGAGCGGGTTGCCGGCGGGAACATCCATGGCGGGGAAGTACGAAGGCAGGTCCATCGCGAAGGGCGTTGCATGACCCTCCTCGATGTCTTCCAGGTTGTCCTGCTTGCAGGAGCCAAGGACCGCTGCGGCGATGCAGCACGCCAGCGTCGTCCGCTTCATGGCTCCACGTGAAGGGTGAAAGCGTCCGCGCAATTCTCCGCGATGCGCAGCATGAGCACGCTGTCGCCCATGGTGTAGAATCCGCTGTCGAGGTCGTAGGTATGCGGCGTGCGGAACACTTCGTTGAGGTCAAAGCGCAGTACGAGCGTGCCGGGATCGGCACCCAGCGTAAAGGGCGCGACGTACCCGCACACGGGCAGGCAGGCGTTGGTGCCAAGGTGAACGGCATACCCGTCGGGAACGCCACCGCTCAGAAAATGACCTTCGAACTTCATGAAATGGTAGCCTCCTCCCATCACGTCGGGCCAGGCCATGTTCAGGTTCTCGACCGTGTTGGGCAGGCCGCCGGTGACGTTGATCGACGCGGAAAGGCCCAGCAGCAGGCTCATGCCGGAGTAATCGCCGACCGGCCATTGGTCAAGCGCGAACTCATCGTCCCGCATCACCAGGAACGGACCGGGGATGGTGTGATCGGGCGTGCCGTTGGTGCCCAGCAGCCGGATCTCGTTGAGGTAGTAATCGAGCCGGGAAACATCGTACTGGTTGCCCGCCTCGTTCACGTAGAGCAGGGTGTCCATCTGAAGGGCCGCGCCATCCACGTGGTGCTCCACGCGCAGGATGCCATGCGCCACCGGCGGGGTCGGGCCGGGCGGGTCATCTCCTTCCTTCCTGCATGAGGATGCGGTCGCGAACAAGGCCAGCACCCCGATCGCCCGCCATCCGACCCCTGAACGCATGTGATCCATGAAGAGCGTCGAATGAACCGAGAAGACCCCGCCCAAGCCATGACCGCGATCATGCCCGGGCCCATCGCCCCATGAGCACGGCCCCCACGGTTTTCCTGCTGTCATTGGGCGATCTCCATGTTCATGATGCAAATCATACTCCGGCTCTGCCAGCGGTCTACTTTGCCGCGAAATCACCAGGTCCATGCGCTTCAACGGCTACGCACTTCCTGCTCTGTTCCTGCTGGCTGCCGCTCCGGCCGGCCTTTCCGCCCAATGCACCACCAGCAACGCCACCTCCTGCGTCTGTCCCGGCGGCGTCAATAGCTGCGATCTGAAACCCGACGCCACCATCTCCTGGTATGGCCTGCTGAACTACCTCAGCGGCCCCACCGAGGATCCCGGTCGCATTTACGTCAGCGGTTCCACGCCGAACATCGGCCATGGTCCCATGGAGATCCGCGGCGTGGACATGAGCGGCAACAGGCGCTTCGTGTGCGGGGTGGACACCTTCGTGGTGTACGATCCCACGGCGGCGATCGACTTCACCTGCCCCAACGGGGGAACGGCCAAGCAGCTCACCACCCAGCGCATCTTCCACAAGAACGGGATGCTGATGTCCTCCACCGAGGTGGTGATGGACCAGGGCATGACCTATCATCCCACGCACGGCCACACGCACTTCGACCAGTGGGGCATTTACAGCCTGCGCCTTCCCGAGGTGGGCGTCACCGACCCAAGGCAATGGCCCATCATCAACCAGGGCTACAAGCTGGGCTTCTGCCTGATGGATTACAACAACTGTTCGGACGCCGCGGTGGACCACCACTGCAAGGATGACAACACGATCTACAATGCCGGCAACGACATGGAGGGCATCGCCGATTTCCCGAACCTCGGCCTGGGCGGTCCCTATGGATGCAGCATGATCCGCCAGGGGATTTCCTCGGGCTACACCGACATCTACAGCGAGTACCTCGACGGCATGTGGATCGACATCCCCGCCAACACGTGCGATGGCGATTACTGGATCGTGTATGAGGTGGATCCGCTGAACGTGGTGGTGGAAGAGAACGAGGACAACAACTGGACGGCCGTGCCCATCACGCTCGGCGACCAGGGAGCGAGCGGCACGCCGCAGGCCAACATCCACTGCGACGAACAGGCCTTCGTGTGCCCCGGCGACCAGGTGCTGCTGCGCGCGAACGCGGGGCTCTCCTACCAATGGTCCACCGGCGCGACCTCCAACTCGATCATGGCCGGTCCGGGCAGCTACACGGTGACGGTGGAGACCTATTGCGGCACGGCCACTTCCGCGCCTTTCGTGGTGAGCGCCCTCACGCAGCCCTCGGCGCCTTCGGCATCGGGCGTCACCATCTGCGAGGGGGAAAGCGCCACGCTGACCTCGACCGGCGCCTCGCCGGTGTGGTACGATGGGCTGGGCAACGTGGTGGCCACCGGCAACACGTTCACCACGCCCTTGCTCTACGCCACCACCGATTATTCGGTGGCCGACGTGAACGAGCAGCCCGGCACGATCTTCAACGGGGGAAAACCCGACAATTCCGGCAGTGGCGGTTACCATGCGGGCGGGCAGTACCTGAAGTTCGACGCCCTCGCCGCGTTCCGCCTGAACTCGGTGAAGCTCTACGCGGGCAGCGCGGCCTGGCGCACCATCGAACTGGTCGACGGCATCGGCGTGATGCGCGCGACGCGCTCGGTCTATCTGCCGGCCGGGCAATCGGTGATGCAGCTGGACTTCGACATCCTGCCGGGCAACAACTATTCGCTCACCGTGAGCGGCACCACCGACCTGTGGCGCAGCACCAGCGGGGTGAGCTATCCCTACGCGATCGGCGGCGTGGCCAGCATCACGGGATCCAGCAGCGGTTCCACCAGCTACTATTACTTCTACGACTGGGAAGTGGAGGTGGGAGGCGGCTCGTGCGCGAGCCCATCGGTGCCCGTGACCGTGGAGGTGGAGGTATGCACCGGCATGGAGGAGGCGCTTGCGCTGCGCGGTTTCGAGGTGTGGCCCAACCCCAGCGAAGGCGACCTGCAACTGACCATCCACCTGCTGAGCGCCGAGCAACTCGACCTGTCGCTCACCGACGTGATGGGACGCGCGGTTCAAGCCGAGCGGCTCGCGGCCCCCGCCGGCGAATTGCGCCACCGCATGGACCTCTCCGCGCTGCCCTCGGGCGCCTACCTGCTGACCCTGCGCGTGCAAGGCCGGTCCTTCACCCGCAAGGTGTTGCTGGACCGGTAGCCGCGGACCGGCCTGAGGATCCATGGAGATCGCGCACAAACCGTCGTACGCGAAATGGCGCGTGGCGACCCTGGTGGGCGTGCATCTGCTGTTCGTCGCGCACTTCGTGCATTGGAAGCTGAAGGGGCGCACGCTGGCTCCGCTGGAGTTCAACGAGGTGCTCTACACGGTGCATCAGGGCATCGTCACGGCCGGTTTCATCCTCATGGCGCTCACGATGATCGCGACGCTGGTGTTCGGCCGCTTCTTCTGTTCGTGGGGCTGCCACATCCTGGCGTTGCAGGATGCGGCGGGCTGGATCATGGACAAGCTGAAGATCAAACGGCAGCCCGTGCGCTCGCGCACGCTGATCTGGGTCCCGCTGGGCGTGGTGTTCTACCTGTTCATCTGGCCGCAGATCGCGCAGGCGTGGCACGGCATCGGGCATGAGGGATTGCGCGCGGTGGAGGCCGGTGGTTCGCGCTGGTCGTCGTTCGTCACCAGCGATCCCTGGCGCAACCTGCCGCCGCCCGGTGTCGCCGTGCTCACCTTCTTCGTCTGCGGCTTCGTGATCGTGTACCTGCTGGGCAGCCGCGGGTTCTGTTTCCAGGCATGCCCCTATGGGGCGCTGTTCGGCGTGGCCGAACAGCTGGCCCCCGGCCGCATCGTGCTGACGAAGGATTGCAGCCAGTGCGGCCTTTGCACGAAGGCCTGCACATCGGACATCCTGGTGCATCGCGAACTGCGGCAGCATGGCATGGTGACCAACCCGCGTTGCCTGAAGGACCTCGATTGCGTGGCGGCCTGCCCGGAGGACGCGGTGCAATACGGTTTCCGCATGCCGCCCCTCTTCCGCAAGGGCCATCCCGTTGGGGCCTACGCCGGGCGGTTCAGCTTCACGCTGCGCGAAGACCTGGCGATGCTGTCGCTGTTCCTGGTGAGCGTGCCCGTTTACCGCGGGCTCTACGACCGGGTGCCCTTCCTGCTGGCCATCGCGCTGGCGCTTTGCACCGCCTTCGGGCTCGTGACCGGATACCACCTGCTCACGACCCGCAACGTGCATCACCGCGGGCTGGTGCTGCGCCTGGACGGACGTTTCCGCGCGGCCGGCGTGGCGTACGGGATCGCAGCCGCATTGCTGGTGCTCTTCGTCGCGCACAGCGCCATCGTGCAGTACCACACCCTGGCCGGCAGGCGTTCCTTCCAACGCATCGCCACGGTGGGAATGGCCGGCGGATCCGTCGGTGTCAGGGAACTCGACGCCGCGGTGAAGCATTATGAGCGGGCGCTCTCCATCGGGTTGATCGCGCCCGCCGACCGCCGGATGGAGCTGGCCTCGCTCCACCTGCAACGCGGCGATACGCTCCGCGCCGAGCCCCTGCTGACGGCGATCGCCCTGGAACATCCCGATCACATCGAGGTGCGGTACCGCCTTGGCGCCATTTCCCTGCGGCGCGGCGACCGGGAAGGCGCGATCGCCCACTGGTGGTCCGCGTTGAAGGACGGCGCGATGCGCTCCGGCAGCGGCGATGAGGAATTGCTGCGACGCTCCGCGATCGAGCTGGGATCGCTGCAAGAGGCCGGCGGCGCCGCGGCGGATGCACTGGCCACGTATGACCAGGCGCTCACGCGGCTGCCGGGCGATCCCGAACTGCTCATGCGCGCGGGCGCCACGGCGGCCGTGCGGGGCGAGGACGAACGCGCGATCGCGTACTTCGCGGAGGCGGAGCGGCAGGGGTTCGACCGGCCCACCCTGCACAACAACCTCGGAGCATTGTACCTACGCAACGGACGGACGGAACTGGCATTGCCGCACTTCGAGCGCCTCGCCGCGCAACTGCCCGACGATGCCCGCGTGCAACGCACGCTGGGCACGCTGCACGCGCGCATGGGCCATCGCGCCCAGGCGCAGGAACATCTCGGCCGGGCGGTCCAGCTCGATCCCTCCGACGAGCGCAGCGCGCAGGCCCTTGCGATCTTGCGCAACGCATCCGCTTCGACCACGGACACCACGCCATGAACCGAACCCTGTTGCTGCTCCTCGCATGCGCGCTCATCGCCGCCGCGCCACAAGGTCCCGTCGCAGTCGATGGGCCGTGGGTGGCGCCGTCCTCGGCCGATGCGCTGATCGATCCCATGGCGGCCAACCCCAAAGCCGTGGAGAAGGGCGGCAAGGTCTTCAACTCGGTGTGCTGGACCTGTCATGGCATGACCGGCAAGGGCGACGGCCCCAACGCGCCCCTGATCCGCAAGCGCCCCGCCGACCTGGGTGCCAGGGCCGTGCAGGTCCAGACCAACGGCGCGCTGTACTGGAAGATCAGCCAGGGCCGCGGGGAAATGGCCGCCTTCGAGCAGGCGCTTTCCCGCGAGGAACGCTGGGCCCTGGTGCATTACATCCGAACGTTCGCGCACGAATGACAATGAACCGCCTCCCTTTGCTCATCGCGATGGCGATGGTCCTGGCCGCGGCCGGGCGATCGGCCGCGCAGGAACCTCCGCCACCGGAACTGGTCACCGGCACCTTCGCCGGCAGCACCCTGATCAACACGCAGACCATCGAAGTGGTGCCGAAGAAGCGGTCCTTCGGCTTCATGATCCAGCACCGGTTCGGGGCGGTGGGACCGGACGAGCAGTCCTACAAGCAGTTCTTCGGACTGGATCTGCCGGCCAACATCCGCTTCTCCTTCCAGTACGCCCTGTTCAACGACATGCACCTGGAGATCGGGCGGTCGAAGAACGGCAAGACCTGGGACCTCTCGGGCAAGGCGCGCCTGCTGAAGCAGACCGTGGACAACGCGATGCCGGTCTCGCTCACCGTGTTCGGCGACGTGGCCCTGATGAGCGATGACTTCCCGCAGGTCACCGATCAGATGTATTACGGCGACGGGGTCACCCCCTTCAGCTACCGCTTCGAGCACCGGCTTTCCTACAACGCCCAGGTGATCGTGGCGCGCCGCTTCGGTGAGCACTTCTCCGCCGAGATCGCGCCGGTGATGACGTACAGGAACCTGGTGCCCGTGGGCGGATCGAACCTGACAGCGGCGATCGCGCTGGGAACACGGGTCAAGGTGACGCCCAAGGGATCGATCCTGCTGGAAGCATGCCCGGTCGTGATCGGCCGCAACGAAGAGGAGCATCGCGAACCCGTGGCCATCGGCTATGAAGTGGCCACGCTGGGGCACGTGTTCCAGATCGTGCTCGCCAGCAGCCCGGAGATCCTCGAACAGCGGATCTATCCGGCCTCGCAGTCGCGCTACGACGAGGGCTACTTCCACCTGGGCTTCAACATCGCGCGCGTCCTCTACGTGAAACCGAAACTCCCGAAGCCATGAGCCGCCGCCAACCCCTCCCCTGGCTGATCGGCCTGGTGCTCCTCGGCATCGGTTGCGCCAAGGACGAAGGGCCGATGTTCGTGCCGCGTCCCGGGCCGGAGGACCCCAACGAGCCGCTGGACACGGCCTACTTCACCACCGAGGTGCTGCCCATCTTCACGGCGCACTGCTGGGTGTGCCATCCACCCACCGCCGGCCTGGACCTTGGCGAAACGGAAGCCTACGCCAACCTGGTGAACGTGACCAGCACCGCCTATGCGCCGGCCGTACGCGTGGCGCCGGGCGACCTGGCCGGATCGGTGCTGTGGCAGAAGGTCACCGGATCATCGGATTACGGTCTCACCATGCCTCCGACGGGCACGATGCTGCCGGCGGAGGACCTGGAAACGATCCGCGATTGGATCGAGCAGGGGGCGTTGGAGAATTGAGGGGATGCCATTCACGCCGGGATGATGTCCTGGGACCGGCCGGATGGAGGCGCTACGACGGTGCGTTGGACATGCCATGGGTCATGGCCTTCAACACATTTCCAATGGCGGTCACATCGAGGTTCCCGCCCATGTCGAAGGGCATGATGAACTGCACGGTGCAATCGTGCTCGTTCCTGAACCAGCCCTCGTCGGCATTGATGTAACGACCGCGGCGCGTGCGCGGCTCTCCGGGATACAGCAGCGATCCGCGTTCGCTCACGAACCGGATGTTGTAGGCGAACATCTGCTGCAAGTCGCTCATGGAAGGCTCATCGTCATCCGGCACCTTCCACTTCGTATCGGCGATGATGCGAAGCCCTTCGGGACCGTTAAGAACCACGTCGGGCCGGATGCCACGCTTCTCCCAGAACGGCAGTTCATCCTGGGGAACCACCGACCATGGCGTGGGGCAATGCTTCAGCAGCAAGCGGAACATGAACTTCTCCCACAACCGCTCCATGTCGAACAGGATGCTGAGCACGGGTTCCCGGCCGCTTCTCAGGTCGGGGCTGAAGTCGAGGATGATGAGCCTGGCCAGTTGCAACGCGGGCTTGTAGGCGGCCGTCCTGCGGCCAAGGCGCAGGCGGTCGAACATGGGCGCGTTGATCGCACGTTCCCGCACCTGGTCGAACGCCCAATTCACGTCCTGCGCCCGGCCGACGATCGCGGCGTTGGTGCAGGTGCGCTCCACGATGTCCAGGGCCCGCTTGAGAATGGCATGGAGAAGATGATCGGCGTCGTACGCCTGATGCACCACCGCGAAACGCTCCTGATGCATGAGGTTCAGGCGCAAATGGTCCGGGAAGTCCAGGCGCCCTTTCAATGCGGTGAGGTTGGCTCGTCGCGATCGGTACTGCTTGACCAGCCCGGCATGGACCAGCGCACGGACCTCATGAACAAATCGGTCGAGGAACAGGTCCATCAGGCTCGTGCGGCGCATGCGCAGGTCGCCCTCGTCGGTCTCGTGGAGCCTGAGGCCGTGCGCGACGCGCAGCATGGTGAGCAATGCCCCATGCCAGCGCGGCTTGTCGTCCTCCCCCGCATCGCGATCGGCCTTGGGCAGGACTTCGATCACCAGATCGCCCACCTGGACCACCCCGACGTATTGCCGGCACCTCAGCTTGCGATGGCCCACCTCGAGGAAGCGGCCGCCGTTGCGCTCGTTCCAACTGACGAGCGCGTCGAAATGACGCGCAGTGAACCCGCGCTCGCCGATGGCGATGGCCTCATGCTCGAACAACTGGATCGGCTCAGGCATAGATGCTGATGAAGTCAGCGAGAGGAACGCCGTCCTTGTTCATGGGATCGGCCACGGTGAAAACGGCCTTCTCCGCGTCCTCCAGGTCATAGCCCTTCTTCAGGGAATGGATCTTTTCCTTGTCGCGGCTCACCCAGCGCTCGCCCAGGACCGCCCCCAGCTTGCGTGGGTCGCCGTAGAAGTACTCCTGGAGCAGCGGCAGCACCTTGTTCTTGAACACGAGGCGCAGTTCATACGCGGGATCTTTCGCGGTCGCGATGCCCATGAAGTAGCTGTGGCCGATGTGGTGGTCGCGGTCCAGCAGGCGCTCGATGCGGCTGTTGATGGCGCCGAGCAGAAGACGCAGGTCCACCTCGAGGCTCGCGGGCTGTTCCACCAGGTCGGGACGGCACGGCATCTCCACGAAGCTGAAACGACGCCTCAGCGCGGTATCCAGGGCCTCCACGCTGCGGTCGGCGGTGTTCATGGTACCCAGGATGAAGAGGTTGGGGGGAACGGCGAACGGCTTCTTGGAATAGGGAAGGATCACTTGCGCCACCTCGACCTGGAACGAGCGCTTATCGGGCTCGATCAGCGTGATCAGTTCCCCGAAGATGCCGGCGATGTTGCCACGGTTGACCTCATCGATGATGAGCACGAAAGGCTCCGCGTTCTTGGTGGCGAATGTGCGGTCGGACCAGTCGATCCGTCCAACATGTGGGAGCTTGTCCTCCAGCAGGAGTTCTTGTCTGGCCGCACCTTCCGGCCGTGGCAAGTCCCGGCCATGCGCGCGCACCTGCTTCAGCACGGCCCAGTACGCGGTCCCGTTGCTTCCGCCTATCACCTCGCGGAACTCGCGATCCATATTGGCGATCGTTCCCAAGTCATCGAAGGCGGCGTCCAGGGCCCGCGAACGTTCCAAGGAGACCACGTATTCACGGCCCGTGGCATGGTTGACATGGCGCAGCCTGATGTTGCCGCGCTCGGTGATGCCCACGATCTGCAGTTCCTTGCCTGTGCGCGTGGGGATCTTCACCTCTTTGCCCGAGTGTAGTACCTCCTCCACGGAGTCGGTATAGGCCGAGAACAACTCGTCGAAGGGAATGTCCCGTTGCGCTGACGCAAGCGTGGGCTTCACATACTCGAATGCGGCTTCAGCGCAGACGCGTTTGAATATCCCGGGTTCGATGGTGTAGCTCACCTGATCGGATCCCTCGGGCGTTGTTGGCTTGATGCCCTCCACGAAGTCCTCGTAGCTCATGCTCTGGTGGAACGTGGTCATCAGGATACGGCGCTGCTTCACCAACTTCTCGAACCGTGCGCGAACCGCCTTGCGCCCGGTCTCGCTCATGCATTCCTCCCTGACCTTATCCAACGGCAGCTGTTCGATGATCGCAACGGCATGCGTCACCGTGTGGAAAGTCTTCCCCGTTCCCGGCGGGCCATAGAGGATCGTGTTCAGGTCGTGCATGGCATTGGGCTTCAAGGCGACGGCGCGTTGCAGAAAGAACTCATACTGCTCCCTGGTGGCGCTGAAAGTGGTGCCTTGGATCCCCACCTTCAAGCCGGGAAGGTGCTCCAATGTTCCGGCTTTGCTAATGGGGCGGTCCCAGAGGTTGTGATCGATGCGGATCAGCACGCGGTCACGCACGCCTTCGAACTTCGGGGCCCGCGCATAGCCCTGCACATCCGAAGGCATCGGCTCCACGCGGGATCCAACGGTCGCCAACGCATAGCAGCCGCCTTCCGGTCCCGTCACCCATAGGATGACCTTGTCGCCGGGTTTGATCTTTTTCTTGTGTGCGTCAACACTCCATCGGTCCACCGCATTGTCGCGAAGCGCACCAACGACATCGTACCATTTTGGATCGGCTTGGAACACCCAGTATCCGGTTCCGGATCCGATCGGGATCCCACCCGGCCATTCACCCCGGCCCTCCAGCAGAACGTCCAGCGCCTTCTCGCGGAAGTCCGCGTCGGTGGCCATGCGATAGAGGTCGGGGATGTGGTGCTTGCGGTAGGGGCTGCTTTGGCTTCGGCCCATGATCTCCTCCACGGCCTCCATCACCGCGGGAAGCAGATCGCTCGACCGCTTGCGCAGCGTGTCCGCCGCCACGCGTGTGCCTTCGGCGTTGGCGGGCTTCGAGAAATCAAATCTGCTGTGGACAACATTCCGATCGAGCAGGCGCCGGGTCGTTCCCTTGGGCAGCATGAGCAACATCTCCGTGCCCTCACCCGAATGCATCGCGACGGCGACCCGGTTGGAGATGTTCATCAACACACCTTGCGTGGCGTCCAGATGGATGTTCATCGCCAGCAGCGGGCTGCTGTTCTCGATCCCGAAACGTTCGATCACCTCGTTGCACGTGTCGAAGAACAGTTCCCAATCCTCGCGCAGGATCTCCCTGATCCATTCCGCTGCCCGCCATGCGCCGTCCTTCGGGTCCTTTTGCTCGCCATTGGGGTTTTGGTAGATGTACCAGTCCAGCAGGCCGAGATCGGAAATGCCGAGCCGGGCGGTGAGCGCGGGAAGACGCTCGATCAGCTCGGAATACTCATTCGGAAGCCCTTGAGCGCGATAGAACGAGCGCGTGGCGCCGTTCATGATGGGGAACAGATCCGGTGCGATGTAGTGCAGCCAGGGGGAGTAGATCCCAGGGGTGACGTACCGGATGTTCTTCCGATCGTACTCCCTGCACAGCCGGGCGGCATCAGCGGTCGTGCTCACCGCGAAGGCCTGACGCAGGAAGTCATGCACGACGCGGAGTTGCGCGGGCGTGTGGCTGTGGATGCGCAGGCGGCCGGGGGCCGTGAATCCTCCCAACCCCGTCGCGGCCAGTCGATCGGCCAATGCCGCCGCTTTGCCGGCATCAGGCACGATGTGCGCGAGATACCTGCCGGCCAGCTCGCGCGATACGGGCTTGGGCCGGAACAGGTGGATCAGCGCGGAGAGATCGTCATCGGATATGTGCTCCTTGCTCACGAACTCCCGCAGGATCTCGCGCGCGACCGGGCGGAACCGTTCGATCTGGTCAAGGCGTGAACGGACGGCGGGGCCGTTCAGGAAGGACGAGATGTCTTGTTCCAGCGGCATGATCGCGCGTCACGGGGACAGGGCAAGGTAGCGCGAAGGCGACGATGCCATGGCCCATCTACCGGTGGGCAAGTGAGGCTCCGGCTCAGTTGTCCGCCCTCACCACGATCGTCCGTGCGGTCTTCACGCCGTTCCGCGCCTCCAGCACATACAGGCCTTCGGGCAACCCGGAAAGATCCACCTCGCCCTGCGTCGATCCAGCATGCCGCTGGGAAAGCACGATGCGCCCGGCCATGTCGGTGATCGACACCTGCGTGACCGGATCGCTGCTCTGGTAGGTGATCGTTGACGTGGTGGGCGATGGGAAGGCATGCAGCGTTCCCCCGGCCGGGCCTTCCGCGACCGCCACGTTCGGATCCACCACGCTGTACTGGAGCATCATCATGTTGTCCTCGTGCATCAGGTTGTGGCAGTGGTACATGAAGGGCCAGTCGCCGGTGAGGTCGTCGAACCGCATGATCACGCGCACGGTGTCGCCGGCGTCGATCAGCACCACGTCCTTGGCTCCCGCTTCCCAGGCCGGAGGCGGCACGCCATTGCGGTCCAGGATGTAGCACGAACCGCCGTGGATGTGCATGGGGTGCGCCATGTTGGAGATGTTCGGAATGGTCCACACCTCGGTGGCCCCCAGCATGATGGTGTCGTTGATCACGGACAGGTCGAACATCTGCCCGTTGATGTAGAACATGCCCATGCCCACCATGCCCGTGCCCGAGAGCACCTTGGTGCGCGCGTTGGTCGCGTCGGCTTCGTCGTAAGGCGTCACGGTCACCAGCGCCGCGGGGATCGAAGTGACCGGCGCGGGGGTTTGTGCGGTCACGCGGATGCGCAGCACGGGGAAGTCGATCCCGTTCAGGTAGCTGGATTCCCAGATGAGGTTGTTGGCGCCGGGCACCGTCTGGGGCAGTTCGCTGCCGAAGCTCATCAGCAGCAGGCTGTCGCCTTCCATGCCGGTGAGGTCCAGGAGCACCTCGGCGCGCTCGCCGTTGCTCAGCCACAGGCGGTCCATGGCGACGGGCGCGTTGAGCAATCCGCCATCGCCGCCGATGAAGTGGAAGGAAGTGCTGTCCTCGAACCCGAGCGGATAGACGCGCGCGTTGGATCCGTTGAGCAGGCGCAGGCGCACCACCTGGGCCGGGCATTCGAGGTAGGCGTGCGGCGTGCCGTTCACCAGCACCGAATCGCCGTACGGACCGAAGACGAAATCGCCGCCGGGCGCGAAGCGCCGGTCCTGCACCACCACGGGAAAGTCATCGACCCCATAGGTGCGCGGCAGGTCCAGCGCGGCTTCGTCGTCGTCCCGCACGATGATGAAGCCCGCGACCCCCTTGTGGGCCTGCTCGGCGGTGAGTTCATGCGGATGCGGATGGTACCAATAGGTGCCCGCCGGGTTCTTCACCTGGTACTCCACATGCCAGGTGTCGCCGGGTGCGATCTCGCGCGGCGGACCGCCATCGAACTCGGCGGGCACGCGCAGGCCATGCCAGTGCATGCTGGTGATCTCCGCCAGCTGGTTGTGAACGCGCATCCGCGCCGTGTCGCCGGTGTGGAAGATGAGCGTGGGGCCCAGGTAAGGCACGCCGACCCCATAGGTGCTGGTGTTCACCCCCGGGTAGAACTGGTGGACGTGTTCATCGACCACCAGGTCGAAGGTGTCCAGATCGAGGGCGGGTGGGATGGGCAGGGGGTTCTGCGCGAGCGCGATGGAGGCCGGCGCCAGGGCCAGAAGGAAAGAACGCAGGTGCATGTATCGGGGGTTATGATGGTTTCACATCCGCAACGGACCGGATCACGCGCTCAGGCGCGCCTTGGCCGGATCCTCGTGCATGGGCATCGCATCGAAGCGCGTTGATCGCCATGGCCACCAAAGCAAGGAGCGGTGCGCAAGGCCCCACATGACATTGGTCAGCGCCGAAGCCTCTGAGCGAAGGCTTCTTTGTCGGGGCTATGCCCGCGGCCATGCGCAGCATCCTGATCGCCTTGAGCCTGTTGTTCGGGATCTATACCGTGGTGGTGTACAACGACCTGGGGGAGGGCGGTGAACGACCCGATCGGGCGGCACGCCACGGAATGCGGCTGTGGCAGGAGCAGAACTGCCAGAGCTGCCACCAGTTCTACGGCCTGGGCGGCTACATGGGACCGGACCTCACCAACGTGGCCACCCGGCGGAACGAGGCCGTGATCCGCACCTTTGTCCGCCACGGCACGGGCCGGATGCCCGCGCACGACCTTACGGAGGAGGAGATGGACGACCTGATCGCGTTCCTGCGCTGGGTGGATCGTTCGGGATCGACCCGGGTGCCTGACAGCGCCGTGCATTGGACGGGCACCTTCATCCTCGAAGAGCGCTGACATGAGCCCGTACGCCCGCGCCTTCCTGGCCTTCTCGCTGATCATGCTGCTGGCCACGCTCGTTTTCGGCGTGCTGGCCGGCCTCGCCTTCGTCTACCCCGGACTGGGCGCGTGGCTGCCCTTCGTGCAACTGCGCCCCATGCACGTTTCCGCGGCGCTGTTCTGGATCTTCGGCGGCGCCACGGCGGGCATCATCCACTTCAAGCAGCAGGCCTTCGGGGCGCATGCCGAGAGCAGGCCGCTGCGCGCGTTCATGGTGCTGTGGATGACCACCACGCTGGCGGTGTTCGTGTTCTATGCGCTGCACCGGTTCGGCGGGCGCGAATACTGGGAGTTCCCGCCCTGGCTGTGCGTTCCGCTCCTGCTGGCCTGGCTGCTGTGGATGGCCGACTATTTCCGGGCATGGTCCCGGCGCCCCAAGGACCCGCCGATATACGTATGGATGTGGACCACGGGCATCGTGTTCTTCCTGGTGACCTTCCTGGAGCAGAACCTCTACCACATCCCCTGGTTCCGCGACACCTTCCTGCGGGAGATCACCGTGCAGTGGAAGTCGAACGGCGCCATGGTGGGCGCGTGGAACCAGATGATCTACGGGCTGGCCATGTACCTCATGGTGCGCATCAGCGGCGATGAAAGCCTGGCTCGGGGACCGAAGGCGTTCTTCTTCTGGTTCCTGGGCCTGAGCAACCTGATGTTCAACTGGGGCCACCACCTCTACCCCGTGCCCAGCGCGGGCTGGATGCGCCACGTGGCCTATGCCATCAGCATGACGGAGTTCGTGTTCTTCCTGAGCATCGTGCAGGGCTTCCGGAACAAGCTGGCCGAGCACCGGCGGTTCAAGCACCTGCTCACCTATCGCTTCCTGGTGGCCTCGGAAGCGTGGGTCTTCCTCAACCTCGCCTTGGTGCTGTGCATGTCGGTGCCGGCGATCAACCGCTACACGCACGGCACGCACATCACCGTGGCGCACTCCATGGGCGCCACGATCGGCATCAACACCATGATCCTGATGGCCGCGCTGGGTCACGTGCTGGGCATCGATGAGCTGGAGCGCCGCGGCCGGGGCCGGGTGATGGCCGGCCTGAACATCACGACGGTCAGCCTCGCGGTCTTCTGGCTTGCGTTGATCGTGGCCGGTGCGGTGAAGGGTTACCGGGAGGTGGCCCTCGGCATCGACGTGTTCCAGGAACTGATGGCGCCGGTGATCGACGTGCTCAAGGTGTTCGTGGTCGCCGGCTTCGGCCTGTTGATCGGGTTGGGCATGCTGGCGGGCATCTACCTGTTCATCCTGCTGAAGGGACCCGGTGGCACGGCGGCCGTTCAGGCGCCCGCCACGCGACCCGACCGACGGCCCAGGAACATGCCGGCCAGCAACGTGAGCACACCCGCCGGCAGCAGGACCGAGGCGCAGAACAGGGTCACATAGAACCCGGGCATCAGCCCCTTCCCGGCCCAGAGCAGCGTGCCTTGCAGGAAGAGCAGCAGCTCGCTCAGCAGCACGCCGCTGAAGAACATCACCAGGCCGATCCTCACGCTCAGGCGGCGCTCATCGAACCATCGGCGCATGAGGGCATGGGCGAAGAGCAGGCTGGTGAAGGCCCCCAGCGTGTTGAGGTGGATGAACCCCACCACGTAGTTGCGGATGGTCATGGCCATGTCGGCCATGGTGGGCCAGGCCACCGCCGTTTGGATCGTGACCTTCACCCCCATGGCCAGCAGCAGCATGCCGATGCAGACGCGCATCCAGCGCGTGGTCTTCACCCTCGCCTGCGGCCTGGCCCGCCGCATGGCCATGAGCGTGCGCCACGCCGCCCAGAACTGCAACAGCACGCCCAGGGAGTTCACCGCCACCACCGACAGGAAACGCTCCGACCAGGCGATCACCAGCGCGAAGGTGAGAATGGCCGAAGCCAGCCAGAGCGCCGTGGTGAAGCGATCGATGCGCACCGGCACCCCGTGCAGTTCGGCCCACCGGCTCGCGATGGCCATGGTGCCGAACCACATCCATCCGTTGAACTGGAAGTGCAGGAAGTACTGGATGGTCCAGTAGTAGATCTCCGAACCGGCCATGCCGCTCATCATGATCGGCGCCATGGCCCAGATGCCGATCGTGGAGGCCACCAGCATGATCAGCGCGATGCGCGCCAGCAGCCGGCTGCCGGCCGCCGGCCAGTGCATCGTGTTGGACCAGGCGATCCGCACCAGGCCATAGCCCAGCAGCATGTGCAGCACGGAGAAGGCGATCGACCAGGTCCCGTATCCCTGGATCGGGAAGGCGATGAGCATGCCGCCCACGGCGACCAAGGCGGCCACGAACAACCAGCTCTCCGTGCGCGTGGGCAGGCTGCGCCGGTCCTGGTCCAGCAGGGCGATGAAGATGCCGGTGAACAACCAGCCCAGCATGGCCACGTGCGAGTGCGCATGCAGCCAGGCCCTGAAGTGCAGCCAGGGCAGCTCCACCACGTAGATCAGCCGAAGCAGCGCCCCGATGGTCGCCGCGATCGCCAGAAAGACAAGGGCCCAGGTGAACAGCTTGCGCATCGCGCTCCAGGAGGCAACAAAGGTGATCCCGATCCAACGGGCGCCGCCAAAGATCAGCCGAAGAGCTGAGGGAACTCAGAACCTACCTTCGCGCCACGGTCCAATTTCGGACCGCGATGCAACACAGCTTCACAATGACCAAGCACCTGAGAGATGCGGCATCGCTCGGCATCGCCATGATCGGCACGATCGCCTTGATGACGGGATGCGGTGGCGGAGGAACGCAGGAAAAACAAGCCCCCCCGGGAACCCCCGCACCCGCACCGGCCGCCGAGGCCGATAAAGGCAAGATGATCACCCTGGCCGACCTCAAGATGGGCGAGATCGACCAGGCCATGGTCGCCGAGGGCAAGTCCACCTATGAATTGAAATGCCTGAGTTGCCACAGCCTGGGCGAGAACCGCATCGTGGGTCCCGGCTGGAAGGGCATCACCCAGCGGCGCCAGAGCCCCTGGATCATGAACATGATCATGAACACCGAGGCCATGCTCTCCTCCGATCCGGAGGCGCAAAAGCAGCTCGAGCAATGCCTCGTCCGCATGCCCAACCAGAACCTCTCCTTCGACGAGGCGAGGCAGCTGCTGGAGTTCATGCGCACCCTTTGACACCCACCAACCCCCCTATGAAACGACCGCTGATCGCCCTCACCGTCCTCGCCACCGGCGCGGGCTTGTTCCTGCTGTTCAACACGCTGCAGGGCTGCCGACCCAACACCACCCAGGCCGCCGTGCAAGGCGATGCCGCCGGCAGGGTCTATGTCAAACCCGGTTCCTACGACGAGTTCTACAACTTCGTGAGCGGCGGCTTCAGCGGCCAGCTTTCGGTCTATGGCCTGCCCAGCGGGCGCATGCTCCGCAACATCCCCGTGTTCAGCGAGGATCCGCAGAGCGGCTACGGCTACAGCGAAGAGACCAAGCCCATGCTGATGACCACCCACGGCTTCGTTCCGTGGGATGACTCGCATCACCCGGAACTCTCCCAGACCGACGGCATCCCCGACGGCAAGTGGTGCTTCATCAACGGCAACAACACGCCCCGCATCGCGCTGGTGGACCTGGGCACCTTCCGCACCAGGAGCATCATCGAGATCCCGAACTGCGGGGGCAACCACAGTTCGCCCTTCACCACCCCCAACAGCGAGTACGTGGTCAGCGGCACGCGCTTCAGCATCCCCATGGGCACCGATGCGGAGCGCGACGTGCCCATCGAGACCTACCGCGAGAACTTCAAGGGCACGGTGAGCTTCATCCATCCGGAGCCGGAGACGGGCAAAATGTCCATCGCCTTCCAGATCATCACCCCGGGCATGAACTTCGACCTGAGCCACACCGGCAAGCTGGTGAGCGATGGCTGGTTCTTCTTCAGCTGCTACAACAGCGAGCAGGCCTTCAGCCTGCTTGAGGTGAACGCCAGCCAGCGCGACAAGGATTTCATCATGGCGGTGAACTGGAAGAAGGCCGAGGAGTACGTCAAGGCGGGCAAGGGCCGCAAGGTGCCCGCCAAGCATTACAGCAACTGGTACAACGACGAGACGCACGGCGCCGAAAGCACGGTGATGGAGGAGGTGGTCCAGCTGGACCCCCGCGAACTCACCGACCTGCTGTACTTCATGCCCTGTCCGAAATCGCCGCACGGTTGCGACGTGGACCCCACCGGCCAGTACATCGTGGGCAGCGGCAAGCTCGCGGCGCTGATCCCGGTGTTCGACTTCAACAAGATGAAGGCGGCGATCGACGCGAAGAGCTTCGACGGCGATTTCATGGGCATTCCCGTGCTCAAGTACGAGGAGGTGCTCCACGGCGAGGTGCAGAAGCCCGGCCTGGGCCCCCTGCACACCGAATTCGACGCCAACGGCAACGCCTACACCTCGATGTTCGTGAGCAGCGAGATCGTGAAGTGGAACGTGAAGAGCCTGGAGGTGCTGGACCGCGTGCCCACCTACTACAGCATCGGCCACCTCTGCGTGCCCGGCGGCGACAGCAGGCAGCCCTGGGGCAAGTACGTGATCGCCTATAACAAGATCACCAAGGACCGCTACCTGCCCACCGGCCCAGAACTCACGCAGAGCGCGCAGCTCTTCAGCATCGATGGCGAGAAGATGGAACTGCTGCTGGACTTCCCCACCATCGGTGAGCCGCACTACGCCCAGGCCATCCCCGCCGACCTGGTGCGCCAGCGCGAGGTGAAGTTCTTCGACATCAACAAGAACATGCACCCCTACGCCACCAAGGGCGAGAAGCAAGCCAAGGTGGAGCGCAAGGGCAAGGAGGTGCATGTGTGGATGACCAGCATCCGCTCGCACTTCGTGCCGGACAACATCGAAGGGGTGAAGCTGGGCGACGAGGTGTATTTCCACGTGACCAACCTGGAGCAGGATTGGGACGTGCCCCACGGCTTCGCGGTGAAAGGCGCGGCCAACGCCGAGATCCTGATCATGCCCGGCGAGACACAGACCCTGAAGTGGGTGCCCACGCAGGTGGGCGTGGTGCCCATCTATTGCACCGATTTCTGCTCGGCGCTCCACCAGGAGATGTCGGGCTACGTGCGCGTGTCGCCTGCCGGCAGCAACGTCGAGCTCAAGGCGGAGACCCGTTCGGTGGATGCGGGGTCGTAGATCCCGGCCCGCCGATCATCGAAAGCTCCGGGCGGGATCCTCACCGGGTCCCGCCCGTGCTTTCAAGGACCTTGAAAAGAAACCATGAAACACATCCATCCCATTTCCCGGATCCTGGTGGCGCTGGCCGCCCTGTCGATCGGCGCGCTGCTTTTCGTCCCCATCTGGAGGATCGACCTGATGGCGCCGCAATATCCCGAAGGCCTGGCGATCCAGATCTACCACGACCGGTTCACGGGCGACGTGGAGAAGATCAACGGCCTGAACCACTACATCGGGATGGACACGATCAAGAACGAGATGTTCCCCGAGTTCAACATCATGCGCTATGCGTTCATCCTGCTGATCATCTGGGGACTGGTCGCGGCGATCATCGGGCGCAACGCGGGGCTGTTCAGCTGGCTGATCGGCCTGGGCGCCTACGTGCTGTGGGCCATGTGGGACATGTACGCCTGGGGGTTCAAATACGGGCACGACCTGGACCCCCACGCCGCGATCAAAGTGGAGGGCATGGCCTACCAGCCACCGCTCTTCGGGCATAAGAAGCTGCTCAACTTCGATGCATGGTCCCTGCCTGACACCGGTGGATGGATCCTCTTCGCCGTGATCGTGGCGGCCTTGCTGATCTGGCTGGTGGAATGGCGACGGGCGCACACGTTCTGGCTGCGGGCCAAACGCCTGGCGCGCGCGACGGTCGCGGCGGCGGAAGCGGCCGCCGGCGTGGGCATCCTGGCCGTGCTGCTCCCAGGGTGCGCACCGGGCGGTCCGCCGGTCATCCCCTTCGGGCAGGCCGAGTGCGCCTCGTGCCGCATGAACGTGGTGGACCGGCAGTACGCCGCGGCGATCGTCACCAGGAAGGATCGCACCTGGCATTTCGATTCGCCCGAATGCATGGTGCAACAGGTGGCCGATGGCGGCATCGCCGAGGACCAGGTGGCCCATTGGTACGTGAGCGATCACGCCCATCCCGGCACCTTGATCGACGCGACGACGGCTTTCTACCTGCGCAGCGAACGGCTGCCAAGCCCCATGGGCGGCAACACCGCGGCTTTCGCAACGGACGAGGACCGGACCGCGGCGGAAGCGACCGCCGGAGGGGAACGCCTGGACTTCCAGGCCATGCGAGCCGCCCTGGTGGACCGATGAGGCCCCTTCGTGCCATCCTGCTCCAATGCGGCCTCGTCGTCGCGGCGGCCGCCCCTGGACGCACCTGCATCGTGGGACCGGGCGGGGAAACGAGCCTCAGGCATGCGCTGGCGATCGCCGCCGAATGCGACACCGTGCTGGTGCGGGGCGGCGAACACCGCGAGGGCACGATCACGATCGAGCGGCCGGTGGTGCTCCTGGGCGAAGGAAGGCCGGTGATCGACGCGCAAGGCGCCGGCGACGTGCTCGTGGTGAAGGCCGCCCACGTCACCATCCGGGGCTTCATCATCCGCGGAACGGTGGTCAGCGACATGAACGACAACGCGGGCATCAAGTGCATCAGCGTCACCGACATCCAGATCACCGACAACGTGCTCGAGCGCTGCTTCTTCGGCATCCACCTCTCCAGCGTGGATCGCGCGCTGGTGCGCGACAACCGGTTGGCGGGCGACCCCGCAGCGCCCGAGAACCGCCGAGCCAACGGCATCCACCTGTGGAAATGCGCGCACATCGGCGTGGAGAACAACATCGTGGAACATCACCGCGACGGCATCTACCTGGAGTTCGTCACCGACTCGCACGTGCGGGGGAACCACAGCGCGTTCAACGCGCGCTACGGCCTGCACTTCATGTTCAGCCACCGCGACGCATACTCGGACAACGTGTTCCAGGACAATGGCGCGGGCGTGGCCGTCATGTTCACCCGCGAGGTGGAGATGGTGCGCAACCGCTTCGAGCGCAACCGGGGCGCCAGCGCCTACGGGCTGCTCCTGAAGGAGATCAACGACGCGCACATCGAACAGAACGTGTTCGTGGACAACACCACCGGCCTCCTGGTGGACGGCTGCAACCGCGCCACCATCAAGGGGAACATCTTCCGCTCCAACGGCTGGGCCCTGCGGCTCTTCGCCAACAGCACCGGGTGCGTGGTCTCGGCGAACACCTTCGGCGGCAACACCTTCGACGTGACCACCACCGGCGACCTGGTGTTGAACACCCTGGCCGGCAACTATTGGGACCGCTACCAGGGCTACGACCTCGACCGGGACGGCACCGGCGACGTGCCCCACCGGCCGCTGGGCGTGTTCGCGCTGGTGGCCGAACGCATGCCCTACGCCATGGTGCTCTCGCGCAGCCTGCTCGTGCAGCTGCTCGATCAGGGAGAGCGGCTTCTCCCCTCCCTCACGCCGAAAGCCCTGGAGGACCTCACCCCCTTGATGCGTCCTCCCCATGGATAGGGTGGTGTTCAACGCGGTGGGCAAGCGTTATGGGAAGCTCTGGGCCCTGCGCGGGGTGAACGCCCGCCTGGTGGCCGGTGAAACGGTGATGGTGATCGGACCCAACGGATCGGGCAAGACCACGCTCATCAAATGCCTGCTCGGGCTGGTGCGGCCCACCGAGGGCGAGGTCGTGGTCGATGGGCGGAAGGCCGGCCCCGATCCGGCTTTTCGCAGGCCGATCGGCTACATGCCGCAGTTCGCCGCATTCCCCAGCGAACTCACCGTTGATCAGCTGCTCCGCATGATGAACGACATCCGCCGGGCACGCAGCGGCTCCACCGATGATCGCTTGATCGCCTCCCTGGAGGTGGATGCCCTGCTGGACAAGCGCGTGTCGTCGCTCAGCGGCGGCATGCGCCAGAAAGTGAGCGCCGTGCTGGCCCTGCGCTACCGCCCCGGCGTGCTCGTGCTCGACGAGCCCACCGCGGGACTGGATCCGGTGAGCGCGCACACACTGATCGATGCCGTGAAGGACACCCGCCGGCAGGGCGGCACGGTGATCATCACCTCCCATGTCATGGAGGAGGTGCAGCAACTCGCCGATCGCGTGGCCTACCTGCAGGATGGGCTCCTTCGCTTCCTGCTGCCTCCGGAAACGATCCTGGATGCCACCAACGAGCACGCGCTGTCCGCCGCATTGCCCAAATTCATCACGAGCCTCCCTCCCGCGCATGTGGAAAGTCGCTAAGTACACGCTGATCGACCTGGCACGGAACAAGTTCGTGATCGGCTACGCCGCGTTGCTGCTGCTGATCAGCACCGGCCTGTTCCAACTGGAGGCCGAGCCGGCCAAGGCGTTGATCAGCCTCACGCAGGTGGTCCTGGTGCTGGTCCCGCTGATCGCCCTGGTATTCACCATCATTCATTCCTACGACCGGTCGGAGTTCACCGTGCTGCTGGCCGTGCAGCCGCTGCACCGCCGGTCCATCCTGCTGGGCCAGCTGCTCGCCTCGGGCATGGCGATGCTCGCCGCCTTCCTTGTGGGGGTGGGCATGCCGGTGCTGGCGATCGCTCCGGGGCCGGTGGGTCGGACGCTTTTGCTCACCGGCTCGGCCCTCACGCTGGTGTTCGTTGCCCTGGGCATGCTGGTGGCCGTGACGCACCGTGACCGCGCGAGGGGTGTCGGCATCGGCTTGATCATCTGGGTCGTGCTGGCCCTGGTCTATGATGCGCTGCTGCTGTGGGTCATGTTCGCCTTCAGCGACCGGCCGATCGAGCCAGTGATCGTGCCCCTGGCCGCATTGGATCCCATCGATCTGGCGAGGATCCTGGTGATGCTGAAGATCGACCTGGCGGCCTTGCTCGGCTATACGGGGGCGGTGTACCAGAAATTCTTCGGCTCCACGGGCGGCATGCTGCTTTCCTTCCTCCTTCTATTGCTGTGGATCGCCTGGCCGGCGTGGGGTGCCCTGCGCATCTTCACCCGAAAGGACCTGTGACCGGTCCTGAGAAGGATCATCCCGTTGATCGCCCAAGGTCATGGAACACCCGCCTCACCGGAACGACCTTCACCCCAACAAACCCGACCCATGCACGACCGGACCAAATCCATGATCACCGCCGCCCTGACGCTCCTGCTCTCGGCTTGCGGCACGGCGACCCAGCCGGGGACCGCTCCAAGCGCCGCCGAAGGACTGAAAGACGGCGGCCAATCCACCGTGGTGGATGACGTTTCCCAGAAGAACGTGGTGGGCATCGCCGTGGGCTCCGCGGACCATTCCACGCTCGTAACGGCCGTGAAGGCCGCTGAACTCGTGGATGCCCTGAGCAACGCAGGTCCCTTCACCGTTTTCGCACCCACCAATGCGGCCTTCGATGCGCTGCCCACCGGCACGGTGGAGGGCTTGTTGAAGCCGGAGAAAAAGGCCGATCTGCAGGACATCCTCCAATACCACGTGGCCGTGGGTGTGTTCAAGCCTGAAATGCTGCGCGATGGCCAGTCGCTCGGCATGGTCAACGGCGATAACGTGAAGTTCACGGTGAAGGATGGACAGGTGATGATCAACGACGCGAAGGTGGTGGCCACCGTGCCGGCCAGCAACGGGCTGGTGTGCGTGATCGACAAGGTGCTGCTGCCGCCGGCTTAGTGCCTGGCACCTCCCCGTCCGGAAAGCGGACGCTGTATTGGTCAAGGAAGACGGAGGCGCCCAGGGGGCGCTTTCGTCATTCGTGCCCACCCACCCCACATCGACCGGTGATCAAAGGGTCCGGTCCCGGTCGCGACCCGGAACGAACAAAGGACCCGCGCGCCGCGCGGGTCCCTGGGTAGCGCATAGGAAGTGCGAAGCGGAGATCCGCGGGATCGTAGCGAGCGTTATTCCCCTACGGGCTAAAAGAAAACCCGCGCTGAGCGCGGGTTCCTTGTAGCCCGTAGGGGAATCGAACCCCTGTTTCATCCGTGAAAGGGACGCGTCCTAA
>CAYMXP010000030.1:0-41493 GCA_964394425.1 uncultured Chryseobacterium sp. | reverse complement strand
CGGATGCATCCGCGCCCGACATTCGCGTGCGATCCGCGCTCATGCATCCCGTCCGAACGTCATCGTTGCCGCTTCTGGCGTATCTGGAGGGGATCCCGGACCTGCGCTCCCAGCTTTCCTTCCCGCTCGACAGCGCCACCCTGCTGATCGACCTGGTGGTGGACAACGACCACGTGAACCGCCCGCAGGAGATCCACCGGGGAACGGAAGACCGGCTCCGGATGACCGATGGACCGTTGATCCCGGGCGGTGATCCCGTCATCCACGTGTGTGCGTTCCAGCCGGCCTCCCCCCGCGCGGTACGGCTCGGAGCGAAGGCGCCGCGCCTCGTGGAACAATGACCTCCCGCACCGCCACGCCCTTCGTTCTGCGCCCCTTCCGCATGGAAGACCTGCCCGCGCTGGTGAAGCACGCCAACGACCCTACGGTGGCGGCCAACCTCACCGACGCGTTCCCCCACCCCTACACGGAAGCCGATGGGCGCGCCTTCCTGGAAAACACGATCGGCGGCCCGCCCCTGCGCCGCTGCATCGACATCGGCGGCGAATGCCGCGGCGCCATCGGACCGCATCCCAAGCAGGATCTCTGGCGCCTCAACATGGAACTCGGATACTGGCTCGCGCGGGAACATCGCGGCAGGGGCATCATGACCGGGGCCATCAAGCAGATGGTGCGTCTCGGCTTCGAAGCCTTCCCGGAGATCACACGGATCTACGCGACCCCGTTCGGCGGCAATCTCGCTTCGAAGAAGGCGCTCGAGAAAGCGGGGTTCACCCTTGAAGCGAAGCTGAAGGGCACACTGATCAAGAACGGCGTGGTGCGGGACGAGTGGATCTACGCGATCAGGCGGGGGTGATCCTCCTATGCCCAGACCGGCGCACCGGCCTCGAACTCGCGCACGTTGAAGCGCACGACGTCCTCCACCTGGTTGTTGCGCGCGTACTCCGCGCGCTGCCGGTCGCTGCTGTTGCCTCGCGTGCAGATCTCGCGCAGCAAGGCGAGGTGATGCTCTTCGCCGGTCGCCTTGAAGTGGGCGGTGAGCCGGTCAAGGCGTTCGTTGATCGCCTCGCGCAACGGACGGACGGACAGGTCGTGCATGGCGATGACGGTGGCATCGAGCCCGTAGCGCAGCGCGCGCCACTTGTTCTCGCGCAGCACCCACCGCACGGGAAGATCGGGCGCGGGCCCCTCCTCGACGCGTTCCACCTCGCGGAAGTGCGCGGCGTTGGCCCGGATGTACGCGGTGATCGCGCCGAGTTCGGCCATGGTGGCCGGGCCGTCGCAGATGCGGATCTCCAGCGTGCCGTAACCCGGGCTGGGCCGAAGGTCCCACCAGATGTCCTTCATGCTGTTGACCGATCCGGTGGCCACCATGTTCGCATACACGGCGTTGAACTCCTCCCAGTCGCGCACCAGCACGGGCAGGCCCGAGGTGGGGTGCGCCTCGTACACCGTCGGGCGGCTCGCGCACAGGCCGGTATCCGTTCCGCGCCAGAACGGCGAACTGGCCGACAGCGCGATGAGGTGCGGCACCAGGTGCAGGAAGGCGTTCAAGTGGCGGATGCACGCATCGCCCGAGGGCATGCCCACATGCACGTGCAGCCCGTACACGGCCATGCGCCGGATGAGCCATTGGTTGCGGTCCAGCAGGTCCAGGTAGCGCGCGCTGGCGATCACCAGCCGGTCGTTGTAGTCGGCCAGCGGGTGCGTGCCGGTGCCGGCGAAGCGCAGGCCCATGGCTTCACCGGCCTTGCGCACGTTCAGCAGGGTCGCCGCCAGGTCGTCCACCGCTTCGCGCGCCGTGGTGCAGATGCCCGTGACCAGTTCGATGGTGCTGCGGAACATCTCGTGGACCAGGCGCAGGTCCCTCACCCCCGCCAGGATCTCCGGCGCGCGCGGTGTCAGGCGCAGCGTGCGGCCATCGAGCACCTGCAGCTCCATTTCCACGCCGACCGTCAACGCTCCGACGCTCGGGGTGAACTCCAGCACTTCCGGCTTCACCATGGCGGACAAGGTAACGTGATGTGCCATCGCATGGGCGGCATCGCGGAACGACCTTGCGACGGACCATGATGCCGGCTCCTTCACACCTTTGCATCTCCATGCGTCACCTCTCCTGCACCGCCATGCTCTGCGCGACCATGGCATGCGCCCAGCAGACCTCCGTCCTGTTCCTGGGCAACAGTTACACCGCCGTCAACGACCTGCCCGGGCTGGTGCAGCAGCTCGCGCTCAGCATGGGCGACACGCTGATCGTTCAGATGGTGGCGCCCGGCGGCTTCACCCTCGAAGGGCACGGCACCAACGCCGCGTCGCTCAACGCCATCAGCAGCCAGGCATGGGACTTCGTGGTGCTGCAGGAACAGAGCCAGCTGGGCGCGCTGCCCACCTGGGCCACCGGATCCGATGCCGATGCGGCCTTCCTCGCAGGCCTCATCGAGGCGAACGACACCTGCACCATGCCCGTGTTCTACATGACCTGGGGGCGCCAGAACGGCGATGCGATGAACTGCACGGACTTTCCCTTCATGTGTTCCTACGAGGGCATGCAGCTGGGCCTGCGCGACAATTATGTGGGCTTCGCCCAGGACAACGGCGGCTGGGCCGCCCCGGTGGGCATGGCCTGGCGCGAGGTGCGCGATGCGCATCCGCTCATCGAACTCTATCAGGCCGACGAAAGCCACCCCAGCGAGCATGGCAGCTACCTGGCCGCCGCGGTGATGTACGGCACCTTGTTCAAGAGGAACTGCGCCGGCGCATCGTTCGTCGGCACGTTGCAACCTGATACAGCGGCCATCCTGCGCTCCATCGCCGCGAGCATCACCCTGGACAGCGCCGCCACATGGAACCTTGACGCGACCGCGGGCATGGACGCATGGCCCACCGACAGCAGCAGCACGGGTGCCTTCGACATCACCTGGCTGCATGGCGGACCCGGTGCGCACCTGTGGACCTGTTCCGACGGACAGACCTCGACCGACGCGGATCCCACCTTCACCTTCACCGGACCGGGCATCCACACCTTCACCCACGCTTACACCGATCCGTGCGGCAACACCGGCCTGGCCGCCTGGTCCCATGAAGTGCTGGTCACCGGGACCGATGAGCACGGATCCGATGCTCCGTACCAGGTGTGGCTCGATGCCCGGGGCGATCTGCGCGTACACGGCGCCGACGGCAGCGGGCATCTTCGCGTATTCGATGCGCGGGGCCGGTCGATGTACGACGGACCGCTCTCCTCCACCATCGATCTTCCGGAGGGATCGGCGCGCGGCCTGATGTTCTGGTCCATCACCGTTGCAGGCGCCCGGTTCACCGGAAAAGTGGTGCGCTGAACCCCGTCACTCCTTCATGAACCGCACCCGGCGGCTCCCGCGCGCGTCGGTGGCGATCAACACATACTGCCCCCCGCGCAGGTGCCGCACGTCGAACGAAGATCCGTTCATGGAGGCGCGCGCCACCACCCTGCCGGCCGCGTCGTGGACCTGGACAACGCCATTCAGCGGCGCGTTGAACCGGAGTTCGTCGGTCACCGGGTCCATCACCAGCAGCGGCGCGAGGCCGTTCGCTGAAAGCCCGGTGTTGAGATCGCCGAACACGCGTTCATAGGTGTCCGCATAACCGTACGCCCCATCGCACGCGGCCACCGCGTCCCAGTTGATGCTCCAGGTCATCATGCCGCGCAGCGTGGGATGGCCGCCGGCCAGCTGCAACGCGTAGATCCCCGGTTGCGGGCCTTCACCCAGCAGGTACTCCATGGCCATGCGCACCGTGGCCGTGTCCACGTACCCACCACCGGCGGCGGAAGCACAGGCGGGCAGGCCCACCGCCACCTTCTCCGGAGGAAGTCCCGGGAAAAAGCCGCCCGTGGTGTTGAAGCCCTGGATCACCGCCTCGGTCTGGCTCACGATGAAGTCGGCCGTGCCTTGCGCATAGATCCCGCCGTCGATGCCGTACATGCTGCCGCTGTTGTACAGCTGCACCTGCAGGATGTCGATCGAATCACGCAGGGCGTGGATGATGGGCAGGTAGGCACCCCAAATGCCGCCGAAGGCGCTCTGGCCACCCTGCACATAGGCCGTCTCGGGGGCCATGGTCAGGAAGAGCTTCTCTCCGGTGGCCGAGCGGTGCTGCACCATGATCTCCCCGATCGCGTCGATCAAGCGGATCAACGGCGGATCGACCGGTGCCGCGATGGTGCCGCCCGTCATGGACACCGAGGAGCCTTCGAGATCGATGTCGATGCCGTCGAAGCCGTAGGTGCCCAGGATGGCCATCATGCTGCTGACGAACTGGTCGCGCTCGGCATCGCTGTTCAGCAGCACGGTGGCGTTCGCACCGCCGATGCTGATGAGCACCTTCCGCCCCGCGGCCTTGTGGGCCGCCACCTGCGCGATGAAAACGGGCTGCGCCGTTCCGGAGGGCGCGAATTGCATGTCGTACGTGGTGCCGATGGCGGGCTCGGCGAAGGCGATCTCGATCACGTGGTAGCGCGGATCGAGCTGATCGAGCTCGATGTACGGCGCGGACAGGTCGTTCCAGTTGTGCCAGTAGCCGATCAGGGCCGGGGATGGATCCTGCCCATGGGCCGATGGAGGCGACAGGCCGAACAGACCCATGAGCAGGACGGGTGGCACGCGGGAGCACATGGCTCGAAAAGTAGAGCGTTCCGCCCCCTTCGCGGGAGCCTTCGCTCCATCACGCGCCGGAGAAGGCGCTATTCCCTGATGACCTTCAGCCTCCAGCCCGAACGCGGCACCTCAATGACATAGACCCCGGCCGGCCATCGCCGCACGTCGAGCCCATCGCCGTACGCGCCATCGAAGCGTACGGTGCCGGCCATGTCGTACACGACGATCCGATCATGCGGCGTCAGCACGGCCACTTGCACCAGGTCATCCGCCGGAACCGGATGCGCCCACGGCCCAACGGTGCCGGCCTGTTCCTGCATGCTGCTCAGCACGCAGGTGGGGGTCCAGGACAGGTCGTTCGATCGGGAAGGCGCGTTCAGAACGGTCGTCGATGGGATGAACGGCGCATTGCCCATCAGGTGCGTGGTCACCACCGGGGAGTGGGGCGTGGAGGTCACGGTAGTCACATCGTAGAAGTCGCATGATCCGCCCCCGCTGGTGAAGTTGATCACCTTGTCGGCGGCGATGAGCTTCAATTCGCCCATGCCGTTGGTGAAGAACCCCTGGATGAGGTCCGCCGCGGGCGTGGGCGCCTGGTAGCGCCGCGCGTTCGACAGCGAGCCATCCGCCAGCAGGTCGAGCAGCATGATCTGGTAGGCCGCGTCGGTGCCCGCCGCCAGGAGGCCGCCACCCGGCAGTTCCACCACCGCATTGACGGTGAGGCCACCGCTGGCATCGGCATAGCGCCGGCACCAGATCAGGCCGCCGTCGGGGGCGAGCTTCAACAAGGCGCCTTCGAACGTGGTGGCGCCCGTGGTGAAATAGGCCGTCAGCAGGTAATTCCCATCGGATGTGGGGATCAACGAGAAGGTCTCCTCCGATTGCGCGTTGGTGCTGGGGAGCATGTCATAGAAATTCATCCAGGTGGCGCCGGTCAGGGCGGTGCGCATCACCATCAGGCAGCGATCCTGGGAACTGGCCGCCAGCGCGCCGGCGCCGAACACGGTGTGCTCATCGACGCCCGTGGGGATCGCCCCATACACGTTGTACAGCACACCGGCCGGCGCGGTCATCGCCTGGCCGTTCCACGTGGCCCCGCCCTCATCGCCGAAGATCCGGTAGGAACCCGCCGCGAGGATGCCGCTCCGCTTGGTGTAGGCGGTGAAAGAAGTTCCGGATGGGACGATGGCCGCCACCTGGTCCTGGAAGAAACCGGCCCCGCCGATGCCATCGATCGACCGGCTCCAATCCACCACGGTACCACCACCGGTCAGGCGGGTGATGAACGCATAGGTGAGGCCGGCGCTGGTCTGGCTGCCGCAGAGCGCGTAGCCCGCGCTCAGGGGCACCGCATCGAACAGAAAGGTGATCGGGCTGTTGCCGCGGAAAGCCGAGGCATCGATCAGCGTGTGGTCCGCGGCGGTGGTGAGCAACGAAACATGGGTGGAATCCCAGCCGAACTTCCGCTCGCACATGTAGAGCGTGGTGCCACCACCAAGATCCAACGGCGCCAAGGCTCCCGTGGAACTCGGCGGGTCCAGCTGGTAGTTCATCTGGATCTGGGCGGCGGCGGTCGCGCTGCACGCGACGGCCAGCAGAAGGGGGATCGATCGGCGGGTCATGAACATGGAAAGGCGCGAAAGGTGGCCATTGCCGATGGGTGGTGCAATGACCGAACGCATCGTCGAGGAAGGATCGCTCCGCATGCGCGAGGCCCGGCCGGGCCTACCTTCGATGCATGCCATCCCTCCCCGCCATCGGCACCCTGCTGGTCATCCTGCCCTGCACCCTTCACGCCGCCGTGTGGCCGGTGGGCCCCGGTCAGACCTACACCATGCCCAGCCAGGTGAGCACCCTGGTGGGCGACGGCGATACGGTGGACATCCTGGCCGGCACCTATCCGGGCGATGTGGCCCTGTGGACGGCCGACGACCTGCTGCTGCGCGGCGTGGGCGGCTTCGCGCACCTGGAGAGCAACGGCAACAGCTGGGGCGACAAGGCCATCTGGGTGATCCAGGGGAACAACGCCACGGTGGAATGGATCGAGTTCAGCGAATGCCAGGTGCCCGACCACAACGGCGCGGGCATCCGCCTGGAGGGCTTGGACCTCACGGTGCGGCATTGCTGGTTCCACCACAACGAGAACGGCATCCTCTGCGGTGAATACCATCCCAGCACCGTGCGCATCGAACACACCGAGTTCGGCCACCACGGCTACGGCGATGGCTATTCGCACAACCTCTACATCGGCAACATCGACTCGCTGATCTTCCGCTTCAATTACAGCCACCATGCCCTCACGGGCCATGAGCTGAAGAGCCGCGCCTGGGTGAACGTGATCGAGTACAACCGCATCGGCAACGAGGCCGACGGCGAAGCGAGCCGCGAGATCGATCTGCCCAACGGCGGTCAGGCCTACCTGATCGGCAATGTGATCCAGCAAGGCCCCATGAGCCAGAACAGCAACATGGTGGGCTTCGGCATGGAGGGCACGAGCAACCCCGGTCCGCATGAACTGTATGCGATCAACAACACGCTGGTGAACGAGAAGGTGAACGGCAGCTATTTCCAGGCGCCGTCCAACACCTTCTTCAAGGCTTACGGCAACATCCTCGCGGGCGGCGGCGGCTTCATGAGCGCCTGGCCCACGAGCATCGACACGCTGGGCAACCTGCGCGCGACGAGCATCGCATCGGTGGGTTTCGCCGATGCGACGAACTACGACTACCACATCACGTCTTCATCGCCCGCGCACGCCTTCGCGTATCCGGCGGGCATGGCCAACAGCGGCTATCCGCTCACGGCGTGGTACGAGTACGTGCATCCGACCGATGGCGTGCCGCGCTGCCAGCACGCCACGCTGGATGCCGGCGCGTTCGAGGTGTGCGCCACGGGGATCGCCGGGTCGGCGAACGATGGGTCCATGATCTTCCCCAACCCCACCACCGACCGGATCACGCTCTCGTTCGCACCCCACGCCCTGCCTGCGCGGATCACGCTGCTGGATGCGCGGGGCCGTACCTGCGGAGCCTGGGGCACCAACGGGACGACCAACATGGAGATCGATCTCGGCGGGCTGGCCGTCGGATCCTACGTGCTGCGCATGGATGGGATCCGGGGCGTCGCCGCCGTGCGGTTGGTGAAACAGTGAGCGGCTTGCAGGCACGCGCCGGGCATGTCCCAGGCGCAGGCTATCCTTGTCCCGATCAACACACCAGGCCACATCCATGCACCGCGCACAAGCCCTGCTCATCGCGTCCCTCACCTCCTTCGCGATCCGCGCCCAGAACACCTTCGAGATCACCATTCCCGTGCCCGACCTCACCAATGTGGCGGGCGGGTGCGCACTGCCCGATGGCGGCTTCGCCTTCGGCGGCGAACTCTCCGATGGCCTGGTGGTGATCCGCACCGACAGCACCGGCGCGGTGCTGTGGACGCGCACCCTTTCCGAGGGAGGGAACGACGAAGGGATCTACGACAACAGCTTTTCCGCGGCCGATGACCGCATCTATTTCGGCGGCTATGCCATGGGACCGAACACCGCCTCGCGCGATGGCATCCTGCATATCCTCGACCTCAACGGGAACGTGCTGTATCAACGGCTGATCGATGTGGGGTTCGACTCCAACGCGATCCATGGCCTTACCACCGTGGGTCCCGACGTGCTGGTGGCGGGCCGCAGGGCAGGCGCCGGCAGCTACGACATGCTGCTGCAGGAGGTGGACACCACCGGCACGGTGACCGGATCATGGAGCTACGGCACCACGGGCTGGGACTGGGCTTACGAGGCGATCCGCTGCGCCGATGGCGGAATGGCCCTGGTGGGCTATGGCGATGACGTGGGCGGCCCGGCGCCGAGCGCCTTTATCGTGCGCACCGACTCCCTGGGCCAGGAACTCTGGGCGCGCGGGATCGACGGCGCCAGCGCCGATGAAGGGTATTGCGTGATGGAGGATACCACCACGGCGTCCTACTTCGTGGGTGGACGGACCCTGGGCATGGGCACACCGGGCACCCGCGGTTTCATCACCCGCTTCGACGCGAGCGGCGGTTATGTGTGGACGCGCGTGATCGGGAACGCGTTCGATCCGATCGGCATCGTGCCCGCGGGGCTGGGCCATTACCTCGCGCTGCTTCGCGCGGAGAACATCGCCGGCGGGCATGGCGAATACGATGCGCTGCTGCTGGAATTCGACATCCAGGGCACGCTGATCGGCGGCACGTGCTTCGGCACCGCCGCCGACGAATACCCCATCTCCCTCGAACGCACGCCCGATGGCGGGTTGCTGATCACCTGCTTTCGTGCCGTACCCGGCGACAACGGCGTCTACTCCGTCCTTCTTGACAGCACCGGCTCGGGGGCGTGTACGGGCGTCCCGGTGTCGATCGACTGGTCCATCCACACCCCCACGATCATCGTCCTGACCTCCATCCCGGGCAACGGCCACAACCCCGGCCTCTGGCCCACCGGCACCGCCACCCCGGCGCTCACGCGTGAGTTCGTGTGCTGCACCTATCCGGTGGAGGCTTCCTTCACGGCGCAGGCCACCGGCGATCCGCTCACCTGGGATCTCACCAGCACGTCGACCGGCGTGGGCGATCTCACCTGGACGATCGATGGCGCCAGCTTCGCCGGTCCAACGTTGCAATACACCTTCGCCTCCACCGGCGTGTACGAGGTGTGCCTGGAGATCGAAGGCATCTGCGCCACGGATACGGCATGCCAGAACTTGAACGTGAATATCAATGGCATCGAGGATCCCCAAGTGAACGCACGCCTCCGCGTTTGGCCGCAACCCGCGACGGATCTCCTTCACATCAGCAGCGACCTGTCGTTGCAAAGCGTGGAGATCCTGGATGGCGCCGGCCGCCTGGTGCGGGCCCATCCCACCGACGGGGACCACGCCCTCGATGTGGACGTCCGGCCACTGGCGCCCGGCGCGTACCAGTTGCGCGCACGGACCGACGCGGGGATGCTGCGACGCGCATGGATCAAGCGGTGATCCGTGCGGGCATGGCCGGATGATCAAGCACTCACCGGGTCGGTCTGGGCCGTGCCTGTTCCCCGGTCACCGTGCGGAGGTGGGCGATCGGAACGCTCGCCCCCTGACCGCGATCAGGGAATGAAGAAGGGGCCGTCTCTTGCGGAACGGCCCCTTCTCACAACGACGGTCGGGATCTCAGTCCTTCATGAAGGTCCGCTTGGCGATGGTGCCGTCAGCGAAGCGCACGCGGGCGACGTACAGCCCGGAGGCCAGCGCCCGCACATCAGCGCGTGCGATGAGACCGGTCATGCTTTCGCTGGAGCGCACACGTCCGCTCAGGTCGATCACATCCAGGTGTTGCATCTCTTCGCCCGCGTCGATCGTCAGGATGTCGGTCACCGGGGAGGGCGAGACGGAGAACAGACCGCCGGAGGCCGTCTCGCTCACGGCCGAGGCGCCGCCGAAGCTCAGGTCGTCCACCCATACGGTGCTGCCGGCCACCCCACCCGCGGTGCTGGACATCACCGTGACGACCGCCGTATCGGGGAAGTCCGCCGTGAGCCAGGTGATCGGAATGCTGAACGAGCCCCAGCTGCTTTGCGAACCCGGGGCGATGGTCATCACGCCGCCACCCACCGACGTCTGCACGCCACCCGCCCACTTGGTGAACGATGCGGTGATGGTGCCGCCATCGCCGGCGGGGATGTCATACTGGTACTTGCCGGTCATCGCCGCAGGCCGCGAGGTGTAAGGAAAGCCGGCGGCGGTCATATCCCCCGTGAAGATGAGCCCCGGCAGGATGCCGACGCCGGTCACGCTCAGGGTGGTCACCTTCGCGAATGAGGCTCCCACCGCGCCGGGTGAGCCCTCTTCGCAACTCAGGGTGCCTGCCATGGGAAAGGAGACGGTATTCCAGGTGATCCAGCCGTCGGGGTCGTCCCAACCCATGCCCGAAGGCGACCAGCCCTCGAAGCCGCCGTTGGGGATCTGGGCCATGAGCCACGTGGGGAGCAGAAGGGCGCATGCTGCAATGAGTCGATCTTTCATCATGATGTTGCTTGGTTTTGAGGTACCAAAGATGATGCGCTTCCCGACCAGTATTCAAGGAAGGGGCCCCGGATCTTATCCACAGTTGGAAGGGGTTGATCGATCGGCGACGGCCGGGATCCCGCGTTGGGCCCATCAACCCATCCGCCCCGGCCGGGGCGGGAAGCTCTTCGGGTGAGCCTCCTGGATCAGCCACTTCCCCCCCACCCGCTTCATCACCTGCACCACGTGACCCTTCATGCGCGGCAGGGGGGGCGGCAGCACGATGTCCATCGTGCCCTGCCATATCGCCATTTCGGGCGAGATCATCCGGATCCATCCGCGTTCCTGTTCCACCCAGGAACCGGGCACCTCGTGCTTCAACATCCGCTCCAGGGCGTCCGCGATCTCCCGACGCCCGCGCTGCACGTCGCCGAAGACGCTCACGCGCACGGCATCCTCGGTGAAACAAGCGGCCATCGCCTGCGCATCGCCCGCGGTCCAGAGCCGCGCGAATTCCCGCGTCGCTTCGATCACCGCTTCCTCTTCGACCATGGAGCAAGGTTAAGGCGAAGCCGCGCATGGGTGATCGGATCGATCGCTGGTCGTGCTGGTGGCGGCTCCATGCGATGGTGGTGATCCCCAGCGGCGGCGCTCCGGTCCGCGCCAGCACCTAACTTGCCCGCCATGAAGGGGACCTCGATGGTGCCGCGCAAGGGCCGCGTGATCCTCGGGCTGATCGGGATGGTGCTTCTGGTGGTGGGCTGGACATCGGCGAACGATCCGGTGAAAGGCCCGCACGGCGCGCTGGAACTGGCCGTCACCCGTGACCTGCTCCAGGGCCTGCCCGTGCAATTCGGCAAATGGTTCGTGACGGCGGGACGATGCGCGGGCTGTCACGGACATGACTCGCTGGGATACGCCATGATCACCGAGGACGGCGTGGATGTGAACGTGGTCGATGACTGGCGCGGCACCATGATGGCGAACAGCGCCCGCGACCCCTTCTTCCTGGCCAAGATGGAGCATGAGGGGCTGGTGAACCCCGCCTACAAGGAGCAGATGGAGAACACCTGCCTGAAATGCCATGCACCGCTGGCGGTCTTCGAAGAGAAGCTGCTGGGCCACCCGCCGTTCACCATGGCCCAGTTCGATACCAGCGTGTTCGCCCACGACGGCGTTTCCTGCCTGGCCTGCCACATGCAGAACCCCGATTCGGCCGGCCTGTTCTTCTCAGGCGATCTGCGCTTCGACAGCGCGCGCGTGTGGGGGCCGTACCCCGATGACCAGATCAATTCGGCGATCATGGAGTTTTTCGTGGGCTTCACACCGGACCAGGGTGCGCATATCCTGGACGGCCGGGTATGCGCGGGCTGCCACACGGCCATCAACCAGAGCCAGGACCTGAATGGGAACCCCACGGGCATCTCCTTCTTCGAGCAGACCATCTGGCAGGAGTTCGTCAACTCGACCTATTACGGCACCCAGGAGAATTGCCGGAGCTGCCACATGCCCCGCATCCAGGACTCGGTGGTCCTGGCCTCCGACTACCTCTTCCTTACGGGCCAGTCGCCCTTCGGCAAGCATCACCTCACCGGTGGCGGCACCTACATGCTGAAGCTGATGAAGAACCTCATCGGGCCGCTGGACATCCCCGCCACGCCCGTGCAGTTCGACAGCACCATCGCGCGAAGCCGGGCGCATCTGCGCAACTCCGTGGAGATGGACCTGGAGCTGGTGGCTCGCACGCCCGACACGCTCTTCGTGAACGTGGACCTCACCAACATCGTGGGCCACAAGTTCCCAGGCGGGTTCCCCAACCGGCGCTCCTTCGTGCAGGTGCTGGCCCTCTCGACCCTGGGCGACACGCTCTTCCAAAGCGGCGGGTGGGACGGCACCTACGAGGTGCTCGGCCACGACAGCATCTACGAGCCGCACCACGATGTGATCACGCAGGGCGATCAGGTGCAGATCTATGAGATCGTGATGGGCGACGTGGACAGCAACTTCACCGCCACCCTCCTGCGCGCGGTGTACAAACTGAAGGACAACCGGCTGCCGCCGATCGGCTTCAGCACGGCGCATGCCAGCTACGATACCGTCACCATCGCCGGCAAGGCCACCACCGACGTGGATTTCAATCACGACACGGGCGGCGTGGAAGGGAACGGCGGCGACATCGTTCACTACCACATCCCCATGAACGGTTACACGGGCGCCGTGGAGGTGAAGGCCAGGGTGTGGTTCCAGCAGGTGCCGCCGCGGTGGAACCAGGAGATGTTCGGCCACTCGGGTCCGCGCATCGACCTGTTCCGCTCCATGTACGACACGGCCGACGGCACGCCCGACCTGGTGGCGGCCGATTCGCTGGTGGACGTGGGCACCGGGATCGGCGCGGCGGGGCCGCTCGGACCACAGGTCTTCCCCGACCCCACGCGCGACGGCATCGTGCAGGTGCGCATGCCCGGCATCACCGGCATCGCGGCGTACAACGCGGCGGGCCAGCGCGTCCGCATCCAGGTGTCACCGCGCGCTGATGGCTGGCGCTGCGTGCTGCCCGAGCTTCCGGGTACCTACTTGCTGGTCATCACCACCGCGCGAGGCGAGCGGCCGGTGCGCGTGGTGCGCCTGGGTCCGTGAGGGTCGCGACGCGCGATCGGAGGGCCGCGTTCTCCGTCCGCTTCCGCTCCACGGATCCCACATGCGCGATCATCTGTGCCCTCTGAGGTGAAATACTTTCGCCACCATGCAATTGAAGAACTACGCCGCCGGCCAATGGGTCGCCGGTTCGGGCAAGCAAGCGGAACTCGTTGACGCCTCCACCGGTGAGCTCGTCGCCACGACATCGAGCGGCGGCCTCGACTTCGCCGCCATGCTCACCTACGCCCGCGAGGTCGGCGGTCCGCCCCTGCGCAAGATGACCTTCCCCGAGCGCGGTCGGTGAACTATATCGTACGGCTCATCCATCCGTATGGCTTGCGCTTGCCGTGATAGACCGCTGCGATGAAGATCACATCCTCATGGATCCTGTAGATCACCCGGTAGGGGAACCTGGCAACCGTTCCATAACGAAAACCCGAACGCCGTGGTGCATATCCCGTCGGGCGCTCTTGGATGAACCGCAGACAATGGTCCACCTCGGCGCGGAACTTCCGCCCAAAGCCTGAGCGTCGCGCCTCGATGTACCGCTCGGCTTCGTCCAACTCCCGATAAGCCTCTTCGTGGATGACGAGCCGGAAGCTCATCGCTGCTCCTTGCGCCTGTTCTCCTCCAGCATGCGCTGGACTTCCTCCCATGTGTAGGTCTTCGCCTCGCCGCGTTTGAATTGTTCGTAGCGTTCGCTCACCACGTTCAGTTCGGCATCGGACAATTCGAAGGCATCCGTGCCATCGAGAACGTGCTTCACCTCGCTCAGCTTCTCGGCATCATTCACGGCGGCCAATTTCTCAAGCAGTTCGAGCTTGAGCGCGCGGGTATCCATGGTTCTATCTGTAGTCCAAAGGTAGCCACCTCGACGGCTACCTTCGCCACAATGCAACTCAAGAATTACATCGCCGGCGAGTGGGTGGCTGGAACGCGGGTGAATGCGAATTGGCGAATAGCGAATGGTCATGCGCTCCCCATTCACCATCTCCCGATCGCCATTCACCAAGAAATCATCACCTATGCCTGAGCAACTCAAGAACTACGCGGCCGGTCAGTGGGTGGCCGGAGCCGGCAAGCAAGCCGAACTTGTTGACGCCTCCACCGGCGAGCTTGTTGCCACCACTTCCTCCGGCGGCTTGGACTTCGGCGCCATGCTCACGTACGCCCGCGAGGTCGGCGGTCCGCCCCTGCGCAAGATGACCTTCCCCGAGCGCGGCCGCATGCTGAAGGCCCTGGCCATGCACCTGATGGAGCGCAAGGACAAATACTACCAGATCAGCTACAAGACCGGCGCCACCAAGCCCGACAGCTGGGTGGACATCGAGGGCGGCATCGGCAACCTCTTCGCCAACGCGAGCCTGCGCCGCACGCTGGGCAACATGCCCTTCTATGTGGACGGCGAGGCCGTCAAGACCAGCAAGAACGGCACCTTCATCGGTCACCACATCATGGTGCCCAAGGAGGGCGTGGCCGTACACATCAACGCCTTCAACTTCCCCATCTGGGGCATGCTGGAGAAGATCGCCGTGAACTGGATGGCCGGCGTGCCCGCCGTGGTGAAGCCCGCCACGGTGACCAGCTACCTCACCGCAGCGATGGTGGAGGACATCGTCGCCAGCGGGATCGTGCCCGAGGGCGCGATACAATTGATCGTGGGCAGCGCGGGTGATCTGCTCGATCACGTCATCAGCCAGGACGTGGTGACCTTCACCGGCAGCGCCAGCACGGGCCGCATGCTGAAGGCGCACAAGCGCATCATCGAAGAGAGCGTGCCCTTCAACATGGAGGCCGACAGCCTCAACGCCATCGTGCTCGGCCCCGATGCCGTGCCTGGCACCGAGGAGTTCGACCTCTTCATCAAGGAGGTGAGCCGCGAGATCACGCTGAAGTGCGGGCAGCGCTGCACCGGTGCGCGGCGCATCATGGTGCCGCAGAACGTGCTGGAGGATGTGCAGATCGCCCTGGGCAAGCGCCTGGGCAGCACCGTGATCGGCGACCCGCGTGCGGAAGTGCGACTGCCTGACGGCAGTCAGGTGCGCATCAACATGGGCGCGCTCGCGGGCAAGGCGCAACGCGAGGAAGTGAAGCGCGCGCTCACCGAATTGCTGAAGGGCTCGCAAGTGGTTTTTGGCGATCCGGACTCTGTGTCTGTGACTGGAGCGGACTCCGCGAAGGGTGCCTTCATGAGCCCCATCCTGCTCTACAACAACGATCCCTGGAAGAACCAGGTGAGCCACAACGTGGAGGCCTTCGGTCCGGTGAGCACGCTGATGCCCTACAAAGACCTCGACGATGCCGTGGCGCTGAGCAAGCTGGGCAAGGGCTCGCTCGTGGCCACCATCGCCACGCACAACCCGCAATATGCCCAGCAGTTCGTGTGGGGCGCGGCCAGCCACCACGGCCGCATGCTGGTACTGAACCGCGACATGGCGAAGGAGAACACCGGCCATGGATCGCCCTTGGCCACGTTGGTACACGGTGGCCCCGGCCGCGCGGGCGGCGGCGAAGAGATGGGCGGCAAGCGCGGCGTGCTGCACTACCTGCAGCGCACGGCCGTACAGGGCCACCCGAGCATGATCACCGCGCTCACACAGCAATACCAGCAGGGCGCGCGCTACCACATCACGGAAAAGCACCCGTTCCGCCTGCACTTCGAGGAGCTGCACATCGGCGACACGCTTTTGACCGAGAAGCACCTGGTGACCCTGCAGAACATCGAGGACTTCGCCGAGTTGAGCGGCGACAAGTTCTACGCGCACATGGACGAGAACAGCCTCGAGGGTACGGTCTTCACCGGCCGCGTGGCGCACGGGTATTTCATCCTCTCGCGTGCGGCTGGCCTCTTCGTGGATCCGCCCAAAGGCCCGGTGCTACTGAACTACGGGATCGAAGAGTGCCGCTTCCTCAAACCCGTCTACCCAGGCTCGACGATCCAGGTGAAGTTCACCTGCCGGGAGAAACTGGATCAAGAGAAACGCCCCAAAACCGCTGACTCACCCAAAGGAGCGGATGTGGCAAGGGGGATCGTGAAGTGGTTGGTCGATGTCATCGATGAAACGGGGGAAACCGTTGCATTGGCTACCATTCTCACGATGGTCAAGAAGTTGGATCAGAATTAGGCTCGGCCTGGCTCGGGCACCCACAAGCCCGCCGCACGGGTGGACAGGGTGGACCGGGTGCTGCGCAGCACCCGGTCCACCCTGTCCACCTGAAGAGATGTGCGCCAGGCGGGCTACCTTGGAACCATGGCTGAGCGCCCGCCCAACAGCAAGCTCTTCCCGAAGAGCGGTGGCTTCGAGAAGCTGGTAGGTTACCAGGTGGCCGAGTTGCTTTTTGATTTCACTGCCCGCTTCACGAAGAAGTTCATCGAACCGGGCAGCCGCACCCGCGACCAGATGGTCCAGGCCGCGCGCAGTGGGAGCCGTAATGTGGCCGAGGGCAGCGTGTTCAGTGCAACTTCGAAGAAGTTGGAGATGAACCTGACCAACGTGGCGAAGGCCAGCCTTACCGAACTGCGCAAGGACTACCAGGCCTTTCTCCGCCAGAACAAGCTGAAGGAGTGGCCTAGCGATGACCCGATCCGCCAGGCCCTCATCGACGCGCGGCACACCGACGTCGACAGCCTGATCCGCTGGGCGGGAGGGATCAACATGCAGCATCCCGAGCGGAGCGTGGCTGAAGTCGCGGGCAACATCGGCAGCATCCTGGCCAATGTGGCGAAGGCGATGATCGACCGCCAACTGCAACGCTTGGGCCGTGATTTCGAGGAGAAAGGTGGCTTCAGTGAGCGGCTCTACAAGGTGCGCAAAGGAGGTGAGGCGCAGTGAAGGCACTGGCGACGATCTTGACCATGGTGAAGAAGCTCGATGAGAACTGAGCCATTACTTATCTCGTCAGTATGGAACGCACCGTGCGGATCACCACGCTCAAGGCCGGCGAGAACGATCGCACATACTGGCACAAGCAGCAGGTGGAGGCGCGCCTGGCGGCCATCGAATTCCTTCGTCAACAGTACATGGGCCCAACACATGCTGAGCAAAGACTTCAAAGAGTTTGTAGCGTCGCTCCAACAGCATGAGGCCGAATACATGATCGTGGGCGATGATGCCGTCGGCGTCCATGGGTATCCGCGTTACGCTGGCGACCTCGACATCTGGCTGAACCCGACCGAAGCGAACGCTTCGCGCGTGCTCAAGGCCATTGACGACTTTGGGGTCGGCTCATTCAAGCTCACCATGGCGATCTCACCAAGGAGGCCAATGTCATCCAGTTCGGCAACCTCCCCTTCGCATCGACCTGCTCACCAGCATCGATGGCGTGACCTTCGACGACTGCAATGGCGATCGTAAAGAGGTCACCTTCGATGGGCTCGCCATGATCGCTTCCTCCATGCCGGTGTACTTGGGCATTCGTCAAGCAGGTCCCTACCTTGGTTCCATGAAGCACCTGCCGCTCTTCACTCTGCTCGCTATTTCCGTGGCCGCACGGGCCCAATGCCCGCTCACGAACACCGATACCTGCGAGGTCACCATTGATGCGAACTACCAGGTGGTGACGGGCACGCAGGCCCTGAGCGGTGCGAACCAGTGCTTCCATGTCCAGAGCGGCGGTGATCTCGACTACGATGGTGTGTACAGCGTCTTCCTGGTGGAGGGCGGCGGAACGGTGAATGTGAACGGCACGGGCAACACCGTGCTGGCGAAGGGCGGCGCGAACGTGGGATTCTGCGGCAGTGGCTACGCCAACCAGGTGAACCACGAGGCGGGCGCCACGCTCACCTGCATGACCGGAAATTCGGCGGTCGTATGCGCGCAGGTCACCTTCAGCTACATGTCGGGCGTGACCGGGATACCACCTCGGAACATGCTCAGATATGATCCCGTCGGTCGCCGTTTGTTGCTGGACTCCCCGACCCAGGTCGAGGTGTGCGTCATCGATGCCGCAGGTCGTACGGTGCTGCGCGCTGCTCCAACGGCCGGCGCCATCGATCTATCGGCGATCCCATCCGGCAGCTACCTCGCGCTGTGCCCGGCACCTTCCATGCAACGGCTTCGTTTCGTGCTGCCGTGACCGGCGGCGGAAATGAGGGCATCGCGGCACGCCGGCCATCGACGCGACGATGGCTTGTTCGCGCGGGCACGATGGATGCGACCCGTGCTCCGCCAAAGGCTACGAGACGGCGCAGTCGGCGATCAAACTTTCATCCTCCCGGGATCCTACCTACTGTCGAAGACGTCAATCTTGGAGATTTTTTCGGGATACACGTTCTTCGAGGTCTCCCAGGCGTAGAATTTCCGCGGTGCTTCCAGGAATTCGGGTTCACTGGAGAAAATGATCGTATCGGGATGGTCGCCGTGGTCGGAGCGCATGAAGTGTTCGCCGTTCCAACAAGAGGATCGTGCCGCCTTCCTTGTGCGATGTGGTGGTTGGGTTCTCCATCGCGTACCTTTGGGTTCATGAACGCCAACCCAGAACTACTTAAGCGGATCACCGTGGACGACCGCATCTGCAACGGCAAGCCCGTGATCCGGGGCATGCGGATCACGGCGCAGACCGTGCTGGAGTTCCTGATGGCAGGTACGCCCGAAGCCGAAGTATTGAAGCAGTACCCGATGCTTGAGGCGGCGGATCTGGAAGCCTGTCGGCAGTTCGCCCTGTCGCTGATGGGCAACAGTTTCACCGTGAAGGACATCGCGGCTTAGTATGCCCCTTTACCTGGTCGATGCGAACCTGCCGCGCTGGTTCAGCCAATGGAACAGCACCGACTAAGCTCACCAGCACGACATCGACCCAGCGCGCCACGACACCCTGATATGGGACTACGCGCGCGAGAACAACCTTACGATCATCACGAAGGACAGCGATCTCTCCAGTCGCATCCTGCTGAGCGAACCGCCGCCGAAGGTGATCCACATAAGGCTCGGTAACATGGACATGCGCAGCTTCCACGAAGCCATCGCACGCTGCTGGCAGGAAGTTCTTGAGATGAACAAGATCCACAAGCTCGTCATCGTCCACGCCGACCGCATCGAAGGCGTACGGTGAACGGCATCATCCGTTCCGTGTACTACAAGACCACCTCACTACCTCCGCAGCAAGCGCAGCATGAGCCTCCACGCCACGAACTCGGACACCTTCTCGGGATACACGTTCTTCGAGGTCTCCCAGTCGTAGAACTTCCGCAGCGCTTCCAGGAATTCGGCTTCACTGGAGAACACGATCGTATCGGGGTGGTCGCCGGGCGATCATCCCTCACCATCCCCCACCTCCTCCGCCACCACCACCGCCCCCCGAAGAACCGCCCCCGCCGCTGCCACCGCTCTTGCTGGGCGGCGTGCTGCTGGAACTGACGCTGCTGTTGAGCGAGGACGACATGCTTCGGGAGAACGCGCCGTAGTGCGGGATGGAGCCGCTGTACCAACCGGACCTGTAGTTCGGGTCCACCAGGGCCTTGCTGATCATGTCCTGGAAGCGGTCGCCCCACACTTCCTCCACCCCGAAGGCGATGGCGTAGGGCAGGAACTTCTCGAAGACCTCGGGCGTCATCGCGGGCGGGTTGAAGTGCTGGAGTTGCTTCTCTTCCGCCGCGCCCAAGTACATCTTGAAGCCGAGCAGCTTCGAGCGCAGGGCCTGCTTCTCCACGCTGGGCTTCTTGATCAGCTTCACGTACACCACGAAGAACACCAGGTTGGCCGCGAGGAACGCGATGATGAACGCCACGCCGTTGTCCTCCCATGTGTTGTTGTACAGCACGATGAGCGCGATGAAGGCGGCGATCACGCACAGCACGGGGATCCACAGGAAGCGGAGGTTGTTGCCCTTGTTCAGGAAGCCGTGCCACTGGTCTCGCAACGTGCGGCGGAAGGCGCTGGCCATGCTCTGCACGCTCGGATCGTACGTGCCGGTGATCTCGTAGCGATCCTGGCCGCTTCCGAACATCCGGTCCAGGAGTTCCTGTTCCTCCCTGGGCAGATCCGAGCCGGGGTTCAGTTTCCTCAAGGTGTAGGTATGCTTGGTGATCAGGCCCAGGAGCATCTTCTCCTTCTCCTCCTCGATGCGGATGTAGCCCTTCACGGCCAGGCTGATCATGGCCGGCGCGATCTGCTCGTTGGCCGCGCCGCCGTTCATCACGGCGCCCACCGATGCCGGCGAAAGTCCGTCGGGTGCCTCGAAGAGCGGGATCACCGTGGGCTTGTCCGGATCGCGGCCGTGGCGGAACCAGGTGATGAAGTAGTAGAGCAGCAACAGCAAGGTGATGAACCCGCCCACGAGCGGCACGGCGTGTTTCTCCCAAAAGGTGGGCGGTGGCGGCTCGGCCACCACGCCTTTCTGGAAGCCGACGGCTACGGTGAGGCCTTCGTAGAGGCCCATGGTGCGGCCCCGGAAGAACACCGTGCGCGGGTCGATGATGCTGTCCCGGCAATCCGTTTCGGTACTGCCCAGCACCCCCGTGTAGCAGGCGGTCTGTTTCACTTGGGCGGCGGCAGGCAGGTGGATCAGGGCCGAAATGCTATCGACCATGAAGGCCCAGCCGTTGCCGTTCACGTTCCAGTAGATCTCGTCGAAGTCCGGAAAGAAGCCCACCTGGCCCTTGGTGGTATAGGTGATGCGGTAGGCGTGGTCGCCGCGATCGATGTAGGTGTCCTCCTCCCCCACGTAGAGCACGAAGTCATCGCCTTCCGTTGTCGTGTGGTAGGGCGAGGTCGTGCCGTTGGCTTCCACTGCGGTGAACGCGTACTTCACCCGGTGCTGCAGGCCGTTGTGGTCGGTGAAGGTGCGTGGCAGGCGACGTACGATGCCACGTTTGAACTCCTGGCCCTCCGCATGGATGTTGATCTCCTCGGTCACCCTCAACTGCCCGTCCGGGGCCACGGTAAGGTCGGTGTGGAAGGAGTTGATCTTCTCGACCTGGCCCTGAACGCCGAGCGCCCCCACCAGTGCGGCCAGCAATAACCCGCGCCGCATCACGAGAACTTCACTTGAGGGTTCTGCTTCTCCGCCGGGTTCTCCAGCTCGAAGAACACGGACTTCACGAAGCCGAACAGGTTGGCTACGATGTTGCTCGGGAAGCTCTCGATCAGCGTGTTCTGCTCGCGCACGTTGCCGTTGTAGTACCGTCGCGCTTTTTCGATGTCGCCTTCCACCACGGCCAGCATATTCTGCAACTCCAGGAAGTTGGTATTCGCCTTCAGGTCCGGGTAGCGCTCGGCCACGGCGATCAGGTTCATCAGCGCGCCGCTGAGGTTGCGCTCGGCCACCTGCTGGCCTTCCACGGTGGTGGCCTGCTGCGCGGCGGTACGCGCCCTGGTCACGTTCTCCAGGGTCTCCTTCTCGTGGGCGGCGTAGCCTTTCACCGTTTCCACGAGGTTCGGGATCAGGTCGTAGCGTTTCTTCAACTGCACGTCGATGCCGCTCCAGGCTTCGGCCACGAGGTTCTTCAGCGTCACCAGCTTGTTGTAGATGGCGATGGCGTAGAAGGCCAGGAGCGCGAGCAGGCCGAGGAGGATGGCGACGATCGTCATGTGCTGTTGTTTGGTGAAGAGGGTCAGGTGGATCTCAATTTGAACCGCTGGAACACATGTTCCCGGTCACGGAGAAGCGAAAAATAGAGAGTGCCAACGAGAGCACGGTCGAACGATCATCCAAGCGCGCCAACCGCCATTCCGACCAGCGATGTGCTCCGCGTGTCAGAAAGTGCTTACCGCCTCGTCAGCCGCAGCACCGCATGCTCCCCACTTCGATCAAAGACCTCCATCAGATAAGCACCTGCCGGAAGTCCTTCAACGCCGACGCCCCCCTCACGCACCACTCCCGTCGTCGCCAGAGAACCGGACAAGGCGCGGATCCGGTAATGCACCGGCCCATGCCCGGGCCAGGTGAGTTCCACCCGATCATGTGCAGGTACCGGGTCAAGTGAGGGGCGTGGGGGCTCACCCGCGGCATCATGGACCCCGCTCGTGCTGTCCGAAAGCTCACGCCGAGGTCACCGACACGGAAGGCCTGTTCTAGGTGCTTACGGCGCCGCACGGCCCGCCGCCGGAGCAGGTGCCTGCGCAGGCCATCATTGAAGGGTCCGTCGCTGGCCCTGGAGTTCGGAGTGCGGATGCCCGAAGCCGGGCTCGTTCCCGACGACCTGCATCCCGACGGCATCCGCCTGAGCCTGTACGCCGGCCCCGATGACGACCACCACGCACGCATCGACACCTCGCGCTACCGGAACGAGGACGGCCGGTTGGTCGTGGAGGCCCTGCTTCACGGCCTGCGTTCGCCACCGCCATACCTTCATTTCCCCAACATCACGATCATGCGCACACCGACCCTCCTCATGCTCCTGCTTGCGGGCACGTTCACCTTCGCCCAGGCCTGGCAGCAGACCAACGGTCCCTACGGCGGCGATGTCCGCTGCATCGACCTGAACAGCAGCGGCCACCTCTTCATCGGCACCCAGGGCGGCGGCGTCCTGCGCTCCACCGACAACGGCGATACCTGGGCCGCCGTGAACAACGGCATCACCTCCAAGGACGTGTGGGCGATCCTGGTCGCGCCGAACGATCATGTCTTCGCCGGCACCATGGGCGGCGGCGTGTTCCGATCCATGGATGATGGCGCCACCTGGACGCAGCAGAACAACGGCCTCGGCTGGCCCTTCGTGATCAGCCTCGCGGCGAACTCGAACGGCCACCTCTTCGCCGGCACCGTGGAAGGCGGTGGCGTGTATCGTTCGGTGGACGACGGCGACACCTGGACCCTGGAGATCGACGGGCTGATCAACACCTGGGTGACGGCCCTCGCCGTGAACGGTAACGACGACCTCTTCGCGGGCACCTTCGGGAACGGCGTATTCCAGAGCACCGACGATGCGGACACCTGGACGGCGATCAACGACGGCCTCACCGCGCAATTCGTCCTGTGCTTCGCGATCAACGCCAGCGGCCACGTGTTCGCGGGTATGGACTTCGGTGAAGGCATCTTCCGCAGCACCGACAACGGCGACAACTGGACGCCGCTCACCATCGGCACATCGAACAACATCGACGACATCGCCGTGACCTCCACCGGCGCGCTGTACGCCGGCACCTATGGCGACGGCGTGTTCAGTTCTGCGGACAATGGCGACAACTGGGTGCCGGCGAACAGCGGCCTTGGCGCTTCCTTCGTCCTTTCGCTGGCGGTGAACACCAGCGATCATGTCTTCGCCGGCACCTACTTCGGCGGCGGGGCCTTCCGCAGCACCGACAACGGCGCGACCTGGAGCGAGATCAACACCGGCCTGATCGCCACCGACGTGCGCGCGCTGGCGGTGAACACCTCCAACCAATGGTTCGCCGGCACGTACGGCATCGGCGTTTTCCGTTCCATGGACCAGGGCACCAGCTGGCAGAAGATCAACAACGGGCTCGACGCGCGTTACATCCGCGCGATCGCGATCAAAGACAATGGCGACCTTTTCGTTGGTGCCGATTGGGTGAATGGCGAGGGCGGCGTGTACCGCTCCACCGACAACGGCGACACGTGGACGGAGGTGAACGACGGCACCATCGCCACCGACGTGCGCGCGCTGGGCATCACCTCCACGGGCGACGTGTTCGCCGCCACTTACACCAGCGGGGGCATGTACCGCAGCACCGACAACGGAGACAACTGGATGCAGATCAACAACGGGCTCACCTGTCCCTTCCTCTGGAGCTTCGCGGTCAACTCCAACGACGAGCTCTTCGCCGGGAGCGCCGGCTGCAACGAAGGCGTGTTCCGCTCGCTGGACCATGGCGACACCTGGACGCTGGAGAACACGGGCCTGACTTTCTTCGACATGACCGCCATGGCCGTCACTTCCACCGATCACCTCTTCGCCGCGGGCACCGGCATGGGCGGGAGCGTGTACCGCTCGATCGACAACGGCGGCACCTGGGTGGAAGTGATCAATGGATTGACCAACCTCAACGTGCAGGCGCTGGCCAGCCATACCTGGTCGGGCGTGCTGCTGGCGGGCACCTCCGATGGCGCCTTTGTCACCTTCAATGATGGGAACGCCTGGATCGCGGCCAACACCGGCCTGACCACGCCGGACGTGAGGGCACTGGCCATGGATCAAGCCGGATGGATGATCGCCGGCACGGGCGGAGGCGGCGTGTTCCTGGCGGAACTTCCAGCATCGATCGCTGATGGCAACCCATCGGAGGCGGTCCTGTACCAAAACCAGCCGAACCCATGCGGCGATCATACTTCGATCCGGTACCACCTCGCATCCGCCGGACCTGTCTCGCTGTCGATCCTCGATGCCCAGGGTCGCGAGGTGGCCCTGCTGAAGAGCGCGTTGGAAGGCGCGGGTCCGGGATCCATCGCGGTGGATGTGTCGGCGTTGGAGGCCGGCTGTTACGCCTACCGCCTGGTCTCAGGCGGTCCGGGCATCACCAGGAAGATGGTGGTGATGCGCTGACGACCGATGCGGCCCCGGTGGTCCCGTGCCGCATCGGTCGATGGCTGCGCGAAGCGTCAGAAGTTCATCACCGACCGACGCTGGCGGGCCGGCACCATCTCCTTCTTGTGCTCCACCGTGAGGCAGCCGCCGTCCTTGTCGAAGGAGATCGCGCCCACCGGACCGGCGTAGGCCAGCCCGCCCATCCATCGCTCCAGCTCCAGGATCACGGCGAACTTCACGTGGCGCTTCTTGCGGCCGAGCTCGCCGGCGTCCGCATGACGCGTGTCGATCACGACCTCCTTGGCCAGGTGTCCGGGCTTCTCGAAGCGCAACACCGCTTCCGCATCGGCGGGCAGTGCCACGTCGAAGCGGCCGCTCTCGGTCACCGTGCCGGTGAGCTGCTCGCCGTTCACGCGAACCGTCACCACCACGTCCTGCATGTTCAGGTCCTGCACGTGCAGCCAGCCGGTGAGCGTCACCGCTTCATTGGCGCCGGCCGTGCCGGCCGGCGGGGCAGGTGGACCGGAAGGAGGGGTGATGGCAACGATGGAACAGGAGATGGCGGCGAGCGCGGTGCAGAGCAACGTGCGCATCGGGTCGATGGTCAGGGCGTTCATTGTTCGGGGTTGAGGTGGTTCGTTGTTGATCACACCCCGTAACGGGACAGGCTTCACAAGGTCGGATCATTTCGACGAGCGACTGGATCGGATCGTGCAGTGCCGATGGCGCAACGGCCGGGAGCCATCGGGCTATGGGTCATCCGCATAGCTTTCCGGGCTCATGGGCACGGCACCCCGACCGGAAATGCCTGGCAACGCGATCCGCGACCTTCTGCTCGAAGATTACCGCTATTGCGCGACGCTGCTGACGGAAAGCGAGAAGGCCGGCGAAACGCGGGTGAACCTGTTGATCACCCTCGCGGTGCTGGTGGTCGGCGGCCTCGTGAGCCTGGCCACGGCCGATCGCGAACTTCCGCGTTCGACGGTGATCATGCTCGAGACCGGTTCGCTGCTGGCCTTGCTGGCTTTCGGCTGGCTCACCCTCCTGCGCATGATCAAGCGCAACCGAAGCACCGACGAATACAAACACGCCCTGGACCTGATCCGCCAGAAGTTCAAGGACCATTTCGACGGGGACGGCATACTGAAGGGCTACTATCCGCTGAAAGATCCGGATGCGCGCGGGGATCGGCATCGCGGCCCCGGCGGATTGACCAGCCTGGTGGCGGCGATCAACGCGGTGCTGGCGGGCGCGCTCATGGCCGCCGTGGCCCTGGCGCTGTGGCCTCAGGCATGGATCGCGACCGCGCTCGCCGGTGCCTCGGCCGCCGCATTGGCCTTCGTCCTGCAAAAGGCACTGGTCACCCGAAAGGAGAACGCGGTGAACGAGGTCCTGGCCTGCCTGCGCCCGACCCATGCCGGCGGGGTGGTCTGTCGTGAAGAGGACGGACGGATCCATTTCCTCTTCGTCCGGCCAAAGCGATCGGACAAGGACGAATGGGTGCTGCCCAAGGGCCACATCCGGAAGCATGAAGGCCACGGCGAGTGCGCGCTGCGCGAGGTGCTCGAGGAAACCGGCGCCGCCGCGCGGATCACCGCCCTTCTCGGTGAATGGCGCTTCACGCATGAAAGCAGGGAGATCCGGATGAAGGCCTATCTCATGCGATGGACGGAAGACCGCGGGCCCGGTGATGGTCGCGGCATGAGGTGGTGCGCGATCGACGAAGCCCTTGCATCGAACGTGCCCGTAGAGGCCGGGGAGATGCTGCGCGCCGCCGAGCGGATCCTCGACCCGTCACGCGCCGTGCGTCGGGCGATGGAGCACGGGCGGACGACGACGGACCGAAGATCGCGATAGCGGATCCTTATCTTCCGAGCCGGAACGGACGGATATAACGATCGATCAAGATCATGCGCTGGCAGGGACGGGAAGGAAGCCGCAACGTGCAGGACCGCCGGGGGATGGCCCGCCCCGTGGCCATCGGAGGCGGCCTCATCGCGGTGATCGCCGTGGTGTTGAACCTGCTGATGGGTGGTGAAGTGGACGTGTCCCAACTCCAGATGCCGCAGCAGGAGCAACGACAGCTTTCGCCGGAGGAAAAAGCGGCCGAGGATGAAATGGCGCAATTCGTGTCGGTGGTGCTGAAAGAGACCGAGGATGTATGGAACGCCTTGTTCGCGGAGGCGGGTCGGCAATACCAGGAACCCACCCTGGTGCTCTTCAGCGGATCGGTGTCGTCGGCTTGTGGATCCGCCTCGTCGGCCACCGGTCCCTTCTACTGCCCGGCGGATCACCAGCTCTACATCGACCTCTCCTTCTACAACGACCTGCGCACACGCTTCGGCGCGCCGGGCGACTTCGCCATGGCCTACGTCGTGGCGCACGAGGTGGGCCATCACGTGCAGACCCTGCTGGGCACATCCGAGCGCATGGCCCGGCTGCGCGAGCAGGGCGTGAGCCAGGAGGAATACAACGCCGCGTCGGTGCGCTTCGAACTGCAGGCCGATTTCCTGGCCGGCGTATGGGCGCACCACACCGCGCGCAAGGACCTGCTGGATGAAGGCGACTTCGAGGAGGCCATGCGCGCGGCCAACGCCATCGGCGACGACCGATTGCAGCGCGAGGCGCAGGGCCGCGTGGTGCCCGAGTCGTTCACCCACGGCACCTCGGAGCAGCGCATGCACTGGTTCCGCAAGGGCTTCCAGACCGGAGACCTGGACGAGGGAGATACGTTCGCATCGGACCGTTGATCGCACGATCCCGCGGCCCCCGGCCGGGTCCGTACAGGATGGCGGCCGTCCGCCCCGCGGTGGTGAGCGGAACACGGGCCGGGTCTACCTTGCGCACCTCGCGATGGCGAAGGGAACCGGCACGCCATGATCTACCTCTACGAGAAACGCGGCGCGCACCTGGACCGGGTGGAGGGACTTGACGCCCTGCGCGGCGGACCGCGTGACGCGGTGGTGTGGATCGACCTGATGGCGCCCACCGAGGAGGAGCGCGCCGCCACCGAATCCTTCATCGGCACCACGCTGATGACCCCGAAGGACGCGGCGGAGATCGAGAGCAGCTCGCGCTACCACGAGGAGGCCGGTGAGATCCAATTGAACGCCAACTTCCTGAAGTCCGAGGGGCGGGAGTGGCGGGCCGAACCGGTCTCCTTCGCCTTGAAGAACGGCATCCTGGTGACGGTGCGCCGCACGATCCTGCGCTCCTTCGCCGAGACCGAACGGCGCCGGCGCGGCGGCCAGTTCGATGATGCCAACGCGAACACGATCTTCCTGAACATCTTCGACGCGCGCATCGACCTGGACGCCGACATCACCGAGCAGATGGGGCGCGAGATCACCGCCATCAACAGGGAGATCAACCTGAACCGCGCCGTGGGCAAGGACATGCTGCTGCGCATCGACCTGCTGCTGGAAAAGGCCATGGTCCTGCGCGAGAACATCGTGGACAAGCAGCGCACGCTCACGGTGCTCTTCAAGAGCGATCGCTTCCCCGCCATTCACCGGCCGGTGGTGCGCACCCTGCTGCGCGACATCAACTCGCTGCTGGAGCACATCTCCTTCGGCTTCGAACGCATGGAGTTCCTCCAGAACACCGCGCTGGGCCTGGTGAACATCGAGCAGAACCGCGTGATCAAGATCTTCACCGTGGCCACGGTGGTCTTCATGCCGCCCACGCTCATCGCCAGCCTCTACGGCATGAACTTCCGCTTCATGCCCGAGCTGGACGAGAAATGGGGCTATCCCTTCGCGCTGCTGCTCATGTTGCTCTCCTCGGGCGGGACGTTGTTGTACTTCCGGAGGAAGGGATGGCTGTGATCAGCTCCGCACCAGCTTCCGGTACTTGATCCGGTGTGGCACGATCTCGCCGCCGAGGCGCTTCTTGTGGTTCTCCTCGTAGTCGGCGAAGTTGCCCTCGAACCAGTACACGTTGCTGTCGCTCTCGAAGGCGAGGATGTGCGTGCATACGCGGTCCAGGAACCAGCGGTCGTGGCTGATGATCACCGCGCAACCCGAGTAGTCCTGGATGGCCTCCTCCAAGGCGCGCAGCGTGTTCACGTCCAGGTCGTTGGTCGGTTCGTCCAGCAGCAGCACGTTGCTGCCCTGCTTGAGCGTCATGGCCAGATGCAGGCGGTTGCGCTCGCCGCCGCTGAGCACGCCGACCTTCTTGTTCTGGTCCGGCCCGCTGAAGTTGAAGCGCGAGAGGTAGGCGCGGGTGTTCATCACCACGTTGCCAAAAGTGATGTTCTCCAGCCCGCCGCTGATCACCTCGTACACGGTCTTGTCGGCGATCAGGTCCTTGTGGCTCTGGTCCACGTAAGCGATCTGCACGGTCTCGCCGATCGTGATCTTGCCGGCATCAGGCTTCTCCTGGCCCATGACCAGCCGGAAGAGCGTGGTCTTGCCCGCGCCGTTCGGACCGATGATGCCCACGATGCCCGCGGGGGGAAGTGAAAAGGAAAGATCCTCGAAGAGCAGCCGGTCGCCGAAGCCCTTGGCCACCTTCTTGAACTCGATCACCTGGTCGCCCAGGCGTGGGCCGTTGGGGATGAAGATCTCCAATTTGGCCTCCTTCTCCTTCACGCTCTCGCCCTGCATCTTCTCGTAGTTGGCCAGACGGGCCTTGTTCTTCGTGCGGCGCGCGCCGGGGTTGCTGCGCACCCACTCCAGTTCCTGCTTCAGCACGCGCTGGCGCTTGCTTTCGGTCTTTTCCTCCTGCGCCATGCGCGCGGTCTTCTGCTCCAGCCAGTTGGTGTAGTTGCCCTTGAAGGGGATGCCCTCGCCCCGGTCCAGTTCGAGGATCCAGCCCGCCACGTTGTCCAGGAAGTAGCGGTCGTGGGTGATGGCGATGACCGTGCCCTTGTACTGCTGCAGGTGAAGTTCCAGCCAGGCCACGCTCTCGGCATCGAGGTGGTTGGTCGGTTCGTCCAGCAGCAGGATGTCGGGGTTCTGCAGCAGCAGGCGGCACAGCGCCACGCGGCGTCGTTCGCCACCGCTCAACACCTTGATCGCAGCGTCACCCTCTGGACATCGCAACGCGTCCATGGCCACCTCCAGCTTCTGGTCCACGTTCCAGGCATCGCTCGCTTCGATCTTGTCCTGCAAGGCGGCCTGGCGGGCGATGAGCTTCTCCATCTTCTCCGGATCGTTCATCACCTCCTCGTCGGCGAACTTGTTGTTCACCTCCTCGTATTCCGCGAGCAGGTCGATGATCGGTTTCACCCCCTCCTTCACGATGTCGATCACGGTCTTGGCTTCGTCCAGTTCCGGCTCCTGTTCCAGGTGGCCGATGGTGTAGCCGGGACTGAAGTGTACGTCGCCCTCGAAGCTCTTCTCCTTGCCCGCGATGATGCGCATCAGGGTCGACTTGCCGGACCCGTTCAGGCCGAGCACGCCGATCTTGGCCCCGTAGTAGAAGCCGAGGTAGATGTCGTTGAGGATCTTCTTTCCGGAAGGCAGGGTCTTGCCCACCTTCACCATGTTGAATATGATCTGCCTGCCTTCGTCGGCCATGGTCCTGCGTTCTTGTTCGATGGATCCGCCTTCGCGTCAGCGCGCTCCGGCGAATGAGGCCGCGAAGATCGCCATTCGATCCACTTCGACGACCGGTCGCGGTACGCTCCAGGAACCCGGGGGCAGGCCGGCCTGCGCCGCGAGGGCATCGAACGTGTGATCCTGGTCCTTCCCCACCACGAACCATAGGCTCGCGCCGGGTGCCGGGATCCTGTATAATGGGTCGATCCCGATGCCGTGCTTGCGGAAGTGGAATTCCAGGGGTGCCTCGCAGGGGAAGTTCACCAGCACGCGATCACCTGCTCCCAGGTGGGTCGTGAACCATGCCGCCGCTTCCCCGGCCCCGGGATATCGCCCGATCCCGGATGGACGCGGCGTGGCCCATGTGGAAGCCATGAGCACGATCGCGATGGCCGCCGGCGCGATGGTGCGCACGGCCACGGGCATCACCACGACGCGGCGGATCACATCCATGACCATGACGATCGCCAATGGCACCGCCGGCAACACGATGAACAGGAGGAAGAGCCAGATGCGTGCCGGGCCGATCATCCGCTGGACCAGCACCAACGGAACGATCGCCACGGCGAAGGACAGCACAAGCCTTCGATACGGAGCTTGCGCGAAGGCAGCGACGAACATGGCGATCATAACCACGATCGCCATTGGATCGTCCGGGGCTCCATGCAACAGGTCCGACGCGCGTTCGCCGAACGACGCCCAGGTACGCGACCCCATCGTGTCGTGGTAGACCATGTGCCCGGCTCCGTAGGTGACCAGGGCGGGCGCGTAAAGCAGCAGGGTGAACGCGGCGCAGAGCACGCCCGAGACGAGCACCCCGATGGCGCGCGAGCGGCCGTGCGCCGCCGCGTTGGTGCGCGGGGAGATCACCGCCAGGACGTGGATCGCGGCGGTCGCGTACACCATCACGGGCACCGCCCACAGGCCCAGCGCGTTGATGGCCGCAAGCACCACGGCCGCGACCGCATTGCCCGTACGCGCGAACTGCCGCACGACCAGGAGGGAGGCGAGCATGCACGCCCAGGTAAGGCTGTAGCCGCGCGCGAGCGCGCCGTACTCCACCAGCGGCGGGGCCACCGCACAGAGACCGAGCGACAGCATGGCCACCGCACGACCGAAAGCCGACCGGGTCCAGATCCAACACAACACCAACGCGAGCATGGCCGCGGCGAACGCCGGCAGCCGCGCCTGCACCTCGCCCCAGCCGAAGAGGCCGAGGCATGCCTTCACCAGCAGCGTGTGCAGGACGTGGTTGTTCGGATACGAGTAGTCGCTGATGATGACGGGCAAGGGACGCACGGCGTAATAGGTGCAGGTGAACGCTTCATCGTAGGTGACCGGCAGCGCCAGCCGCGCGCCACGCAGCACGGCGGCGATCGCCAGCAACAGGACCAGCATCACCGCCTCCCAGCGGCCGATGGATGCCCACAACGCCCGCGTCGATCCATTGACGTCCTTCCACCACGAGCGCAGGGCGGCGGCCCCACGATGGATCGACCGGTCGATGGCGCGACGCACCAGCACCAGCCCGATCGCGACGGCGAGGGCGACAAAGGCCAGGATCTTCAGCCGGAACTGGATGCGCGCGTGGAACGCGGCATCGTAGCTCTCCACATCGCCATCGGTGCTGCGCGCGTCGAGCGCCGCCTTCACCGTGCCGTGATCGAGCCGCGCGAGCCACCAGCACGCCAATGCCAGCAACGCCGCGCAAAGCACCAGCAGGGAGCGCCATCGCCAGGCGGCGCGCATCACGACCGCGGCAGCATCCGCGTGGTGAAGATCTCCACGCGTTTCAGGTCCTTGATCTTGCGCGGCGGCACCGTCCGGTCATCGGCGAGGCCGTTGTGCAGCAGCACGCTCGCCGGCGTCTGTCCGTCGGCGGGGCTCACCACCAGGAAGAGTTCGCCGCCCGGCGCCGGAGCACGCGTGAGCATGGACGGGTCGGCGCCGCGGGCCAGCAGATAGAACTCCAGCGGGGCATCCCAGGGCGAGGCGACCATCACGCGATCGCCTTCCGACAACATGGGCCGCAGGTAGGCCGCCGCCTGCCGCGCATCGGTGAAGCGCTCGGTGCGCCCGGGCAGCGCGCGGACGGCCACCACGCCGAAGACCACCATGATGACGCCCGAGGCCAGCATGGTGCGCAGCCGCTTGGTGAACGAGGCGGCCACGCGGTCCTGCACCAGTTTCAACAGATAGAAGAGCGCCACGGCCACGCCCAGGTGGATGTAGAACAGCAGGTAGGTCCACGCCGCCGGAGCGCCCACGGCCCGCTGGGCCAGCACGATGGGCACCGCGCCCAGCACCGCGCCGAAGACCAGCATGCGGTATTTGGACGAGATGTAGAGCGTGGCCAGCAGACCCGCCAGACCGGTCATCGCGATCCACGTGGCCGAGGTGCCGGTGAAGTAGATCCACAGATCGAAGGTCCGGTCCTGGTGGGTGGCCATGAAGTGCTCCCAGGTGTTGTCGCCCAGCAGCGGGTGATGCACCAGCTGCCCGATGCCGTGCGCCATCACCACGGGCGCATACAGCAGCAGGGTGAGCACCACGTAGCACCCCAGCGACAGCAGGAGCTTCCGCAGGCGCCGGTTCAGCGAGGTGCGGTATTTCGACGCCAGATAGAGACCCACCCATGCGTACACGGCGAGCGCCGCATAGACCATGGTGGTGACCGACCACGTGCCCATCGCGCAGGCGAGGGCCAGCAGCAACGCACTGGGCGTGCTGTCGCGCTTGGCCAGGTGGCGGCCCAGGAGCAGCGCCACGGTCATGCACAGCCAGGTGATGCTGTAGCCGCGTGCAAGCGTGCTGTATTCGATGAGCCCTCCGCTGGAAGCCACCAGCGCGAGGGCCATCAGCGCGATGTACCGGTTGAACATCGCCCGCGCGAACAGATAGAACAGCGGCAGGGCGAGCATGCCCGCGGCGAGCGCCGGCAACCGCAACTGCACCTGGCCGATGCCGAACAGCGCCGTGGAGATCTTCACCAGGAGCGTGTGCAGGATGTGGTTGTTCGGATAGGAATAGTCGCCGATGATCTGCCCGAAAGGGCGCGCGGCGAAATAGGTATGGGTGAACGCCTCGTCGTAGGTCACCGGTTCCTTCAGCATGAAGAGGCGCAGGCCGGCACCCGCGGCCAGCAGCAGCCAAACCATGCGCTTGTGCGCCAAGCTGCTGCGGCGCCAGAACTTGTGATATCCCTCCCGCAGGTCGGCGCGCCAGGAAGGTCCCGTTGTCCGCTCAGGCCCGGCGACCTCCATCGGCCACCGGTGGACGGCCTCCGCCGGTCGCGCGCCCATCCACGCGGCGCGCGCGATCCGTGCTTCGAACTGGCGCGCGCGCGAGGTCGGGCTGGGCATCCGGATGGCTTCGGCCAAAAGTAGAGGGATGCCCCCACACCAAGCCGGTGATGCGGCATGCCACGTTCAGCGCCCAGGGGGGCCGGCCAGCCGGTACGGGTCCGGGGACCGGAACGTCCCGACGGTGGGCCGCGGGTGCATGTCACGCGATCCCGATCGGTGCCGCACCGGACCGATCGCCCGGGGAGTTCCGCCTTTCACTCGTTGTGCGGCATATCCACCTGCCGTTCCGCCTTTCGTTCCGCCTTCCATTGCTCGCGCAATTCCAGCAGCCGCGTCCATTGTTCGTTGGTCAGCACCGCCTTCAGTTCCTCATCGCGGCGCAGGAGGATCTCCTTCCGGCCGCTCTTCATCTCCTCCCTGGGCGGTTCCTGCTGCTTCAAGGCATGCAGCTCTTTCGCGTACTTCTCGTTGATGCTCCGCACCTCGGCGGCCTGCGGATCCACGAGCTCGAGATCCTTGATCATCCGTTCAGCATGCCGGTCGACCGGCTTCGGTGTGGCCGGGGCAACGTCCTGCGCGCGAAGCGAGGGGCCGCACAGGATCATGGCCAGTGCGAGGAGGGAGGTGGTCGTTCTCATTGTTCGTTCGGTTCTGGCGGGAGGACCGACCGCCGGATGGATGGTTTGATCGGCGCCAGCTTCGCCTTCGCGTAGCCGCTTCGGCGGAGCAAGGCGCCCCGGACCGGTCGTGCCCGTGAGCGCGCATCGCACCGACGGGCCGTTCCGGGGTCGGTCCCGGCCGTGGCGCGTGTGAGCGGAACAATGCGTAGTTTTCAGGCACATTCAACACAAACCCCAAAAACCAGAAGAGCCATGGCACTTTCCAACCTCAGACAGGGCAACAGCAGCACCGACCCCAACGGGGGAACCTTCTCCGGTCCGGCCGGCGCGCCCTCGAACATCACCATCAACGGCGTGGTGTCGGGAACCACCTCCACGATGGAATTCACCGTGTCGAGCGTTGATGCGACCCGCATCGGTGCATCCATTTCCGCCGACCAGAGCACCGTGCAACTGACCACCAACCCGGGCAGCGGATCGGTCACCTACCAGGTGGACGACAGCATCAACGTGAAAAATTCACCGGGCGGGACGGCGGTGATGAAGATCAGCGTGAACGGCTCGGGGCCCTACACCTATAACAAGGTCCGCCTGCCGGAAAGGAAGAGGGAGACGGCCTGATGCGACCGTTCCTGTTCTCGGCACTGATCGCGCTGCACGGCCCTGTCCTCGGACAGGGCCGTACGGCATTGGGGCCGGCCCAGGCCGACAGCCTTTATGCCGCCATGCTGGAGCACCGGATCCCGGACCTGGACCGGCGGCTGGAGGCCTGCGACCGGCTCATCGCGTACTTCCAGCAAGCCCATCGTCCCTGCGAACTGACCCGCACCCGGCTCTCGAAGGCCAGCGCCTTCGATTCCCAGGGAAAGCTCGATTCGGCCATGGTGCAGATGCAATCCGCCGAGCGCTCCTTCGACCCGTCGTGCGACAGCGCGCTGTACCGCATGATGCGCGTGCAACTCACGAGCATCTACCTCTCCCTGGGCGATCTGGACCGCGTGATCGCGATCTCCAACGACCTGCTGCGGCGCTGGCGGGCCGATGACCTGGATCGGGAATGGCGGTACTCCGTGATGCAGAACCTGGGCATCGCGCACGACATGAGCGGGGACGGCGTGGAGGCCGGGCGCATATTCCGCCAGGTGTACCGCGAAGCACTTGCCGCCGGGGACAGGAAGGCCGAACTGGATGGACTGGTCAACCTCGGCTCGTTCAAGGCCAATCATGGCGACCTGGACAGCGCATCGCGCTGCTTCGCCTCGGCCCTGAACCTCGCCCGGGAACTGGACTTTCCCGAACAGGAGCACGGGCTCACCATCAATCTGGCCCTGTTGCGCTCGGACCTTGGCGATCCGGACGCCGGGATGCGACTGCTCGAGCAGGCCGACGAGCGGGCACGCGCGTCGAACAACCTCCAGTTCATGGCCGACGTGGAACGCAACCGCGCCTACATCCAATCCCATCGCGGGGCCTGGCAAGCCGCCTTCGAGCACCAGAGCGCCTACCAGGCGCTGCGCGACAGCATGCTGAACGAGGAGATGCTGCGCGCGGTGGCCGACGTGCGCGAGAAATACGAGACGGAGAAGAAGGCCCGCGAGAACGAACGATTGCGCGCCGAAAAGCTCGATGCGGAGCTGCGCAACGCACGGGTGAAACGCATGCGCAACATCTATCTGTTCAGCGGACTGGGCGTGGTGCTGTTCGCCGGCGGGCTGTGGAGCCGGTTGCGCTACACGCGCCGGTCCCGCGCGGCCATACAGAAGGAGAAGGACGTGAGCGAAGGGCTGCTGCTCAACATCCTGCCCGGCGAGGTGGCCGCCGAACTGAAACAGAAGGGCCGTACCGAGGCGCGCCATTTCGACCAGGCGACCATCCTCTTCAGCGATTTCAAAGGCTTCACGCGGATGAGCGAGCAGGTGGGCGCCGCGGACCTCGTCGCCGAGATCGACCACTGCTTCAAGGCCTTCGACGCCATCATGGAACGCCGCCGCATCGAGAAGATCAAGACCATCGGCGATGCCTACATGGCCGCCGGTGGTGTGCCCGATCCCGCGCACGGATCACCGGCCGACGTGGTGCATGCGGCGTTGGAGATGCAGGCGTTCATGCGGGCGTACGGAAGGGAGCGCGCGGCCGCCGGCCGGCTCTTTTTCGAGATGCGCGTCGGCATCCATTCGGGCCCGGTGGTCGCCGGGGTGGTGGGCGTGAAGAAGTTCGCCTACGACATCTGGGGCGACACGGTGAACACCGCCTCGCGCATGGAATCCTCCGGCGAGGTGGGACGGGTGAACATCAGTGGCGCGACCCATGACCTGGTGAAGCACGAGCCCGGACTTTCGTTCACGGCCCGCGGCAGGGTGCAGGCCAAGGGAAAGGGTGAGATGGAGATGTACTTCGTTCGGGAAGGTTCCGGCCCGGGGCTTCCTGATCCGGAGGAAAGCGACTGAGCGCACAGGTCGATCGCGCTTCCGGGGTGGTCGATCCCTCCGGCCGGTCGCGCGAATTGATCCAACCTCCGCGCGGTGCGATCGTAAGTTGCGATCATGGACCATCACCCCCTCCTTCCGCTCTTCTGCATGCTGTCTTTTCGGGCCATCGCCACCACCTACCACGTATCGCCATCGGGCAATGACGCCGGCAGCGGACTCTCCCCCGCCGCCTCATGGGCCACCCTGCAGCATGCGGCCGTCGTGGCGGTGGCCGGCGATTCGGTGATCGTTCACGACGGCAGCTACCAGGGCTTCGCCGCCATGGACAACAGCGGCACCGCGGCCGATCCGATCGTATTCACCGCCCTGGGCCATGCGGTGCTGATCGATCAGCCCTGCGTGTACAACAACCTGGACGGTATCAACGTGGAGAACGTGAGCTGGGTGGTGATCGAGGGCTTCGAGGTCGTCGGCATGCCCCGCACCGGCATCCGTTCCGCCTTGAGCGACCACGTCACGATCCGGCACAACACCTGCGCGGACAACGGCGTGTGGGGCATCCTCACCGGCTTCGCCGAGCACTGCACCATCGAGCACAACACGTGCAGCGGCAGCATCGACGAGCACGGCATCTACTTCGGGAACAGCGCCGACGATCCGATCATCCGCTTCAACCATTGCTTCGACAACAACGCGAACGGCATCCACATGAACGGCGACGCCAGCCTCGGCGGCGACGGCGTCATCAGCAACGCGCAGGTGCATGGCAACGTGATCCATGGCAACGGCGCGGCGGGCGGCAGCGGCATCAACTGCGACGGGGTGATCAACTCGGCGATCTTCAACAACCTGCTGTACGACAACCACGCCAGCGGCATCAGCCTCTACCAGATCGACGGCGGCGCGCCGAGCACCGGCAACGAGGTGTACAACAACACCATCATCAACGCCGGCGACGCCCGCTGGTGCGTGAACATCACCGATGGTTGCACCGGCAACCAGCTGCTGAACAACATCCTGATCAACCAGCATCCCTGGCGGGGCAGCATCGTGATCGCCGCCGACGCCCTCGGCGGCTTCGTGAGCGACCACAACCTGGTGGTGGAAAGCCTCTCGCCCGACGGCGACGCCACGATCCTGGACCTGGCCGGCTGGCAGGCGCTGGGCTACGACCTCAACTCGCAGGTCGTGCAACCCATGCCGGTGCTGTTCGCCTCACCCGGGACGGCCGACTTCCACCCCATCGACGGCACCGCACAGATGGTGGACGCGGGGACCAACGCCGTGAGCGGCGTGGTGAGCACCGACCTGGATGGCCTGGCGCGGCCACAGGGAGCCTCGTTCGATGTCGGATGCTATGAGGCGCTGGCCACGGCGATGGCCGAGGCGGGCCCGGAACGTCCCCGGCTCTGGTGGAACGGCGAGCGGTTCCTCGTCGAGAACGCACCACCGGGATCGTGGTTATCCATCCGCGACCCCACCGGCCGGACCCTGTTCAAAGGCGCGGCGACCGGCTCGCACCGGTTCGAGCCCGCGTGCGCGGGATCCTTCATCGCCCAGTTGCGCTCGCCGGCGGGCGATCTGGTGGCGACGGCCAAGGTCTTCGTGACCAGGTGATGGCGGATGCCGCCGCAGACGGCCGCAGCTCAACCGCCCTGTCCATCCGGCAGGGTGAAGTACTCGGTGAATTCACCGCCGTGTTTGTACCAGAGCGTCATCCCCAGCACGAGGGCCGCAAGCGTTCCGAAGAAGGTGAAGACCAGGTTCAAGATCATGGTCACGACCGGCCGGGTGAAGGCGTCTTCCTGCGCCTTGCGGATCAGCGTGACCTGCGGCGCCTTCTCATCCCCGGCCGCGGTGGCGATGATCTCCTGCCTCATGAGCGCATCCTTCAGTCCGTCGTTGGCGACGGAAAGCTGCATGACCAGCCCGCGCAGGTCGTCGCGCACCGCCGCATGCCGCTCGGAAGCGGGCTCCCTCCCGTCCATCAACGCGGCGATCGTCCTCGCGGTGCTGTCGAACCGGGCCTGCGTGCGCTCGATCACCTCGCGGTGGATCGCGATCTCGCGCCTGAGCGTACCGGCGACCTCCTCCTCCGCCATCGCCCAAAGCCGCGTGTAGATCGTATTGGCCATGGCCGCCGCGGTCGACCGGTCCCGATCGCTCACGGTGATGGACAGGATGTCGCCATCCCCGAGCACCGGGCTGATGTTCCGCTGCAGCAACGCGGTCGCTGCTTCATGGTACAGCCCGCTGCTCCGGTCGATCCCATAGTGCGCATACAGGTCGAACGCACCGATCAGATGATCGGTCATGGCGGTGGACCTGGCCTGTTCGGCCAGCCACGCGCCATGGGTGGGCACCTGGGGCAGGGTGGTCGGCTCCGCCCGCTCCTGCCGCGGTGACGAATAGTGCAGCACCACCGTCGATCGGAACGGCACGGGGTTCAACGCGAACCACACGGCCGCCAATGCGCAGGTGATCACCGCGGCCACCAGCATCCACCACACACGCCGGCCCAAATAGCGCGAAAGCGGGACCTGGAGCGCCCCGGAACGACGGTGACCGTTCGTGCCGTTCCCGGTCGCGAGATCGACCTTCAACCGGTGATCGGCGGGTGATCGCGATCCGTCGTCAATATGCTGATCCATGGGCTATCCGATCGACCTCCAGGCCAACGAATGTAAAGACCGCTCCCGCCGGTGGAACGCTGCCTCCCAAGGGACCGGGACCACCGTGCCGCGAGCCCGATATCTTCGTCCCATGTCCCCATCGAACCGCTGGCTCGTCTGGGCGCCGCGCGTGCTCGCGGCCGGTTTCGCCATCTTCCTGAGCCTCTTCGCCGGCGATGCCTCGAACGAGGCGGAGAGCGATCGCGTGCGTTCGATGGGCTTCTTCATGCACCTGCTGCCCGCGCTGTTCTGCGCGCTGGTGGCGGTGCTGGCATGGAAGAAGGAATGGATCGGCGCGCTGGTGTTCGGCCTGCTGGCCGGCATTTACGCCTGGTGGGCCTGGGCGCATCCGCAGTGGATCTTCGTGATCGCCACACCCATGCTGCTGCTGTCCGTGCTCTACGTGCTGGCCTGGCGCGAGCGGAGGAAGACCGCTTCCACACCCGCGCAGGCCTGACGCGGAGGATGTGCAGGAGCGACCGGCGAAGCGGGTGGAACCGGGGATCACGGATCAAGGTTGAACGATCGCGCGAAGTGTTGGTTCGTCCACTTTCACGGTCGCATTCTCGCACCAACCATCACTTTCGACCGCTTCGCTGCCGCCACCTCAGTATTCACGCCTACTCAACGACGAAGCGACCGATCCTTCCCCTCCGATCAATAGCCACGTACAGCCCGGATCGATCAAGTACGATACGGCTTTCATCGACCGTGACCACGGATCGTCCCAGAAAGTCGATCACCATTACGGGCGGTTCCCCTCCTTCGATCAGTACGGCATCGCCGCACCGGGCTGGTGATGGATGAACCGTTAGCCGAGATCCGTTCTCCTCATTGTACACTGGAGATCCCGTGACCACGCCAGCGCACGTTTGAGTCTCCAGACTTAGGTCATACCACGCTGGAATGTCGGTGACGGTTAGCGACGGAACGGTCCATGTGGTTAGGTGATCGGTGGTGACGATCCCGGGATATGGCATCGCATTCATGACCGGTACGGTCCCTTGAACACATTGATCGTGCTCTCCTCCTGGCAACTGGATCCGTACAACCTGATTCCCAAGGATCGTATCCATCATCTGAACAATTCCGCCTGACCAAAGAAAATGCGCCCTGCCGCCCATGACCAATGGGTCATCGAGGCAGAATCCGTTCAATCCAAGAGGAACCACGGTTGAGGACATCAGCTCTATGGTCAGGCCTTGGACCTGGATCGTATCCGCCATGGCAGAGCTCACCCAGACCTGGGCATTCGCGATGGTCAGCCCCGTGGGATCCAGATCATGACCCGCAATGAACATTTGTGAGGCGCTATCCACATCAAGCACGTCATCAAGCCAGATCGCGATGGTCCCCTGGCTTCCGTATACCTGACCAAGCATCAACCATCCCATGTCCGTGCGCGCCACTTCTGGAAAACCTTCGTGAACCACGGGGTCGCCTATGGTCCGTAGCTTCAGCACCATGCCGCTGGTATCAAGTATCACACAGCTGAGGTCGCGGGAGCCGGTCATCCAACTGAAGCCGAACAGCACTAACGAATCATGCTGGATCTCCGCATCGAACAAGATGTCCGAAGCGAAACCTGGATGTTCTCGTGTCCAAATGGGTACGCCGTTCGGATGGAGCGCAACAACAAATTCATTGTGCGACAGTGGAGCGCCTGTTGAAGCAGAGCCTCCAACATAGATCTTCCCGTTCGGATCCACGGCCACACATCTCCCTTGCAGGTGCATTGAAGCGGAGTAAGCTTTTGCCCATTGCAATGTACCCGAAGTACTGAACCGGGCGACCAAGAGGCTTGGCCCCGACCATCCGACCGCGATCACGCTCCCGTCGCTTGCGACGCGGAGATCCTCAAACCGGGAATTCGGCTCATCCAGGTACTTCGACCACAAAACCCCAGCGGTATCGAGCCGTGTGATCAAGGCATTTGAAACCGAAATACCGTTAAGCCATTCTCCGCAGGTGAGGTAGCCATCGATCCCGTCGCTTTCGATCGCCAGGTGAAATGCGGCACCCGTGGTGTCGAAGAACGCAATGTTCTGGCATGGGGAGGGATCTGCCCACACCATGAAAGAACACAACAGCCATGACCCCTGAGCCTTTCTCATTCTCCGCTTTTCTGTCACTCCCTCACCATCCCCACCACCTTCTCCACCACATCCTCCACGCCGGGTTTGCTGAAATGATCGCCATCGCTGCCGTAGGCGGGGC
>CAYMXP010000029.1:40367-41508 GCA_964394425.1 uncultured Chryseobacterium sp. | reverse complement strand
GATCCTTTTTTCACATCTTCGCCCCCCCAAAAAAATGAACACCACCACGACCTGGAACTGGATCGAGCGAGTCGGCGCGTTGATGCTCGACTACCTGCCGCGCCTGGTGCTGGCACTGCTGGTGCTCTGGATCGGATGGAAGCTGATCCAACTGGCCATGCGCGGTCTGCAGCGCGGCCTGCACCATCGCGAAGTGGATCCCACCCTGCAACGCTTCCTGGGGTCCCTGATCGGCTGGAGCCTCAAGATCCTGCTGCTGATCAGCGTGGTGCAAATGCTGGGCGTGGCCACCACCAGCTTCGTGGCGGTGATCGGCGCGGCGGGCCTGGCCGTGGGGCTGGCGCTGCAAGGCACCCTGGCCAACTTCGCCGGGGGTGTGCTCATCCTGCTTTTCCGCCCCTACAAAGTGGGCGACATCATCGATGCGCAGGGCCACCTGGGCGAGGTGAAGGAGATCCAGATCTTCACCACGGTGCTGCTCACCGTCGACCATCGCACGGCGATCATTCCCAACGGGGCCATGGCCAACGGCAACATCGTGAACCACAGCACCGAGGGCAGGCTGCGCGTGGACCTGCCGATGACCATCAACGAGGGCGCCGACGTGGATCGGGCGCGCGCCGTGCTGCTGGCGGCCTTGAGAGACCACCCCCACGTGCTGGCCGATCCCGCGCCCACCGTGGCCGTGACGGCGCTCACCGAGCACGGCACCCAACTCAGCGTGCGCCCCTGGTGCGAGTCGAACGACTTCTGGGAGGTGCATGCAAGCACCCTGGAGCGCTGCCGCAAGGCCCTGCACGAAGCGGAGATCGCCGTGCCCTCCACGCAACACGACGTTCGCATCATCCAACACACCTGATCCATGCAACGGACCACGACATTCTTCCTGCTCGCCTGCGCGAGCCTTTCCACCACCGCACAGGACGACGCGCTGAAACAGTCGGCCGCGGCCACCTCGACGGCCTTTTCCGCCGCCGATACCTCGGGCAAGATCTGGACAACGGACGGCACCTTCATGCTCAATGTCACGCAGGTGAACCTGACCAACTGGAGCGCCGGCGGCGCCAGCAGCGTGGGCGGGCTGGCCCAGTTCATGGGCTTCGCCAACATGCACAAGGGCCGGTGGATCTGGGACAACGCC
>CAYMXP010000029.1:0-40267 GCA_964394425.1 uncultured Chryseobacterium sp. | reverse complement strand
CAGAACGTCGACGTGCTCTGGGAGACGCTCTTCACGCTGAAGGTGAAGGACTGGCTGGGCGTCACGCTGAACACGCTGCTGCTGTATGACCACGACGTGCTGATCATCAAGAAGCACGATGACGGCACGCTGTATACCGGTCCCGCGACGCAGTTCAAGGAGACCTTCGGGCTGGGGCTGACCTTGAAGATGTGAGGCGTCAGCGGTACTTCCATTCTTCCGTGATCGGTCGGTAGAAGCCGTATTGCACGGGGTTGCCCTCGCGCACTTCCACCCGCACGTTCCCGACCTTGACCGGGGCGGTGCCGCGGTTCCACAGGTAGGCTTGAAGGTCCAGCCGCCCGTCGCGCTGCTCGATGTCGCCCAGGGGGATGGCCGTGTGAAGCATGCGGTCATGTGGTCCTCCGGCGCGGTAAAAGATCGAGCGGTCGCCCGAGCGCAGTTCGGCGGCGAGCGCCAGCTGCGGGTCGGCGGTGTGGACCTCGGCGGTCACCTCGATCAGGTCGTTGTCCCCCGCGATCGATCCGTCCAACGGGGCCTTGAACAGCACGCCGAACTCGCGGCCGCTCAGGTCGATGGTGTCGCCGTGCATGGGCGCATCGATGCTCCACCGGCCGTCGTTGTCCCGTGTCGTGGAGGTGAAGCGGTGATCCTCGATCGCACCGGCCGATGGTCCGCGGCCGAACAGCATGGTCTGTCCCTCGGCGAAGTCGTGCCGCTCGATCAGGCGGGGATGCGAGGCCTGGAGGATGCCGGGACGCTCCGGCACGGCCGAATTGGAATGGCCGTAGAAGATGAACGGCGCTGAAGCATCGTATGGCCCCGCCTCGCGCAGGTTGACGTACGGGAAGGCCGCATCGCTGATGCCCCTGCGTTCCATGTAGAAACGGATGACGTGGTCGGGTGCATCGAGCAGCACCAGGCAGTCGTTGCCGTGCGCGGCCCGCGCCTTCATGCCATCCTCGATGAGCGCCTCGTATTTCGAGCGGTGGATGAGCGCGTAATGCAGCCGCGTGGTGATGAGCGTGAACACGCCGGCGCCGGCGGTGATCGCGACGATGACGAAGGTCCGCTTCCACGGAAGCGGCCGGATGCCGGAGAGCAGCAGGATCGCCAGAAGGGGGAAGGAAAAGATCAGCATGGAATACTGGATCACCGGCGCGCGCCATACCGAATAGGCATAGCCCACCACCAGCGGCACCGCGCCCCAGAGCAGGGCGATCCACCAGAACGGCCCGCCGCGGCCTCCACCGGCGATGCGTTGCGCGAGGGAGAACACGATCAGCGCGATGAGCACGGCGGCCAGGAACCGTGAGCAATGCGCGACCCACCAGGCGTAGTCGCCCAGCCAGTGGCGATCGGGCGGGCTCAACCATTCGGTGAGCCCGCCCTGCGCGAATTGGTGGATCAGGATGGGAACGTTCGGCAGATAGGCGGCGAGCGCGATGCCGCATGCGATCAGGTAGGGTCCGCGCCGCTCACGCTGGATCAGGAGCAAGCCGGTGGTGCCGACCAGCCCCGCCTGCATCAAGGCGAAGTGGTGCGTGTAGGCGCTGAGCACCCCGGCGATCATCGTCCATGTCAGCGCGCGCCGCCGTCCGTGTCCGACGTATCGCGTGAGCTGATCGGCCATGAGCGCGGTGGTGAAAAGGCCGAAGGCGTATGGCCGCGCGAGCTGGCCGTAGAGCACGAAGTATTGGAGCGATGCGAACAGGGCCAGGGCGATCAAGGCGACCGTGGCGTTGGTCCACGCGCAGGCCAGGCGGTACAGGAAGAACAGCGCGGCGATGGACATGAGCATGAAGGGCAGTTTGACCACCCACTCCTCCGAGCCGAACGCGCGCGTCCACAGCCATTCGAACACCTGCACGCCTGGCGGGTGCGTATCCTGTTCGATCACGCCCTTGCGGATGGTCTCGCCGAGGGTCGGATACAACCGTACCAGCGCGCTGATCTCGTCGTGCATGAAGGGGATGCGCGGCAGGTCCCACATGCGCAGCACCGCGGCCAGCGCGATCAGGCACCAGAATATCCAGCGTTCGGCCCGCGTGCCTGGCACCGTCGTGGAGGTCGCGGACCTCAGCCTTTCGCGCCACATGGTCCTTTGTCGCTTGTCCGATGTCCGTCATCCATGCGCCTGTTCCGCGATGGCCCGTGCGAACCCGGGATCACCAACGGCGAACACGGCTCATCCTTCCCGTTCCATCTCCCTTCTCACATCCCTCTCCTTGATGCTCGCCCGCTTGTCGTACAGCTTCTTCCCCTTGGCCACGGCGATCTCCAGCTTCGCGAAGCCCTTGCTGTTCACGAAGAGCCGCAGCGGCATGATCGTGATCCCCTGGTCCTTCACCACCTTCCTCAGTTTCTTCAGCTCGTTCCCGTGCAGCAGCAGCTTGCGATCGCGGCGCGGCTCATGCACGTAATGCACGCTGCTCATCCAGGGGTTGATCTGCATGTTGCGCACCACCAGGTGGTCGCCCACGAAGGCGCAGAAGGCATCGGTGATGGTGGCGCCGCCGGCACGGATGCTCTTGATCTCCGAGCCCATTAGCACCAGCCCGCATTCGAAGCGGTCCAGCAGGTGGTACTCGAAGGCGGCGCGCTTGTTCTTCGCCTCCGCGTGGGTGAGGGCCATCGGCGCGAAGGTCGCAGAAGATGGCTTCGCCGATCAGCGCACGACCATCACCGGGACCTCCACCCGATGCCTCACGGCGTTCACCGTGGCGCCCAGGATCAGGTCCTTCAGGCCGCGGTGGCCATGCGCTCCCATCACCAGCAGGTCGGCGCCGGTGTGGCGCACCAGGTCGGGGAGCACGCGCGTGGCGGGGCCGTTGCCCACGTGCCCGAAGGCGGTGTATCCCTTGTTCCGAAGCTGTTCCACGTAGGCATGCACGTTCGCCTCGTCGCTGATGGCCTCGCGGTCCACGCCCCATTTGCCCAGGTAACGGGCCACGGCGCTCTCGTTGGCGTGCAGGATGTGGAAGGTGGCGCCGGGCCCGCCCAGGTCGAGGGCTCGCAGGATGGCCTTGCCGTCCATGTGCGAGAAATCGACCGTGACGGCCACCCTTCGTTGCGCGCCGGCAGCAGCATGGGTTGGGGGCGCCATGGGTAGATCCAGCACCAGTGCGTCGCCGTGGGGCGCGCGCACCTCGCGCGCGATCGCCTTGCGAACGAACGGTGCGATGATGATGTACAGCAGCAGCAGGGCCGACAGCAGCGCCACCGGCACAACGAGGATCTGGATCCATGTGGGATCGGCGGCATCCCGGACCCATCCCTGGATCTCCTGCACGACCAGCCTGGCGTTGAGCAGCACGATCACCGAGGCACCGGCCCAGGCCAGCGCCTTCATCCAGCCGGGGATCGTGAACTCCTTCATGCGCCCCCGGTCGCTGTTGAAGTGGATCAGGGGGATCACCGCGAAGCCGAGTTGGAGGCTCAGGACCACCTGGCTCAGCACGAGCAGTTCGCCGAGCGAATCCTCGCCGAAGAACAGGATGCAGCAGATGGCCGGAACGATGGCGATCAGGCGCGTGAGCAGCCGCCGCAGCCACGGCCGGATGCGCAGGTCGAGGTAGCCCTCCATGACGATCTGCCCCGCCAGCGTTCCGGTGATGGTGGAACTCTGGCCGGAACCGATCAAGGCCACGGCGAAGAGGGTGGGGGCGAGACCGCCGAACAGATCGCGCAGCAACAGGTGCGCGTCCTCGATCTCCGCCACGTCGAAATGGCCGGTCTTGTGGAAGGCGGCCGATGCGAGCACCAGGATCGCGCTGTTCACCAGGAAGGCGATGTTGAGCGCGATGCCCGTGTCGATGAAGTTGAATTTCAACGCCTCCCGCAGCCCCCCCGTCGTGCGCTCCACGCGGCGGGTCTGCACCAGCGCGCTGTGCAGGTATAGGTTATGCGGCATCACCGTGGCGCCGATGATGCCGATGGCGATGTACAGGGCGTTGCCCGAGAGCGCCGAGGGGATGAGGCCGCGCACCACCTCCGCGGGCACGGGTGCCACGATGAAGATCTCGATGAGGAAGGAGATGCCGATCACCGTGACGATCGAGATGATGAAGACCTCCAGCACACGCATGCCCTTTTGCATGAGGAAGAGGATCAGCAGCGCATCAAGGGCGGTGATGAGCACGCCATGCAGAAGGGACAGGCCGAAGAGCAGATGCAATCCGATGGCCATGCCGATCACCTCCGCCAGGTCGCATGCCGCGATGGCGATCTCCGCCAGGATGTAAAGCGGGAGGTTGATGAAGCGCGGGTAGGTGTGGCGGGAGGCCTGCGCCAGATCGAGGCCGCGCACGATGCCCAGCCGGGCGCTGAGGCTTTGCAGCAGCAGCGCCATCAGGTTGCTCATCAGCAGCACCCAGATCAGGTCGTAACCGAACTGCGAACCGCCGGCGATGTCGGTGGCCCAGTTGCCGGGATCCATGTAGCCCACGCTCACCAGGTACGCCGGCCCCGCGAAGGCCAGCAGCTTGCGCCATGCGCTCCGGGTGGCGGGGATCCGTACGCTCTCATGCACCTCGCTCAACGAGCGGGAACCCGCGGGTCGGGAATTCATCGCGTCACCAGGATGTTGTCGGCCGAGCTTTTGCCAAGCAGAATGGTCCGCTTTCCCGCCGTGATGCCGATCGACCCGTCGTGCTCGTTGCGCTCGGTCACGCGCACCGCGGAACCGAGGGTGATGCGTTGGAGCGTGAGGTAGCGCAGGAACTCCGGCGAGCGGTCGTTCACCGCGGCCACCCGCGCGCGCGCTCCCCGGGGCAGGTCGCCGAGCCGCGTGAAGGCGGCCTCCTTCATGGCGCCGTCGCGGCGGGGGATGGGCTCGCCGTGCGGATCGGTGTCCGGATGGCCAAGGAAGGCGTCCAGCTTGTCGATCAACTTGGCGCTGCTCACGTGTTCCAGCTGCTCGGCCACTTCATGCACCTCCTCCCAGCCGAAGCCGAGCCGCTCGACCAGGAAGGTCTCCCAGAGGCGGTGGTGGCGCACCAAGCGCATCGCTTCCGACCGCCCGCGGGCGGTGAGCCGCGCGCCGCGATAGGGCTCGTGGCGCACCAGGCCCTTCTCCGCCAGCCTTTTCAGCATATCCGTCACGCTGCTGGCCTTGGTGCGCAGGTGCTCCGCCAGGTCCTTGGTGAAGGCCCTGCCGTCGGCCGACAAGGCGTGGATCGCCTTGATGTGGTCCTGCTCGCTGCGGGTGAACATGTCGGATGGATGTGGCAAGTATAGAAAATAAATTAGACTTGCCTAATAAATGAGGCCGTGGATCCCGCTCGTCGTGATGCTTCCCCTGCTCGGCGCATGGACGCCGACGCTGCATGCGCAGGCCGGGGCCATCGCCGCGGATCGCCCGGACATGACCGAGTCGCCCACGGTCGCGCCGCCGGGCCATGTGCAGCTCGAGGCGGGCATGAGCCGCGGCGAGTACCGTTCCCTGTCAGGCTGGTCGTCCATCGCCGCGCTCCTCAAGTTCGGTCTGTGGCCGTGGCTCGAAATGAGGGTGGAAGCCGAGCGACTGGTGGTGGAGGAGGGACCGGAGGGCGGGCCGCGTCTCGAAGGCCTCACCCCGGTGATGGTGGGCACCAAACTGGCGCTGTGCGCGGAGAAGGGGCTTCGTCCGCGAACCGCGTTGCTTGCCCACCTCGGCCTGCCGGAGGCGGCATCCCGACAGCATCGCGCGGATCGTCCCTTCGGCACGTTCCGGCTGGCCATGCAGCACACGTTGTCCGAGCGATCCTCGATCGGTTACAACATCGGGTCCGAGTGGAACGGCGTGGACCGGACCGTCACGGCCATTTATTCGGTGAGCTGCGGCTTCGATCTCTCCGAGCGGATCGGGACCTATGGCGAGGTGTTCGGGTTCATCAATGACGCCGGCGCGCCGGTGCATCAATGCGATGCGGGCTTCACCTTCCGCATCGGCGACGATCTAATGCTCGACGCGGAGGCCGGCCTGTCCATCGACGGCTCGGCGGCATGGTTCATCGGCACCGGCGCGTCGTTCCGACTGCCCGCATGGCGGACAGCCGCCCCATCGGGGCCGTAGCTGCTACTTTCGCCCCTTCTGATGTACGGACTGCTTCGTCCGCTCCTCTTCCTGCTTTCGCCCGAGCGCGCCCACCGCGCCACCTTTTCGCTGCTGGACCTGGTCGCGCGAACGCCCTTGCTCCTTCGGCTGGTCGGCGCGCGCCCTCCGGCGCCCGCGGCGGCCGTCGAGGTCATGGGCATCCGGTTCCCTTCACCGGTCGGGCTGGCTGCCGGCATGGACAAGGACGCCGCGCACGTGGAGAGCATCGCGGCCCTGGGTTTCGGGCACATCGAAGTGGGCACGCTCACGCCGCGCCCTCAGCCGGGCAACCCGATGCCGCGCCTGTTCCGACTGAAGCGGGATCGCGCCCTGATCAACCGCATGGGTTTCAACAATGCCGGAGCCGGGGCGGCCGCTGAACGGCTGCGCGAACGGCGCGCCTCGGGCATCGTGATCGGCGGCAACATCGGAAAGAACAAGGACACGCCGAACGAGCGGGCGGCCGATGACTACGAGGCCTGCTTCCGGATGCTGCACCCGGTGGTGGACTATTTCGTGGTGAACGTCAGTTCGCCGAACACCCCCGGGCTGCGCGACCTGCAGGAGAAGGAGCCGCTGCTCGGATTGCTCGAACGGCTGCAGGCCATCAACAGACAGGCCGTTGGAGGCATGAGACCGATCTTGTTGAAGATCGCCCCGGACCTGACGGATGGGCAATTGGACGACGTGGTGGAAGTGGTGAAGCACAGCGGCATCGCCGGGGTGGTGGCCACCAACACCACCATCACGCGCGATGGGCTGACCATGCCCGCGGCGGATCTGAGGGCCATCGGAGCCGGCGGATTGAGCGGTGTACCGCTTCGCGCGCGCAGCACCGCGGTGATCCGCCACCTGCGCCTGCGCCTGCCGCGGCCCTTCACGATCATCGGCGTGGGTGGCATCGACAGCGCGGAGGCGGCGATCGAAAAGTTCGAGGCCGGCGCCGACCTCGTGCAGGTGTACACCGGGCTGGTCTATGAGGGACCGACATTGGTCCACCGGATCAACGAAGCCTTCGTGCGATGGAAGCGGTGAAGCTGATCGAGTGCCCGCGCGATGCCATGCAGGGCATCCGCACCTTCATCCCCACCGAGGTAAAGGTCCGTTACCTGAACAAAGTCCTTCGGTGCGGCTTCGACACGATCGACATCGGCAGCTTCGTTTCGCCCAGGGCGATCCCGCAGATGGCGGACACGGCCGATGTGCTGGCGCGCCTCGATCGCACGGACCCGACCGGCAGGTTGCTCGTGATCGTGGCCAACGAGCGCGGTGCCGAACAGGCCTGCGGACAGCAACGGGTGAATTGCCTGGGCTATCCGTTCAGCATCAGCGACACCTTCCAGCAGCGCAACACCAACACCAGCATCGCGGGATCGTGGGAACGCACGCGGAACATCGCCCACCTGGCGGAAGAAGCGGGGAAGGAACTGGTGGTATACATCAGCATGGCGTTCGGCAATCCATACGGCGATGCATGGAACACGGGGGTGGCGATCCATTGGACGCGAAGGCTGGTGGAAGAGCTCGGCGTGCGCATCATCTCCCTGGCCGATACGGTCGGCGTGGCGAAGCCGGAGGACGTGCGATCCATGTTCGGCGCGCTGATCCCCGCCTTTCCCGGCGTGGAGTTCGGCGCGCACCTGCACGCAAGGCCCGACAACTGGAAGGCGAAAACCGATGCGGCATGGAACGGCGGCTGCCGCCGCTTCGACGGCGCGATCAAGGGCTACGGCGGCTGTCCGATGGCGGAGGATGAATTGGTGGGCAACCTGGCCACGGAACTCTTCATCGAAGACCTGGAACAGCGCGGCGTGCGGACGGGCATCGACCGGGAACAGCTGATCGCGTGCGCGGCGATGGCCGGCGAGGTGTTCGACCACTGAACCGGCGCGATCGCGGTGGCGATCCGGTCCCCGCGCAGGTCATGCGTTCCATGCGACGAGTGGATCGCTTCCCATGCATCTTCAGCCAAGGCGCCCGGGCCGCCTCGATCATCCCCATCCTCTTCGCGCGAGCGCGAACGGAACGCGCCCTCGGTGCGTATGAGCCGGCCGATCGATCGAACCTGAGCCCATGCGCCTCCTGCTCCCGCTTTGTGCGACCGTCCTGCCGGCCCTGCTCGGCGCCCAGACCATCACCTGGTCATGGCCCAATTCACCCTGCACCCAGTTGCTCAGTTGCGACACGGGCTGCACCGCGTGCAACCTGCCGGTGAACAGCGATGCGATGCTGATCGGCAGCAACCTGGGCCGGCAGGGTGTTGACCTGTGTCCCCATGTGATCCAGGCGGGTGACAATGTGCTGGACACCTATGGCTGGCCTGCGGCATCGGACGGCGTTCACCGGTTGATGCTCTCGGCGATCGCCTTGACGCCCGTGTGGATCGACAGCTTGATCGTGCGCCATGGATCGGCCGCCGACGGGCCGCAACGCCTGCGCATTTCCGCGACCACCAACAACGGCACCGAGGTCATGCTGAGCGACGACGTGGTTCCCACATCGATGGGGACCACCGTGGTCACCGGCCTGGGCTGCATGGCCGCGACCAATGGCATGGCCTACGGCACCTTCGAGATCGATCTCCGCGCGTACCAGGGTGCGGGAGGGCCGTGGCGGCTTGACCAGGTGCGGCTGGTGGCCACTTCCTGCGGTCCCACGGGCATGCAGGAGATCGGCCCGGGCCATGCACGGGCGTCCGCTCCGTCTTTCGATGTTCTTGGGCGTCCCGTTGGGGCTGACCCGGCACCCGGCGTGTACGGCGCCTCAAGCCGTCGCCTCGTCGTGCGGTAGTTCATCCTGGAACGGATCACGGACATCGCGCCTGGGTGTGCCCGTGTGCCGACGCGGGCCGCCCCGGTGCCGCCAGGCTACTCGACCATGAAACGGATCACCTCCCGCCGAACTGCCAGGTCCACGCACGCGATGTAGACCCCTGGTGTTCCGATCACGGAAAGGGACAGGATGCCATCCGACGGAACGGGCCCGGAGCGCGTGAACACCGCCCGTCCGGCTGCATCATGGATCGACACGTCGGCGCTCGCGGGCCGGGCGGCATCGTCCCAGTGCAACTGGACCGATCCATTGGACACGGTCAGTTGCGTCGCCGACGGGCCCTCCAGATCCAGCATCCCCACCTGCCCGCCGATCACGATGGCGTAATCCTCGATCTCGCCCCGATGAACGCCGGCCACCGGATCCAGACCGCAGGGATCGATGGGGCCGTAGCCGCAGTCGGGTGTCATCTTCTCCACCACGCGCATGCGCGTGGGACCTTCGACGGCGTACAGCGGGACGTAGATGGAGAACACGTCCGGCCCTTCGCCGGCATAGCCCATGGCGGCCACCAGTTCACCGGCATCATCGAAGCTCAGGTCCTGGTCGAAGTCGATGTATACCCGGATGCTGTTGTTGAGGCAGATGTTGCCGGACTGCTTGTCCACCGAAAGGGAGCAATGCATGCCGCGATGGAGCGTGGTGGTCATGCCCGTGAACACGAAGCCTTCGCCGACCGGGGAATTGCGGTGCAGGTGCGGGGACCCATCGAGATCCACCGCGAGGATGCCGGAACCGCCGCTGTTGGTGGCGTCCACGACCGGCTCGCACCAGCTTTGTTGCGCGAAGGCGGCGGGAACGATCAGCAGGGAGAAGGATAGGGGGATCGCGTTCATGGTCGTGGGCGTTGGATCGCCGCGACCAAGGTCTACGCGTGGTCCCGCGGATCGACGCGGATGCGTGATGGAAGGGGAGGGGCGTGACGGCGATGTGAACGAACGTTAAACGCCGTTCGCCTTCCTGCGCGGATGGAATTGCAGGATGTTGCTGCGCAGGTATTCACGGTCCAGGTGCGTGTAGATCTCCGTGGTGGTGATGCTGGCATGCCCCAGCATCTCCTGCACGGCACGCAGGTCGGCGCCGCCTTCCACCAGATGCGTGGCGAAGCTGTGCCGGAAGGTGTGCGGACTGACCACCTTGCGGATGCCTGCTTTCTCGGCCAGCGCCTTCACCAGGTTGAACACGGCCACGCGCGACAGGCCGCCACCGCGCGCATTGAGGAACAGCCGGTCGGCGGAGCGGTCGGCGAAGGGAAGATGCACGCGCACCTCATCGACGTAGCGCGTCACCTGCTCCATGGTCGGCGCGCCCACGGGCACCAGCCGTTCCTTGTCGCCCTTGCCGATCACGCGGATGAAGCCCTCCGAAAAGCGCAGGGCGCTCAGGCGGAGCCCGCAGAGTTCGCTCACGCGCAATCCGCAGCCGTAGAGCACCTCCACGATGGCGCGGTCTCGGTGGGCCAGCGGAGCGCTCATGTCAATGGCCTGGATCACCGCTTCGATCTCCTCCACCGTGAGGAAGGTGGGCAGGTGCCGGCCCTTGCGAGGGCTTTCCAGCAGCTCGGTGGGATCGTGCGCGATGACGCGTTCGCGATGGAGCGTGCGATAGAGCCCCCGTACCGCGCTGATCAAGCGGGCCTGGCTGGCCGCGCTCAATTTCCGCCGTGCCAGCCAGGTGAGGAAAGCCTGCAGGTGGTCCAGCGTGATGACCGGCGCTTCCAGCGGCGGCTCGTGTTGCCGCGCGAAACTTCGCAACAGGGCCAGGTCGCGCATGTACGCCTCCACCGTGCGCTCGCTCAGGGAACGCTCCAGCTTCAGGTGGGCACGGTGATCGGCCAGGATGACTTCCCAGGACACGGCGGTGAATGGATGTGGCGGGCGCCGGACCGTGAAATTGGATCGGGTGACCGGCGTGGGCGGCGCGGCACGCGCCCGAACTGCCAACGATCGGCTGTGGACGCCACGTGCGTCCGGCTCGCCATATTCACATCCGCAATGGACCGGATCCTCATCATCAACGGCCCCAACCTCGACCGCCTGGGAACACGCGAACCGGCGATCTACGGGCACCTCGCCCTGGAGGACGTGCTGGCCGATCTGCGCGCCGGATTCCCCGACGTGGTGATCGAGCATTACCAAAGCAACCTGGAGGGGGACCTGATCAACATGGTGCATGGCGCGGAAGGCCATTGCCTGGGCGTGGTGCTGAACGCCGGCGGCTATGCGCACACCAGCGTGGCATTGCGCGATGCCATCGCGTCGGTCCGCGTGCCGGTGATCGAAGTGCATCTGAGCAATCTGCTCGGCCGCGAACCATTCCGCCACACCTCGGTGATCGGCTCGGTATGCGCGGGCTGCATCATGGGACTTGGGCCGGATGGCTACCGGCTGGCGATCGATCACCTGTTGCGACGCGGCGGATGAAGGCCTGTTGATCGAGTTCGGAGAATTTGGTGTGGCCGAGGATGAAGCGGTCGTATGCCACCCCGCGGAGGTATTGTCCGGTGAGGTCCGCATGGGGATCGCCGCCGTGCCGGCCTCGCTCGCGCAGCAGTGCCGGCAGCCGCCTCAGGAAATGCGCATGCGCGCGGAACACCTGGACGGCATGGGCCGCATTGCCCTCCAGGAGGAACTTGAACGCGGCGAAGACATCTAGCGCCACGCGGCGCAACAACCGGTAGGCGATGCTGCGTGTTCGCAGGTTGCGTGTGAGCACCACGAGGCTGTTGCGGAAGTTCAAATAGGTCTTGCGCGGGCTGCCATAGCCCAGGGCGGCCCCTCCGACGTGGTAGACCACGGCGCGGGAGGTGTATCCGATCCGCCAGCCCATGCGCCGCAGCCGCCAGCACAGGTCGATCTCTTCCATGTGCGCGAAGAGCGATGCGTCGAAGCCCCCCGCCGCGCGGAAGGCCTTGGCGCGGATCAACAGGCACGCACCGGTGGCCCAGAACACCTCGCGTTCGTCGTCGTATTGCCCGTGGTCCTCCTCGGTGATCTCGAAGATCCTGCCCCGGCAGAACGGATAGCCGTTCTTGTCGATGCAGCCGCCGGCGGCTCCGGCATGCTCGAACCTGGATCGCTCCCGGTGGGAGAGGACCTTGGGCTGGCAGGCGGCCATGCCCGGATCGTGCTCCAGGTACGCGTGCATCGTTCGCAGCCAGCCCGGGGTCACCTCCACATCGGAGTTCAACAGCAGGAAATAGTCCGCGTCGATCCGCTGGAGCGCCGCATTGTATCCACCCGCGAAGCCCAGGTTGGCGCCGAGGTCGATCACCTCGGCAGCCACCGCACCGGACCGCAGCCATTCCAATGAACCGTCGGTCGATCCATTGTCGGCCACGACCACCCTGGCCAGAGGCGCGCTGTGTTCGATCACTGCGGGAAGGAAACGTTCCAGCCACGGCCGGCCGTTCCAGTTCAGGATCACCACGGCGATGGGACGGGCTTCCGGCACGGGTTCGAGGACGGGCGGCAAAGATGGGGCAGGCCCGTCAAGGCCTCGTCACCGCGGGGAGTTGTACCATTCCTGCACCTGCTCGCCGTGGCCGATGGGAACGCTGTTGTCCTGCACGTTGTTCATCGGGACGTTGGCGGCATGCAGCATCTGGTTCCAGTTCGGGTTCTTGATCTCTCCGGGCACCTCGCTGTGCAACAGTTCATAACAGCCCGTCACGCGGTCGGGCAGGTAGAAAACGAACCGCTTGTTGGCGTACTTCCCGGCGCGGTAGTAATGCCAGATCTGAAAGGGATACCCATCGCGATCATGCGGCTGGTCCATGATCGTGTTGGGCGCGCCGTATTTCAGATGCACGTAGCCCCGGTCGGTGTCGTATCCGCGCTTGATCCGGCATCCATAAAGCTGGTTCACCTTCACCACTTCCTGCTGGTAGCGCAGCCAGGCCTGCTCGGGCGCGTAGCCGTTGCGGTTGAACCAGAAACTGTAGAAGAAACGCCTCATCAGGTCCATGTCCCGGTCCTTCCACCGGTCGTCGATGATCTTGCGCTCCAGGTCCGATGCGATGGGGCGCAGGCTGCGGATGGCTTCCGCCAGCGTATCGGGATCCGTGTAGGCATGGACGAAGGTGCCGCTCAGGTCGCCGGCGGCGAGCGTCGCCATGTCATAGCTCATGGGTTTGTTGCGCTGGAAGAACTGCTCCTGGCGGGCGATCACGCTGCCCTTGCGGTCGCGGGCTTCGAAAGCCAGCAGGAAGTTGCCCGAAGGCAGCGAGGTGATGTCGAACTGGGCGAGGATGGGGATCACCGGCAACGCCCGTGCGCGACTTTGCTTGCGGGATCCGCCAAAGACCCGCCGATCCTCGAAGCCCTCGATCTGATAGCTCAACAGGAACAGGCTGTCCGGCCCGAACACCTTGTCGGCATTGTACAGTTCGGCATAGAAGCCCAGGTCGTTCTTCTCCGCGGGGTAATAGCTCGAAACCGCCGGAACGATCGAAGCCGCACCCGCATCCGGATCGGCCACCGGGTCGATGCGTTCGGCCAGCAACACATCGGAAAAGCGCAACCCGTCGCCCAACGCGGCGATCACCATCGGCCCCTCGTAGGTCGTAGGGGGTGTATCCGGCGCGTTCAGATCGCGCAGCGTCACCTCCAGCGCATATTCGCCCGCGTCGAGGAGGAAACGCTCCACGTGCAGGAAATCGCCGGCGGCCGTATCGAGCAGTTCGGGCCCGGCGATCTCGGTCTTGCGGAAATCGACGATCCGCTCCCCGGCGGTGATGATGGTGGTGGCCTCGACACGCGACTGATGGAAGCCATGGTCGTTGAGCATCGCCTTCGTGGAGGCTCCCATCACCGCGATGTTCACCTCGGCGCGCGCGGATCCATCGGCGCCGTGGAACACCTTGGTCCCGACCAAGGCACCCACCTGGGCGTGGACGCCGATCGCAGGTGATGCGGCCAGCGCGAGAAGGAGACGCGGAAGCGAGCGGAACAAGATGGTCAAAGATAGACCCGCGCAACGGCGGGGCCTGACCGCTGCCTTGATCGGCATGACCGTTCCTCGTTCGGTTTGAACGGACCGATGGGTGGCCGTCGCGGGGCTAAATTCGCCGACCGATCGCCGCCGCCCCCGGCATGCGTGGTGCCTGGCGAAGTCGATCCTCGCGCACGGCGTCTGATCGGAATGAAAGGAGAGGTGGCAGAGCGGTTTAATGCGGCGGTCTTGAAAACCGTTGTGCCCTCACGGGTACCGGGGGTTCGAATCCCTCCCTCTCCGCGATCGGCCTTATCGAATGCCTCCCAGGATAGGGGAGTTGCCGTCCGGACTTGATCCGGGAAGTGGCCGGGATCAGAAGCAGCGAGAACGGAAGGGTTGGTGCTGGAACATAGGACAGGCGCGGCTACCATGCGTCCCGTTGCCGACGTAACATAACATCAATTATGAGCCGAACGGGGCAAACGGCAGATCAGCACGGACCGATGCACCAATGCCAGGTCGATCAGGGACTTTGAAATGACCGTTCCCATTCAGTTCCAAGCCGGAGAACGGATCGTTCGAGATCAGGAACGGGCCATCCAGGTCGATCAGGTCAGCGCGGCCAGTCAAATGCAACGCGGCCAGACAACCCAGGCTGCTCTCGCTCATGCTGCCGAACATCACCGCGGATCCCATCCGGCCGGCCAGATCGGCCATTGGGATCGCCCATGGCGTTCCGCCGCATTTCATGAGCTTGATGTTCACTCCGCCGAACGTCCCCGCGGAACGCTCGACATCGCCCAGGTCCTGGATCGATTCATCGCCGATCACCGGCATGCGGATCCGTTCCTGCAACGCCTTGTGAAGGTCCCATCGGTCCTTTGCGAACGGCTGCTCGATCCCGATCGCGCGACCGCCCGCTTCGATCACCACTTCAAGCGCTTCATCCAATGATCGAAGGCCCTGGTTGGCATCGAGCAATAGATCCCTGGCATCCAGATGTTTGATCTGACGAAGCAGAGCCATATCATGAGCTGCTCCAAGCTTCACCTTTAACGCGCCGCCTTTGGGCAGGGCATCCAAGGCCCCGGCCACTTCATCGACCGATCTCACGGCGACGGTGAACAACGTGATCGCCTTGTCCGATGGTGCAGCAAGGTCCAGGTGCTTCCACAGCGGCACCCCCGCCATTTGCGCCTCGAGGTCGCGGACGGCCATGGTGAGCGCATTGCGCGCGGCTGGTGAATTCCTAGTGTGCGCTTCGATGCATCCGATGAGTTCCGTGGAACCCTCGCCATCGATCGCCCCGGCCGGACGGAACGCGCGGATGGTCGCCAGGACCTGATCGGTATGCTCCTTCAGGTACGGGGGCAGCGTGGCCTCGCCATAGCCGGTGCATCCGTCCTTTTCCCATTTCACGAAGACCGAATCGGTGCCATCGCGCGTGCCATGGGCCGTGGTGAACGGCCGCTGGAACAGCAGGCGGTATCGGCAGGCGCTCAGGCGCATGGCGTCAAATGAAAACGCCCTTCGCGTGGGAAGGGCGTTGTTCATCCGTACAGTTGTTCACAAGGCCGTTTTGTCCCGTGCCAGCCAGATGATGTTGGTCTGCCATTTCAGGCTGTCGGGCTCGCCGCCGGGATCGGTGATGTACTCCTCGATCACGTGGCCGTTCAGTTCCATGTTGTCGGCCTCCAGCCGTGCGGCAAGCGCTTCGTGCGCGGGCTTCATGCCGTGATAGCCGCCGACGTAGGCGATCCAAAAGGCTTTGCTGGCGGGCACTTCCAGTTCGATCAACCCCTTCACCCTTCCTTTTGCATCCGCGGGGATCGCGGTCCCGGCCAGCAGGTCGGCGGTCCCGGTCGCTTCATCCCACTTGAAGTAGACCGCGGTGGGTGCGCTCGCGGCCTGTACCCCCGCCTCGCCCAGTGCTTTTCCCGTGGCACCGAAGCTTTCTTGGAAGAATTTCGGCAGGTCGGCCCATGCCACGGTCTTGCGCACGCCCACATATACGGCCGCGGGCCGCTCTCCCGCCTCGATGGCATAGGTGCCGGCCTCGTCCAGCTTCATCGCCGCGTCGGCCTCGGCCACGCGCTTCAGGTTGCCAAGGCCTTTTTCGAACATGGGCCCCACCATCTTGTCCATGTTCATGAACACGCCCATCACCTTGCCCATGAAGCCATTCCTGCCCTCCATGCCCCAGGTGACCCTGGTGCTGTCGCCCATGGCTTCCAGATCGAAGGTGCCGGTGTGCTCGGAGGTCATCGGCTCGGTGAAGCTCAGGTTGGTGCGGACGGCCTTGTTCGGTTGGATCTCGATGATCTCCTGACTGCCCGAACTGGATCCCCCCTTCCACATCGACTTCGCCCCAACGGTCCCGTCCGGCTTGTCATTAAAGCTCACCTGCATGCCCGGATCCTCCTCTTTCCAGGGACCCCAGGCTTCCATGTTCTTCAGGTGGCTCACATAGGGAAAGACCAGATCGGCGGGCGCCTTGATCACGGTCGAACGCTCCACCCGGAATTCGCTGGGGCCTATCAGACCCAGGATGATGACCAGGGCCAGCAAGGCCCCGATGATGATGAGCAAGGTCTTGAACGCACGCATGTTTCGGAGTTGGTCCCGAAAGATGGCTGATCCCCCCGGAACTCGGAAATCGGCCGCTTCGGTGGCATGGTTTTCCTTTGTGCCCGGCAAACCCCTCGCACCATGCGGTTCTCCCCTTTCCCGCACCGTTCACCTTTCGCGTTCGCCGTGTTCCTCGTGCTGCTGCTGGCCGGCTGCAAGAGCAGTGGTCCAACGGGCAGCAAGAAGGTGAACGAGCCCTTCAGCGGATCGAAATATGAAAGCGACAACCGCTGGTTCCGTGGGAAGGGAACGGGCGTGAGCATCAAGCAGAACATCGCCAGAAGCAAGGCCGACCTGGACGCCAAGAACCAGCTGGCCGGCCAGGTGAACACCAACATGCGCGCGGTGGTGGACCAGTATCTGGGACAGACGGAGAATGCCAACGCCGCTGACGTGGCCGATAAATTCCAGAGCCTGGTGCGCGAGGTGATGAACACCGAACTGGCCGACCTGCGGAAGATCGGCGAAGAGACCTACCAGAACGAGACGTCCATGGAATACACCGTTTACGTGGCCTACGAGATCAAGAAGAACGCCATGTTCCGGTTCATGAAGAAGCAGGCGCGCGTGGATGACAAGGTGGACAAGCTGACCCTGGATAAGATCGACGAGATCCTGGACAAGGAGATCGAGAAAGCCGACGCCGCCGACCACGATTGACCGCGACCTTCACCCGATGGATCCACGATCTTCGACCGCTGCTGCCGTTCTGTCGCATCGGCCGGGCTGGTGCGCGCTTTGACGGTCGGCGTTCCAAACCGAACGAACAATGACAGGTGCCTGGCTGATCGGGATCGTGGTGATGCTGGTGAGCATGCTGGTGAGCCAGCAGCTCAAAAGCCGTTTCGCGAAGTATTCAAAGACCCCGTTGAGCAACGGGATGAGCGGCCGCGAGGTGGCCGAACACATGCTGGCCGACCACGGCATCCAAGGGGTGAAGGTGGTGAGCGTGCAGGGCCAGCTCACCGACCATTACAACCCCGCCACGCGCACGGTGAACCTGAGCGAGGCGGTGTACCATGGTCGCAATGCCGCCGCCGCCGCGGTGGCCGCCCACGAATGCGGCCATGCCGTGCAGCACGCCACGGCCTACCAATGGCTCACGCTGCGCAGCAAGCTGGTGCCGGTGGTGAGCGTCACCTCGAACGTGGTGCAATGGGTGCTGCTGGGCGGCATCCTGCTGATCAACACGTTCCCGCAGCTCCTGCTGATCGGGATCGTGATGTTCGCCATGATCACGCTGTTCAGCCTGATCACCCTGCCGGTGGAATACGACGCCAGTGGCCGGGCCCTGGCCTGGATCAAGAACAAGGGCGTGGTGACCAGTGGCGAGTACGCCATGAGCGCCGATGCGTTGAAGTGGGCGGCGCGCACCTACCTGGTGGCCGCCATCGGATCCATCGCCACCCTGGTGTATTACGCGATGATGTTCATGGGGCGCAGGAACTGACCGAGGCGGCCTGAGCGTGCGGCTGAACCTCGCGATCTCCCCGGCGATGCCGCGGCTGAGAACGCCGATGTCCATGGCGGTGGGAACATTCGATCCGTGGGGACCGTGCCGGAACCTGTCGGTCAGGGGATCTGTTGGGTCCTGACCTGCGTGGGCACCGATCCTCCGATGTTCAGCAGCAGGATATCTCGATCGTTGGCCGGGCCGGTGTATTTGACCATGCCATCCAGGTTCACGTCCTCCCACAGGTAGCCGGCTACCGTGGTGGTGGGTACGCTGCCCCCGATGGCCATGAGCACGGCATCGCGATCGTTGGCGAAGCCGGTGTACTTGATATCGCCGTTGCCACGCGCGTCGCCGGCCCATAGCAGCGCGATCGGCCCCTGGACCTTGCGCGCATCGGTTCCCCAGGTGGCCGTGGCGGGCAGCGTGAAGTCGAGCAGGGGCATGCTCTGGCTCAACGCAACGGGCGAGGCGGTCATCACGCCGAGGTGGTCGCGATGCTTGATGGCCACATGGTAATTCCCAGCCGGTACGCCGACTCGCACCTGTGAGGTCCCATCGACGTCCACCACATCGCCATCGCGTTGGATCAGCGCCGCGCGCGAGGTCAACACCGTCGTTGGATCGGCGGCATCACGGATCTCGACCATCACCCAATCGACGATCGCATCGTTCCCCGTCGTGCTCAACACCCCGGTCTCCAGGACCTCTCCCCCACCCTCGCCGGCGAACACATGGCCCGCCGCGCTGTATGGTTCGGTCATGGGGATCAGGGCCGCGGTACGCAGGGCGTCGTTCATCATGCCGGACCCGCCATCGAATGGGCCGTCGAGCATCGCGCGCAGGTTCAACCGGCAGCCTTCAAACACGGTGATGTCGTCCAGGTACAGGTTCTGGCCACCCTGGGCATCGAGCCTGAATTCCAGGATGGCGGTCTTGTTCTGAAGGGGCGCCAGGCTCATCAGGTCGTTCTTCCAGTGCGCGCAGGAGGTCGGCACCCAGGGCTGGCCTGCAACGAATGCGCCGCCATTGGTGGACAGGTCGGGACCTTCCAACGTGAAGCTGGCGTACGTCGAGGATATGCAATCGTGCGCGATGACGTTCAGCGATTCGGTAGGTGTCGCGCTTTCCTGCGCGTAGCTCCAACGGAACCCCAGGTAGGGGTCGGCCGCCTGGATCAGCGAGAGCTTCGGGGAAATGAGACGCGGGCTGGCATAGTAGCCCGTGAACGAATAGGCGTCAACGTAGGCGCTGATCCCCTGCGCGCAACTGCCCGTGCCATGGCCCTGCCACGACAGCGCGCCCTGGCCGCCCTGCCCGCCCGTGCCACCGCTGGCCTGGCTCGTCCAGCCGGCAGGAGGAAAGATCCCGCCATCGAAATTCTCCAGGTGCGGCAGCGGGACACCGCCGGTGACGGTGACCGCTCCGAAGATCACTTTCATGTCGGTGGTGATCCCATCGCCCACGGTGAGCGTGGCGTCGAAGGTGCCGGGGGTATCGTAGTTCACCGGCGGCGGGTCCTGGCCCGTGAAGGACGACGGCGTGCCGCCTGGGAACTGCCAGGACCAGGTGGTGGGCGCCCCGGTGCTTTGATCGGTGAAGGTGACGGTCGCTCCCGCGCAAATGCCCCCCGTGGTATGGGTGAAGCTCGCGTACAACGGCGCGTTCACGGTGAACTCGGCCGGCGGCCCCTGCACACCCGCATACCCGTTGCTGTCGCTGCCGTGGCCTTGAGAAACGATCCAGCGGTATTGGCCATTGACCAGGGAGAGGACGGCTGAATCTCCTTCGCCCACGTAACCGCACCAGACCTGTTCGTCCGTCGCGCGATCGAACACCTTGACGTACCCATACACCCCCGCAGGCGGCGCCATGCGGTCCCATCGGAGGATCACCGGGTTCACCGTCACCACCTGATCGTTGATCGGCACGATCGGCTGGGGCGCGTTCAACATGCCCGTCCAGCCCAGATGATGAGGCGTGTGGGCGCACAGGTTCCATTGCCGCGTGGCGCCCGATCCGCTGTAGGAGTTGTTCACCATCATGCACGAGGCGCTTCCCATGCAGGTGCTTCCCTGGTAATTGGCGTTCTGTTCGCCGTTGAAATAGCGCGTGCAATTGCTCGATGAAGCCGCGCTGTACTCGTCGAAGGCGTGGAAGATGTGGCCTGTTTCGTGCCCATAGACCCGGTTGATCTGCGAGGAGGACCATCCGTTGGCGCGATAGAGCAGCTGGGTGTACGGCCCGCCCAGGTAGGCATACCCGATCTTGCCATCGGTGAACTGCGTGGGCGCTCCCGCGGGGTTGTATGCGATGAACGCGCTGAAGGCATGATCGGCGTCGAGCGTACCGCGCCGCCCATGGTGGAACGCGTCGAGCCGCCCGAAGACCCCCGAGCCGGCCACGCCGAGATTGTCCATCACCGCCGCGATCCACAGCCCGTCCTGGCCGGAGGACCGGGTGATGGGCTCGTAGGGTTGCACGGGGATGCCCCCGGAGGGTTCGTACCAGTCCATGATCGCGGTGATCGATCGCCCGTGCAGGCCCGCGGTGTAGCTGAAGATGCTCCAGGTGTCGATCATCTGCAGCTTCACCTCGTCGATGGCCGTCTGCGTCCAACTGTAGCTGTCGGGGTCGACCGAGCCGCTGCTTTCCAGGAAGAAGACGCTGGCCACCACCGTGCCCCAGAGGTATTCGCTGTTGTAACTGTTGCCGCAGGTCCAATCGATCGCTTCTCCCCCACCACCGCTCTTCAACATGCCGGAGGAGCCCTCCGACCGCGTGTCCGAAGGACGCGCCAATGCATCGTGCGGGTGCGTGCTCCAATCCATTTCCACCTCTTTGGAACGCCGATCCAGTTCTCCCGCCAGCAGGGCGTTCAGCCAGCGCAGCGCCGGTCGCCCCGCCTTGGGGGCATCGTTGATCCGTGCCTCATCCACTGGATCGGCGTACAGCAGCCCGTCATCCACAAAGTCCCGGACCGCCTGCTCCCCGGTCCCGGCAAGATCCACCACCAGGCAGCCCGGCGCGGCGATCACCGACACATGCACCCCGTGCCGTTCAAGTTCACCGGCCTGCACCACGGTGCCCTTCAGATCAGCGGCCCGGGTCAAGAGCACGGCGGGATCCTGGCCGGACACCATTGCAGCGACCGGCAGCAGGAAAAGGAAGATGGATCGCGGGCGATCTCGCATGGATCAAAAATAGAAGGCCTCCATGGAGGGGCCGGGGTCCGTCAGCTATTTTCCGCCACCGGTTGATAAGATGCGTGCGATCCTGAAGGCCTTCCCGCGGAACGATGCGCTCCGGTCGCTCACCCTCATCGCCCTGGTGCCCCGGTTGCTGGCGGCCATCTTCTCGCAGGGCTATTTCGCTCACGACGATCACTTCCTGGTGGTCGAGGCCGCGCAGAGCTGGGCCGATGGCCACGATTACAACTACTGGCTGCCCTGGAACCAGGGACCCGATGCCAGGCCCACCGGGCACAGCTTTTTCTACGTGGGCGTCCATTACCTCCTGTTCGAGCTGCTCAATGCGATCCATCTGGATGCGCCGCAAGGCAGGATGTTCGTGGTGCGCCTGCTGCATGCGCTCTGGAGCCTGGTGGTGGTCCGTGCCGGATACCGCATCGCGCTGCGCTTATCGGCGAACGAACGCACGGCCTGGAACGCGGGGCTTTTCCTGGCGCTGTTCTATTTCATGCCCTTCCTGGCGGTACGGCAGCTGGTGGAGGTGGCCTGCATCCCGCTGCTGATGCTTGGCGCGGAGCACCTGCTTGCCCTTGCCGGCCCGCAGGGATCACCGGCGAACAGATCAGGTGCGCGTGCCGTCGTTCCGCGACCGGCCCTTTATGCGGGCATCTGCCTGGGCCTGGCGATCAATGTGCGGTTCCAGACCATCTTCTTCGCCGCAGGGCCTGGGATGGTCCTTCTCCTGCGCCACCGCCGGGCCGCGCTGGGCTTTGCCTTGGGCCTTGCGCTGCCACTGGCGTTGATCCAGGGCGGCATCGATGCCTTCCTGTGGAAGCGCCCCTTCGCGGAGATCACCGAATACGTGCGGTACAACTTCGCCAACCCGACCACCTACGGCGAGCTCCCGTGGTACAACTACCTGCTGCTGCTCCTGGTGGTCTTCGTCCCGCCCCTGAGCGTGGCGGTGTTCTTCGGCTATTGGATCCAGTGGCGGCGCCACCTGCTGGTATGGAGCGCGGTGTTCGTGTTCCTGGCGGCGCATTCCTGGTTCCCCAACAAGCAGGAACGCTTCATCCTGCCCATCGTGCCGCTCTTCTTCGTGATCGGCTGGTGCGGCTGGGAGCGATGGCGCGCCGGGAGCGCATGGTGGTCGAGCCGCGCAAGGCTGTGGTCACGGACGCTAGCGTTCACATGGGCGCTGAACACGCTGCTGTTGCTACCGCTGTTGTTCAGCTACAGCAAACGCAGCCGCTGCGAGGCCTTTCTCGCATTGCGCGACGCGCCCTGGGCCCGGGGCGTGATCGTCGAGGACAGCCACGGCCATGATCCGCCCCAGGCGCCCTTGTTCTATTGGGGCAACTGGCAGGCCGGCCTGGTGTATGTGGCCGACACCACGGAGGACGTGCGTGCGACCCTGGCGCGCTGGGAGCCGGATCGCCGACCCAACGTGGTGATGTTCATCGGTGATGAGGACCTGGACCGACGCGTGCGCGCCCAGCGCCGGCAACTCGGCACCCTGAAGCCCATGGGCGATGCATCACCGGGTCTGCTCGACCGGATCGTTCACTGGCTCAACCCCGTGAACCGGAACGAGACCATCCACGTCTATCGCGTCGTCGAGGGCGGTCCCTGAACCCAGGGCAAGCCTCCGGAATGCGCCGATGCTGATCTTCCGGAAGCAACGGCCTCCCGCACGATCTTCGGCGCGTGGAATTCCTCGACCGCCTCGATGCCACGGCCCTGACCACCGGGGAAGGCTGGATCGCCCTGCTCACCCTCACGGTCCTGGAGATCGTTCTGGGCATCGACAACATCATCATCATCTCCATCCTGAGCGGCGAGCTGCAGGGCAAGTCGCGCCAGCGCAAGGCGCAGCGCATGGGCCTTGCGCTGGCCATGTTCACGCGGATCATGCTGTTGTTCTCGCTGAGCTGGGTGATGGGGCTGAGCGAGGCGTTGTTCCACGTGGGGGACCACCCGGTGAGCGGCCGCGACCTGGTGCTGGTGCTCGGGGGGCTTTTCCTGATCTACAAGGCCACCGTGGAGATCCATTCCAAGGTGGAGCACGTGCGCGAGCAGCAGGGTCGCACGCCCAAGGCCAGCCGCATGTCCAGCATCATCCTGCAGATCGTGCTGATCGACATCGTGTTCTCGCTCGACTCGGTGATCACCGCCGTGGGCATGAGCAACCAGCTGCTGATCATGGCCCTGGCGGTGATCATCGCCGTGTTGATCATGATGTTCGCCTCGGCGCCCATCGCCGATTTCGTGAACGAACATGCCACGGTGAAGGTGCTGGCCCTGGCCTTCCTGGTGATGATCGGCGTGGCCCTGCTGGTGGACGGCACCGGCGGCCACATCAACAAGAACTACATCTACTTCGCCATGGGCTTCAGCGTGCTGGTGGAGGCGCTGAACCTGCGCATGCGGGTGAAGGGGCGGAAGCTCACCGGGGAGGACAATTGAGCCGTGGACTATTCCGGCCGGCCGCTCCGCTCGCCGCTGAACTGATCTTCCCGGTCATCGAACAGCACGTTGAAGCTGGTGAAGCTTCCGTAGCAGCGGGTGATGTATTGCTGCATCTCGGCTTTCTCCGCCTCGCCCAGCGCGGGGTGGGCGTTGATCTTCTGCTCCAGCACCCGGAGCCGGTCGCGCACCATGGTGATCTTGTGGAAGAAGGTGTCGATCGGAAGCTCTTTGGTCTGAAGCTGTGCATTGCCCGGCTTCATCACCAGGGTGCCTCCCTCCCATTTGCGGCCGATGGCGATCGGACGCGCCGGACCGGTGACCTCTTCGAGCACCTCCTGCAAGGCCTGCCTGATGGCCTGCATGTCGATCCGGTCGGCCGGTCCGGGGATCTCCGCTCCCGGCGCGATGGTTTCAAGCCCCTCGAACGATCGCGCGATCGGCGTCTCGCCATGTTCGCGGAAGAACACATGCACCGTGCGCGCGTCCATGTCGTAAACGACGCCCAGGCCCAGGGTGGGGTGCTTCACGCGCGCGCCCACGCCGATGTCGTGCAGTTCGAAGGCCATCAGAACACCTCCTGGATGGTGCAGGCCATCTGGTTGAACTCCAGGCGCTCGCCGGCCCTGGCGCCCTTCAGGTGCTGCACCAGGGGCACGCGCGGCGAGAGCCCGAGGTAGTTGCGGCCGCCGGCCGTGAATTCCTCGATGCCGGTGGCCACCAGGAAGTTCCTGTCGGTGGTATGCACCACCGACCCGAACTGAACGGTCTCGTGGTGAACGGCCGGATCGATGGTCTCCAGCAGGGCGATGTCGCGCAACACGTTTTCGATGCGATCGCCCAGGGAGTTCATCAGGTCGATGTCGGAGCCGCGATGGCTTTCCGTCTGGCTGGCGCTTTCGGCGTTCTCATCGCCAATGGTCACGGCCTTCAGGTCGTTGATGCGCTCGCGCAACTCCGCTTCCATCGACCGCAGGTGGTCGATCGCGGCGCGCAGAACGCCGGCCTTGGTCTTCGTTCGGTCCATGATGCTGGGGGGAAAGGCCACCCAAATTACATCCTCTGGCGCGATCTGCAAGGCCGGTCCGGCCACCGTCATGGGGCCGCGACCACCCGCATCGCCGGGTAGCGCAGGTAGCCCTGTTCGGCCCAGGGCGACCGGTCGAAGATGAAGAGCAGCTGTGCCCAGGCATCGGAGTTGAACGCGGGATCATCGCGCCGCCGGTCCTCCAAGGCCGACCGCAGTGCGGCATCCCGCGCGAGAAGCTCGGCGGCGATCGGTCCGAACGCGTATGGGGTGAACCATTCCTTCCGCTGCAGGATGGGATCGAAAAATCCCCAGGCGAAATAGCTGTCCTCGGCTTCGGGTTCCAGCACGCTCAATGCGAACCGGTCCGTCCAACGCCCCATGGGCACCAGCGCGTCGCCCTGGAACGCCCGGACCGTGTCGCGTGCGATCGAACAGCGCACGTTGCGATGCACGTAATGCCCCTCGAAGGGTGCTGTCCCCGTCCTGTGATCCTCGATGCGCCGGACGTCGACGATCAAGGTGGTGTCCTTTTCCAGCGTCACCACCTCGACCCCGCAGTGCTCCAGCCGACCGATCACATCCTTCCATGCCTGGGGGATCAGGTAGGCAAGGGGCTTGGCAAGATGGAGCGAAGCCGCGTAGTGGTCGTACCACGGCACCGTGGTGTTGGTGGGTCGCTCGTGGCGGTAAAGCAGCATCGGTTGACCGCCGACCGCGCCGGGTCCGTGCGTGGCTTCATATCCTGTCCAGGGGATCATTTCCATCCTGGTGGTATCCAGCATGTGGTTGGAACCGAAGCCCGAAGCTTCCCGCGTGGCGCGCTTCGCTTCCGCGCGGGCGGTGCGCAGCACATCGGCGTTCATGTCCAGGGCGGCCAACGTGCCGAGCATCAATTGACAGGTGGCGTTCACCCGGTCGGCGTAGGGTTTCAGCATGTGGCTCTCGCTGAGGATGCCGATGCGGTCGAACAGGGCGTTGAAGCCGGTGCTGTACCGCGGCGGGTCGTGGAACGCCGCAAGGCCTTCCTCGGGGGTCTCATGCAGCGGTTCGAAGTAGGGGCACATCGCCATGCCCTTCCGGTCCATCCATTGGTACAGGGCCGGTTCCAGCACGCCGGTCATGAACGCCGCCAGGCCTGGATCGAGTTTTTCCTTCCGGGTCATGAGCAGTTCCATCACATACTGGTGGTCGGCCCCATCGCTCACGTGCGTTTCAAAGTAGATGTCGGGGTCCCATTGCTGTAGCGCGCCCACCAACGCACGGGTGTTCATCGCGTCCATTTTCACGAAGTCGCGGTTCAGATCCAGGTTCCTGGCGTTGGCCCTGATCCCATGCACGGGCGGCCCGTTCTGCTCCGGCCTGCTTGGGCGCGAGCGTTGCCTGGCGCCCCACACGTTGTACACCGGCACGATGCACACCGCCGTATGCACCGTCAGTCCCATCAGGTGGTCGTCCTCCAGGAGCGCCTGGGCCAGCAACAGGCTGGCATCGATCCCGTCCGGCTCGCCGGGGTGGATGCCGTTGGTGATCCACAGGATGTTCCGCCCGGTGGCGCGGATGCCCGCCGGATCGAACGGCCCGCCATCGGAGATCACGAACAGGTGGATCGGCGAACCGTCGTCGTCGCTGCCGATGGTGAACAGCTCCGCTCCCGAATGCATCCGGGCGAGTTCTTCATAGCGCGAGATCGCCTCCTCCCAGCTTGCGCCCTGCCCGCCCGTGAAGACCGGTTGTGCGCCGCCCTGCACGGCACCGGTCAAGAGGATGAGAACGATAAAGGTCCCGCGCACGCCAGGCATGCGCCGAATGTCGGACTTCCCGCCGTCCTGTTCAGGCCTCGAACGAAGCGGACAGGTCGCAGCAGGTTCCCTGGTCGTGGTCCGATCGCGGCTCGTCCGCCACGACCTGGTCCGCCGGAACGGCTGCCTGTGCGTACAGCTGTTCCTCTTCGGTCAGTTGCAACAGCAGGCTCAAGGTCATCACGGGCCACATGGAGGTGCGAACAAGGGGGCCAAAAATGGCCTCGACCTCATTCCCGTGTCAAGACGAATTGCGGAAATTCAACGACGGAGCCCAGGGAACGATAGGATGAACGACTATGGACGTTGGGTCCAGGCACCGGGCATGGTCCGTTCGGTCGGTCCTTGACCGTTACTGACAGGCCTTCAGCGTATTGAGCAGCAGGCTGGTGATGGTCATGGGGCCCACGCCACCCGGCACGGGCGAGATCCATGAGCACTTGGGCGCCACTTCGTCGAACTTCACGTCGCCCACCAGGCGAAAGCCGCTCTTCCTGGAGGCATCCGGTATGCGGTGGATGCCGACATCCACCACGACGGCGCCATCCTTCACCATGTCGGAGGTGATCATCTCGGGGCGGCCCACCGCGGCCACGAGGATATCGGCCTGGCGTGTGATCGATGCCAGGTCGATGGTGCGGCTGTGGGCGAGCGTGACGGTGCAGTTGCCGGGATAGGCATTGCGGCTCAACAGGATGCTCATGGGCGTGCCCACGATGTGACTGCGGCCGACCACCACGGCGTGTTTGCCGGCGGTCTGGATGCCGTAGTGCTTGAGCAGTTCGCAAATGCCCGCCGGGGTGGCCGGGAGAAAGCCATCGAGCCCGAGCACCATGCGGCCGATGTTCTCCGGGTGGAACCCGTCCACGTCCTTCTCCGGTGCAATGGCCAGGGTCACCTTCTCCTCGTCGATGTGCTCCGGCAGCGGCAGTTGCACGATGAAGCCGTCGAGTTCCCGGTCGCGGTTCAGGTTCTTCACCAGGTCGAGCAATTCTTCTTCCGTGGTGGTGGCCGGCCTCCGGATCAGCGTGCTGCGGAAGCCCACGCTCTCGCAGGCCTTCACCTTGCTCTCCACATAGGTCTTGCTGGCGCCATCGTCACCGACCAGGATCGCCGCGAGGTGCGGGACACGACCGCGCTTCGCTTTCACTTCCGACGCGCCACGCGCGATCTCCGCGCGCAAGGCATCGCCACAGCGTTTGCCATCGAGCAATTGGTAGGTGGTCGCTTCCGGGGTCATGTGTCCGTGAAGATACCGGCCGGCCGATCATCGCCTCATCCCCTGCATGGCCTGCATCTGCCGCATCATGTTCTGCATCTTGCTCTTGTCGCCCATCATCCGCATCATCTTCCGCATCTCCTCGAACTGCTTCATCAATTTGTTCACCTCCTCGATGCCACGGCCACTGCCTTTGGCCAGGCGCGCGCGACGGCTGCCGTTGATCACTGACGGGTTCTTGCGCTCCTCCAACGTCATACTGCCGATGATGGCCTCGATGCCCTTGAAGGCGTCATCGGGGATGTCGATGTTCTTGATCGCCTTGCCCACGCCGGGGATCATACCCATGAGGTCCTTCATGTTCCCCATTTTCTTGATCTGCCCGATCTGCTCCATGAAATCGTCGAAGCCGAACTGGTCCTTCGCGATCTTCTTGTTCAGCTCGCGGGCGGCCTTCTCGTCGAACTGCTCCTGCGCGCGCTCCACCAGCGAGACCACGTCGCCCATGCCCAGGATGCGCCCGGCCATGCGGTCCGGATGGAACTCGTCCAGCGCCTCCATCTTCTCGCCGGTGCCGATGAACTTGATCGGCTTGTCCACCACGCTGCGGATCGAGAGCGCCGCGCCGCCGCGTGCATCGCCGTCCAGCTTGGTGAGCACCACGCCGTCGATGTTCAGGCGCTCGTTGAAGGCCTTGGCCGTGTTCACGGCGTCCTGGCCGGTCATGGCGTCCACCACGAAGAGCGTCTCCTGCGGGTTGATCGCCTTCTTCACGTTGGCGATCTCGTCCATCATCTGCTCGTCGATCGCGAGGCGGCCGGCGGTGTCCACGATCACGGCCGTGAATCCATGCGTCTTCGCGTGCGCGATCGCGTTCCGTGCGATGCTTACGGGGTTCTTGTTCTCGCGCTCGCTGAAGACCGGGATATCCAGTTGCTTGCCGAGCGTCTCCAACTGATCGATGGCCGCGGGGCGATACACGTCGCACGCCACCAGCAGCGGGCGCTTGCCCTTCTTGCGGATGTAGTTGGCCAGCTTTCCGGAGAAGGTCGTCTTGCCCGAGCCCTGCAGGCCGCTCATGAGCACCACCGTGGGATTGCCGCTCATGTTGATGCCCGCGGCCTGCCCGCCCATCAGCTCGGCCAGTTCGTCGTGCGTGATCTTGGTGAGCAACTGCCCCGGGCTGATCGCGGTGAGCACGTTCTGCCCCAGCGCCTTGGCCTTCACGCGATCGGTGAAGTCCTTGGCGGTCTTGTAGTGTACGTCGGCATCGAGCAGCGCCTTGCGGATCTCCTTGGTGGTCTCCGCCACGTTGATCTCCGTGATCTGCCCCTGGCCCTTGAGGACCTTGAAGGCTCTTTCGAGCTTCTCATTCAAATTCTCGAACATGGCAGGGGATTTGGCGCGCCTGCCTGCCGCGGGCAGGCTCCAGCTTCTCGTTGAGATCCTTGAACATCGGTCCGTGGAAAGGATCGCGAAAGTACAGGTGGGTGCGGATCGGATGATCAGATGGGGGCTTCCGACGCGGCGTGGCACCGTGCCACGACGGGGGGCGGACAGGCCATGCGGAAGAGCACCAGGACCAGGCACCCGCCCAGGATCAGCGCCAGGCAGGTCCAGGCGAGCCGGTCGATGCGGCCGACCACCACCGCATGGAGCAGGTAAAAGATCACCGCGTTGAAGAAGGCCCATACGGCGGTGTGGAACAGCTTGATGGCGATGCGATCCCGGGTGGCGTTCATCTCCGTACGCCCGCTCCCCGTTCACCGTTCCCCATGCCGCAAAAGGAACACGAGCGCCGCCAGGTGCCGCCACCACCCGCGAGGCGATCCATCCCGTCGTGCGATCCGGATGGGCCCGGCCTCCATTCCCTTCCATGAGGCACGCTCCTGCGGACCAGGCATCGATGCGACCACGTGGCCGCATCGCACCTCAGCCGACCTCGTTCCACCGGATCCTCGGGCGTGCCATGCCGCGTTCCTCGACCATCCCCTTCCATTCGGCCGGCAGGATTAACTTGGTCATCCGGATGGACTTCGAACCGCGCACGTACCGCACCAGCATCGCCACCCTGATCGTGGTGCGGCCCGATCTGGTGGAGATCCACTACGATCCCGGCGTCGTGTTCGACGCGAACGGCGTGGGCGAGGTGCAGGCCAGGCGGCGCGAGGTGATGGGCGACCGGCCTTACGCCACGCTCACGCTGATCCCCGATGGGGTGGATTTCGAACTGGGCACGATGCGGAATGACTACGCCCAGGCCGATCGCGCCCGGGGCCAGTTGCTGGCTTCGGCCGTGGTGGTGAGGTCCAGCATGATCGAGATGCTCACCAAGCTGTACTTCTCCTACTTCCCTCAAATGCAGCGCATCCTCGTCACCGATGACGAGCGATCGGCCAGGACCTGGCTGGCCGCGCAGATGAAGGAGATCGCCGCCACGGGCAGTTGAAGGGGGAGCACGCTTCGCGTGCCTCCGTATCCTTGCGCCCGTTCGCATCATGTCGCCCATCCTCTCCCGCTTCCGCATGGTGGCCATCGCCGAGGGCATCAGCTTCCTGGTGCTGCTGGGCATCGCCATGCCGCTGAAATACCTCTGGGACCTGCCCATGACCGTGGAGGTCGTCGGCTGGGTCCACGGGGTGCTCTTCATCGGGTACTGGGTGGCGGCCGTGCCGCTCTTCACCAGGTTGAACTGGAGCATCGATCGCTTGACCGGTCTGGGCCTGGCATCGATCCTACCCTTCGGCACCTTCGTGATGGAGCGCCGCTGGCTGCGATGAAGATCACCGCGACGACGCGACGACGCAACGAGCTTGAATGCCTCCGTCCAGAAAGAACGAAAGCCTCCCATGAGAGGCCTTCGCGTGAACTGATCCCGTCTCAGTTCGACTTCAGCGCATCGAGCTTGGCTTTCAGCGCGTCGTACTTCGTCTGGTCGTTGATGTTGGCGTAGAGCTTCATCAACTGCTGGATGGTGGGCGCATCATCGGGCCGCAGTTCGTGGGCTTTCTCGAAGTAGGGGATCGCCTTGCGGTACACCTCGTCGCAGGCGGCCTTGGCCTTGGCGTACTGGGCGTTGTCCTTGATCGCGTTGGCCTTGTCGTAGCAGCCGGCCGCGCGGTTGTTGTACAGCACGCCCACGTTGAAGTAGGCGTCGAAAAAGGTGGGGTCCTTCTCGATGCTTTTCTTGTAGGCTTCCTCCGCAAGGTCCGTCCATTTGGCCACGTCGGCTTCGGCGGGCGCCGGCCCTTCCTTGGGGTTGGCCTTGGCATCGTAGAGGCTGCCGAGCACGGAATAGAAGACCGGGTTGTTCGGATCGCCGGCGATCGCGTCCTGTACGGTCTTCTCCGCCTCGGCGTCGCGGCCGGCTTCGAGCAGGAACGAAAGCTCGTCCTGCACCAGGTCCTTGTTGCCGGGGAACTGGGCGCGCCCTTCGCGCGTGGTCTCGATCGCGCCGTTCAGGTCGCCCGCCTTCTTCTGCTGGACGGCGATGAAGCGGTAGATGTCGGCCTTCTTGTAGCCCATCGCGAGGCACTCGCGGTAGCTCTCGATGGCCCTGGCGCCGTCGCCCTTGCTCTCGTAGGCCAGCGCGGTGTTGAAGGCCGCCAGCGAATCAACCTGTCCGAATGTCCTGGCGATGCGTTGCGAGTTGCCGTAGAGCGCGATGGCCTTGTCGTAGTCCTTCGCCGCGAAAGCGTCATTGCCCGCGTTGAGGGAGGCGGCCTGCAGTGCCCCAAGCGAGCGCATGTTGTCGGTCTTGTAGGTGCCCTTCAGGTCGAGCTCGTTGGCCTTGAGGTAGCTGTCGATGGCCTTCTGCATGGCGTCGGGGAACTGCGCCTTCAGGGCCGCGTCGTCGCCCAGGGCCATCATGCGATAGATGTCGCCGCGGTAGCGCCAGGTCTTCTCCTTGGCGGCGGTGGTCTCGTTGCCGATGGCCGGCTCGATGTACTCCGCGGCCTTGGCCAGGTCGCCGTCCTGCATGTAGTTGTAGGCGCTCACCACGTTGGCGTTCTGCGCGCGCAGGCCGGCGAAGGCCAGCACCATCGCTCCGGTCGTTAAGGTCCTCATCATGACGTTGGTTCGTTCGTTCAGCTATTGATCGCCGCCGCCGTCTTCAACTTCAGTGCCAGCCGCCTCATCGGGACCGCCATCGGGATCCGCGCCATGGGTCGGAGGACCCTCCGGCGCCGGAGCGGTCGCGGGGGGCGCCTCGCCCTCCTCGTGCAGTTCGCTGTCCACCTTGGCCACCGCGGCGATGCGGTCGCCTTCGCGCAGTTCGATCAGGCGCACGCCCTGGGTGGCGCGGCCCATCACGCGCATCTCGTCCAGGCCCATGCGGATGGTGATGCCGTTGCGGGTGATGATCATCAGGTGGTCGCTGTCGCGCACGTCCTTGATCGCGACCAGGTTGCCGGTCTTCTCGGTCACCTGGATGGTCTTGACGCCCTTGCCGCCGCGGCTCACCATGCGGTATTCGTACTCCCCGTTCTCATCGACCACCGCCGAGCGCTTGCCGAAGCCGTTCTCGCTCACCACCAGGATCTGGCGCGTGGCCAGCTGCGCCTGATCGATGGCGATCATGCCGATCACCTCGTTGTCCTTCGAGCCGCCTTCGAGGTTCATGCCGCGCACGCCGCTGGCGTTGCGGCCCATGGGGCGCACGTCGTCCTCGTTGAAATGCACCGCGCGCCCATCGCGGCTGGCCAGGATGATGTGGTTGCTGCCGTTGGTGAGGCGCGCTTCGAGCAGTTCATCGCCCTCGCGGATGCCCACGGCGATGATGCCGTTGGCCCGCGGCCGGCTGTAGGCCTCCAGCGTGGTCTTCTTGATCACGCCCTTCTTCGTGCAGAGCACGACGTAGTGGCTGTTGAGGTAGGCCTCGCTCTTCAGGTCCTTCACGTTCAGGTAGGCCACCACCTTGTCGCCCTCTTCGAGCTGCACCAGGTTGATGATCGCGCGGCCCTTGCTCTGCTTGTTGCCCTCGGGGATGTCGAACACCCGCATCCAGTGGCAGCGTCCGTTCCGGGTGAAGATGAGCAGGTAGTCGTGGTTGGTGGCCACGAAGAGGTGCTCGAGGAAGTCTTCCTCGCGCGTGGTGCTGCCGCGGCTGCCGATGCCGCCCCGGCTCTGGGTGCGGAACTCGGCCAGCGGCGTGCGCTTGATGTAGCCCATGTGGCTGATGGTGACCACCACGGCCTCGTCGGCGATCAGGTCCTCCATGTTCACGTCGCCGCTGGCGGCCACGATCTGGGTGCGGCGCTTGTCGCCGAACTTCTCCTTGACCTCGTTCGTCTCGATCTTGATGATGCCCATGCGCAGTTCCTCGCTCTCCAGCACCGCCTTGTAGTGCTCGATCAGCTCCATCAAGGTGGCGTACTCCTCCTTGATCTTGTCGCGCTCCAGGCCGGTGAGGCGTTGCAGGCGCATGTCCAGGATGGCCTTCGCCTGCAGCTCGCTGAGGCCGAACTGCGCCATCAATCCATCCTTGGCGTCTTCGGGCGTGCGGCTGGCGCGGATCAGCTTGATCACCTCGTCCAGGTGATCCAGGGCGATCAACAGGCCTTCGAGGATGTGGGCGCGCTCCTCGGCCTTGCGCAGTTCGAACTTCGTACGGCGGGTCACCACCTCGTGGCGGTGGTCCACGAAGCGGGCGATGAGGTCCTTGAGGTTGAGCAGCATCGGCCGGCCGCCCACCAGCGCGATGTTGTTGATGCTGAAGGTGGTCTGCAACGGACTGAACTTGTACAGCTGGTTGAGCACCACGCTGCCCATGGCGTCGCGCTTCACGTCGTACACCAGGCGGATGCCCTTGCGGTCGCTGTAATCGTTCACGTCGCTGATGCCCTCGATCTTCTTCTCGCTCACCAGTTCGGCGATGCCCTTGTAGAGCTGCACGGCCTTGTTGCTCTGGTAGGGGATCTCGGTGCAGACGATGCTTTCGCGGCCGCTCTTGGGATCCTCCTCGATGTGGCATTTGCCTCGCAGGATGATCTTCCCGCGGCCGGTGTTGTACGCCTCGTGGATGCCCTGCATGCCGTAGATCACCCCTCCGGTCGGGAAGTCGGGCCCCTTGATGTGCTTCATCAGGCCGGCGATGTCGATGTCCCTGTTGTCGATGTAGGCGATGATCGCGTCGCAGACCTCGCCGAGGTTGTGCGGGGCCATGTTGGTGGCCATGCCCACGGCGATGCCGGCCGCGCCGTTCACCAGCAGGGCGGGGATGCGCGTGGGCATCACGCTGGGCTCCTCCAGGGTGTCGTCGAAGTTGGGCCGCATGTCCACCGTCTCCTTGTCCAGGTCGCTGAGCACCTCCTCGGCGATCTTCTGCATGCGCGCCTCCGTGTAGCGCATGGCCGCGGGCGGATCGGCATCGAGCGATCCGAAGTTGCCCTGGCCGTCCACCAGGGGATAGCGGAGGCTCCAGTCCTGCGCCATGCGCACCATGGCATCGTACACGCTGCCATCGCCGTGGGGGTGGAACTTCCCGAGCACCTCCCCCACGATCCTCGCACTCTTCTTGTAGGGCCTCGTGCTGCTCACGCCCAGCTCCTGCATGCCGAAGAGCACGCGGCGATGCACCGGCTTGAGGCCGTCGCGCACGTCGGGCAGCGCCCGGCTCACGATCACCGACATCGAATAATCGATGTAGGCGGTGCGCATCTCGTTCTCGATGTTGATCGGGACGATCCGTTCTCCTTCTGCCATTTCTTCTGGTTATTGGAACTGCATGGGCCTTGCAAAAGCCCGGTCTGAAAAGGGAGCCCGAAAGTAGGTTCCGCGCATGTTCGCCCCCTTCGGTTTTATCCACGATCCACACGCACGACTGTTAAAAAAAGAGAAGCCCTGCAACGACCGCCGTTCCACCCCACGGTAGTTTGGCCCCGCACGGGTCATCACCCCCGTACCTTCGTCCCCGAACCTCCCCTGCATCAACACCACGCCCCGACACACGCCCACCCGATGGATGCCAAATTCAGCCCCAAGGTCCGCGACGTCATCAGCTTCAGCCGCGAAGAGGCGCTGCGCCTCGGGCACAATTTCATCGGCATCGAGCACATCCTGCTTGGGCTGCTGCGCCAGGGCAACAGCAACGCGGTGAAGATCCTCAAGCGCCTGGAGGTGGACCTGGAGGATCTCCGGAAAATGGTGGAGAACGGCATGGAACCCGCCAGCACCACGAGGCCCACCGACAAGGAAAAGATCGTGCTGGTGAAGCAGGCCGAGAAGATGCTCAAGATCACCTACCTCGAAGCCAAGCTCTTCAAGAGCCAGCAGATCGACACGGAGCACCTGCTGCTGAGCATGGTGAAGGACCAGGACAACCTGGCCACGCGCACGCTCTCCAAGTTCAGCGTGGACTACGACAGCGTGAAGCACGAGGTGGAGACCATCGTGGCCGACGGCGGCACCAAGTCCAATCCCAAGGCGCAGGGCCCCAGCGGCAGCAGCACCGACGACGACGACGACGAAGGCGGCAGCCAGTACAGCGGCGGCCAGCGCAAGGGCGACAGCAAGAGCAAGACCCCCGTGCTGGACAACTTCGGGCGCGACCTCACCAAGCTCGCCGAGGACGGCAAGCTGGACCCGATCGTGGGACGCGAGAAGGAGATCGAGCGCGTGAGCCAGATCCTCTCGCGCCGCAAGAAGAACAACCCCGTGCTGATCGGCGAACCCGGCGTGGGCAAGAGCGCCATCGCCGAGGGGCTCGCCCTGCGCATCATCCAGCGCAAGGTGAGCCGCGTGCTCTTCGGCAAGCGCATCGTGGCGCTGGACATCGCCAGCCTGGTGGCCGGCACCAAGTACCGCGGCCAGTTCGAGGAGCGCATGAAGGCGGTGATGAACGAGCTGGAGAACAGCCCCGACGTCATCCTTTTCATCGACGAGGTGCATACCATCGTGGGCGCCGGCGGGGCCAGCGGATCGCTGGACGCCAGCAACATGTTCAAGCCCGCCCTGGCCCGAGGCGAGATCCAGTGCATCGGCGCCACCACGCTCGATGAGTACCGCCAGTACATCGAAAAGGACGGCGCCCTGGAACGCCGCTTCCAGAAGGTGATCGTGGAGCCCACCAGCATCGACGAGACCATCCAGATCCTGGCCAACATCAAGGAGAAGTACGAGGACCACCACAACGTGACCTACACGCCCGAGGCCATCGACGCCTGCGTGAAGCTCACCGCCCGCTACATCACCGACCGCCACCTGCCCGACAAGGCCATCGACGCCATGGACGAGGCCGGCAGCCGCGTACACATCACCAACATCGTGGTGCCCAAGAGCATCCTCGACGTGGAGGGCCGCATCGAGGAGGTGAAGGAGGAGAAGAACAAGGTGGTGCGCAGCCAGCGCTACGAGGAGGCCGCCAAATTGCGCGACAAGGAGCGCACCCTGCAGGAGGAACTGGAAAAGGCCAAGCGCCAGTGGGAGGAGGAGAGCCGCAGCCACCGCACCGTGGTGGGCGAGGCCAACGTGGCCGAGGTGGTGGCCATGATGAGCGGCATCCCCGTCACCCGCATCGCCGAGAAGGAAAGCGGCAAGCTGCAGCGGATGAAGGAGGAGATGGAAGGCAAGGTGATCGGCCAGCAGGAGGCGGTGAAGAAGGTGGTGAAGGCCATCCAGCGCAACCGCGCGGGGCTCAAGGATCCCAACCGGCCCATCGGCTCGTTCATCTTCCTGGGCCCCACCGGCGTGGGCAAGACGCAGCTGGCCAAGGAGCTCGCCCGCTACCTCTTCGACACCGAGGAGGCGCTGATCCGCATCGACATGAGCGAGTACATGGAGAAGTTCTCCGTGAGCCGCCTGATCGGCGCGCCGCCGGGCTACGTGGGATACGAGGAGGGCGGGCAGCTCACCGAGAAGGTGCGCCGCCGTCCGTACGCGATCATCCTGCTCGACGAGATCGAGAAGGCCCACCCCGACGTGTTCAACCTGCTGCTGCAGGCGCTGGACGACGGCCACATGACCGACAGCCTCGGCCGGCGGATCGACTTCCGCAACTCGATCATCATCATGACCAGCAACATCGGCGCGCGCGACCTGGCCGACTGGGGCAAGGGCGTGGGCTTCGGCACCGCCGCGCGCGAGGCCGGCACCGAGGAGCACAACCGCGGGGTGATCGAGAAGGCGCTGAAGAAGGCCTTCGCCCCGGAGTTCCTCAACCGGATCGACGACATCGTGATCTTCAACAACCTGAAGCGCGAGCACATCCACCAGATCATCGACCTGGAGCTGGGCCACCTTTACAAACGCATCGGCGACCTGGGCTACGACGTGAAGCTCACCGACGACGCGAAGGACTTCCTCGTGGAGAAGGGCTTCGACGAGAAGTTCGGTGCCCGCCCGCTGAAGCGCGCCATCCAGAAGTACATCGAGGATCCCATGGCCGAGGAGATCATCCAGCAGCACGTGGAGGAGGGAGACAAGATCACCGTGGGCCTGAACAAGGAGAAGACCGACGTGCAGATCAAGGTGGTGAAGGGCCGCAAGAAGGTGGCCAAGGGAGAGAACGGGGAGACCAAGGAATTGCCGCCGGCGCCGGAGGGGGGAGCGTGAAGGGATCCGACCTGTGCGGCCTACTCCACCACCACCCTTTCATGCCTTACGCTGTCCGGCAGGGTGAAGCGCAGCACATAGGCGCCCTTGCCGAAGCGCGACAGGTCGATTTCTTCGATCTCCCGGCCGGGTAGCAGCAGCCGCTGATAAAGCAACCGACCCTTGGCATCGTATACCGAATAGAAGCTGTCCCGCTCCAGCGGATCGTCGAACGCCACGGTGATGCGGCCGGTGGTGGGGTTTGGGTACACACGAAAATTCCAGACCTGTTTGGGTGATTGTACGTTCGTCGGGTTCGGGAAGCATCCACACACTTCCCCGGGAGGGATCACTATTGTATTGTCAACACGTGAACAGTAGATATCCACATGCGCGAACCCGGAAGTGATCTGCAGCACTGATCCATGCGAAGTACCTATGCCGGCTTGCCAGAAGAATGACCAAGGATGAAAATTGCTGTCGGTATAACATGGCGTATGAACATAGTGGCGCACGACCGTTACACCATTGTTGGTGATCGTCAGTACCGAATCGATCACTACATCCACCAGTTGATACGGGGGGAATGAACAGACCCCTTCATTCTTGACCAGTACATTGTGTACAGTGTCACCTAGCTGAGCATACATATCACCGGCCAGGTATTCGGCCATGGAGTCCAACAGGAAAGCATATCCCTTCCCGTCTGGAGCCGACCGCACATAATGCCGGTCCATCAAGATCCACGGAAATGGTTCTTTCCGGTATTCATTGATGCGCTGATAGGTTTGCCCCAGGATGAGCGTATCGGGATAGAGGTTCATCTGCATCTTGATCTCGAAGTTCGGCGCGATTCCGTTTGTAAGGCACCACGTAGCATTGGAATCGGGATAGAACTGGGCCGAGGTATCGTTTGTGGCGATGAGCCCGCCGATCAATACGTGAAGGATAGACTTCATGGGCACAAGGATCTCATTCGATAATCACCCGCTCGGTAAGCCGTTGGCGGTGGCATTGGACCGAGACCAGGAACATGCCGCTCAACCCGCGGACTTCAAGCTGCACATGTGAACCTTCGAAGGCTGTTTCCATCACAAGAACCCCAAGTGCATCGAACAGTTGCACCTTGTTCGGCGCGATAGGCTGTGGACCTTCCAGAACAATGTTCAATAGAGCATCAGCCGGGCTTGGATAAAGCGACAATGCCGTTCCAGCCGGCGCAGCCATGGCCGGTTGCTCTTCGCTATCCGAGATAGGGAGCGACTTGGGCTTGAAGCTGTTCCCTGGATCATCGCAGGGATGGATGAAGGCATGGAAGTCCGAGCTCACCGCTGCATGAAAACCCGGCTGAAGGCGCACTTCGTTGCCCGCACGGTAGGTCATTTCCACGCCCGAGGGCACAACGGCAGTAGACGTGATGTTCTGCTCAGCCTCAAGGAAATCGTCAGATGCATAGGTGCCCGACTCGACATAGTCCAGCACTGTAGGGCAATGCAGTCCATGCTCCCACACACCTCGGCCGATCAGACCGGCTCGGATGCGGTTCACCTGATAGTTGATCTCCAGGCCATGGCAGGTGGTGTGTGGCAGCGAACCACCCAGGCGCACCCAGCCGCTGGTGTTCGCATGGTCATCCGGATCCACATAAGGCCCCAAGGGGTTGTAAGCAGTGATCCGCTTGTTGTTGGTAAAGTATACCCCCGCTTCCGTGGCCAGGTACAGGCCTCCGTTGCTGCCTTGCTCGAACACAAAGCAGTCATAGTCCACGATGGTGTTCGGCAGGTTCATGGTGAGGTCCTGGCAGGGATAAGTGCCGTCGCAATTGAACGTACCAGTGCTGGGAAAGGCGCTCAGGTCGGACACGTCCAACTTGAAAACCATCATCAGGCCAATTGGAGAGGCATAGTCCACCGGATCCTCGAACAGCGAAGAGCTGTAGGCGACGTATATGATGTGCTCATCCTCTGGGTCGAACGCAATGCCCGCCGGTACCGCTTCCCTTGGCGGAACGTAGTTCGCCGCGCGGCGCGGGTGAGGGACGTCCTCCCAACTGTTCTTCACGGCTTGAACATCAGGATCGTCGACCATGGTCGAGCGGTAGATCCGATGGTTCCAATCCCAATTCAGAAGCGCCACATAGAGATGATCCGGGTTGGCCGGGTTCGATCGCATCCACAAGAACTGCTCCTGATCGAATTCATAATCCTCTGTACCAGGATCATAGTCTCCGACCGATTCGCGACATACATCGGCATTCTGTACAAAATTGCTGATCACAACATTAGTGCTGCCTCGATCGAACGACCGATAGATCTCCGGTTCATAGTTGTCATAAGGCGCTCCATCATATACAGTAGTAGTAGTGTACTGACGGACAGCTCGATACAAATGCTCTGTTCGAGAGCGATTCAGCTCACCTTCCGCGAACCATTGAACTTGCAAGGGTAAGGGGATCGAAAGGGGTGTTCCTACAGCGTTCGATGATTCTGCATTGGCGTTGCGATGCCAGTTGTTCGATTGAACGCTATGGTATACATAGTTCGCATCCTTTCGATCGATCAAACAAGCCGTACCATCGCCGTAAAGGTTCAAATAGGCCCAATCGGGATCCCAGTTGCTGTTATATGGTGTGCGCGTAATGTTCGTGAAGTCGTGATTCAGGGCAACGACTATATAATCCGGCTTGTTCTGTGAAGTAGCCATGGCCCATACCTCAGCAACGCCAAGACCATCACTCTTATCAGTCCAAGTCGGTGGTATCGTGGTCAGATCCAATTTTGAAACGCCCCCATGGTTCGCAACCCAGAGCACGTTCTGATCTGTGGGATGGCCGATGATGTCTTCGACGTCATCATGTCCGTTCTGGAACTGATTGGCGAGGTTGATGCCGTTCTGATACCAAGTCATTTTGATTCCATGACCTACGAACAGTGAATTGGCGTCGAACTGATCCACCCCAAACGCATGCCCACTGCCGTAAATAGTACCGAAGCCTGATGTTTGAGGTACTCCCCATTCGCTGGACAGATTTAGGCGAGGGTTAATGTGTGTTGGGGTTGTTTGGGGGTTGGTTTGATGCCTCTTGGCCGGTTGTCGGGCAGACCAAG
>CAYMXP010000028.1:0-42516 GCA_964394425.1 uncultured Chryseobacterium sp. | reverse complement strand
CCGGGCCGAAGCACGTGAACGATCCCCGACGGATCGCCATGCACATCGACCGCCGGCTTCGGCCACAGGCCCGTGAACCAGGTGGCCGGATGCGAGAGGAAGCGATACCATGCATGATCAGCAGCCCCATCTGAAGGCGATCGTTCGCGCCATCCCGGGCCCTGACCAACGCGGACCCATGGTCATCCGACGCGCTACGCCCCGGCAACGATGATCGTTCTTCCGCCCACCGCCGCACCCGCCAACCTCTCCGCCAGAGCCGCGCCCACGCGTTCCACGATGCCCACCACCAGGGCGTTGCCCATGAGGAAGGCGCGCCGGCTGTCGGAAGCGCCCGCCGTGTGGCCGTCCCGGAACATGTTCAGGCGTTCCAGTTCCACGGGCGTCAGGCGGCGCAACCGGCCATTCCCGGTCCGCACCACGTGCTTGAAGCGCGAGGGCGCGGCGCCGCCTTCCGCCGTGATGATGGTGCGAGAGGGCCTGTCCAGCGCATCCGGGAACACGAGGGCTCCTTCGGCATACTGGTAAGTGGCCCCGTTCGCCTTGTTGGTCCGCGTCTCGCGTTTGCCGCCCTTCAGATACGTCCATTGCGGCAGGTCCACCGCATCCACGAAAAACTCCTCCGGCACCTGGTCGTCGGGCAGGAGGATGTCGCCCAGTGTGGTACGCGGCCCTTCGTAGACCGGGACGGTGTCGATGGTCCGGACCTTCCTCCCGGCCATGATGCCCGCGTTCGCGAAGGGGCTGGTGCCGGCGGTCCTGCCGGCATTGAACCGTTCAGACACCTCGGCCAGGTCGCCCTCGATCGCGAACGTGCTGAACGAGGATCCCGCTGTTGTGATGGGGAAGGCCTGCGCGAACACGCCAGCTTCGGCCACCCGCTCCTCGAAGTCCTTCTCCTCCCGCAGTGATCCACCCATGGCCGTGGACCCGTGGTAGCCCAGGAAGAACACCCGGCGGCGACGCTGCGGCATGCCGTAGTCGGCCGCGTTGATCACCCGCCATTCCACGACATAACCAAGATCGGCGAGCGAGGCGAGCATCACGGCGAAATCCCGTCCGCGCTGTCTGGCGGGCGATTTCAGCAGGCGGTCCACGTTCTCCAGGAAGAGGTAGCCCGGTCGCTTCGCCTGCAGGATCCGGTGGATCTCCCACCACAAAACGCCCTTCCTGCCCCCAAGGCCTTCCGCCTGGTTGAGCGTGCGCGCAACGGAATAGTCCTGACAAGGGAATCCGCCGACCAGCAGGTCATGGTCCGGGATATCCTTCGCCGCGACGGTTGCGATGTCCTGATCGACATGTCCTTCGCGTCCAAAGCGGGAAACGTAGATCTCCGAAGCTTCCTGCTTCTTGGTGGAGGGTTCCCATTGGTTGCTCCAAACCACCTTGTAGGCCTCCGAAGCCCGCTCAAGACCCATGCGGAATCCGCCCACCCCGGCGAACAGTTCGATCGTTCTGAGCATGGTATCTCCGTTCGTTCCCGGCCAAAACTATCAACCGCAGGCGTGGCGGAATGCGACCCGATCGAGGCCAAGCCGACCCCAACACGGCATGCATCGACCTCCGGAGCGATGGGAACCGACCTCGACGCGATCCTGTCGCTTCGCGATCGCCCGTGAAAAACGGGCGGACGGGATCAAGCCGCGAACTGCTCAAGCCAGGCCATGCCTGGGCTGCCTGCATCCTGCGGGAACTTGCGCTTGTACAGGTCGATGAAGTGGCGCCGCAGGCCGGGGGTCATGGCGTAGAGCACGCGCTCGATGTCCATGCGTTCCATGGCGTCGGCCTGTGCCTTGAACAGCTGGCCATGATTGACGAAGGTGCGCACGTAGACCACGCTGGCCGGCTCGTCCCAGACACCCAGGCCCATGCCCTGGTTCATGCCGACGTTCACCTTCCACCGGCCCTCCCCTTCGGGCGTGGTGGGCTCGCAGGAATAGAAGTGGTTCTCCAGGAAGAAGCCCCGCAACCGTTCAAGCGGCGCGGCGGTGGGATCGAAGCGTTCGCCATAGCGTTCGATCACGTGCCGGTCGATGTGGTAGGCCAGCCCTTTCGTGGAGGCCAACACGGCATTGATGCGGCCATCGCGGTCGAGGTACCACGCCATGGAATACACGCGCGGGCCGCTTCCGTCATAATGCACCAGCAGCAGCCAGTTGTTCTTGTTCGGCGAAGTCCAGGGCGGAAGCAGGCACAGGATCCCCTCCTTGCGCTTGATGTGCTCGCGGCGCAGTTCGCGCAGCGGTTTGTCGAGCTTGTTGCGCATGGCGGCCATGTCCTTGCGGGCCTCGGCCACCATCTGGGGAACGGTCATGGTGTGGATGATCATGGGCGTAGGTGATCCGGTCCTTCCCTGGACATGGCGGCTTCAACGCTCCGCGGACCCCATCGGTTCCGCGGGAGCACGGTGGCGGCATGCTTCCGATCGCGCCTGCACGGAACACCGCGGCGGACGGTGTCGTGGGCCAGCCGGTGAACAGCGGGCACCGGCGCGATGCGCGCGACCATCTACCTTGGGATCCCCAACGCAACAGGACCATGCCCGAAAAGCGCAAGCCCGCGACCAGGTCAGCTCCGCAGGACTGGCGGGACGGCGTCATGCAACACATGCGGGCCCTGATCGAGCAAGCCGACCCCAGGGTGCTCGAAGAGCGGAAGTGGAAGAAACCCTCGAACCCGGCTGGTGTAGCGGTGTGGTCGCACGATGGCATCATCTGCACCGGTGAGACCTACAAGGACAAGGTGAAACTCACCTTCATGCACGGTGCGGCGCTGCCGGATCCCGCCGGGCTCTTCAACGCGCCGTTCACCGGGGCCACACGCCGCGCGATCGACATCCGGGAAGGCGGGAAGGTGGATGCGGCGGCGTTCAAGTCGCTGGTGAAGGCGGCGGTGGCGTGGAACGGCGTGAAAGCGAAAAGGAAATGATCCGATGAGCGCGGCAAGATCCGGGACCGGGTCCGTGCGCAAGGCGCGCGTGGCGACGAAGAAGAGACCCCCGAAGGGCCGGAAGGTCCGGCTCCTTTCGGGTGGCAACCCGCGGATCGCGAAGGGAGATGGCGACGCGCCGGTGCGGGCCTACATCGCCGCGATCCCCGGTCGGAAACGGGAGATCGGTGAATGGCTCGACGCCGTGATCACGCGTTCCGTCCCCGGGGTGAAAAAAGCGGTCAAGTGGAACTCGCCTTTCTATGGCATCGAGGGCCGGGGCTGGTTCCTTTCGTTCCACCTGTTCACCAACTACGTGAAGGTGGCCTTCTTCAAAGGCTCGTCGCTGCGCCCGCTCCCACCCTGCCCGAGCAGGCAGAAGGAGGTGCGCTACCTGGACATTCGCGAAGGCGACGGGCTGGATGAGAAGCAGGTGGTGAGTTGGGTGGAACAGGCGGCGGCGCTGCCGGGCTGGCTCGCGTAGTCGCGCACGATCGATCGACCTTCCTCGTCCGGGGCCGCGCCATGCGGCGGGATGATCAGCGCACCAGCACGCCGGCCAGTCTTTGCAATTCGGTCTCCGCCAGCTTGGCCGCGTTGCGCGCGGCGGCAAGGCGCCGCACCGCCTGTCCATAGGTCGCCTGCGCCTCCTTGAACTCGATGATGGTGCTCACCCCGACGCGATAGCGCTCGCCGGCGATCGACAGCACCTCGCGTGCGGCCACGATGTCCTCCTCCTCCAGCCGCATCACGCCCTTCGCGGCCTGGAAGACCTGGTACGCGGTGTACACGTCGGCCGCCAGGGCGTTGGTCACCTGGTCGTACCGGATCCGCGCGCTCTCCAGGTCCAGCTCCGCGTTCCTGATGCGCCGGCTGATGCGCGATCCATCGAACAGCGGTACCGTGGCGGTGATGCCATAGGTGTAGCCCAGGCTCCGGTTCAGCGAGATGAAGCTCGCGTCGCTGGTGCTGCGGGCGAACTGGTAGGCGCCGGTGAGGTCGATCACCGGAGCGCGGTCCGCCTTGTATTCACGCAGGCCGAGCTCGGCGATGCGCTGTTCGCGGTCGTAGAGCACCAGCAGGCTGTTCTGCGCGCCGGCCTGCCGCTGCAGCTCCTCGATCGTCGGGTCGTAGGTGATCACCACGGTGTCTTCCACGGCGTAGGAGGTCGCGGGATCCACGGCCATCAGTTCGCACAGGCCGATCCTGGCGCGGTCGATCAGGGCGCGGGTGGTGAGCTGCTGGGAGCGCAGCGCGTTCAGGTCCGTCCTCGCCAGCAACAGGTCCAGTTTCGAGCCGGACCCGTTGGCGAATTTGCGCCCGCTGATGTTCACCGCCTCCTCGCCCGCCGCGATCTGGCGGTCGAGCGAGCGCAGCACCTGCTGCTGCTGCACGATCTCGTAGTAGGCGGCGATCACCGCGGCGGTGGTGTTCTCCACCTGGATCTTCAACGCCTGGTCGCCCTGGGCGGCCAGTTCACCGAGCTTCTCGCGCGTGGCGAACATGCGCATGCCGTCGAACACCGTCCAGGAGAGCGCGAGGTTCGCGTTGAGGTTGTCCGACGAGGCGTTCGCGCGGTCCACCTCGGTGCCGTTGGCCAGTTCCTGCCGCGCGCTCCCGGCCGTGCGCGTGTAGGAGCCGTTCAGGTCGATGCGCGGCAGCATGCCGGCCTCCCCGGGGGCGTCGTTGTTCGCCGCCTGTTCGCGCGTGTTGCGGGCGACCCGGATGTCGAAGTCCTTTTCCAGCGCGCGGGCGATGGCCTCGTCCAGGGTGAGCAGGCTGTCCTGCGCGCCGGCGTCGGCGGCCATCATCGCGCCGATCAGGAGCACCGTGATCCGTGGCGGCATCATGGCGTTCCGGGGATCCGCCGCCGGCGGCTGGCGATGTACGAATACATGGCCGGGATCACGTAAAGGGTGAGCATCAGCGAGAACAGCAGCCCGCCCACCACCACCACGCCCATGGGGATGCGGCTCTGGGCGCCGTTGCCCAGCCCGATGGCGATCGGCAGGGCGCCAAGGATGGTCGCGATGCTGGTCATCAGGATGGGGCGCAGGCGTTGCACGGAGGCGTTGATCGCCGCCTCGGACCGGGAGAGCCCGTGCTCCTCGCGCTGTTTGTTGGCGAACTCCACGATGAGGATGCCGTTCTTGGTCACCAGGCCGATGAGCATGATCATGCCGATCTCGCTGAAGATGTTCAGCGTCTGGTTGAAGATCCACAGGGAGAGCACGGCGCCGCCCAGCGCCAGCGGCACGGTGATCATGATGATGAAGGGATCGCGGAAGCTCTCGAATTGCGCGGCGAGCACCAGGTAGATCAGCACCAGGGCGAGCACCAGGGCGAAGAGGATGTTGGAGCCGCTCTCGGCGAGATCGCGCGAGGCACCCGAGAGCGAGGTGGCGAAGGAATCGTCCAGCACGCGGTCGGCGATCCGTTCCATGGCGTCGATGCCGTCGCCGATGGTGCGGCCCGGTGGAAGTCCCGCCGAGATGGTGGCCGAGCGGTAGCGGTTGAAGTGGTAGAGCTGGGGCGGTTCACTGGCCTCCTCCACCCGCAGCAGGTCATCGAGCTGGATCATGGCGCCGTTGCTCGCACGCACGTACAGCGAGCGCAGGTCCAGCGGTGCTCCGCGATCGGCGCGGTCCACCTGGCCGATCACCTGGTACTGCCGGCCTTCGCGGGTGAAGTAGGAAAGCCGGCTGCCACCGTAGGCCAGTTGCAACGTGCGCGCGACGTCGATCACCGGTACGCCCAGCGCGCGCGCGCGGTCGCGGTCGATGGTCACGTTCAGTTCGGGCTTCGTGAACTTCAGGTTCACGTCCACGTCCTTGAGGTCGGGGTCCCGGCCCGCCTCGTCCAGGAATTTCGGCACGAACTCCTTGAGCTTTTCGAAGGAGTTGTTCTGCAGCACGAACTGCACGGGCTGGCTGGTCCTCGATCCCACGCCGATGCTGATGGTCTGCTCCTGGATCACGGCCGTGCGACCCTCGGGAAAGGCCGCCAGGTCGCTGCCGAGCTTGGCCGCGATCTGTCCCTGGGTCCGCCGCCGCTCGCCGGGTTCGACCATGGCCACCCGCATGAAGCCGGTGTTCACCGCGCCGGTGCCGGCGAAGCTGGGTGCCGCCACCGTCAGGATGAGCCGCCGCTCGGGCACGGAATCCATCACCACCTTGGTGAGGCGGTCCATGTAGCGCTTCATGCTCTCGTAGCTCGTCCCCTCGGGCGTGGTCACCAGCACGCGGGCCAGGCTGCGATCCTCCAGCGGCGCCAGTTCCGAACGCAGCAGCGCGCCGATGCCGAAGATGCAGGCGATGGCGAGCCCGAGGATGCCGAAGGCCCAGCCCCGCCGCCGCATGAAGCCGGTGAGCGAGCGACGATAGCCCTCGGTCATGGCCACGAAGAAGGGTTCCGTGCGTTCATGGAAACGGCTGTGCGTCCCCGCCTTCCGGGTGAGCATCACGTTGAGCACCGGGGTGAGCGACAGGGAGACGAAGGCGGAGATGAGCACCGCGCCGGCCATCACGATGCCGAACTCGCGGAAGAGGCGCCCGGTGAAGCCCTGCAGGAAGATGATCGGCAGGAAGACGACGGCCAGGGTGATCGACGTGGAGACCACGGCGAAGAAGATCTCGTTGGATCCCTTCTCGGCCGCCTCCATCGGCCGCATGCCCCCCTCGATCTTCTTGTAGATGTTCTCGGTCACCACGATGCCGTCGTCCACCACCAGCCCCGTGGCCAGCACGATGGCCAGCAGCGTGAGGATGTTGACCGAGAAGCCGGCGACGTACATGATGAAGAAGGCGCCGATCAGCGAGACGGGGATGTCGATCAGCGGCCGCAGCGCGATCATCCAGTCGCGGAAGAAGAGGTAGATGATGAGGATCACCAGCACGAAGGCGATGCCGAGGGTGTCGCCCACCTCGTTCACCGAGCGGCGCACGAAGCGCGTGTTGTCCAGGGCGATGTCCAGCCGGTAGTCCGCGGGCAGTTCCTTCTTCAACTGCCCGTAGCGCCGGTAGAACTCGTCGGCGATGTCGATGTAGTTCGATCCGGGCTGCGGCACGATGCCCAGGCCGACCATCGGCGTGCCGTCCTTGGTCAGGACCGTTTCCTCGTTCTCGGCGCCGAGTTCCGCCTCGCCCACGTCGCGGAACCGCACCAGTTGGTCGCCCTCGGAGGCGATGATCATGTCGTTGAACTCATCGGGCGTGGTGAGCTTCGCACGCGCGTTCACCGTGAGGTCGGTGGTCGGTCCGGTGAGCTTGCCGGCGGGCAGCTCCACGTTCTCGCGCAGGAGCGCCGCCTCGAGGTCGAGCGGGGTGAGCCCGTGGGCGGCGAGCCGCGCCGGGTCGATCCACAGGCGCATGGCGTACTTCTTCTCGCCCCAGACCTGGATCGTGCTCACGCCGGGGATCGTCTGCAGCCGCTCCAGGATCACGTTCGAGGCATAGTCGCTCACCTCCAGCGGCCCGCGCGTGGTGCTCTCCACGGTCATGGCGATGATGGCGTCGCTGTTGGCGTCGGACTTGGTCACCACCGGCGGCGCGTCGATGTCCTGCGGCAGCTGGCGCGCGGCCTGCGAGACCTTGTCGCGCACGTCGTTGGCGGCGGCCTCCAGGTCCACGCCCAGGTCGAACTCCACCGTGATGCTGCTGATCCCGAGGTTGCTGGCCGAGGAGATGGTGCGGATGCCGGCGATGCCGTTGATGGTCTTCTCCAGCGGCTCGGTGATCTGCGATTCGACCACGTCGGCGCCCGCGCCGGTGTAGCTGGTGCGCACGGTGATGATCGGCGGATCGACCGACGGGTACTCGCGCACGCCCAGGAAATGGAAGCCGATGGCACCGAACAGCACGATGACGATGGACATCACCATCGCCAGCACCGGGCGCCGCAGGCTGGTGGAGGAAAGGCTCATCGATCCGCGTCCTGGCCGGTGTTCACCACCGTCACGTTCAGGGGCACGTCCGGTCGCGCCTGCATGATGCCGGTGATCAGCACGGTGTCGCCCGCCCGCAGGCCGGAGGTCACCTGCACGAGGCTGTCGGTGCGCATGCCGGTCTCGATCGCCGTGCCGGTGGCCCTCCCGCCCCGGCAAAGCAGCACGCGCTGGCCTCGCAGCTCGGGGATCACCGCCTGCGCGGGGACCATCAACGCGTCGTCGATCGCGCTCAGGGGAACGGTCACCTTCACGAAGGAGCCGGGCAACAGTCCGCCACCGGGGTTGTCGCACAGCGCGCGGACCTTGAGCGATCGCGTCCGGGCGTCCACCATGGGCTCGAAGGCGTAGATGCGTCCCTGGTGCATGCCGTCGCCGGGGTCCGCGGTGAACGAGATGGTGTCGCCCGCATGCAGCCGGTCGCGATAGCGTTCCGGAACGGTGAAATCGAGCTTCATCGGGTCGAGCTGCTGCAGCGTGGCGATCTGTGTGTTGACCTGCAGGTAGGCGCCCTCGCTCACGGCACGCAGCCCGACCACCCCGGCGAACGGCGCCCGGATCTCGGTCTTGGCGATCTGGGCGTTCAGCACGTCGATCTCGGCGCGCAAGCCGTTCAGGGCGTTCAGCGACAGATCGTACTCCTGCTGCGAGATGCCGTTCACCGCCAGCAGTTCCCGCTCCCGCTGTTCGCTCCGGGCGGCGGTCTCCTCGTCCAGCTTCAGCTTGCGCAGTTGGGCCTGCAGGTCGTCATCATAGGTCTTCACGAGCAAGGCTCCCCTCGCCACCGGCCGGCCTTCCTCGAAGTGGATGGCGACCAGTCGGCCCGCCACTTCGTTGCGCAGCTCGACGCTGTTGTTGGCCAGCAGCGTCCCCATCGCGTTGATCCGATCGGTCATGTGCCGGGGCTGAACGATCACGGCCGAAACGGACAGCGGTCCCATGCCGGCCATCCCGGGCTGCGGAGCGGAGGTCGCATCGCGACCGCATTTGTTCACCACCACCGTGATGACCAAGGCCACCAGGGCCAGCAGCAGCAACAGCCGGATGGGTCTCACGCGCATGGATCGCTCGCTTTGCCGGAACGCCGAAAGTAACCGGGAGGCGCCACCTCTTCCCGCGGTCCGGTGTTTCTGACGGGCGGGATCGTCCCGATGCACCGCCACCCGGCGGGCCGGACGTTCAATCGTCGCGCGCTCCCGGCATCCTGCCGTGGATGACCTCCTGGATGAAGGCGGTCTTGCCCTGCGTGTAGGCGGCGCGATCGTCGGCGAAGCGATCGAGCAGATCCTGTTTCAGCGCCTCATAGCGCCGGACGAGGACCGGTGACGCCCGCAACCGGTCGCGGAAGATGATCCGCCCCTCGCTGGCGGTGTCGGGCTCCACCATGTGTACATGGTGCGTACGCCGACCCGCCGCATCGCGCTTGATGAACCATGCATAGAAGGGGGCCATCTCGCCGATGCTCGGTCGCCAGATGAATTCGTATCCGTGCGCCTGGAGCAGCGGCACCACCTCCCTTCTCGCCCGTTCCAGGTCCTTCACCTCCACCTGGACGTCGATCACCGGCTTGGCGCGGCAACCGGGAACGGCGGTGCTGCCGATGTGGTCGATGCGGATCAACAGGTCGGGCGACAGGAGCGAACGGAGGCGTTGCTCCTCCACGGCGAAAAGGCCCGGCCAGGACGGATCGTACGGCAGCACCTCGATGTGCTCGCGCATCAGTTCGGCGATCCGCTCGTTGGATACGGCGCCGGCTTCTTCAGAGGCTTCCGGAGTAGACATTGAAACGCTCCCCGCGAAGGAAGCCGATCAGCAACAACCCGCTGTCCCTGGCGAGCTGGACGGCCAGCGAACTCGGCGCGCCCACGGCGGCCATGGCGGGAATGCCGGCCATCACGCACTTCTGCACGAGCTCGAAGCCGGCCCGCCCGCTGACGAGCAGCAGGCCCGAGGCCAGCGGCAGGCCGGTGGAAAGCGCCGCACCGATCAGTTTGTCCACCGCGTTGTGCCGGCCGATGTCCTCGCGCGACAGGATCAGCGCGCCCGCCCCGTCGAACAGCGCGGCCGCGTGGATCCCACCGGTATGCCTGAACACGGTCTGCGCCTCCCACATGCGCCCGGGCAACGAGGCGATCGTGGCATGGCCCGGCGAAGGCGGCCGGCCCATGGCGCGCGTGCGCTGCGCGCGGACGGCCTCGATGCTCGCCTTTCCACAGACCCCGCAACTGCTCGCGGTGTAGAGGTTCCGCCGCCACTTCTCCGGATCGATCTCCACGTCGGGCCTCAGTTCCGCGCGCAGCACGTTGCCCTTCTCCTCCTCCTTCACGGTCTCGCAGGGAACGATGCGCACCACCTGAGCGGGATCGGTGATGATGCCTTCGGTGAAAAGGAAGCCCAGCGCGAGATCGCCATCGTGGCCCGGCGTCCGCATGGTGACGCTCAGGTTGAACTCCTTGCGATCATGGAGCGGCCCGTGGCCCAGGCGAAGCTCCAGGGGCTCCTCGGTCACCAGGATGTCATCGGCCGGGGAAGCGGTCCCTTCCTCGACCCGCATGATGGCGGTCGGTGCCACCGGCGTGCGCATGCGGCCAAGGTAGACCCCGTGGATCTATCGCCGCTTGCGCCAGCAGTGGACCAGGTGGTCGTCCACCATGCCGATGGCCTGCATGTATGCGTACACGATGGTGGTGCCCACGAAGGAGAAGCCCGCCTGCTTCAGGGACTTGCTCAGCGCGTCGGAGACCGGCGTGCTGGCGGGCACCTGCTTCGGGGCCTTCCAGTGGTTCACCACCGTCCGGTGGTCCACATGGTCCCAGAGGAACGCATCGAAGGAACCCTTCCCACCTTCCATGATCTTCAACCATGCCTTCGCGTTGTTGATCGCGCTGGCCACCTTGGCGCGGTTGCGGATGATGCCCGGGTCGTTAAGCAGCCGCACGACATCCTTCTTCCCGTAGCGCGCGATCTTTTCGGCGTTCCAGTTGTCGAAGGCCTTGCGGTAGCCTTCGCTCCTGTACAGGATCGTCCTCCAACTGAGCCCGGCCTGGGCACCATCGAGGATCAGCTTGGCGAGGAGCTTGCGATCGTCGTGCTCCGGCGTGCCCCAGATCGTGTCGTGGTACTCGATCATCCGCGCGTCGTTCGCGGGCCAGGGACAACGGATCAATTCCTCCTTCGCCATGGTGGGGAACACGTCACGGTGCGGCGCTCAAGGTAATCCCCAGGCGCGTCCATTGCGCTCACCGGCCCAGGGCTCTCGGGTCTTCAGGCCGCGTCATTGCTGCGACCCTTTCAGGGTCGAATACGAAATGCACTTCCCTCGATCAATAAGCTGTGACCCCTTCGGGGTCAAGAGCCATGCGCTTTTGCGACCCCGATGGGGGCACAGCGTATTGACCATACATGAAGCGTGATCCGACCCCGACGGGGTCGCAACCGTTGGATTTTCCGCGCTCAGCAGGGCGTTATGACCCGATGGCCCTGCTCACCGGCCGGCCCGGAGGGTGTATCGCGACCAGCGCATCGGGGGCCGAGTACCATCGCCTCAATGCACCAGCCATGGTTCCTGCCAGGTGGAGACACCGTCGTTCACGCTCACCATGTAGGTGCCTGATGAGACCGGACCCGGCAGCCTTCTCCCTCCCGGCCTTTTCAGCGATCATGCCGAAGAGCTTCGCGCGCATGGTCTTTACCCGCCGAAGCTTCGGCATAGGCGGGTCAAAGATCGCCCGGTGCGTTCACGTTGCGAAAAAGGTCGGCCGGCCAGCCATCGGCCCCAGGTGTTACCGGGGCATGCACGGCACGCACCCGATCGAGGGCGCCATGCATCGACAACAGGCCGCGCGCCATGCGCTCCTCGAAAACCGCCAGGCAGCGCCCGTGGTAACAGGCCGCCAACGGTTCGATCGCGCCATCGTGCTCGGGAACCACCGCATCGGCCCCGGCCGTCAACGCCAGCTGGATGTGACGGATGAACCGGTCGGTGAGTCCCGGCAGGTCGCAACCGAGCACGATCAGTCGATCATGGCGCGCGTGGCGCAACGCCGTGACCAGTCCCCCCAACGGGCCCTGGCCGGGCACGTCGTCGGCGATCACCACGGCCTGCGCCGTCCCATGCTTCATGGGGTCGCCGATCACCAGGACCTCGCTCGTGACCGGCGCCAACAGGTCCACGGCACGTCGCAGCATGGTGCGGCCATCGACCTCGATCAACGCCTTGTCACGCCCCATCCGGCTGCTTTTCCCGCCGGTGAGCACCACGCCGGTCCATCCAGTGGTGGTCATCGCGGCAGAAGATGGACCTCGACCGCATCCCCTTCGTTCCATTCACGTTGCGTGGCGGGCAGGTAAGCCAGGGCATCGGCGTTAACCAGCGAACCCAGCAAGTGGGATCCCTCATCCGGCAACAGCGTGACGCGTCCATCGATGAGGCGCGCGGCGCGGAATTCGGCGCGTCCGCCCTTGACCCGGACCTCATGAGCGGTCTTCAGCCGGTCGCTCTTCAACCAGGGCATGTTCGCGCCTTGCATGGCGCGCAGGAAGGGCAGCACGTATTCCCAGAACAGCACCATCACCGCGCGCGGATTGCCGGGCAACGCGAAGAGCGGCTGGCCGTTGAGCGTGGCGAAAAGCATCGGCTTGCCGGGTTTCTGGGAGACGCCATGGAAATGGACCGTCGCACCCAGTTCCCTTAACACGCGCTCCATCAGGTCATGATCGCCCACGGACACGCCCCCGGTGGTGATCACCAGGTCGTTCCCGGCGATGGCCTCCTCCAGATCCGCGCGCAGATCCTCCGCATCATCCGTCGCGGTGAACAGAGGATGATCGCAGATGCCCTCGCGCATGAGCGCCGCCAGCAGCATGTGATCGTTGCTGCTGAAGATGCGTCCCTCCTCCGGCGCATCGTCCTCGGCGAACTCGCCCCCCGTGCGGAGCACGGCGACCTCCGGGCGGGCACGCACGCGCACCTTCACGTGCCCGTCGGACGCGAGCACGCCCACGGCCGGCGCATCGATCCGCTCGCCCGAGCGCAGGAGCAAGGCACCCCGTGCGAAGCCTTCGCCCTTGCGGCGGATGTTCGATCCAGGGGCTGGAAGTGCTCCGGTCAGGTCAAAACGACCGTCGGCGTGACGGCCATGTTCCTGCATCACGATCGCGTCGGTGCCCTGGGGCACGGCTGCACCGGTGAAGATGCGCGCGCATTGTCCGGGGCCAAGGGCGTTGCGCATCACCCTGCCCGCGGCGATGGCATCCACGACCGACCACGTGGCGCCTCCGCCGTTCACCGCGAAACCATCCACGGCGCTCATGTCGAAGCGTGGATGATCATGCCCGGCCCGAATGTCGTCGGCCAACCAATGGTCGATGGCCTGGTCGGTGAAAAGCTCCAGGGGATCCGTCAGCGGCACATGCCGCATGATGATCCGCTTCGCCTCCTCCACGCCGATCATGCCGCGAAGATCGACCTCCTCGGTGCGATGAACAACACGGCGCCCCGCGGCCGGCCGAAGCCGCGATGGCCGGGGCATGAACGCCGCGTTCATCCAAGGGGAGGATCGATGCGGATCCACTCCCGCGAAGCACCGATCACCGCCACGCGCTTCATGGGAAAAAGAAGACCCCGACAGGTCGGGGTCCAATGCAGGTGTGAGGCTGAATGGACTATTCCGGTGAATAGGTCACGTCGAAGCTGCCGGAAAGCTCGTGCGTGGTGGGGTCCGCGGCGTGATGCACCACCACGTCGAAGGTCCCGCTCACGCGATGCGTCGCTTCATCGTGCGAGAGGATGGTGAGCACGCCCGGATCCTCATCGGTGGACAGGAAGGCGGTGCCGGTCTGCATCCACAGCACGGCGTTGTCGTCCTCGCCGATGGGGAAGTCACCATTGGCGACCGAATCGATCTGCAGGGTGACGCTGATGCCGTTCAGGCCGAGGCCCTGGATGGCCACGTCGCCCTCGGGCGAACCGATCGCGATCACGCTCGCGCTCAGGCACTGGAAGTCGCCATCGGTGGTCACCGACACGCGGTGGCCTTCGCTGCCGCAATCACTGCCGATCAACGGCACGGTGTTCAGCTCCTCCTGGTGGCAGGCGGAGAAAAGCAGGGAGGCGGCCAGGATGCGGACAAGGGTCTTCATGATGCCCCTTGAACGCAGGCACCACACCGGGGGTTCCTGGTCTTGCGCTGCCGGAACGTGGCAGGGGCCGCCCAATGGACGGCCCCTGCCCGGAACTCGGAGAAGGGTCAGCGGACCACGAAACGACGTTGCGTGATGCGGTCGACCAGCAGGATGCGCACCATGTACTCGCCCGGGTCAAGGGTGCTCACATCCAGTCGGGCGATGCGGCCATTCACCTCCTGGATCGGTGCAGGCACCGCGCGACCGGCCACGTCGTACACCAGTGCGCCGATCAGCGGGACATCGGCGGTGATCTCAAGGAGATCATCCGCCGGATTGGGATGCAGGCTCACGCCGCCACCGTTCACTTCGTTCACGCCCACGGCCACGTCCACCACCACGTCCTCGGTGGGGCCGGCGCAGAGCCAGATGGGGGTTTCCACCTCCCAGTCGTAGAAGAAGTAGTAGTACTCGGTGCTGTTGGGACCGCTCACCGTGGTGTTCGTGATCGAACCCAGCGTACCCAGCGCATATGGGAAGGTGGGGTTGCTGCCGTTGCCGTCGCGCCAGAGCTGGGGGTTGCCGCCCATCACGCGCAGGCCGTAGGGGCCTCCGGCGGGCACTTCGAAGTTCAGGTCCACGCGGCTTTCGCCGTCGGGAATGCTGAAGGTGCCCGATGCGATCGTGGTCCCGGTGGACTGATCCACCACGCCGATGTCGCGGCCGCCTGCGCCATTGGCGTAGACCTTCACCGAGCGGATCACCAGATCTTCAAAAGCGTCGAACAACAGGTAGTTGTCGGCGTTGCTGTGGTACTGGCCGGGGGAGGCGGTGTTCAAGCGGTCGGTCTGGCCGCCGAAGTACTCATCGCCGCCATACTGCATCACGTCGGCACACCAGAAGGTGGTGGTGGCGCTCAGGAAGGGCGTGATCCATGGGCTGCCGGCGCCGATGGGCTCGCCGCCCGAGGGCACATCGAACCACATGATGTTGCTTCCACCGGTGGCGGTGAGGTCGGCGGGACCGGGGGCGGGCAGGAACACATCACTGGCGGTGGGCGCCACGTCCGGCGCATCGAGCACGGTGATGTCCAGTGGCGCGGAGCTCTGATCACTGCAGGTGCCCTGGATGGTCACGCTGTATGTACCCGTCGTGGTCACCGTGATGCTCTGGGAGGTTTCGCCGGTGCTCCAGAGATAGGATGCGGCCGGCGAGGAGGTGAGCGTCACCTGGTCGTTCTGGCAGAAGATCGGTGCGTTGTCCAGGGTCACGGTGGGGGTCTCGTCGGGATCCTCGACCACCTCGATGCTGGCGGTACCCGAGCAACCGGAACCGTCCTCCACGACCACCGTGTAGATGCCGCCGGAGGAAACGGTGATGCTCTCGGAGGTCTCGCTGGTGTTCCACAGGTAGGTGTAACCGGCGTTGGCCTCCAGCGTGACAGTGCCGCCCGTGCCCGAGCAGATCACCGGGGGACCACTTGGCGTGATCTGCGCCGAGGGCGATGTACACAGGCCCTCGATGGCCATGATGGTCTGGTCGGCGCTGTATGGGCCGGCGGTTTCCACCAGGCCGCTCGGCCAGCGGATCTCCACGCCGGTCACCTGCGTGTGCTGGCCAAGGCCGAAGTTCACCGCGAAGCTGTTGACGATGCCATAGCTCTCGCCGGCATGCACTTCGCGGATCATCTGGCCGAAGGGGCCGGTGATCGTCACGCGCGCGCCGATGGCGTCGCGGTTGCTGATGGTGCCCTGCAGGCGCACGCGGAACCAGTGGTTGCCGTTGGGCGTGTTCAACCAGAGGCGGTCGGGGAAGGAGGGATCGGTGTCCACGTAACCGTCGCCGTAGCTGGCGAACACGTCCTCGAACCCGTCGTTGTTCAGGTCGCCGATGCCGAAACTGTGCATCTCCTTGCCGGCGGGGAACACGTTGTTCACCTCGGTGAAGGTGCCGTCGCCGTGCCCCTGGAAGTAATGGTGCGCGCTGGCGGTGAGCACGTCGAGCCAGCCGTCGTTGTCGAAGTCGCGGAAGAGGCCCTGGAGGAAGAAGCCGCTCACCTCGAGCCCGCTGCCGGCGGTGATGTTGGTGTAATGGCCGGTGCCGTCGTTCTCGAAGAGCATCATGGTGGAACTGTGCGTGGTGCTCACCACGTCCAGGTCGCCGTCGTTGTCGAAGTCGCCGAAGTCGCTGGTCCAGACCTGCTCGTGGTTCTCAAGGCCGTACAGGGCGGCTTGATCGGCGTACTGGTTCGTGCCGTCGTTCACGAAGAGCCGGTCCCAACGGCGGCAGTCGTTGGGATCGTTCACGCCCTGGCGGCAATGGCTGATGTGCAGGTCCAGGTCGCCGTCGTTGTCGAAGTCGGTGAAGGTGCTGCCGTAGTTGCCGCTCATGTCGCCGGCGGTGCCGGTGCATGAGGTGCTCCAATCGATGTACGCGTTGTTGTTCTGGGGAACGCCGCCGGCATCGGTGAACCAGATGTTGGGCGGGCCGTCGTCGTGGCAGGCGAACACGTCCACGCGGCCGTTGTTGTCCAGGTCGCCCAGGCTCATGCACTGGGTGTAGATGCCCGGTCCGTTGAGGTCCTGTTCGGCATACACGCCGGGGGAGGTGATGCGCAGGTAGTGCGTGCCGTCGCCGTTGCCGCCGCTCACGATGTCCTTGTGGCCATTGTTGTCCACGTCGCCGATGGCCCAGCCCCACTGGCTGGAGCCGGTGCCGATGATGCCGTAATCCTCCTCGACGAAGGATCCGTCGGCCTGCTGGTACTTCACGTACACGTGGTCGCTGCCGTGCAGGATGGCGAGGTCGTCGAGGCCGTCGCCGTTCATGTCGCACACGCCCATGCAGCCGCCGCTGTTGGTGGTGGTGCCGCCCAGCTGGCTGGTGGCGTTGGTGAACACGGCCTGCGACCAGGCCGCGGCCGACAGAAGCGCGGCACAAAGGGTGAAGATCTTGCGCATGGTTTGCTTCGTTTTTGGGGTTCGTGCCACCGGGTTCCTTCGGTGACGGGCCCGAAAATAGGACGGGGGTGGAACGGTCCATCCCTCAGTGTGCCGAAGCATGGGATCCTGAACCCCTCGCGGGCGGTCCGGTCGGGTCGTGGCGCGGGTCAGTCGTGAAGGGTCCGCCTTTCGTCCGATGAAAGTTCGCCCTCCCCCACCGCCGTCTGCCGCCGGATGCTCTCCTTGTGGATGGCGTTCATGTACTCCTCCACGAAGGCCTCGGACAAACCCAGCTGACCGGCGAGCTTCCGTTGCCTGCGCATGATCTGCTCCCAGCGTTCCGGCTGCAGGATGGCCACGTTGTTGGCGTGCTTGAACTCGCCGATGTGTTCGGCGATGTCCATGCGGGCGCCCAGCTTCTGTGCGATCTCCTCATCGAGCTGGTCGATCAGGTCGCGCAGTTCGCGCAGGCGGTCGCGCATCTGTTCGCTGGGCACCGCTTCGCGGAAGATCAGGCCGTCGATCAGGCGGCCCAGCGCGGCGGGGCTCAACTGCTGGCCCGCATCGCTCAACGCATGGTCGGGATCGTGGTGCGCCTCGATCATCAGACCGCTGAAGTTCAGGTCGAGCGCCTGTTGCGCCACTTCACCCACGCGCTCGCGCTCGCCGGCGATGTGGCTGGGATCGCACACCAGCTCCAGTTCCGGAAAAGCCCCTTTCAGGCGGATCGGGAACTCCCACATGGGGCTGTTGCGGTAGGGCGTTCGCTCGAACCATCCGAAGCCGCGATGGATGGCGGCGAGGCGCGTGATGCCCGCTCCATTGAGCCGCTCCAATGCGCCCACCCAGAGCAGCAGATCGGGGTTGATGGGGTTCTTGACGAACACGGGGATGTCCACCCCGCGCAAGGCATCGGCGATCTGCTGCACGCTGAACGGGCTGGGCGTGGTGCGCGCGCCGATCCAGAACATGTCGACCCCGGCTTTCAGGGAGGTTTCCACGTGCTGCGCGGTGGCCACCTCGGTCATCACCAGCAGCCCGGTCTCCTCCTTCACCCGTTGCAACCAGCGCAATGCCACCTCGCCGGCGCCTGCGAACGAACCCGGCTGCGTTCGAGGCTTCCAGACACCGGCCCGGAACACGGTGACTTTACGCGCCTCGCGGGCAATGCCCCGGGCCGAGGCCATGACCTGTTCCTCGCTCTCGGCACTGCACGGGCCGGCGATCACCAAGGGACGGTCCAAACCCAGGCCCCATCGGGAAAAGGGAAGGGTGTTCAACACCGGCCGTGGATGCGGGGACATGGCGATCAAAGGTAGCGGGCGACCGTTGGCCGGGGTCCGGACCCAGCGGATCAGGACGATCCCGACGACCCGCCTCCCCCACCGTTCGCGGCGCGGGCGCGGCGAAGGCCGTCATGCGGATCGTTCACCCCCTCCGGGCCGCGGTCACTTGAAGGCCGCCAACCCGGTCACCTCCATCCCGGTGATCAGCAGATGGATGTCGTGCGTGCCTTCATAGGTCACCACGCTCTCCAGGTTCATCATGTGGCGCATGATGGGGTACTCGTTGGTGATGCCCATGCCGCCGAGGACCTGCCGTGCCTCGCGGGCGACGGTGAGCGCCAGATGCACGTTGTTGCGCTTGGCCATGCTGATCTGCGCGGTGGTGGCGCGGCCTTCGTTGCGCAGCACGCCGAGCCGCCAGGTGAGCAGCTGCGCCTTGGTGATCTCGGTGATCATCTCGGCCAGCTTCTTCTGCGTGAGCTGGAAGGCCGCGATGGGCTTGTCGAATTGGATGCGCTGCTTCGCATAGCGCAGCGCCGTGTCGTAGCATTCCATCGCCACACCCAGGGTTCCCCAGGCGATGCCGTACCGCGCGCTGTCCAGGCAGCCGAGCGGCGCGCCCAACCCGCTCTTGTTGGGCAGCAGGTTGCCCTTGGGCACCTTCACGTTGTCGAAGACCAGTTCGCCGGTGGGAGAGGCGCGCAGAGAAAGCTTGCCATGCGTTTCCGGGGTGGTGAAGCCCTCCATGCCGCGCTCCACGAGCAGCCCATGGATGCGGCCCTCGGTGTTCTCCGCCTTGGCCCACACCACGGCCACGTCCGCGATGGGGCTGTTGCTGATCCACATCTTGGCGCCGTTCAGCAGGTAATGGTCGCCCTGGTCCTTGAAGGTGGTGACCATGCCGCCGGGGTTGCTGCCGAAGTCGGGTTCGGTCAATCCGAAGCAGCCGATCTTCCTGCCCTGGGCCAGTTGCGGCAGCCACTTTTTCTTCTGCTCCTCGCTGCCGTACTTCCAGATGGGATACATCACCAGCGAACCCTGCACGCTGCAGAGGCTGCGCAGGCCGCTGTCGCATCGCTCGATCTCCTGCATGATCAGTCCGTAACTGATCTGGTCCAGGCCCATGCCGCCGTATTCCTGCGGGACCATCGGCCCGAAGGCGCCGATCTCCGCCAGGCCGGGGATGATCTCCGGACGGAAGCGCGCGTGCTCGAAGCTTTCCTCGATGATGGGCTTCAGGTGCCTGCTGACGTGCTTGCGCGCCGTGTCGCGGATCAGCCGCTGCTCTTCGGTGAGCAACTCGTCCACCAGGTAATGGTCCGGATGCTGGTACAGGTCGGTGGCGGTCTTTTTCGTGGGCGAAGCGGTGGTGGAGGGCATTGACGGGGTGTTCAGAACCGCGGCGAAAGTAGGCAGCCTCTTGCCCGCGGCAGGGTCGGGAGGCGGTCTACTTTCGCGCCGGTTCCGGCCGATGGGTGTTGATCGCGCCACCGACCCGCTGGGCGGGGAATGGGTCACGCTGCTGCTGTTGATCGCCCTGATGACGCTGGCCTGGATCAATGTCCTCTCCCCGCGCAAATGGCGGCTGCTCTGGAGCGCCGCGGTCCGCATCAGGCTGGGCCGGCAGACCCTGCGTGAAGAAGTGCAGTTGCAGGACCGGACCCTGGTGGCCCTGGTGCTGGTCAGCGTGCTGGTCACCGGTCTGTTCGGTCACCAGTTCGCCGTGTCGCGCGGCATGATGCGACCCGGGTTCGCCGGGTCGATGCTGGTCACGGCCATCGTGCTGGCGATCGTGATGGCCCAGACGCTGGTGCTGCGACTGATCGCCATCCTCTTCCATACCGACCAGGGGTCGGGTGAATACCTTCGGGTGAGCCTGCTCATGCAGGTGGTCCTCGGCATGGTCCTCCTGCCCATCACCATGCTGGGCGCATACCAGGCCGGCTGGCGGCAGGCGCTGGGGGTGATCGGCGCGGCCGCGATCGCGGTGCTCGTGCTGGCCCGTTGGGTGCGCGCCCTGGCGATCGGGCGTGGCCACGGGAATTCCCTGCGGAGCATTCTGCTATACCTTTGCGCCGCCGAAATCCTGCCTGCCGCGATCGCTCTACGAAGCTTGCAGCGCCTCCTTCCCGACGTTCACACCCCATAAGCCGAACGGCCTTGAAGCTCAAGACCATCCTCGTTACGCAAGCGGCTCCAACGGATGACAAGAACCCTTACGCCGAGCTGGCCAGGCGGTACGGCCTGAAGATCGATTTCAAGCCCTTCATCCAGATCGAACCGGTGGCCGGACAGGACTTCCGGCAGGAGCGCATCAACATCCTTGACCATTCGGCCATCGTGCTCACGAGCCGCAACGCGGTGGATCACTTCTTCCGCATGTGCAAGGAATTGCGCCTCACCGTGCCCGAGAGCATGAAGTATTTCTGCGTGAGCGAATCGGTGGCCTACTACGTGCAGAAGTACATCGTCTACCGCAAGCGCAAGGTCTTCATCGGCCGGCAGAGCTTCGCCGACCTGATGGACGTGATCAAGAAGCACCGCGAGGAGAGGTTCCTAGTGCCTTGCAGCGACATCCAGACCCAGGAGATCCCCGAAGCCCTCGCCAAGGCCGGCATCAAATTCACCAACGCGGTCTTCTACCGGACCGTGGCCAGCGACCTCACCGACCTGAAGAACGACCTGCGTTACGACGTGCTGGTGTTCTTCAGTCCCGGCGGCATCGACAGCCTGAGGAAGAATTTCCCCAAGTTCAAGCAGAACGGCACCCTGATCGCCGCCTTCGGCAGCACCACCGCGCGCGCGGTGCAGGATGCCGGCCTGCGGCTGGACATCACCGCGCCGGTGCCCGAGGCCCCGTCGATGACCGGGGCCATCGAACTGTTCATCAAGCAGGCCGCCAAGAAGAAGTGAACCCGCGGGCGTCACGTCCCGCACCGTGCGCGGCATAGGACCATGTCCACGGCCTCCCCACGCGCCACCTTGCGCAGGCACGAGCGCCTCACCGGGGCCCTCCGCATCCGCGACATCGCCATGACCGGCCAGGCCGTCTCCATCCCCCCCATCAAGTTGCTGGGCAAAGTGATGCCCCTGGCCACCCGTGCGCCGGTGCAGGTGGCCTTCGCAGTGCCCAAACGCAACATGCCCCGGGCCGTGGACCGCAACCGCGTGCGGCGGCACATGCGCGAATCGTATCGCCTGAGCAAGGCATCCATCCATGAACGCCTGCGCACGCACGGGGTACAATGCGCGTGGTTGTTCATCTATCAGGCCAGGACCACCACCGACCTTCCGTCCACGCGGGAAAAAATATCGCGCGCCATGGACCGTTGGCTCCACGAACACCTCCCCGCATGATCACCCGCCTGTTCATCGGCCTGGTGCGCGGCTACCAGATGCTCCTCTCCCCGCTGCTGCCCGGATCGTGCCGCTACACGCCCACCTGCTCGCAATACGGCGTGGAAGCCCTGAAGAAACACGGCCCGTGGCGCGGCGGCTGGCTCACCCTCAAGCGCTTCCTTTCCTGCCATCCCTGGGGCGGGCATGGCTTCGACCCCGTTCCATAAGATCTTTGCGACCATCATGAAGACCTTGCGATCGACCCCCCGTTGGAAGATGCTCCTCATCGCCGGCGCCATCGCCGGTGCGGGCGCCCTCTCCTTCACCGCCACCGACAACTTCTTCGAGATCACCAAGAACCTGGAGATCTTCAACGAACTCTACAAGGAGCTCAACATCTACTACGTCGAGGACACCGATCCGGGCGACCTGATGAAGACCGGGATCGACGCGATGCTCGAAAGCCTCGATCCCTACACCGAATACATCGCCGAGAGCGACATCGAGGACTACCGCCTCATGACCACGGGCCAGTACGGCGGCATCGGTGCGCTGATCAAGCGAAAGGGCGAGGGCGTCGTGATCAGCGAGCCCTACGAGGGGTATCCGGCCATGAAGGCGGGCATCCGCGCCGGCGATCGCATCCTCGAAGTGGATGGCCGCCCGATCGAGAAGAACATGGACACCGAGGAGGTGAGCAAATTGCTCAAGGGTCAGAGCGGCACCACCGTGAAGGTGAGCATGAGCCGCAACGACGGTCCGCCGGTCGAGCATGTGATCACGCGCGAGGAGATCAAGATCCCCGACGTGCCCTACAAGGGGATCTTGAAGGGTTCCGACGGCGTGGGCTACATCAAGCTCAACAGCTTCACCCAGACGGCGGGCCGGGACGTGCGCGACGCGGTGAAGGAACTCAAGGAGCAGGGCGCCACGAAGCTGCTGCTCGACCTGCGCGGCAACGGCGGCGGCCTGCTGCGCGAGGCGGTGAACATCGTGAACCTCTTCGTGCCGCGCAACGAACTGGTGGTGGAGTCGCGCGGCCGCATCGCCGAATGGGACAAGAGCTACAAGACCCTCAGCGAGCCCGTCGATGCGGAGATCCCGCTGGTGATCCTGGTGGACGATCACAGCGCCTCGGCCAGCGAGATCGTGGCCGGCGCGCTGCAGGACCTGGACCGTGCCGTGGTGGTGGGCGACCGCACCTATGGCAAGGGCCTGGTGCAGCAAACACGCGACCTCTACTACAACAGCAAGCTCAAGGTGACCGTGGCCAAGTACTACATCCCCAGCGGGCGATGCATCCAGCGCCTGGACTACGGCCACCGCGACAGCACCGGCGCGGCCATCGCCCGTGGCGACTCGGCGCTGGTGGAGTTCAAGACCCGCAACGGCCGACCGGTGTACGATGGCAGCGGCATCTGGCCCGACGCCGAGGTGGAGGAACCCGAACTGCCCAAGATCATCCTCGGCCTGGCCAACGCCGACCTGTTCTTCGATTTCGCCAACCGCTTCCAGGATGCGAACCCCTCCATTCCCCCGGCGGAGGAGTTCACGATCACCGAGGAGCTCTGGCAGGAGTTCCTCGCGTTCGCCCGGGAGCATGCGTTCACCTACGACACCGAGAGCATGGACCACCTCGACGAGCTGATCGAAGCGGCCAGGCGCGAGCGCTACTATGATCACGCCCAGCCGGCGATCGAAGCATTGAAGGCCGAGCTCATCCCCAACAAGGACGATGACCTGGTGCGCTTCCGGACGGACATCGAGGAGGTGCTGCGCAACGAGATCGTGGCGCGCTACCATTACCAGACCGGCCGGGTGAAGGCCATGTTGACGCACGATCCATACGTGAAGCGCGCCCTCGCAGCGCTCGATGCCCCGACCTACGCGGGCATCCTCAACGGCACCATCAAGCCTTGAGCAGCGCGCGGATGGCGCTCCCTCCCGACCCGGCGGGACGCGACGCCTTCCGATGGGTGCATCTGTTCGCGCTCGCGTTGGTCGCCATCGGGCTTTCCTGGGGCAACTTCCTCATGAGCCTGGGCCAGCTTGTGCTGGTCGGGAACCTCCTGATCGAAGGAGCGGCGAAGCACGACCTCGGCGCGCGCGCCCGCCGCGCGTTCACCTCGGCTCCGGTGCTGGTGTTCATCTCCTTCTACGCGATCCATCTGCTCGGCCTGCTCTGGACCACCGACCTGCAATGGGGCCTGGACCTCTGCCGGATCCTGGCACCGGTGGTGGTGCTCGCGGCGATCCTCGCCGCCTCGGACCCGCTGCACGTGCGCGAACTGCGCGCCCTCCTGCTCCTCGCCGCCTGGGGCACGGTGGCCAGCACCGCATGGTGCGGCACGCTGGCCGGCGTGTTCGATCCCACCGTGGATTACCGCTCGCTCGCCTGTTCCATCAGCCACATCCGCCTGGCGCTGCTGCTCTGCATGGCCATCATCATCTTCATGCGCCACTGGCCGCATGCGGCGTGGCTTCGCATCGCGCACCTGGCCGGCGCGGCCTGGTCGCTGTACTACATCGTTCGGCTGGGCAGCATCGCCGGCGCGGTGATCCTGATCGTCGTGGCGATCTACGCGGTCTGGCTGTGGTCATCCCGGGGAAGCGGGTCACGCAGGTGGATGCCGCGCGCGCTGGTGGTGCTCGTTCCGCTCATGGCCGTCGTGTATGCCTGGTCGTGCTGGCGCGACTTCCACCAGGTTCAGGAAGGGAGGAACAATACCTACCTCACGGCCACCGCAGGAGGTGAACGCTACCACCACGACCCCATGAACCCCCAGCGCGAGAACGGATGGTACGTGTGGCGCAACATCGCCGAACTGGAGCTGCGACGGGTGTGGACGCGCCGCAGCGAGCTTTCCTACGACAGCCTCGACGCCAAGGGCCAGCCGGTGGTGAGCACCATGATCCGCTACCTCGCTTCGCTGGGAGCCACCAAGGACTCCGTCGGCCTCTCCGCGATCGCCGACCGCGACGTCCGCCGCATCGAGCAGGGCATCGCCAGCGCCACGCGCGGCGAGCGGAGCATGCTGCGCGACCGGATCGACGAGGTGCTCTTCGAGCTGGACCGCTACGCCGCCACCGGCGATCCCAGCGGCTATTCCCTGGCCATGCGCATCGAGTTCTGGAAGGCGGGCTGGGCGATCGCGCGCGATCACTGGCTCGTGGGCGTGGGCACGGGCGACACGCAACGGGCTTTCAACGAGGAGTATGAGCGCATGGGATCGAAGCTCGCGCCACGCTGGCGGCTGCGCGCCCACAACGAGTACCTCACGCTCTGGATCAGCTTCGGCGTCTTTGGTTTCCTCTGGTGCATGATCGCCTGGATCTGGCCCGCATGGCGCAACGGGGCCTTTCGCCATCCGGTCTTCGTCGGGTGGGCCATCGCCTTCGCCATCAGCTGCCTGACGGACGACACGCCCGAAACGCAAGCCGGCGCGACCTTCTTCGCGTTCTTCTACTGCCTCTTCGTGTTCGGCATCAGCCGGTCGCGGGCGATCGCTCCAGCAGATCCAGCACCCGCTCCGGCGCGATCCGCGTGATGCAGTCGCAGGCTTCCCCCCGTGCGCATCGCTCGCAAGCTGGATCGTGTACCAGCGCATGCGCATCCGCTCCGACCGGCGCCCAGCGGCCTGGGTGGATCGGCCGGCGCATGGAATAGAGCCCGATCGCCCTCCGGCCGCAGGCCGCCGCGATGTGCAGCGGCCCCGTGCTCGCCGCCACCAGCGCGTCGCCCGCACCGATCAGCATGACCAGCTGATCCAGGCTCAGCCGCCCACCGGCATCCATCACATGCGGAAGATCCAACGGGAGCGCGCCACGGTATCGATCCGCTTCAGCCGTCGTGCCGGTCACGATCACCTGCCAGCGTCGCGGATCGAGCAGGTGGATCAGCGCGGCGAAATTCTCCAGCCCCCATTCCACCGCGCTGCCCTTGGAGTGCGGATGCAGGATCACCCGCTTCCGGCCGGGCGCGAGCAACGCGCTCACCGTCGCGTCCGGCGGCGGTGCAGCGAAGCCGGAGGCCGTTGACAGGTCGCCAAGCGACGGGACCCCTTCGATGCCAAGCGGTGCGAGCAGCTTCACGTTCAGTTGCGCTTCGTGCAGCGCGCTTTTTCTCCGGCTGAAGCCCACGCGCGCGTTGCAGGTGAGCCAGTGCCACCAGCGGTGACTGGTCCCGATCCGCAGCGGGATCCCGGCGGCCTTCGCCCACCGCGCCACTTCGCGATGCGGGAACACGTGGACGATCGCTTCCGCGTTCCACGACCGGATGTGGCCGGTGGGATCGGGTCCGAGGTCTTCCAGCGCGACCGCCTCGTCAACCCGTGCGCAACATCGAAGCACCGGCAATGTGTACCTGCGCCCAAGGAAGATGATGCGCACGCCGGGAAAGCGCTCCTTCAGCAGGCCGGCCAATGGCAGCGTCAGCATCACGTCGCCGATGCTGTCGGCGCGGCTCAGGACGATGGTGCGCGGAGCGTTCATTGCTCCGACCGCCACAGCGCGCGCAACTTCGCATACTTCTTTCGGGTGGCCCCGGCGCTGATGCGCGCGATGGTGAAGCCCGCCCGTCCGTCCAGGAATCCCAGGCGGAACACGTAGTCGCCGATGAACTTCACCACGGGGGCGAAGATCAGCCGCGGGATGCCGGCCTTGCGGCCCCGCCGCTTGTACTCCCGCGCGCTGATGGTGGTGAAGTACTCCACCTGCTTCAGATGATCTTCGATCGTGTAGTAGCTGTGGTGCAACAGGTCGCCCTTCAGATGCACGATGCGGCTGCCTGGATCCATTTCGTAACGGTCGTGCGGGTTCACGCCGGTCCAGCGGCCTTTGCGGCTGTCCCATAGGCGGAGCTTGGTGTCGGGGTACCAGCCACCGTGCCGTACCCAGCGGCCGCAATAGTTGGTCAGGCGGTTCATGGTGTAACCGTCGGCATCGGCGCGCGCTTTCGCCGCGAGGATCGACTTCCGCAGTTCGTCGCTCAAGGCTTCATCGGCATCCAGCGAGAGCACCCACGGATGCGCGGCCTGGGTGATGGCCCAGTTCTTCTGTTCGATGTGGCCTTCGAAGGCGTGCTGCACGAAGCGCGCGCCGTGCTCACGCGCGATGCGTTCGGTGCCGTCGGTGCTGAAGGAATCCACCACGACGACCTCATCGGCCACGCACTTCACCGAGGCGAGGCAGCGCGCGAGGTTGCGCTCCTCGTTCTTGGTGATGATGACGCAGGAAAGTCGCATGCGATCGCCGGGATCAGCTCACAAAGAAAGACGGCCCCACGTCGCGGGGCCGTCTTCGCGCTACAGCCACGCTCAATGCTCCACCACCACCTTCCCTCTCGCGGCCTCCTTTCCGTCGGCCATCACGCGCCACACGTAAAGCCCTTCGGCCAGCGAAGCGACATCCACCGCGGCCCGCCTTCCATCGATCCGATCACGCAGCACGATGCGGCCGCCGTTGTCCAGCAGCTGCACCACACGCTCCCCGGCCAGGCCATCCATGGTGAAGAACAATTCGCGATCGGCTGGATCGGGATGCACCTGCACCGGTGTCCCCGGGGCGGTTTCGTTCACGCCGATGTTCACCGAGAGATCCACGCAATAATCCTCCGTTTCGCCATAGGGGTATCCATCCTCGCAGCCGGTGCCCGCGGGAGCGAAGAAGACCATGATGATCCGCATGCGCGTGATGCCGGGCTGTGCCGTCAGGGGCACGGTGATGCTGCCGGTCACCGCCGCGGTGGCCACCGGGGAGGTGTAGAGCAATTCACCGGCGGAGATGAAGTCGCCATCGTGATCCAGGTCCATCCACACGGTGAAGCGTTCATCGTACACGTTGCCGGCGTAGCCCGGGGTGAGGGTGATGTCCTGGGGGCTCCCCGCGTTCAGCGGCGTGCTCATGCCGGTGAAATCGCCGTAGCCGCTGTTGTTGCCGCTCACGTTGTTCAGCGTGTTCAGCTCCACGCTCTCGATCCACTCCTCACTGGCGTTGGCGCTCACCGAGGGGCAGTAGCTCAGGTCGGCGCAATCGCCGCAGCCGGTGGTGTTGAACACCGCGCTGGCCGACCAGTCCGTGAGGGTGCCGCCGCAATCGGTCTGCACCTGCGCTTCGTAGGTGGTGCAGCTGTCAAGCCCGAGGAAATTGTATCCTGGCGCTCCCAGACCCGTGATCACCGTCCAGGATCCAGAGCCCGCCTCGGCGTATTGCACGTTGTAAGTGGTGGCGACAAGCACGGGATCCCAGATGGCGGCCGCGGAGGTGGCGTTGATCGTGTTGATCGCCAGCCCGGCGGGCGCGGTGCAGCAGCCTTCGCTGGTGAAGATGAACGGCAGGCTCCAGCCGCTGGTGATCGAATCGCACACCACCTCCACTTGGAATTCGTAGTCGGTGCAGGTCAGCAGGTTGCTCAAGGTGTAGGGCGAGGTGGCGCCGCTCACCACCGTCCAGGTGGTGTCGCCCACCGCGTGGTACTGGATGTTGAAGGCCGTGCCGGTGGGGGATGACCAGATCAGGTCGGCGGTGCCCAGGCCGGTGTTGGTGGCGCCGAGGTTGTAGGCCGCGGGACATGCGCCGCAGTTGTCCATGATCCAGACCAGCGAATTGTAGCTGTTGATCCGGCCGCCGGTGACGGTGTTGCCGGGCAGGTTGCCCACCTGATCCACGCCGGTGAACAGCGCCTGCCGCACATAGAGCGCGCCGGCCATGGGGTCGGCATGCACCAAGGTCATCATGGCGGCGCAGGGTGCGGAGTAGAGCAGGCCGATGACCCCGGCGGTGAGCGGACTGGCGAAGCTGGTGCCGCCGGTGCTGCCATAGTTGTCGCCGATCTCCGTGGTGTAGATCTGGTCGCCCGGCGCGCCCACGTCGATGGTGGTGGCGCCCCAGGCGCTGAAGGTGCGCATGTCGTTGTCGTTGGTGGCCGTCACGCTCACCATGAAATCGCTTTCGCAGCCGGTGGGCATGTCGTCCACCACGTCGATGTCCACGTTGTTGTTGGCCGTGGCGCCGCAGTTCAGGATGCCCTCGGTGCCCAGGGTGTCGTACATGGCGCACCAGATGGGATAGAGGGTGTGGTCCGCGCCGTCGATGCCCCAGCTGGCGTTGGTGGCCACCACGAAGGCGCCCTGCGCTCCGCCGCTGTCGTTGTAAAGGCGGCGCATGATCAGCGGGTAGGTGTAGCTCTCCACCACGGCGGCCTCGCTGACGCCGTCGCGGGTCACCACCATGATCTTCACATCCCAGTTGGCGCCGGCCACGCCGATGCCGTTGTCGCCGGTGGCGCCGATCATGCCGGCCACCGAGGTGCCGTGGCCGCCTCCGTACACGTCGTCGTCGTTGCCGCCGGGGTTCCAGCCCTGGAAGTCGTCGGTATAGCCGTTGCCATCGTCGTCCGCGCCGTTATTGGGGATCTCCTGGTGGTTGAACCAGGCGTTGTCGATCAGGTCCTCGTGCGGCAGGTCGGCGTTCTCGATCACGCACACCACGATGGTGTCGCCCGTGGCGGTGAGGCCGCCGGTGGTGATGTCCCAGGCCAGGTCGCTGTCGATGTCGTGGTCGCCGGGTTCAACGTGCTGCCACTGGGAACCGAAGTCGGTGTCGTTGGGGACGATGCGGTCATGCACCACGTGGTTGTTCTGCGCGAGCATCACCTGCGGGTGGCTTGAGATGGCGCGCAGCATCAGCGGCTGGGCGATCGCGCCGTGGTCGAAGTGCAGCAGCCAGGCGCGCATGGGTGCGCTCAACTCCTTCACCACCTGCAGGCCGGTGGAGCGGCCGTCCAGGGTGCGCAGGTCGGCGGCGATCGCCCGTGCATCACCGCCCGGGGCGAGCATCACGATCAGGTCGCCGGGCAGGTATTCGCCATCCTGGGCGTGAAGGCCCGTGAAAGCGGTCAGCGTGAGGGTGAGCGATATGACGAGGAAAGGGTGCTTCATGGTCAGGGTTGCGAACATGGGCGCCAAAAGTAGACGCGCGGCGGCGCCGCCTCGTTCTCCGGTGGGCGGCACCGTTCGGTCTCAACTTGGAAGGCCGAACCGGATGTGTTGCATCAGGCATGCACGTACACGCGCTTCACCCTGGAACTGATGGCGGTGAGCGCCTCGTACGGGATGGTGCCCAGGTCGCGTGCGAATTCACCCACGGGATGATCCGCATGGAACAGGAAGGCTGCGTCGCCCTCGCGGCAGTCGATCCCCGATACATCGATCATGCACATGTCCATGCAGATGGTGCCGACGAACGGAGCGGGACTGCCGTGGACCCACACCTTCCCCTTTCCGTTCGACAGCCTGCGCGACAACCCATCGGCATAGCCCACCGGCAGAACGGCGATGCGCTGTTCCCCGGGGGCCACATGCGAGCGGCCGTAGCCCACGCTGTCGCCGGCGGCGATGGTCTTCACCTGCGCGATGGCCGTGCGCAGCGAGGCGGCCGGGCGCAACAGCGCGGTCTCGGCCTCGTCCACCCCGATGCCATGCAGTCCGATGCCCAGCCGCACCATGTCGAAATGGGCCTCGGGGAAGCGGCTCGCACCGCCGCTATTGGCCAGGTGCCAGAGCGGGGTGTATCCGAGCGCGTCGGTGACCGCCTGCGTCATCGCGCGGAAGCGGCCGATCTGCTCCCGGGTGAACGCATCGTGGTCCGGATCCTCGCTCGCCGCGAGATGCGAGAAAATGGAAGCGACGCGCAGGAAGGGCGAACGCCTGAGCCGTTCGATCGCCGGGGCGAGCTGTTCTTCCATGAACCCCAGCCGGTGCATGCCCGTGTCGAGTTTCAGGTGGATGGGGGGCGCATCGCTATGCGAACCGGCGTGGTGGATGGCCGCTTCGAGCGACCCGTGATCGTAGGCCACCGCTTCCAGGCGGAAGCGATGCAGCAGGTCCATGGGGACCGGCTCGGGATTCATCACCATCACCGGCGTGCGGATGCCGTTCTGCCGCAGCTCCACGCCTTCATCGGCATAAGCCACGCCCAGGTAATGCACCTGCTCGTGCATGAAGAGCCGCGCCAGTTCCGGCGCGCCGCCGCCATACCCGAAAGCCTTCACCATGGCCATCACGCGCACCGGCGGCTTGAGCATCGCCCGGTAATGGTTCAGGTTGTGCCGCACCGCCTCCAGGTCGATCTCCAGCACGGTGCCATGCACCTTCTCCTGCCAGCGTTCCACCACCCGCTCCAGACCAAAGGCGCGCGCGCCCTTCACCAGCACCACGGCGTTCGCCAGTTCGGCGGGATCGACGGTGCGCAGCAGGTGGTCCGCATCGCCGAAGAAGCGCGCCTCCCCGGAGAACGATCCCCGGTGCGCCGCCATCGCCGGACCGATGGCCAGCAGCCGCCTCACCCTGGCGCGGTCCAGCAGCCGGGCCACGCGGCCATGGAGCTCCTTCGGCGCCAGTCCGCTCTCCACGATGTCGCTGAGCACCACCACGCGCTCGCGATCCTGCGCGATGGCGTTGAGGTGGTCGAGCGCCACGCCCAGCGAAGCCAGGTCGTTGCTGTAAGCATCGTTGATCAGCGTGCTGTCATGCATGCCGTCGAGCATCTGCAGGCGCATGGCCACCGGCGGCAGGTGGCGCAGCCGCGCGGCGATCCATTCGGCCTCATGGCCCATGTGGAGCAGCAGGGTGATGCAATGCATGGCGTTCTCCACCGAGGCGGCATCGGCGAAGGGGATCTCGAAGGCGTGTTCCCTGGGACCGTGCAGCGCGACGATGCGGGTGCCGGTGGGCGTGCGCTCCTGGCGGATCACGCGCACGAAGGCCGATCCCTCGCGCGACCAGTCGCGCAGCGCGCATTGCTTGTCCAGGCCGGAGCGGATCACGGCCTCATGCACGGCGGCGTGGTCGCGGCAGTACACGAGCGTCCGGGCTTCACGGAAGAGCACGGCCTTCTCCAGCGCCTTTGCCGGGTCGCCCTTGAAATTTTCGCCGTGCGCCGGGCCGATGTTGGTGAAGATCCCGATGTCGGGTCGGATGATCGACCGAAGCTTCTCCATCTCGCCCGGTTCGCTGATGCCCGCCTCGAAGAGGGCCAGGGTGTGCTCGGCACCCATCCCCCACACGCTGAGCGGCACGCCCAGCCGGCTGTTCCAGCTGCCGGGGCTGCGCACGATGTGCTCCTGTTCGCGCAGCAGATGGAATAGCCATTCCTTCACGATGGTCTTGCCGTTGCTGCCGGTGATGCCGATCACGGGCGCGTGGAAATGGCCGCGGTGCCAGGCCGCCAGGCGGTGCAGGGCGTCCCATGGATCCTTCACGCGCACGCTGTTGGCCGCGGCGGGGAGCTCAGGATGATGGGATCCCACGATGACGTTGCGCACCCCGCGCGCCAGCATCTCCTTCAGGTAGGCATGGCCATCGTGCCGCGGCCCGGGCAGGGCGATGAAGAGCGCGCCATCGGAAGGCACCGGCTTGCGGGTGTCCACCACCAGGTGTTCGATCCAGGCCCCGCCATCACCATGCAACTCCCCGCCGATCGCCCGGGCGATGTCGTCCAGCCGATGACCGTGGCGGTCCATCAGCGCCGCGCCGCTCGCGCGGCGTTCTCCGCCTCCTGGCCGGCGCGGGCCTGTTCGAAGCACGAGCGGCACAGCGGCTCATAGCTGTCGGTCTCCCCGAGGTGGATCAGGTCGGTGCTGTGGTGTTTGCGGTGGCTGAAGCTGGCCAGGTCGCCGCACCGCATGCAGATGGCGTGGACCTTGGTGACGAATTCGGCCATGGCCATCAGGTGCGGCATGGGGCCGAAGGGGCGCCCCTGGAAATCCATGTCCAGGCCCGCGACGATCACGCGCATGCCCCGCGCGGCCAGCATGCCGCAGACCTCCGGAAGCCCCTCGTCGAAGAACTGTGCCTCGTCGATGCCGACCACCTGAAGGCCGGCGTCGGCCGACAGCAATTCCTTGCTGCCGCGCAGCGGGGTGCTGTGCAGGGCGGTCTCGTCGTGGCTCACCACCTTGCGTTCGTCGTAGCGCGTGTCCACCCCGGGTTTGAAGGTTTGCACCCGCTGGCGTGCGAATTCCGCGCGGCGCAGCCGGCGGATCAGTTCCTCGGTCTTGCCGCTGAACATGCTCCCACAGATCACCTCGATCCAACCCCGTGGGGTCGACCGATCGCCGGTGCGTTCCAGGAACATGGGGTGGAAGTGCATGCCCTTGCCGGGGCGGCAGGAGGGCGACGGGCGTGAAATTATCATCTTCGTGACCTCGCGAACACGCATGATCGGAGATCCGCATCGGAAGATCCAGGACCTGGTGGGGGGCCTCGCCACCCGCCTGCGCGCCATGGAGGACGGGCAGTTCGGGCTGGAGGATCTCGATCACGCATGCGACGAGGCGCGCGAGGTCTACGAGCGCCTGGTGGTGATCCGCCACAAGGCCAGGGAACGGAGCGCGCGTCCGGCCGCCGAGCCGCGCGACGTCGGACGGGAGGAGCCGGCGAAAAAAGCCGATGGCGGGGTGCGTGAAGCCCCGCCCGTGCGCCTGGAGATCTCTCCGCCGGAGGGATCGCGCCAGATCGACCTGATCGAGGCCATCGAAGGGCAGAAGAAGACCCGACCGGCAAAGACACCCAAGGCCACCCTCGCCGAAAAGATCCATCACGCACCCATCAAGGAGCTTTCCAGGTCCATCGCGTTGAGCCAGAAGTTCTGGTTCACCGCCGAGCTCTTCGGCAAGGATGCCACGGCCTTCGAGCAGACCATCAAGCACATCGATACGGCCGCCGGCCTCGATGAGGCACGCGAGCTGGTACGCTCCGAGGTGCTTTCGAAGTTGAAGAAGCCACCGGGCGAGGACGTGCTCGCCGCGTTCATGGAACTGGTGGAACGGAGGTTCAAATAGACACCGATGAGATCGAGAATGATCGCCGGAACGATCGCCCTGCTGGGGTTGGTCGCCTTGCATGGCCAGGACGAGGGCGTGTTGAAGGCCCGCGGAAGGGCCTACGTGGATTCCCTGTGCGCGCCGCGATACAGCGGCCGCGGCTACGTCAACAACGGCGACCGCCTCGCGGCCGGCTACATCCAGCGGCAGTTCGAGCGGCTGGGCATGAAGCGCGTGGACCAGCTCGTGGAAGGCGGCGTGCAGGGCTGGCTCGACGAGTTCACCATGGACGTGAACACCTTCCCGGACAGCTGTAAGGTGACGATCGATGGCGGCACCTTCACCCCGGGCGTCGATTTTCTGGTGAACCCCGCATCGGGCAGCGCCAGCGGCCGGTTCAACATCGTACACCTCACCCCCGACGACCTGCGGGAGGCCGACCGCCGCGCCATGACCATGGGCGTGGTGAGCGGCAACGCGGCCATGCTCCATTTCCCGGCCACGGAGAACAAGGATTCGCTTGCCCTTTATGGCGAATGGGAACGCGAACTCATGCGCATCGCGCCGGTGATCAAGCGCGCCACGGGCAAGCTCACCTGGGGCGTCTCGGCGGAGGCGCTGCCCTTCCCATCGATCGAGATCAGCCGCGAGACCTGGCCCGACAGCGCCCACGTGCTGGAGATCGACGTGAAGAACAGGCTGCTTCGCGGCCACAAGGCGGCCAACGTGATGGCCGTGGCCCCCACGCGCACCAGGAGCAAGGAATGGGTGATCATCGGCGCGCATTACGATCACCTGGGCATGATGGGCCCCGATGCGTTCTTCCCCGGCGCCAACGACAATGCCAGCGGCGTGGCCATGCTGCTTTCCCTGGCCGAGCATTTCATCGAGAACCCCGCCCGGCGCAACATCCTCTTCGTGGCCTTCGCGGGCGAGGAGAACGGGTTGAAGGGCAGCGAATGGTGCGCCGTGCAGCGCCCCGTGGACCTGGGCCGCGTGCGGTTGATGATCAACCTGGACATCCTGGGCACCGGCGAGGAAGGCATCATGGTGGTGAACGGCGTGGAAGTGGCCGCCGTATACGATGCGCTGGTGGCGATCAACACCTCCAACCGGATGCTTCCCGACGTGAAGAAGCGCGGCGCCGCCTGCATCAGCGATCATTGCTCCTTCGTGAAACGCGGCGTGCCCGCCGTCTACATCTACACCCTGGGCGGCATCGCGGCCTACCACGACGTGTTCGACCGGCCCGAGACGCTGCCGCTCACCGAGTTCCACCACATCCACCAGCTGCTGGCCCGCTTCATCAACATGATGCGTTAGGCGCGGCGCCCGCATCGCCCATGGATCGCGCTCCCGCACGGCTGGTCCTGGTGCCCACGCCCATCGGCAACCTGGAGGACATCACGGTCCGGGCGCGGCGCCTGCTCGAGGAGGTGGACGGCGTGATCGCCGAGGACACGCGCGTGGCCGGCCGCCTGCTGGAACACCTGGGCATCAGCCAGCCGCTGATCTCCTTCCACGTCAACAACGAGCACCGCATGGCGCCGCAGCTCGTGCGGCGCATGACCGACGGCGAGCGGTTCGCCCTGGTGAGCGACGCGGGCACGCCCGGCATCAGCGATCCGGGCTTCCTGCTGGTGCGCGAAGCGATCAAGGCGGGACTCGCGGTGGAGTGCCTGCCGGGCCCCACGGCTTTCGTTCCGGCGCTGGTGATGAGCGGACTGCCGTGCGAGCGCTTCGTGTTCGAGGGCTTCCTGCCGCAGAAGAAAGGAAGGCAGACGCGGCTGCACGCGTTGAAGGATGAGCCGCGGACGATGGTGCTCTACGAAGCGCCGCACCGGATCACGCGGACGTTGCAGGAACTGATCGACACCTTCGGCCCCGAACGGCCGGGGAGCATATCGCGCGAGATCAGCAAACTGCATGAAGAGACGGTGCGCGGAACGCTCAAGGACCTGCTCGATCACTTCGCCACGAAGGAGCCGAAAGGGGAGTTCGTGATCTGCGTGGGGGGGGCATGAAAGCCTGGGTGCTTGTCCGCCACGGAAAACCCGACAGGGCTTTCGCGCTGCGCGAAAGGTCCGACCCGGCCCCGGCAGCGGACCAGGTGCTGATCCGTTGCGAAGGCTTCGGCTTGAACTTCGCCGACGTGATGGCCCGCAAGGGGCTGTACCGCGACGCACCGCCGATCCCCTGCGTGTTGGGTTATGAGGTCGTCGGCAGCGTGGAACGTTGCGGCGACAAGGTCCCTGCGGACCTGCGGGGCCGGCGGGTCATCGCGCTGACGCGCTTCGGGGGATACGCGCAAGCGGTCTGCGTCGACCACCGCGCCATCGCACCGATCCCCGACGACATGGAGATCGGCGCGGCACTCGCGCTGGCCACGCAGGGCTGCACCGCCTGGCATGCGACGCACTTCTCGACCGTCCTGCGCGCCGGGCAACGGGTGTTGGTGCATGGCGCGGCGGGCGGTGTCGGCCATTTGATCGTGCAGATCGCGCTGCGAAAGGGATGCGAGGTCTTCGCCGTCGCCTCCGGGGAAGCGAAGAGGTCCTTCCTGAGGTCCCTGGGAGCGCAGCATCCGATCGACCGGGACCTCGGCGACCACGCCCGACAGGTCGCGGCGATCCCCGGCGCAAGCCCTGTCGACGTGAGTTTCAACGCCGTTGGCGGGAGCAGCTTCAAAAAGGACCTGCGGCTCCTGGGAAAAGGCGGATCGATGGTCCTCTATGGCGGCGCGGAACGATCCGCTGGAAAGTTCGGTCCGCTGAGCACGGTGAAGTTCATCTGGGATATGGGCCTGGTGCTGCCGATCTTCCTCATGATGCGCAGCCAGGGCCTCATCGGCCTCAACATGCTGCGCGTGGCCGAGCGCGATCCGGACCTGCTGATGCGGTGCATGAAGGAGGTGGCGGAGGCCGCCGGCCAGGGCTGGCTGAAGCCGCACGTACACGCCGTGCTGCCGGCCGGCCGTCTGGCCGAGGCGCATGCCTTGTTGGAGAGCGGCCGCACGATCGGCAAACTGGCCCTGCGCTGGTAGGCTCACCGCGCCACCACGGCCCGCAGCGTTCGATCGCCGATCCTCACCAGGTAAAGCCCCTCGGCTTCGCCGCTCAGGTCGATCGTCGCGTGGTGGCCGGTGATCCGGCGGTCAAGCACCAGCCCTCCTGTGGAGGTCATCACCCGGAGCGGCTGCGTATCGCCATCGGAGCGCATCACGGTGAACACCCCATCACCGATCGACGGCCGGATCCATGCCGCATCGCCGATCGCCTCTTCCTGCACGCCGATGGCGATGCTGTTGTGGCCGGAGAAGGTGGGCACCAGCACGGTCCATTCGCCGGTGCCGTTGGGGTAGCGTCCCCACGTCGCATCGGCTTGCAGCGAAGGCATGGCCGTCTCGTCCACGACATTGCCCATCGGATCGCTCAGCAGCAGCGGCTCACCCGAAGCCGCCAGCTTGAAGTTCGCGTGAAGACCAGCCTGCCCGCCGTCCTCATCGGCCCATGCGATCAGAAAGCCCTGGGGCGCGATCACCGTGTCGGGGAAGGTCCACTTCGCGGGATCCGCCGGATCGTCGCTCAGATGGAAGCCGGCAAGGTCCACCGGCACGTTGCCGTTGTTGTACAGTTCGATCCAATCGTCGTGTTCGCCGTTCTGGTCGGCATGCGTGGTGGCGTTCGAGGCCTGCGCTTCGTTCAGCACCACGCCCGGCTGAACGGACAACACGTGCCATTCGTGTTCGGCACGCGAGGGCGAGAAGCGGCCCGCGCTGTCGTTGTATGCGAAGAGCACGTACTGCAGGTCGCCGGCACCCATCTGTATCTGCGCTCCGAACAGGCCATCCAGGGCCGCGCCGTCGTCGTGCAGGCCATCGTCGTAAAGGACCTGCCAGACGAAGCGATCGAAGCGGCTTCGCCGGGTGCCGATGGTCGCGCCCAGGGCGTCGTCGATCTGGACGGTCAGGTCGACCTGATCGAAAGGCAGCGGAGCAGGCGGGTCGAACACGGGGCCGTTGATCACCGGCCGGCCGGGGTACATGCCGCTGAGCGTGTCGAGGTAGCTCTCGCGCTGCTGCATGATCGCCTCGATCCCCGGCCGCAGCGTGAACCCGGCGCCCACGTCGGCGGTGAGGTTGGCCGCGAACTCCGCGTAGGGGAAGAGCGGGTAGGGTTCATCCTGCATCTCCGCATCGATCAGCTGATGCCAGTGCGTGGCGCGATCCAGGTAGTGGCCGTTCCATACCATCTCCTCCATGATGGTGCGGTAATGGGCCATGTACATGGCGGCGTACAGGGGCTGCAGGATGATCCGGCCGATCAACGGGCGGTAGTCCAGGCTGAACGCCAGGTGGAAGGGATGCAGCTGCGAAAGTTGCGTCGTGTTCAGGGGCAGCGGGATCACGCCGTCGAACACCAGCCCGCCGAAGGCCATGTTCACGTCCCAGGGGATCGGGTCCCAACGGTCGTTCTTGTCCTTGTACATATAGTAGTTGTGCGCGAAGGCGTAGTATCCGTCCAGATGCACGAACGCGTTGCTCAGCGCGTGGAACCACAGCACGCGGTCCACGTCCAGGTGATCGGCGATGGACCCCGCGTTGAACTCCAGTTCGTAGCAGAGGTCCCGCAATTCCGCCAGCCCACCGTTGGACTGCATGTCGTACAGCGTGTCGTAGGCCATGCTGTCGGGATGCCAGGCGAGGTTGGAGTTGTCGCCGTAAAGCACGAAGCCGCGCGGATCGCACTTGAAGAAGGCGCCGGCGCTGGTGCCGAAGTGCGCGTCGAGGAACTCGTTGCCCAGGTCCTCGGTGTGCAGGTAGAGGCCCTTGTAGTCGCCGTTGATCCACACCTTGGTGTAGGCGGCGCGCGGGGCGTGCATCACCTCGCGGGCCAGTTCGTACATGGTCATCTCGCGCACCATGCTCGGGTCGGACGCGCCGTTGGCCAGCTTGATCTTGTCGGTGCCCTGGTGGTCCTGTCCGGCGATCACCCAGTTCAGGTCGATGTTCAGCGGGTTCTTTTCCTGCAGGGGGTTGTAGGTGCTGTTGCCCTTGTAGCGCACCCCGCAGCTGTCGTACACCGTGCCGTCGATCGTCACCGTGCCGGTCAGCCGCCCCTCGCCGGTGCCGGTGCCGTCGTAGGCCAGCGCCATGCTGTCGAGCAGGTGGTCCCAGTTCGGCTGGGCGAACTGGATCTGGATGGTGTGGATCACCTCGGGATCGAAGAGGGATTGGGCATGCGCCGCGGACACGGCGATCAGCAGGAAGGAGGGAACGACCGGGCGCATGGCGCCGTCGAATTTACCGGTGCGTTCCGGTACCTGCCGGTGCGGGTGACGGGGATCTTGAACGACCGGGTTCCGTGGCGCATCAACGAAGCGCGACACCGGGGCCCTCGCAACGCATGCGGCCGCCCGATGCATCGCACCTGGGGCCGAATGATCACATTTGACCGGCGATCCGAACGAACATGAGATCAACGAGGTCGATCATCCAGGTCCTGCTGGTCGGTGTGATCCTGGCCGCCGGCGGGGCGATGCTCTACACATGGTGGCGTGGCTCCGCCGGGGCGGAAGCCACGCGCGGTGAGTTCATGTTCATCTCCGTCGGCCTGGCGACCTCCGGCGAGAACGACCCCCATCCTTCCGCGGTCTTCACGCTGAAGAACATCGGCGGATCGGAAGCGACGCTGACGGGCTTTTCCCATCGCTTCAGGATGTGGCCCGCCAGCCATCGCGGCGAGCCTCCGTTCGAGGAGCGATCGATCGCTCCCTACGATGAGGTGGTCGAAAGCGGGGCCATGATCGGGACCTCTTCGGACCAGCGGCTGCCGCCGTGCGTGCTGGAGGATGCGCTGACCCCGCAGGATTGGGACGACATCCGCGCCGACCGATCCAGGCTGGTGTTCCATGGGTATCTGACCTACCGCACCGCATCGGGCACGTGCCACAGGCTGCCGTTCTCCTATTGGTACAACATGAAGCTGGGCGGCAACTTCACCGAAATGGGCGCCAAGGACCATGAGGTGGTGATCCCCTGCGGCAAGCGCGGGTAGGCGAGTACCCCTCGACCGCGCTTCATCATCAGGGCCCGGACATCCCCTCGATCCAGCGCGGTCGTTCGCGTGGGCCAGGTCGGCCCAATGGTCCCGGCTCCCTGGCGAACATGGATCACGCGAGCGGCAACGCGAGAGATCCAGAAGTAGGAAAAAGCGAACAGGTTGGGCACGGGCCTGCCTGCCGAAGGCAGGAGGACGGCCTCCTGCCCCACCAGCGTTCCCACGCCTAACTCCCGCGCCAGACTTCAAGGGAAGACCTGGACCAGTTAGGGGTCTCTTCCCCACCAGGCCCTCCTGCAACATCGCTTCGCTGTACCCATCACGCCTCTCTCCGGACACCAACAGCCTTTTGCTCGGTGATGACTTCTTCAGCGGAGCCTACTCAACCATAACCCTCTGTATATGCACGGCATGCTCCTCCAGTTCGGCAGAAACGATATACATACCAGGACTTAGTTCAGGAAGTGGAACTTTCTCCCATTGACTTCCGCTCAATTGAACGCTCATTAGTACAGCTCCGGCCATGCTCATGACCTTAAGACGGATCCGATTGGATGACCATGTGGATGGCCATGATAGATGCAGATGATCATCTGTGATCAGGTTTGAGAGGATGAAAGTGACGTCTTCCGGTTCGACTTCTAGCTGCGCCGCAGCCGATGGATGCGCAATGAACCTTGCGACAAAGGATGTGTTCAACGAAGGATCGTCCGTCTTGAACAGTGTATATCGATAGTAGGCTGTATCGGCCACTCCTGCTGGATAGTAGTAAATGCGGAACTGATCAATGTCCCACAAGTACCAATCATCAAGGAACTCGAAGGGGAGCGAGGTATATGCTGGAGCTGCTCCTGTAGCAAGGATGGGGTAGCACAGATTGATCCAGCAAAAACTACTTTCCGTACCCAATGGCACATCCAATTCAATTCGGGTCACGCTGGCCTCTATGGTCTCGTCGACGTTGAGAACGACAGATAGCTCCTGCCCCAGATACCAACTGGCCGCCGAGCCCTGAACCGTGATCGTATCGTCGTTGATCCAAGGCAAGCCATCGGCATGCACACCCATGAATTATGCGCTGGCGGACAACCCAAGTGTCAGACAGCCGATCATGGAAAGGAATTTCCCCTGCATGTGATAAAGATAGGCTCAGGGCCTAAAACGCTGCCCGAACTGGGCTGAAAGACCCCTGGGTTGGCGCTCGGGTCAACCAGTGCGGTGGCTTGTGCGTCCCGAGAGCCCGAATGATCTGGGACCTCTGGCCCGTCATGCGTTACTGGATCCTTGTAGGCGGGCCGGAGGCCCTAGGAACAGCACTCACTCGGCACGCACTTCCTTCCCATTAGCCGAGCCGAGCGAGAACACCCGGGGACGGCCTCCCGCCCCACCAGCTCACACACGCCTACCTCCCGCGCCAGGCTTCAAGGGATGACTTGGACCAGTCAGGGGCAGGCAGGCTTACGCGGCGAGCTTCAAGGGAAGACTTGGACCAGTAAGGGCGTCTAACTCCCGCGCCAGGCTTCAAGGGAAGACTTGGACCAGTCAGGGGGCGTGAACATGGGTATGGACGACTTGGACCAGTCAGGGGCCTCTTAGCCACCATCTCAGTAGCTTGGCGGCATGCCGAAACTACATCTCAGTCTCTGCCTGTACTCCATATGCATGAGCATCCTTCTTTGCTGCGGAGTTAGCCCAAAGGATTCCTCGAAAAACTCTGATCTTGCGACGAAGGCCAACCGAACCCACGAGGCCTTTGACCGTGCTATTCGAGAAACGAAAAAAGCGCTTAAATATCCAGAGACGGCCGTACTGCCTCCGTTTGACAGCGCGACCATATTTCAAACTGGAGACACCATCTATGTCACGTTTAACTTCCTCGCTGCCAATGGTTTTGGTGTGAAATCAAAGCTCAACACCACGCTGACTTTCTTATCCGACAGCTGTTTGCGTGTGCTTCATGGTCTGATTGCTGATGACATCCTGGCAAAACCCGACCCGATTGACGAGCCCTGTGACCCAGAGGCACGGAGGGCATTGTACGCGAGTCGTCGTGCTGCAATGAAGCGCGAGTACTTGGAGGATTCAGTATTCTTTTTGTCCCGGTCAATCAAAATTGACCGTATTGAGGGCAAGGCAAAATATGGTGGCTTTACCAGGGTTGAATGGACGCCGTTGCCTTTAATGATTCAAATGGAGCGGGATGAAGCGAAAAAGACCATGAAGCCGTCCGAGTCAACCGAGGCTGTTGTAGAGGCATACAAGGCCTCTGCACGCGGAGGTCGAATCCAATTGAACGTAGAGAGAATTACTATTGGAGCGGCGAATAATGACAACTTCACCATCATTGTCCACGACAGTACAGGAGCCGAGGTACATCGGGAAGCGCTTGAAAGCGAGGTGGCCAATTCATCTCATAATGGCAACTGGTGGAATCTCGACTTGATAACCGTGACTGAGAGAATTAGACCGCCTTTTGACATTTATATAGTTGATGCCGTCGAGGAGCAGGCATACCGCTTCAAGGTTGTGGCTGCGCAGTAGCGAAGCACGAAAACGGGGATACGCTGGGATTCTTCAAAGTCACAAAGCACCGCAGAGTCTCACTCACGTGGCCCCTGCAGCGAACTCACCTCGTCAGCTTCTACCCACTACACATCTCACACGAGTCCGGGTTGTCCAAACTGCATGCGATCTCGGCCTGTGCTTGCGCGCGGGCGGCGTCGGTGGCTGCACTTTGCTGTACGGTGGCCGCGCGTGAGGCGCTGAGGTCAGTAGCAACGGGACCAGTCGTGGTGGGGCCGGTAAGCACGGGTTCGGCCACAGTCACATGGGCGGCTCCGCCATTGCTGGCCGCGGCTGCAGCCACCCCTTTCGAGGCGGCGGCCAGGTCCACGGGCTTCTGCAGCGCGGCCTTGTCCACGGTGAACTTGATGGCGTCGGTGGCGGCCTTGGTGCGCAGGTAGTACATGCCCGTCTTCAGCCCCGCCTTCCAGCTGTAGAAGTGCATGCTGGTAAGCTTGGCGAAGTTGGGGTTCTCCATGAAGATGTTCAGGCTCTGGCTCTGGCAGATGTAGGC
>CAYMXP010000027.1:0-43174 GCA_964394425.1 uncultured Chryseobacterium sp. | reverse complement strand
AGGAAAACCCGTGCCGCCAAAGACGCCGATCCGCTCAACAAGCGCTTCATCCGCGCCCTGGCCGAGTTGGGCCATTCCGGATACACCGCGTGCCGGGTGCTGGGCACCAGCCAGGCGGTGATCAGCAACATCCGGTGCGGCAAGAACCCACCGAACGTCAGGCTCGTGCAGCGCCTGCTGAAGCGGCATCCCCGCCTCTCGGCCGACTGGCTGCTGCTGGGGAAGGGAGCGATGTGGCGCGCGCGCTGACCGGTCCTCACCGGTTGAACAGCGCCAGCAGGTGATCGACCGGCTGGGGCACCGCGTGGCTTTCCACCAGGGAACCGGTCACCGGATGCAGGCCCAGCACCGAGGTCCCGTCGGCGACCCAGAGGATCCCGTTGGCCGGATCATGCGCCAGGTCGTCGGCGCCGAGGGGGACCAGATCGGTGGCCGAATTGCCCGACCGCGTGTAGCGCACGATCCGCCCCGGCAGCGCGATCGCGTACACGTCGCTGGTGATCGATGCCACGGCGCGGATCTCTTCCCCGGCGAAGGACATCAGGTCGGCGGAGCCCGCCGTGGGGATCACGCGCTGTTCGATCACCCCGTCGCCGTCGCGGTTGCCGAAGAGCAAGACCTCGTCCGCGTTCCATGCATGCATGGCCACCAGGTCCTTGTCCAGCAGCTGTTCATCCACCGGGGTGCCGTTGAAGGCCGAATACAGCACGAGCTTCCGTTGGCCGCCGGCGATGGCCGCCTGCTCGCTCAGGATCAGGTCGTCCTGCACGTGCGTGAGGTAGGCGCGATGCCCGGCGCTGGCGGTGGTGCTGAACTGCTGCCCGCCCGATGCCGCGTTGAACACGCGCAGGAAGCCGTCGTTGGTGTTCACGTAGAGGCGTCCGTCGGCGGCGATGTCCGTGCCGGTGAACCAGGGAATGGGCAGGGTGTTGAGGTTGGCGATCTGCCAGTCGACCAGGCCGGTGGTGGTGTTCACCGCCAGCAGCGGGCCGTCGATCGCGCCGGCCAGCACGAGGCGCCGGTCGCGCGAGCGGATCGCGGCATCGTGCAGGTCCTGCGCGAAGGAGGCGAAGAGCGAAACGTTGCCCGCGCTGTCGATGCGATGGACCTGGACGTTGCCGGCCCCGGGCGTGCTCACGGCCAGGAGCGCGCGCAGGCGCAAGGGCGCTTCGATCACGCTCACCGCGCGGAAGTCGCGCCCGTCGTTGGTCCCGTCGGAGGCGCGAACGTTCAGTTCGCACTGGCAGGAGGTGATCAGTTCGCTGGTGATCTCCAGCGTGCGCTGGATGGTGGCCGATGCCGTGCCCACGGGCACCGTGACCGACGGGACGATCGCGACGCCGCTCGCGTCGCTCAGTCCAATGGTGACGGCCTCGACGCTCCGGTCATCGCTCACCTCCGCGATCACCGCGAGGTTGCCGGGCACCTGCACGCTGGCGGCCCCGGCCGGCGCCAGGATCGTCACGGTGGGCGGGGTGGTATCCTTGTCCTTCTTGCATCCGGCGAAGGCGAACACCATGCAGGCCGCGAAGGCGAAGGATTGTTGATCGCGCGAGGGGAACATCTCAACGACCGGCGCGGCCTGCGTTGATGCACCGTAACTTGTTCACATCGGCAATGTTAACGCGCTGCTGATCCTTTGTGCATCGGACTACTTTTCAGCGATCGGCCGCGGGATACTTTTGGCGCCCCCTCCTGGGCACCTGCGGGTGTTGCCTGCTCATGATCGCTTCCTGATGTCCGATACGCTCACCACCCGCACCGAACGGCGCAAACGCACCGCCGCCCTGCTCGACACCGCTCTGGAGGCCGGCAAGCTGCCCCCGCAGGCGCCCGAGCTGGAGCAGGCCGTGCTGGGCGCCCTGATGCTGGAGCGCAGCGCGGTGAACGAGGTGATCGACATCCTGCGGCCGGAGAGCTTCTATGTGGAGGCGCACCAGAAGATCTTCGACGCCATCCAGGGCCTCTTCCGCGAAGACCAGCCGATCGACATCCTCACCGTCACGCAGGAGCTGAAGAAACGCGCCGAGCTGGACATCGTCGGCGGGCCCTTCTACATCAGCCAGCTCACCAACAAGGTGGCCAGCAGCGCCAACGTGCAGTACCACGCGCGCATCATCAGCCAGAAGCACATCCTGCGCGAGCTGATCCGCATCAGCAGCGAAACGATGCGCGATGCCTACGACGACACCAGCGACGTGTTCGACCTGCTGGACAAGACCGAGCAGGACCTCTACGCCATCACCAGCGGCAACCTCAAGCGCAACTACGAGCCCATGAGCGACCTGCTGCGCGAGGCCATCACGCAGATCGAAGGCGCCAAGAACAGCACCGGCGGGGTCAGCGGCGTGCCCACCGGCTTCATCAAGCTCGACCAGATCACGGCCGGCTGGCAGAAGAGCGACATGGTGATCATCGCCGCGCGCCCCGGCATGGGCAAGACCGCCGCCGTGTTGAGCATGGCCCGCAACATCGCCGTGGAGCACAAGCGCGCCGTGGCCGTCTTCAGCCTGGAGATGAGCAGCACCCAGCTGGTCACCCGCCTGATCGCCAGCGAAGCGGGCATCCCCAGCGAGAAGCTGCGCCGGGGCGACCTCACCGAGTCGGAGTACGCCATCCTGCACCAGCACATCGCCCGCCTGGACAAGGCGCCGATCTTCATCGACGACACCCCCGGGCTGAACATCTTCGAGCTGCGCGCCAAGTGCCGCCGCCTCAAGGCCCAGCACAACGTGGAGCTGATCGTGATCGATTACCTCCAGCTCATGACCAGCGGCAGCGACAACCGCCAGGGCAACCGCGAACAGGAGATCAGCCAGATCAGCCGCTCCATCAAGAGCATCGCCAAGGAGCTGGACGTGCCCATCATCGCCCTCAGCCAGCTGAGCCGCGCGGTGGAGACCCGCGGCGGCGACAAGCGGCCCCAGCTGAGCGACCTGCGCGAATCGGGCGCCATCGAGCAGGATGCCGACCTGGTGTGCTTCCTGTACCGCCCGGAGTACTACAAGATCTTCGAGGACACCTACGGCAGCACCCTGGGCATCGGCGAGGTGATCGTGGCCAAGCACCGCAACGGCGCCCTGGACACCGTGCTGCTGCGCTTCATCCCCGAGCTGGCCAAATTCACCGACCTGGACACCAGCACCGGCCTGCACATCGTGACCGAGGAAGACGACCAGGGCAACCGCGTGATCACGCGCCCCTCACGCATGAACGACGACGCGGGCCCGGACGACGACATCGCTCCCTTCTGATCGGTGATCCGCCGCCGGTCCGGGGTGTACGGCACGGTACTTTTGCCCCATCCTTTTCGTTGAACCCCTCCATGGCCTGCCGCGCGTTCTGGTTCCTGCTGGTGTCCTTGCTTCCCCGCGCGGGTGAAGCGAGCAAGCTGCTGATCCCCATGGACGCCACGCAGACCGATCACCTGAAGGCTTACGGCATCGCCTACTGGACGCTTCAGCGCGACGTGACGGTGGAGTGGCTGCTGAACTACCGGGGCGGCAGCTTCCTGATCGAGCACTTCCAGGCCATCGAGCGCGAATGCACCATCCGCGGCGTCACCTACAACGTGATCGCCGACGGCCAGGCCGACGCCATCCGCGCGGAGATCGCCGATCCGGAGGTGAACATGGAAGTGGTGAAGCTGGAGAAGGCACCCAAGATCGCCGTCTATGCCCCCGAGAGCTTCCAGCCGTGGGACGACGCCGTGGCGCTGGTGATGACCTACGCGGAGATCCCCTACGAGCGCCTCTACGACCGCGAGGTGATCGCCGGCGCGTTGCCCCAGTACGACTGGCTGCACCTGCATCACGAGGACTTCACCGGGCAGTACGGCAAGTTCTACCGCCAGTTCCGCAACGCGCAGTGGTACATCGACCAGGTGCGCGAAAGCGAGGCGATGGCCGCCGATCTGGGCTTCGCCAAGGTGAGCCAGATGAAGGGCGCCGTGGCCCTGAAGATCCGCGACTACGTGGCCGGCGGCGGCTACCTCTTCACCATGTGCAGCGGAACGGACAGCTACGACATCGCGCTGGCCGCCGCGGGCCTCGACATCTGCGCGGCGGAGTTCGATCACGACCCCATCGATCCCGGCTTCCAGCAGAAGCTCGACTACGACGCCTGCTTCGCCTTCAAGGATTTCACCCTGGAGACCAGCCCGATGGTGTACGAGTTCAGCGACATCGACGCCACCGACATCCACGGCGGCATCGGACAGGTGCGCGACTTCTTCACCCTCTTCGACTTCAGCGCCAAATGGGACGTGGTGCCCACCATGCTCTGCCAGAGCCACGAGCAGGTGATCAAGGGCTTCATGGGCCAGACCACCGCCTTCCGCAAGAACCTCGTGAAACCCGGTGCGCTGGTGATGGGCGAGAACAAACCGCAGGGCACCGTCAAATACATCCACGGTGATTTCGCCCTGGGGCAGTGGACCTTCTATGGCGGGCACGATCCGGAGGATTACCAGCACATGGTGGGCGACCCCCCCACCGACCTGAGCCTGCACCCCAACTCACCGGGCTACCGGCTCATCCTGAACAACATCCTCTTCCCCGCGGCGCGGAAGAAGAAGCAGAAGACCTGAGGCCTCGCTGTGAAGAATTCCCGGCGGCGGAAGGTCCGCGTGCCACCGGCCTGAACTTCCTTCGCATCGGAGGGTTGCGACCATGGATCCCCGCACGGCCCGGCTGTACGAACGCTACTACGAGGTCACCTACCAGGACCTGGACCAGCGCGAAGGCGTCTGGCGGGCGCTGGCCGCTTACCTGCAGCGGTACGTGCCCCGCGATGCGGCGGTGCTCGACCTGGGCGCGGGCTATTGCGGATTCATCAACCACATCCTGGCGCGCGAGCGCCATGCGTTGGATCACAGCAACGAGGTGGTCCGGCGCGCGGGCCCGGGCGTGCGGGCCCACGTGGGCGACGTGAGCGACCTGTCCGCCTTCGCCACCGGATCGATCGACGTGGTGTTCGCCAGCAACCTGCTGGAGCACCTGGACGATGATCCGCTGGCCGCCACGCTGGCGGAGGTGTCGCGCGTGTTGCGCAACGGCGGCCGCTTCATCGTGATGCAGCCCAACTTCGCGCTGGCCTGGCGCAACTACTTCGACGACTTCACCCATCGGCGCGTCTTCACCCACATCTCCCTCCGCGACGTGCTGCGCACCCAGGGCTTCGAGGTGAAGGTGATCAAGAAGCGGTTCACGCCGTACAGCATGCGCTCCAGGATCCCCACCCATCCCTGGCTGGTCGCGCTCTACCTGCGTTCGCCCGTCAAACCGTTCGCCGGGCAGATGCTGCTGGTGGGGGAGAAGCCATGAGCCCCGTCCGCTGGCGCAGGCACCTCTGGCCCTTGCTCATCGGGTTGCTGGCCAAGGGCGGCTTCTTCATCTGGAACGCGTACGAACAGGCCGGCGTGCGGCACATGGGCCGGTGGGCCTTGTGGGACGCCGATCTCTGGGAGTACATCGACACGGTGGAGTCGTACCTGCGGGGCGATGGCTGGCAACCCGACCATCGCATGCCCGGCTACGCGCTGGTCTTCCTCTTCTTCCGCCTGTTCCTCGCGCAGCCCGCCGCGAGCGATGCGATCACCCTGGTCCAACTGCTGGTGGCCGTGGTGGCGGGATACGCCCTGGCCCGCGGGGTGCAGCATGCCTCGGGGCGCGAGCGGATCTTCTGGCCGCTTTACGGCCTGCTGCTGGTCGCCTCGTTCCATTCGCTGGTGGACCTGGTGGTGATCAACGAGAGCTTCACCACCTGGGCGCTCGTGCTCCATTGGGTGGCCTACGCGGCATGGCGGCGAACGGGGCACGTCCGATGGATCTTCTTCTCCGGGCTGTGCATCGCCATCGCGGTGTTCATGCGGCCGATCTACGGTCCGCTGCTGGCGGTGGTCCCGCTGCTGGAATTGTTCCGTCGCGGCGCGTTGCAGAAAAGGACCCTCGGCCTGCTGGCGCTTTTCGCCCTTCCGTTCATCGTGTTCGATGGCCTCTGGACGATCAGGAACCATCGGGCGTACGGCGGCTTCCATCCGCTCACCAACCACGGCTCCTACAACCCGGTGTTCTCCGCGCTGCCCTACTACAGCCTGATCTGGTTCGTGCAGGGCTACGGCGGCCATTGCTATTACTGGGATCCGATCGCCGACATCCGCTGGTACGGGTTCGAACCCGATGCCGGCGGCGGGACCGATCGGGCGATCCCCGGCGTGCCCGAACCGCCGCCCGACGTGTACACCTCCGCGTGCGACCGCGACAGCCTGGAGCACATGGCCGGCCTCATGCGCCTGTCGCGCGAGCCGTCCACCACCTCGGCCCGGTCGGATTCGCTGGCCCGGGTGATGATGGCCTCCGCCCGGCGCTGGCGCGAAGCCTACGCGCGGGAGAAGCCGTGGCATTACCAGGTGATCGCGCGGCTGCGGCTGCTCAAGCATGAAACGGTCCACAGCGGCAGCAACACGCTGTTCCAGCGGCCGTTCTCCGCGTTGGGCCCGGTGGAGAAAGGGTACAAGCTCCTTCAGTCGCTGATCTATTGGTGGGTGATGATCGCGGGAATGGCCGGCGCCGTGGTCCTGGCCTCGCGCGTGCGTACCGATCCCGCGGCCTTCCTGTTGGGGATCATGTGCCTGTACGGGGTGGTGGCTTGTCCCTTCATCATGCGCATGGCCGAGATCCGATACCTCATCCCGGTCTTCCCGCTGCTGCTGGTCGCCTCCATCTGGGGTGCGGCCGGCATCGTCGATCGCATCCGCCGCCGCTGATCGTTCGGCGCGATCCGTACGCGGGGCTGTTGGCACCATCGGTCGGGTGCGCACGGCGAGCGGTCGGGTCCGGCTACCTTGGCCGCATCCCATGTATCGAGGCCGTACGGTGAGCGTGGTCCTTCCCGTGTACAACGAGGAGGAGAACATCCGCGCCGCCATCGAGGATTTCCTGGCCCAGCCCTTCGTGGATGAAGTGGTGGCGGTGGACAACAATTCCCGCGACCGGAGCGCCGAGGAGATCAAGGCCACGCGCGCCCGCTACGTGCTGGAGACCACGCAAGGCTACGGGGCGGCATTGCGCCGCGGCATGAGCCAGGCCACCGGCCAGATCATCGTCACCGCCGAACCGGACGGCACTTTCCTGGGCCGCGACATCGAGAAGCTCCTGATCTACGGCGAGGACTTCGACGTGGTGTTCGGCACCCGCACGTCCCGCTCGTTGATCTGGTCGGGCGCCAACATGGGCTTCGGCATCCGCCTGGGCAACTGGGCCGTGGGCAAATACCTTGAATACCTCTTCAACGGTCCCTCGCTCACCGACGTGGGCTGCACCTACAAGCTGCTGCATCGCCAGGCCTACGAGCGCATCCGCGAGGCGCTCACCGTGGATGGATCGCATTTCTCCGTGGAACTCATGGTCCGCACCCTGCAGGCGCGCCTGCGCACCGTCGAGGTCTCCGTCCACTACCGCGACCGGATCGGCACCTCCAAGATCACCGGCAAGCTGGGCAAGGCCATCCGCCTCGGTTTCCGGATGATCGGCTTCATCACCATGCAGCGGTTGCGGCGGCCAGCGGGCATCGTCCCGGGCCCCGAGGTGGAACGCCCCGCGCGCCCCGTGTGAGCGATCCCCGGCCATCCGAGGGGCGGCTGGCCGTTCGATCAATAGCTTTGGCCCACATCCAGTCCCCATGGACCTCAGCAAGATCATCACCGTGGCCGGCAAGAGCGGCCTGTACCGCGTGGTGGCCCAGGGCCGCAACGCGATCATCGCCGAACCCCTTGAAGGCGGCCCGCGCCAGCCGGTGCATTCCAGCCAGCGCGTGAGCACGCTGGAGGAGATCAGCATGTTCACCACCGGCGATGACGTTCCGCTGAAGGACGTGCTGGACAAGCTGTACAAGGCCGAGAACGGCGGCGCTTCCGCCGATCCCAAGGAAGGCGACGAGGCGCTCTGGAAGAAGCTCTCCAGCGTGATTCCCGAAGCGGACCGCGAGCGCATCCACGACAGCGACGTGCGCAAGCTCTTCACCTGGTACGCGCAGCTGCTGAAGGCCGGCGTGTTCACCGCGAAGGAGGAACAGAAGGAGGAGGAGCACCACGACGCGGAAGGCGCCTCGAAGAAGACGCTGGAGAAGGGCCAGCTGATCAAGGCCGACATCGCCGCCCACAAGAAGAGCGCCGCGCCCAAGCAGAGCGCCACGCAGAAGAACCGCGCCACGCAACTGCGCAAGAGCTCCCAGCGCGGCAGCTAGTCCAACAGGCGTCCCGCCTGTTGTGTTCGGATCCGTTCCCTCATGCTGAACACCACCACCCGGTCATTCCTGCCCGACACCCTCGTCGTTCAGGGCTGGTCGGAAGCCGCACCGTACTTCACGCAGCTCCACCAACGCGCGATCACATCGACGGCCGCCTTGGAAGCCTGGCTGCGCGACTGGAGCGAACTCTCCGCCGCCATCGACGAGGAAGCCGCATGGCGCTACATCCGCATGACCTGCGACACGCGCGACAAGGAGGCCGCGCAACGCTACCAGGACTTCGTGACCACCGTGCTGCCCAACGTGGAGGAATGGAACGACCGCCTCAACCGCAAGCTCATGGCCTCGCCCCACGTCGAAGCGCTGGACGGCGAAGGCTATCCGGTGCTCCTGCGCGGCATCCGCGAGCAGTTGAGGATCTTCCGCGAAGCGAACGTGCCCATCCAGGCGGAACTGCGCACCCTGGCCCAGGAATACAGCACCCTCATCGGCGCCATGACCGTGGAATGGAAGGGGGAGACGCTCACCCTGCCGAAGGCCGCGGCCATCCTGGAGGATCCCGACCGCCGCCTGCGCGAGGACATCCACCGCCGCATCGCCGCGCGCCGCGCACGGGATGCCGACAGGCTGGATGCGCTCTTCGACACCATGCTGGCGAAGCGGCACGCCATCGCGTTGAACGCGGGCTTCGCCAACTACCGCGACTACAGCTACAGCGCATTGGGCCGCTTCGATCATTCCCCCGCCGATGCGCGCGCCTTCCACCGGGCCATTGAAGAAAAGGTGGTGCCGCTGGTGAACGCGATCGAGCTGCGCCGGCAACAGGAACTGGGCCTTGATCACCTGCGCCCATGGGATCTCGCGGTGGATCCGCGCAACCGGCCGCCGCTGCGTCCCTTCACCCACCCCGACCGGTTGGTGGAACTGGCCATCGACGTGTTCCACCGCCTCGATCCCTACTTCGCCGACTGCATCCGCCGCCAGCGCGAGATGGGCCGGCTCGACCTCGCCTCGCGCGAGGGCAAGGCGCCCGGGGGCTACAACTATCCGCTTTACGAGACCGGCGCGCCCTTCATCTTCATGAACGCGGTGGGCACGCACGACGACCTGATCACCATGATGCACGAAGGCGGTCACGCCGTCCACAGCTTCCTGACCCATCCGCTCGCGCTCACCGGCTTCAAGGCGTTCCCCAGCGAGGTGGCCGAACTGGCCAGCATGAGCATGGAACTGCTCACCATGGACCACTGGCACCTGATCTACGCCGATCCGGAGGAATTGCGGCGCGCGAAGCGCGACCAGCTGGAGCGCGTGATCGGCATCCTTCCCTGGGTGGCCACCGTGGACAGCTTCCAGCATTGGATCTACGAGCATCCAGGGCACACCCGCGAGGAGCGGACCGAGGCGTGGCTGGTGTGCCATCGCCGGTTCGGGGGTGCGGTGGTGGACTGGTCGGGGCTGGAGGATCAACGCGCCCGGCTCTGGCACAAACAACTTCACATCTTCGAGATGCCCTTCTACTACATCGAGTACGGCATCGCCCAACTGGGCGCCATCGGCATCTGGCGCAACTACAAGCGCGATCCCCGCGAGGCCGTTCGGCGGTACATCGATGCATTGAAGCTGGGCTACACGCGCACCCTGCCGGAGATCTACGACCGGGCCGGCGTGCGCTTCGACCTCGGGCCGGAGAACGTGGGCGAACTGGCCGGCTTCGTGCGTGGGGAGCTCGAAGCCACGCCGGCCTGATCGACAGCGGGGACACGCCCCCCCTAACTTGCGCGCCGCCCAATGAGCCGTTCCGCATGAAGCATCGTTCCGCACTCCTCCCGCGCGCCGCGGTTGTCGCCGCCTTCGCCGGCACCATCGGCCTGTTCACGGCATGGACCAGCGACACCGTTGCTCCCGCGGCGGCCTTCCACACCAAGGAGGAACTGCTCCGGTTCAAGGCCGGCCCCACCCCGCTACCCACGGGCAACAACGGATGGTTCACGGGCAGCGGCATCTGCTCGGGCTGCCACGGCCACGACCCCCTGCAGATCTCCATGGTGGACACCAGCGGCAGGGACGTGAACGTGACGGACGACTGGCGCAGCAGCATGATGGCCAACAGCGCGCGCGATCCCTTCTGGCGCGCCAAGGTGAGCCACGAAGTGCTCGTTAACCCCGCGCATCAGGCCGTCCTGGAGGACAAATGCACCAGCTGCCACGCGCCGCAGGGCCGCCATCAGTTCCACTTGGACAGCCTGGGCCTGTACAGCATCGCGCACCTGGACACTGACCAGGTGGCCCTCGACGGCGTGAGCTGCGTGGGCTGCCACCGCCAGAGCGCCGACAGCGTCGGCCTGCTCTTTTCCGGCAACATCAAGTTCGAGCAGCAGGACATCCTCTACGGCCCCTATTCGGACAACATCTTCACCGCGCCCATGGTCAACTTCGTGGGCTACGAGCCCATGTTCGGGGCGCACATCCACGATGCCGGGCTTTGCGCCGGCTGCCATACCCTGATCACCGAAACGGTGGACACCGCCGGCAACTACTCCGGCGATCAATTCGTCGAGCAGGCCACCTACCACGAGTGGGTGAACAGCGCCTTCAACAACGAGGTGGACACCCTCAACGGCATCACCTGCCAGGGCTGCCACCTGCCGCGCATCCCCGACGGGGTCATCATCAGCTCCAACTACGCCTTCCTCGACCCGCGCTCGCCATACGGCATGCACCACTTCGCCGGTGGCAACATGTTCATGCTGCGCATGCTGCGCGAACACATCGCCGAGCTGGGCCTCACCGCCACCGAGACCCAGTTCGACAGCACCATCGCCCGCACCGTGCGCAACCTTCAGCAGCATTCGGTGTTGCTGGATGCCGGCATGGTCTGGCGCGACCTCGATACCGCCTTCATCGACGTGGAACTCACCAACCTCACGGGCCACAAATTCCCCAGCGGGTTCCCCAGCCGCCGCGCTTTCGTGGAACTGGTGGTGAAGGACGCCGTGGGCGACACCCTGTTCAAGAGCGGGCGCTGGGGAAGCGGGTATGAGGTGGAAGGCCACGACACCAGCTACGAGCGGCACTACGACATGATCAACGCCCAGGACCAGGCGCAGATCTATGAGATGGTGATGGGCGACGTGAACGACGACAAGACCACCGTGCTGCAACGCGCCAAGGCCCCGCTGAAGGACAACCGCCTGGCGCCGCTGGGCTTCACCACCGCGCACTACGCCTACGACACGATGCCGATCGCCGGGGTGCCCGTGGGCGACACCGACTTCAACCACGACGATCTGGGCACGGAGGGCAGCGGCACCGACGTGGTGCATTACCACGTGCCCACCGGGGGCTATGCCGGCCTGTTGCAGGTGAGCGCGCGCGTGTGGTACCAGAGCGTGCCGCCGCTTTGGAACCAGGAGATGTTCGCCCATGCCAGCGCGGAGATCGACAGCTTCAAGACCATGTACGAAGCCTCCGACGGCTCGCCGGTGCTCTGCGCCTCCGACTTCTTCAGCGACCTGAGCGTGGGCATCGACGGCTTCGAGGAACTGGGCGTGGTCCTGTTCCCCAACCCGGTGACCAACGGAGAACTCCAGGTCCTTGGTCTGGACCGGCGCGTACAGGAGATCCAGGTCTTCGACGTGAACGGGCGACTGGTCGCGCGGACCGACGTGGATGCCGGCCGGCACGGCTGGCGCGTGCGGCTGCCCGATGGCGCGGGCACCTACCTGGTGGTGTTCCGCACGGCGGAAAAGGTCTTCGTGGAACGCGTGGTCGCGTTCTGACCAGGCTTCGCGATCGAAACGCAGGAACCGAGATCCACCACCGATGAACTCCTTCGTCAGCCGGAACCCGGTCCTTGCGTTCATCATCCTCACGCTGGGGTTCCAGCTGGGCATCGTGCTCATGGCCTGGGCCATGCTGCCGAAGGGCATCGCCCTGCACGAGGTGCCGGATGCGCACATGCTGTTCCGGTTCCGGGTGTTCGGCCCCCTGGTGTTCGCCACGGCCATCACCTACCGCCTGGAGGGTGGCCCGGGCATCAGGCGGTTGTTCGGATCCTTCCTGCACTGGCGCGTGCCCCTGCCGTGGTATGCGCTGGCCTTCAGTTGGAAATTCCTCTTCACCTGGAGCGGCATCCTGGCCGTCTCCCTCATGGGACTGGCGGAATGGCCCGGGTGGTTCACGCACCACTGGGGGATGGCCCTGCTGAAGAACCTGCCCTTCGTGGTGGGCATCGCGGTGGTGGAAGAGACCGCGTGGATGAAATTCTCCGTGACCAGGCTCCAGGCGCGCTACAGCGCGTTCCGCTCGTGCCTCACCGTCGGGTTGTGCTGGGGGTGCTGGTATCTGCCGATGATGATCCTGGGCGAGGGCGTTCCCGATGGCATCCCCTGGTATGCCTTCCTGCTGGGCATGTTCAGCCTGACGGTGATGCTTGGCTGGACCTACAACATGACGCACAGCGGCATGGTGTTGCTGGTCATGCAGATCGTGAGCAACTGCGCGTTCTTCATCGTGCCCGTCCTGCCCGGGTGGGCTCCCGGCCCGATCTTCGTGACGGCCTTCGTGGTGGTCTTCTTCCTGGTGGCGGTGTTCCTGCTCGCGCGGTATGGCGCGAAGGAGCTGGGCGTTGGCCCGCGCGCACGCTGGGAGGGTCCGGTCCTGAGCCCGGTGGCTCAAGTGATCCGGCCCGGGGGCGCGGCGTGACGTGCGGGTGGCCTGCCCGCGGGTCGCTGGATCCGTCCGATCTTTCGCGCATCAACGAGCAAGCATGCGTTCATTGAAGTTCCTTCTATCGCTGCTGACCGCCATTCCCGCGGCGGCGCAGGACCCGGTGATCGCATCCATCGTGGACGCCGTGGAGGTCGATTCCCTGATCGGGCACCTCGAACGCCTCAGCGGGGAGGAGAGCGTGAACGTTGGAGGGGGGCCGGAGTTCATCACCAGCCGCAACAAGTACGAGCCGGGCAATGCGCTGGCGGCCCAATGGCTCCAGCAACAGTTCAGCATGCTGGGGTACACCCCGGTGGTGCAGGCCTTCGACCCGCCGACGGGAGAGAACGTGTACGCCATCAAGCCGGGTCTGGTGCATCCGGACCGTTACGTGATCATCTGCGGGCACTACGATGCCATGCCCGGGGGTCCGGTGGCCGCGCCCGCCGCCGACGACGATGGCAGCGGCACGGTGGCGGTGCTGGAAGCCGCGCGCGTCTTCGCGAACCACGACTTCGAGAACTCCGTGCTCTTCGCCTGCTGGGACGAGGAGGAGCAGGGCAAGGTGGGCAGCGCCTTTTTCGCCGGCGCGGCCGCCGCCAACGACGACACGGTCCTGGCGGTGATCAACGTGGACGCGATCGCCTGGGACGGCGACGGCGACGACCTGATGCGCGTGCATACCAAACCCATCGCCAATTCGATCGCGCTGAAGGACAGCGCCGTGATGGCCAACGCCGCCTACGGCATCAACCTGCCCATGGCCATCAACAACCCGGGCGCCACTTACAGCGACCACGACTCGTTCTGGGACGAGGGGTTCGGCGCCATCCTGATCATCGAGGATTTCGACGATGATCCCAACCCGCATTACCACACCTCCACGGACCTGATCCAATACCTCGACCTGCCTTACTTCGCCAGGCTCACCCAGCTCGCGCTGGCCACCACCGCGGTGATGGCCGTGCCGGTGGGCGGCAACACCGCGATCGCGGATCGGCCCGCACCGGGTGTCGTGATGCGCGTCCATCCCAACCCGGCGTCCGGATACGCGACGCTCTGGATGGATGGGCCGCGCGCGTTGCATGGTGCGATCACGGTGACCGATGCGATCGGTCGCGTGCTGGTCACGATGCACGAAGGCCCGTTCCCCGCTGGAAAGCGGTCCTTCGAGGTGCCCTTGGATGATCTGGCGCCGGGCAGCTATCGGATCGTGATGCGCACCGCCGATGGTTTCATCGCCTCCACCGGCCTCGTGCGCGCACCCTGATCGCTCACTCCTTCACGAACGCACGCACCGAGGGGATGCCCCGGGCGTTGAAGCAGCGCACCACGTACTGTCCCGGTGCGAGGCTGCGCGTGCCCACCACCACGGTGGGGTTGCCGTCGCCATCGCCCCGGCGCAGCACCTTGCCGTCCATGGAGCAGAGCTGCCAGCCGCTGGAACCCGCTTCCAGTTCGATGGTGAGCAGGTCGCGCGATGGGACGGGATATAGCGCGAAGCCGCTCGCGGTGTTCTCTTCGATCGAGGTGGGACCCACCGTGATCATGCCCATCTGCGTGTTGCTGTGGTTGTTCTGCGTACACATGAACTCGTAGACGCCGCCGACATCGAAGGTGTGGAAGTAGTCCCACACCGCATCCTGAGGGTCCGGATCGGAACTGAAGCCCACCGGGTTGTCGCTGAACTCGTCCAACTCGCCGTACACGTTATGCGTGCCGCTCACGCAATGGAAATGCACGATGTCGCCCAGTGCGATGGCGAAGGTGTCCGGTTCGTAGTAAGGGAGCGTATCGCTGCCCGGGCTCAGGCTGCCACCCACCTCCACCCACCAGGTGGTCTGGGCGGCGAGCGTGAAGGGAAGCAGGAGGAACAGGGTGGGGATGGGTCTCATGGCGTTGGGTTGCTCGTGCAAATCAAGCGCACCGGGGGGCGATGCCGCGCCGAAAAAGTGGATGAGCCGGGAATGCAGACCGATGGACCGGACCCTCAGCGCAGCTTTTCATCGATGTAGTCCAGCACCTTGGTCATCAGGTGCAGGCGGTCCTTGCCGCGCACGTTGTGGCCGTGGCCGGGGTAGACGAAGAAGTCCACCTGCCGGTCCTTGTCCACGCAATCCTTCAGGAAGGCCAGGCTGTGCTCGGGCAGCACCACGTCGTCCTGGTTGCCCAGGATGATCAGCAGGTCGCCCTGCAGGTCGCCGCAGCGGCCGACGTTCGCGGTGCCGGCGTATCCATCGGGATTTTCCTCGGGCGTGTCCATGTAGCGTTCGGTGTACATCACCTCGTACATCGCCCAGTCCATCACCGGCCCACCGGCCACGCCCACCTTGAAGGTGCCCGGCGCTTTCACCATCAGGCCGGTGGTCATGAAGCCGCCGAAGCTCCAGCCATGCACCGCGAGCCGGTCGGGGTCCACGTAGGGAAGGGTCTTCAGGTAGGCCACGCCGCGCAGCTGGTCCTGGATCTCCACCTCGCCCAGGCGGCGATGCACCGCCTGCTCGAAGTCGCGGCCGCGGTTCTCACTGCCGCGGCCGTCCACGGTGAACACGAGGGATCCGCGCTCGGCCGCGTGCAGCATCCAGAGCGATGCACCACCCAGCCGGCTGTTGGTCACCAGCTGCACGTGCGGGCCGTTGTAGAGGTAGACCAGCACGGGGTATTTCCGCGCGGGATCGAAGCCGCTCGGCTTGATCATGCGTGCGTGCAGGGGCACGCCGTTCTCCCCCTCGATGGTGAAGAGGTCGATGGTGCCGGTGGTGAACGCGTCCAACGGCTCGGTCGCGTCCACCAGGGTTTTCATCACCGATCCGGATCGCGCGTCGAGCAGGTCGGTGCGCGCGGGCACATTCACGCTGCTCCATTGATCGATCAGGGTGCGGCCGTTGCTGCTCAGTAGGCCGTGGTGCGTGCCGGGGTCCCGGGTGAGCTGCACGGTCTCCCCCGTGGCGAGGTGTACGCGGTAGAGGTGCGTCTCGGTCGGGTCCGCGCCGCTGCCTTCAACGAAGAGATGGCTCTCCTTCTCGTCGGTGCCCAGGATCTCCTTGACGACCCACGGCCCCTCGGTGAGTTGCCGGATCATGCCGGCTTTGAGGTCGTATAGGTAGAGGTGCTGCCAGCCGTCGCGTTCGCTCCACCAGATGAACCGGCCGGGGCTTTTTTCCAGGAACCATTGCGGGTGCTCGGGTTCGAGGTAGATGTCGCTGTGTTCCTCGAAGAGCGTGCGCACGGGTGATCCGGTCTTCACGTCGTATTGCACCACGCGCAGGTTCTCGGTTTCGCGGTCCAGGTGGACCACGAACACGTTGCGCTCATCGGGCGACCATGCGATGTTGGTCAGGTACTGGTCGGCGGGCTCGCCGGTCTGAAGGAAGATCGTTCGCTGCGTGCGCGCATCGAACACTCCGATCCGCACATGGTGGCTGGCCTGGCCCGCCATGGGATAGCGGATGCTGGTGAAGGTCGAGGGCTTGGTGCCGATCTGCTCCAGCTGGTAGGTGGTCACCATGCTCTCGTCCATGTTGTAGAAGGCGAGCAGGTTCCCCTTGGGGCTCCAGAAGGTGCCCTTCACGATGCCGTATTCCTGGCGATGCACGCTCACCCCGTTCACGTGGCCGTCGAGCGAGTCGCGGGTCACCTGGATGTGCTTGGTGGAATTGGCGGGAGCAACGAACAGGTTCCGCCCCTGGGTGTACGCCACCGAGCCGCCCTCGGGCGCCACATCGTGGTTTTCCGCGTCCTCGGGGAACTGGTTGCGCGCGGTGAGCGATCCAGCCGCGCGATCGTAGATGAACAGGCGGTCCTTGTGGAAGAACCGGAAGGCGGATGCGCTCTCCCATTCGATGGAGGGAAAGGCCTTCAGCTTCGCATCCTCCTCCAGCTTCGCGTTCAGGTCCGCCACGGTGGCGATCAACTGGTCGGCGGCCTTGCCCACGGAGCCCATCATCAGCGAGTCGCCCTTCAGGAAGGCGTATCCGGCCGCGTCGGGGATCCATTGCAGTCCCTTGAGGGTGCGTGGTGCCAGGTCGGTGCCGGCCTTCAGCACGGCGTCTCTCAGGGTGAGTTCCTTCTGGGCGATGAGGTTGGCCGCCGATGCCCACAACAGGAGGATCGCCGATAGGCCTGTGATCCTGGTCATTGTTCCGTGTCGTTGTTCCTCCATGGTGCAAAATGCTCAGATGATGTTCACTTCGCGTTCCAGCTCCACGCCGAACCTTTCGCGGATCGATCGCAGGATGCGCTCGGAAAGATTGAAGATCGCCGCGCCGGTGGCGCCGCCGTGGTTCACCAGCACCAGCGCCTGGTCGCGATGCACGCCGGCGGCCCCTTCGCGGTGGCCTTTCCAGCCCGCCTTGTCGATCAGCTGCCCGGCGGCGAGCTTCACCAGGCCATCGGTAGCGGGGTGCGTGATCAGATCGGGCATGTGCATCCTGATCTTCTCGGCCAGCGCCGCGGACACGACGGGGTTCTTGAAGAAGCTGCCCGCATTGCCGGTCACGGCCGGGTCGGGCAGCCTGCCGCGGCGGATGGCGATCACCGCATCGCTCACGTCCTTGATCGACGGCCCGACGATGGTGCGCCGGTCCAGTTCGCTCTTCAACGAACCGTATCCGATGTTCACGCCGGGTCGCCTGGCAAGCCGCAGCGTGACGCTCATGATCACGAATCGGCCCCTCCCTTCTCGCTTGAAGAAGCTCTCCCGGTAGCCGAAGGCGCAGGCCGCGTGGCTGAAGCGCACCACTTCGCCATCGTCGATGCGGAGCGCTTCAAGTTCCTCGAACACGTCCTTCAATTCCGCGCCGTACGCGCCGATGTTCTGCATGGGCGCGGCGCCCACCTTGCCGGGGATCAGGCTCATGTTCTCGATGCCGCCCCAGCCGCGCTCCACGGCGTGCATCACCAGCATGTGCCACGGCACGCCGGCGCCGGCCTTCACCATGACATGATCCGCATCCTCCTTCACCACCTGGATGCCCGGCACCTCGTTCAGCAGCACCGCCCCTGGATAGTCGCCGGTGAAGAGCACGTTGCTTCCACCCCCCAGGATCAGGTGCGGTTTCCCCACCAGATCCGGTGCGGCGAGCAGCGCGCGCAGTTTCTCCGGGCCATCGAAGCGCGCCAGCACTTCGGCCTTCGCATCGATGCCGAAGGTGTTGAAGGGTTTGAGGGAGGCGTTGTGCAGCAGGTGCATGGACGCCGGCAAGTTTACAGGGCGCGGCTCGTTACTTCGTCCCATGCCCCGCGCACTTGTCGCCGTCACCAACGACCTGGCCACCGACCAGCGCGCGCATCGCACGTGCACGGTGCTTCAGGAACTCGGCTACGAGGTGACCCTGGTGGGCCGCAGGCTCAAGGGCAGCCCGCCGGTGAAGCGGTCCTACCGCACGCGACGCATGCGGCTGGCCTTCAACAAGGGCCCGCTCTTCTATGCGGAATACAACCTGAGCCTGTTGTTTTCAGCGCCGTTCCGCAAGGTTCACCTGGTGGTGGCCAACGACCTGGACACCCTTCCCGCCTGCCGGCTGATCACGCTGCTGGGCGGGGGAACGTTGGTCTACGATTCACACGAATACTTCACCGAGGTGCCCGAGCTGATCGAGCGGCCCATGGTGCGCGGCGTCTGGCTGATCCTTGAACGGCTGCTCTTTCCAACGGCGCGCCTGGCGATCACCGTGAACGAAAGCATCGCCCGCGCCTACCGCGAGCGATACCAGCGGGAGGTGCATGTGGTGCGCAACATCCCCATGACGCGCGAGCTGGGGCCGCTCCGCGGCCGCACCGAACTGGGTCTTCCTTTCGAGAAGCTCATCCTGGTGATGCAGGGCGCGGGCATCAACGTGCATCGCGGTGCGGAGGAGGCCGTGCTGGCGATGAAGGAACTGGACGGCTGCCTGCTGCTGATCATCGGCGGCGGCGACGCCTGGCCGGTGCTCGAACGGATGGTGAAGGAACATGGCCTGCAGGATCGCGTGAGGCTGATCGGCAGGCTGCCCTATGAGCAGATGATGCAGTACACGCGCAATGCCGACCTGGGCCTCACGCTGGACCGCGACACCAACCTCAACTACCGCTTCAGCCTGCCCAACAAGGTCTTCGATTATCTCCACGCGGGCATCCCCGTGCTGGCCACCGACCTGCCGGAGGTCGCGGCCATCGTGCGCGGGCACGACGCCGGGGTGGTGATCGCGCGGCCCGATCCGGCGGTGATCGTTCACGCGGTGCGCGCGCTGATGCGCGATCCCGACCGGCGGGCGGCCTTGAGGCGCAATGCTACTTTCGCCGCCCGCGCGCTGGACGGGAACGCGGAGAAGGAAAAGCTCAAGTCGCTGCTGGCCTCCCTTGGCTGATCGCCCCCTGCATATCGTGAGCTTCGACGTGCCGTGGCCGCCGGATTACGGCGGGGTGATCGACGTGTTCCACAAGGTGAAGGCGCTGGCCGGGGCCGGAGCGTCGGTCCACCTGCACTGCTTCGAGTACGGCCGGGGGCGCAGAAGCGAACTGGAGAAGCACTGCGCGGCCGTCTCCTACCACAAGCGGCAGCTCAGCAAGCGGCTGCTCTTCAACAGCCTGCCCTACGTGGTGGCGAGCCGGCGCAGCGAAGGCCTGGTGAAGCTGCTGATGAAGGACGACGCGCCGATCCTCTTCGAGGGCCTGCACAGCTGCTTCCACCTCGGCGATCCGGCATTGCACGGCCGCCGCCGGCTGGTGCGCGCGCACAACGTGGAACACGACTATTATGCCGCGCTGGCCGCGGCCGAGCGCAACGCCTTCCGCCGTGGCTATTTCAACAACGAGGCGCGCAAGCTCAAGCGGTTCGAGCCGGTGCTCAGCGAGGCCGACGCGATCCTGGCGATCTCGCCGAAGGACCAGCAGCATTTCGCGCGGCATTTCCGGCGCGTGGCGCACGTGCCGGCCTTCCATCCCAACGAGCGGGTGACGACGCCTTCGGGGGTGGGCGACTTCGCCTTCTACCACGGCGCGCTCGGCGTGCCCGAGAACGACCGGGCGGCGCTCTTCCTGGTGCGCGAGGTGTTCAGCGGCCTCGACGTGAAGCTGGTGATCGCCGGCAGCGGCCCTTCCGCCGAATTGAAGAAGGAGATCGCCCGCGCGCGCAACGTCGAATTGATCGAGGGCGCGCCCACCGAACGGATCCAAGAGCTGGTGCGCGCCGCCCAGGTGAACGTGCTACCCACCTTCCAGGCCACCGGCATCAAGCTCAAGCTGCTGCTCTGCCTGTTCACCGGCCGCCACGTGGTGTGCAACCCCCCGATGGTGAAGGGCACCGGGCTGGAGGGCCTCTGCCACGTGCATGTCGATGTCGGGGGGATGCGCATGAGCATCCTGGGCTGCATGGGCAAGCCGCTGGAAGGCGCGGCGATCGAAGAGCGCATCAAGGTGCTGGAGGAACGGTTCAGCAACCGGAGGAACGCCGAGGCGATCTTGAGGATGATGAGGTAGCTGGCGGCGGGCCGGAACGGTCAGGCCGTCCGGGTCGAAAGCTCCAGCAGCTTCCCCTCCTCGCACCGCACCACGCGCGCGTTCAGCTTCTTCATGTGGGTGTAATCGTGCGTGGCCATGATCACGCTGCGCCCCGCGTGGCTGATGGCGTAGAGCAGGTCCACGATCTCCCCGGTGGTCTCGGGGTCGAGGTTGCCCGTGGGTTCGTCGGCCAGCACCAGGTCGGGGTCGTTGACAAGCGCCCGGGCGATGCTCACGCGTTGCTGTTCACCGCCGCTCAGTTCATGCGGCATCTTGTAACCCTTGGTCGCCAGGCCCACGCTTTCCAGCACCTCGGTGATCTTGCGGTCGATGGCTTTCGCATCGGTCCATCCGGTGGCGCGCATCACGAACCCCAGGTTGTCGTTCACGTTGCGGTCGCCAAGCAGCTGGAAATCCTGGAACACGATGCCCAGCTTGCGACGCAGGTGGGGGATCTGCCCGCGCTTCAACGTCCGAAGGTCGAAGCCCGCCACGGTGCCCTCCCCTTCATGGAGCGGCAGATCCCCGTACAGCACCCGCATCAGGCTGCTTTTGCCGCTGCCGGTGCGGCCGATCAGGTAGATGAACTCGCCCTTCTGCACGATGAAGTCCACCTGGCTCAGGATCAGGTTCTCGCGCTGGAAGATGCGCGCGCCGCGCAGGGAGATGATGGGGCCGTCGGACATCGCGTGGCGAAGGTCATAATTCCACCGGCATGGTTCCCGTTCCGTTCATCGTGAACGGCACGTCAACAGAAAAACGTGGATAAGTCCGGCAGGCCACGACCGATGGCCGCGACCGCCGCCAAGACCTTTGATCGCTTCATGAAGCACCTGCTGATCGTCGTGTGCATTGCCGTGCCGCTCGCGGGTGCGTTCGCCCAGCGGCCGGCGCACTTCGAACACGCCACCGCCGACCTGGTGCATGCACGCGAGCTGTTCGACATGGCGAAGTACGGCGCCGCGCAATACGAGCTGGACCAGGTGGTGGCCCGCATCGGCGATGAGCACGACCTCACGCGCATCGACGCGGAATTCCTGGGCGCCCTGTGCGCCGTGCGCCTGTTCAACAAGGATGCGTCGCACCGGCTGCTCTCCTTCATCGACCACCATCCCGAAAGCCAGCACGTGGAGGCGGTGGAACTGGAGCTCTTCCGCCACTACTTCCAGCTCAAACGCTGGGACGATGCGCTGGCCTGGGCGGTCCGGGTGGATCTGCCGGCGCTCACTGCGAGCGACCAGGAGGAGTTCCGGTTCAAGCGTGGCTATGCGAACTTCCAGGAGGGCGACACCGAGAAGGCGCTCGCGGACTTCCACGCCATCCAGCAGGGCACCGGGACCTATGCGGTGCCGGCCACCTACTACGCCGCGCACATCGCCTACGAGCGCGGCAACTACGAGACGGCGTTGCAGGGCTTCACCAAATTGAAGACCGACGAGAACTTCGGCCGGGTCGTTCCCTTCTACATCGCCGAGATCCTCTTCCTCCAGGGGAACTACGAGGAGCTGCAGGCCTATGTGAAGCCGCTGCTGGAGGATCCGCAGGGGACCCGGCGGATCGAGGAGATCAACCGCCTGGCGGGTGAAGCCTATTTCCGCACGGGCAGGTATGCCGAGGCGCTGCCGCACCTGGAGAAGAGCGTGCAACGCACGGGTCCGGGGCGCGGCGACCGCTACATCCTGGGCTACGCCTACTACCGCACGGGCGACTTCAAGAAGGCGCTGGACCAGTTCAACCTGGTCTCGCAGGAAGCCGACAGCCTCGGCCAGATGGCCGCCTACCACATGGCCGACTGCTACCTGAAGCTGAACGAGAAGAACTACGCGCGCACCGCGTTCAAGCGCGCCTATGAAATGGGCGCCGATCCCAAGGTCACCGAGGATGCGCTCTTCAACTACGCCAAGCTCAGCTACGAGCTGAGCTTCGACCCCTACCACGAGGCCATCATCGCCCTGCGGAACTACCTGAAGAACTACCCGGACTCGCCGCGCCACGACGAGGCGCAGTCCTTCCTGCTCGACGTGTTCATCAAGACGCGCAACTACGAGGAGGCGCTCGCCACGCTGGATGCGATCAAGGTGAAGGACATCCGCCTTCAGGAGGCCTGGCAGAAGCTCGCCTTCGATCGTGGCGTGGAACTGTATGACGGCCGCAAATACGCCGACGCGGCGCTCTTCTTCGAGAAGGCCCTGAAATACCCCGTGGACCCGCGGGCGAACGCGCGCGCGCACTACTGGATGGGCGAGAGCTACTTCGCCCTGGAGGACTATTCCGGTGCCCTGAAGAAATACGACGACCTGCGCAACGCCACGGGATCCTTCGCATCCGACCTCTACGAGCAGGCGAGCTACAGCATGGGCCATGCGTACTTCAAGATGAAGCAGTACGGCGAGGCGGCCACGGCCTTCCGGCGCTTTGTGGGCGTCGCCGGCATCGATCCAAAGCAGAAGAGCGATGCCATGCTGCGCATCGGCGATTGCTACTTCGTGGGCAAGGACGAACCGCAGGCCATCGCCTGGTACGACAAGGCCATCGCCGCCGGCACCACCGAACGCGACTATGCGCTCTTCCAGAAGGGCGTGTGCCTGGGCCTGGAACAGGACTTCTCCGGAAAGATCACGGTGCTCAAGCAACTGCTGGCCGAGAAACCCGCCTCGCGGCACGCCGCCGACGCGAAGTTCCAGCTGGGCGAGACCTACTTGAACCTGGAGAAGGACGATCAGGCGATCGGCTATTACCGCAACGTGGTGGACGACCATGCCAACAGTCCGCACGTGCGGCAAAGCATGTTGCAGATCGCGCTCATCCACAAACGCCAGGGCAAGGCCGACCAGGCGCTGGAGGAATTCAAGGCGATCGTCGCGAAGTATCCCACCATGGACGGCGCGCGCGATGCGCTGGCGGGGATCGAAAGCATTTACGTGGAACAGGGGCGCGTGGGCGAGTACGAGGCCTACGTGCGCGCGCTGGCCTTCGTGGACCCCGCCACCCTCGACCTGGATGAGAAGTACTACCGCAGCGCCTTCGATCTGTATTCCGCCGGCAAATGCGAGCAGGCCATCGGCGCGTTCGGCGATTACCTGGCGAAGTATCCGAACGGCGCGCACGCGCTCAGCGCGCTTTTCTACAAGGGCGACTGCGAGTACCACGCCGGCCAGAACGACCAGGCGCTCGCCGACCTGGAGCAGGTGATCGCACGCAACGCGACCGGGTTCATGGAAAGCGCGCTGGTCGGGGCCAGCGACATCCTGTTCAAGGAAGGACGATGGGAGGGCGCGCTGGACCGCTTCCGGCAGCTGGAACAGGTCGCGAGCCTGCCGCAGAACGTGCTCGCCGCGCAGGCCGGGCAGATGCGCTGCCTGAGGGAACTGGGAAGGGCCGACGAAGCGGGACAGGTGGCCGGGAAGGTCGCCGGGAACAAGGACGCCGGGGATGATCTACGGGCGGAGGCCGGGATCGCCGTGGCCAACGGCGCGCTGGCCGCCGATGACCTCGAGGGCGCTTTTACCGCCTTCAAGAGCGTGGCCGATGATTCACGCAACCACTGGGGTGCCGAGGCGAACTACCACTGCGCCTACGTGCGTCATCTGCAGAAGAAGTACCGCGACGCGGAGAAGGAGGTCTTCGAACTGGTGCGGAAGTTCCCGTCGTACGACCACTGGAAGGCGAAGGCCTTCATTTTGCTGGGCGATGTGTACGTGCAACTGGACGACCGCTTCCAGGCCAAGGCCACGCTGCAGAGCGTGATCGATCACTGCACCGAGCCCGAGCTGGTGGCGCAGGCCCGGGAGCGCCTCGATGCCATCAACGCCGGCGAAGTGCAACAGACCGGTCCGGCGCCACAGGACAGCATCGTCATCCCCATGCCCGGCCAGGAGCCATGAGTCCGATGAAGCACATAGCGGGGATCGCCCTGTTCGGGCTGTGGGCCATGCGGCTTTCCGCGCAGGACGAAGGCGGTCCCGGCGGGCAGTATTTCATTCACGGCATCTACAACCCCGTGATCGCCGAGGTGAAGAAGATCGACCTGCGACCGCAGGCCTTCGACAGCATCATCCCGGCCCGACCGATCACCTACACGATGCTTCCGGCGCGCTACGACGTACCCGCGCGCGTGGACAGCATCGCTCCGGCGCGCCTCAACGTGGTGCAGCCTCAGCAGCGCCTTTACAAGGGCTTCGTGAAAGCAGGCTTCGGTCTGTACACCACGCCGCTGGCGGAGATCTACTACGACCAGACGCGTTCGCGTGAGAACGGCTACGGCTTCCACTACAAGCACCTCAGCAGCAACGGCGGGATCGACGACGTGGGACCCAGCGACTACGGCTTCAACACCGTGGAAGGCTTTTACAAGCACTTCCTCGACCACCATGAAGCGGGCGGCGGCATCACCTACGACCGCCGTCGCGTGAATTACTACGGATACGATCCGCTGGCTTTCGACACGCTCGACCTGGAAGAGCCTTCCTCCGACGACCTCAGGCAGATCTACAACGACATCGGCTTCAATGCGCGGGTGAGGAGCCTGTACAAGGACAGCACGAAGGTGGCGCACGACGTGGGCCTGGCCGTGCATACCTACAGCAACCGGACACAAAGCCGGGAGATCAACCTGCGCATCCAGGCCGATCTCAGTTCCGAGCAGGGCAGCGAGACCTATGCCGCCGGGATCCTGATCGACAACAACGCCTATCGCGGGATGCCCGACGAGAACGGCGATGACTTCCGGCAGAACGGCACCCTGATCGGCCTGATGCCGGAAGTGAGCACGGTGGGAGAGAAGCACGTGGTGCGCATCGGGGTGGGCATGTTCCTCGATGCCATGGGAGAGACCACGTTCCATTTCTACCCCAGGGCCTACCTGAGCTACGCGCTGTTCGACGACCTCCTGGTGCCCTACGCCGGGGTGGAGGGCGAACGCCGCCGCAACGGCTTCCGCAGCCTCACGCGCGAGAACCCCTGGCTGATCGACGCACCAGCCCTGGCGAACACCAGCCTGATGTACGACATCCACGGCGGCCTGCGCGGCAGCGTGAGCAGCACGCTCGGCTTCGACGTGCGCGTGAGCGCGCGCCGCTGGAAGGACCGCCCGCTGTACGTGAACGAGGCGTTCCACTCCTTCGGCAACCAGTTCGGCATCGTGTACGACCGGGTGGATGAACTGGACATCATGGGAGCGATCACCTACGCCCTCGGCGAGCAGGCCTCGGTGACCGGCAGGCTCGACATCCTGGGATACACCACCGACGTGCAGGAGGAGGCCTGGAACCTTCCGCCCTACACCTTCAGCCTCGTGGGACGTTACGACATCCGCGACAAGCTGATCTTGAAAGGCGAGGTGCAGTTCGCGGGCCGCCGCCCCTCCCTGGCGATCACGCTTTCCGACGTGAGCGACCCCACATCGGCCATCGCCACGCAGCAGGATCTGGAGGGCTACATGGACCTGTTCCTCGGGGCGGAATACCGCTACACCAGGCGCCTGAGCGTGTTCTTCGAGGTGAGCAACCTCAGCGCCAGCAAGTACGAAAAGTGGTACCGCTACCCCGTGCAGCGCACCCTGTTCATGGGCGGCGCCACCTTCGCGTTCTGAACCCCTTTCACGGGGGGCTTTCCGATAACAATCCCGGGCGAAAAATCAAGCGATCTTCTGTCAGCAAAATGTGAAAAAAGCCCGCGCCGGGCGCGGCTTTTCGTGCTGATCCACAAGGGCGTCCGGGTATCTTTGCGCAGCCCGCGAAAAGCGGTGTGAACCGACCCCGAAAATGAGCGAGACCACCTTGGAAAAGAGCGAAAAAAAGAAGGCGCCCAAAGGCTATTCCGCCGAGAGCATCCAGGTGCTGGAAGGCCTTGAAGCGGTGCGCAAGCGCCCGGCCATGTACATCGGCGACGTGGGCCTCAAGGGGCTTCACCACCTGGTGTACGAAGTGGTGGACAACAGCATCGACGAGGCCCTGGCCGGCCACTGCGACACCATCGACGTGCGCATCCTGCCGGATAATTCCGTCAGCGTAAGGGACAATGGCCGGGGCATCCCGGTGGACATGCACGCCAAGGAGGGCCGCAGCGCCCTGGAGGTGGTGATGACCGTGCTGCATGCCGGGGGCAAATTCGACAAGGACAGCTACAAGGTGTCCGGCGGGTTGCACGGCGTGGGGGTGAGCTGCGTGAACGCCCTGAGCGAGCACCTCCGCGCCGAGGTGCATCGCGACGGGCGCATCTGGGTGCAGGAATTCAGCCAGGGCAAGCCGCTGTACGCGGTGAAGGACGTGGCCCCGGCCGAGGACCGCGGCACCAAGGTCACCTTCAGGCCGGACCACACCATCTTCGAAAGCACCGAGTACAACTTCGACACGCTCAGCGCCCGCCTGCGCGAGCTGGCCTACCTCAACAAGGGCATCACGCTGAGCCTCACCGACGAGCGCCACACCAACGCCGACGGCAGCTTCGTGAACGAGACCTACCGCAGCGAACATGGCCTGCCGGAATTCGTGCGTTTCCTGGACAACGTGCGCGAGCCGCTGATCGCCGAGGTGATCCACATGACCGGCGAGAAGCAGGGCATTCCCGTGGAGATCGCCCTGATCTACAACACCTCCTTCGGCGAGAACATCCACAGCTACGTCAACAACATCAACACCCACGAGGGGGGCACCCACCTGGCCGGCTTTCGCCGCGGCCTCACCCGCACCCTGAAGAAATACGCCGACACCAGCGGCGCCACCAGCAAGTTGAAGATCGAGATCGCCGGCGACGACTTCCGCGAGGGGCTCACGTGCGTGATCAGCGTGAAGGTGCAGGAGCCGCAGTTCGAGGGGCAGACCAAGACCAAGCTGGGCAACAACGAGGTGATGGGCGCGGTGGACATGGCCGTGAGCGAGATGCTGGAGAATTACCTCGAGGAGAACCCGCGCGATGCCCGGCAGATCGTGGACAAGGTGATCCTGGCCGCCACCGCCCGCCACGCCGCCCGCAAGGCGCGTGAACTGGTGCAGCGCAAAGGCGCCCTCGGCGGCGGCGGACTGCCCGGCAAACTGGCCGACTGCCAGAGCAAGGACGCGGGATCCAGCGAACTCTTCCTGGTGGAGGGCGATTCGGCCGGCGGCACCGCCAAGCAGGGCCGCAACCGCGAGTTCCAGGCCATCCTTCCGCTGCGCGGCAAGATCCTCAACGTGGAGAAGGCCATGCAGCATAAGATCTGGGAGAACGAGGAGATCCGGAACATCTACACCGCCCTGGGCGTGCAGCCGGGCACCGAGGAGGACAGCAAGGCGCTGGACATGTCCAGGCTGCGCTATCACAAGGTGATCATCATGTGCGACGCCGACGTGGACGGCAGCCACATCCAGACGCTGATCCTCACCTTCTTCTTCCGCCACATGAAGGAGATGATCGAGAACAGCCACATCTACATCGCCACCCCGCCGCTGTACCTGGTGAAGAAGGGCAAGGAGCAGGTGTATTGCTGGAGCGAACAGGAACGCGACGTGGTGATCGAGCGCATGCGCGCCTCCGGCAAGGATGCCAGCGTGAACGTGCAGCGCTACAAGGGCCTGGGCGAGATGAACGCCGAGCAGCTCTGGGAGACCACCATGGACCCCAGCCGCCGCACCCTGCGCCAGGTGACCATCGAGAACGGCGCCGAAGCCGACCGCATCTTCAGCATGCTGATGGGCGATGACGTGCCCCCGCGCCGCGCGTTCATCGAGAAGAACGCCGTGTACGCCAAGCTGGATGTGTGAGGATCGACCGGACGGAAATGGGCGGCCAGGCGCCGCCTTTTTCGTTCAGGGAGGCCCTGATGACGGGCCATGCCGACGGCGCGGTCCTTCAATACCTTGAACCCCGACCGACCACCATGCGACAGATCACCCTTTGCCCCGCCATCCTCGCGCTTCACCTGGCCGCGCAGCTGCCATCCCCCGACAACTGGTACCAGATCAAAGCCTGGCACAGCGAAAAATGCGTCAGCGTGCCCAACAACGGCCAGGAGGATGGCGCTTCGCTCATCCAATGGGACTGCGTGGGCGAAGACGGGCAGGCGTACCGGTTCACCCCGGTGCGCAATGGCCTCTTCAAGATCGAGGTGCGGGGGCGGCACGACATGGTGGTGACCGCGGTCTTGCGGGACTGGGGCTACGACCTGGTGCAATCGACCTGGACCGACCGCGACGCGCAGTTGTTCTCCGTCACCCCATCCACCGGCGGTTCGCTCATCATCGCCAGCGCATTGATCGACAAGGTGTGGGATGTGGCCGACCGATCGAGCGACAACGGCGCCAATGTGCAGCTGTGGGAGTCGCTGGACGCCACCAACCAGCGGTTCTCGCTGGACATGGCGGCTCCCTCATCGCCCCTGCGCTACGAGAACCTCGGCCCCGCGGTGAACTCGGAGATCGCCGAGGTGGCGCCCATGATGGGCGTGGATGGGCGCACGCTCTACTATTCGCGCGGAACGCCGGGCGACATCATCTCCGACGGGAACATCATGGTGGCGCGCATGGGCGAGGACGGGAAATGGGAGCGGGCCCGGCGCCTGGGAGGCCCCCTCGAGACCAAGTGGCACAACTCCGTCATGGGCATCCTGCCAGGCGACAACGGCATGCTGCTCTGGGGCGACCACTCCGGTGGATCCTCGCTCTTCTCCTTCACCAGCCGCACCGCCGATGGCTGGTCGGTGCCACAGCCGGTGGCGTTCGAGAGCCTCGACAATACGGGCCACGTCTGGCACGGGAACCTTGGGGCCGATGGCAACACGATCATCATGCAGCTGTACACGTCGAAGGGCCGCGATGACCGCGACAGCGACATCCTGGTCTCCTTCCGCAAGGAGGATGGCGGCTGGACCACGCCGAAGCCCGTCGGCCCTCCGGTGAACAGCTATCACGCCGAACACACGCCCTACCTCGCCGGCGACATGCGCACGCTCTATTTCTCCTCGGACCGGCCGGGCGGAAAAGGCGGACAGGACGTGTACATGAGCAAACGGCTGGACGACACGTGGACGAACTGGAGCGAGCCGGTGAACCTGGGCGATACGGTGAACAGCGGCGGCTGGGAGATGTACTACACCATTCCGGCCGATGGCGAGTGGGCGTATTTCAGCAGCCATTCCGGTTCGATCGGCGACGCCGACATCCTGCGCGTGCGGTTGAAGGAAAGCGTGCGCCCCGATCCCTTCGTGGTGGTGGAGGGCAGAACGCTCGATCAGAAGTCCGGTGGCCCCATGGGAGCCGTCATCCACTACGAAGTGCTCGGCGGCGACGGCGCCGGCGGCCAGGTCGCGTCCGACCCCGCGACCGGTCAGTACCAGATCGCGCTGCCCAAAGGCCATCTGTATGGGTTCTATGCCGACGCCGACGGCTACATCCCGGTGACCGAGAACATGGACCTGACCACGCTGGATGCGTTCAGCACCCTGACACGCGATCTGCACCTGGTCCCCATCGAAGCCGGACAGGTGGTGCGGCTGAACAACATCTTCTTCGACACGGGCAAGGCCGACCTGCGCGAAGCCTCCTTCGCCGAACTGGACCGGCTGGCCGGTTTGATGAAGGCCCGACCCGGCATGAGCGTCGAATTGGCCGGGCATACGGATGACGTTGGCGGGGATGCCGAGAACCTGCAACTTTCATCGGATCGCGCAGCGAGCGTGCGGGCCTACCTGCTGTCCAAGGGCGTCGGCGAGCGTGCGCTGGTGGCGAAGGGCTACGGCGAAACCGCCCCCGTGGCCGGCAACGATTCGGAGGCGGGCCGGCAACTCAACCGGCGTGTCGAACTGCGGATCATCGCCGGGTAGGCCCGGCTCATGATCGGGCCGCGGCCGCCGGCCTGGCCGGGGTCATGCGGAAAAGCACCTCGAAGGTGACCCCGCCGTTGGAGCGGATGTCGACGTTGCCGTCCAGTTGCCCGGCCAGGGCATCGACGATCTCCAGACCGAGCCGCGTGGTGCCCTGGGCCCCGCCGGGGTCCAGCCCTCGTCCGTTGTCCTTCACCAGAAGGCGGTGCAGGTCCTGCTCCACGTTCGTAAGCGAAACGTCGATGTGGCCTCCCGTGGCATACGGGAAGGCGTGCTGGTAACAATTGGAAACCAGTTCGCAGAGGATGATGCCCAGTTCGATGGCCGTGTCGGTGTCGGCGTGGATGCCCGAGGTGGCCACCTGGCAGCTCACGGTGCTGCTGCGCGGTTCATGCAACGCGTGCATGGCGCTCACCAGCCCATCGAAGAGCTGCTTGAGGTCGATGCCGCGCAGATCGGGCATGCCATAGAGCTTGTGATGCACCAGCGCCATGGTGTCGATCCGGCGCTTGCCCCGCAGGAATTCATCCTTCACCTGGCCATCGGGCACGCGTTGCGCCTGCAGGTTCAACAGGCTGCTCACCACCTGAAGGTTGTTCTTCACCCGGTGGTGGACTTCGCGGTCCAGCACGTCGCGTTCGCCCAGTGCCTTGACCAGGTGCGCATGCTGCGCGCGCGCTTTTTCCTCCTGGGCGCGCAGCCGGAGCAGGTCCCCCTGCTTGCGCAGGTAGGCGGTGATCAGCAGCGCCCCCAGCAGCAGGATGATCGCCAGGCCGCCCAGCACGATCAGGCGCCCGGTGATCCGCGCCGTTCCCCAGGGAGTGAAGGGAACGATGACCCCCAGTGCCGGTTGCACGCCGTTCAGGTGGAAGGGCTTGATCCAGCAGCGGTGCATGACCCCGCCATGCTCGATCGAGAAGGGCAGGTCGGTGGGCGCCGAACGCCACCGGTCCAGCGCGGCTCCCACCACTCCTTCGTCCAGGGGGCCGTCGGAAAGCGGAGGCAGTACCACGGGAGCCTCCGTCGAAGGGATCAGCATCAACCAGGCATCCGGTGCGTGCGCGCGGCCGAAGATCTCCGAGCCCGCGCGCTGCGGATCCAGTTCCATCAGCATGATCCGATAGGGATGACCCGCGTGAGGTGATCGGATCAAGGAGGACAGATGAAGCCCGGGTCCTTCCATGGGCGCGCTCCAGATGGGATCCACCGATCGGTTCTGCAGGGCCTGGCTGAACCAGGGACGACGGCGCGGATCGTAGCCTGGATCCCGAACGGTGTGCAGGCTGTCCGCGATGCCGGCGGTGTCGGGGGAAGAGATGATCCGCTGAAGACCCGTATCCACCCGCGTGAGCGCGATCTCCGACCCGCGTTCATCGGCCAGCCGCAGGCCGGTCACGGGCCAGTACGCCTTCAGCAGCGTTCGCCATCGCAGGTCCAGTTCCAGCGTGTCCAGGCTGTCGCGGGCCGCAACGTACACGGCTTCCACGTTCAAGGTGTTCTCCCAGCCTTCGAACCAGCCATCGAGGCGCGAGGTCACCGAGGCCATGCGGTCGCGCAGGGTGTCGTCGGTAAGTTCCACCGCGCGGCGGTCGATGTGGATCCAGGCCAGGGCCACCAGGCCCAGGGAGAGCAGCAGCAGGAAGGCGATGCCGGCCACCAACAGCCGGTCGCCCGGGGAGCGCAGAGGTGCCCGTGCGCTCATGGATGGCGCGTCTGGGCCGGGCTGTGCGCGGCATCGGCGGCCATGGCGTGCAGCACGTCGATCACCGCGGCGATCGCCGCATCGTTCACGTCCAGGTGAGTGACCATGCGCACCATGCGCGGTCCGAACTGCACGGCCAGGATGCCGTCCTGCTTCATGCGGGCCAGAAAGCGGTCCACCGGCATGTCATCGCGCAGCGTGAAGACCACGATGTTGGACTGCACCGGCATCACGCCGTGAACGAAGGGCATGCCGTTCAAGGCCCGTGCGAGGGCGGCGGCCCGCTGGTGGTCCTCGATCAACCGCCCGACATGGTGATCCAGCGCGAACAGGCCGGCGGCCGCCAGGATGCCCGACTGGCGCATGCCGCCCCCGAGGCGCTTGCGCACGCGGCGTGCTTCGGCGATGAAAGCCTTCGAGCTCACGAGCACCGAGCCCACCGGCGCACCGAGGCCCTTGCTCAGGCAGATGGAGATCGAGCCGAACAGCGCGCCCCAGGCCTTCGGTGCCTCGCCGCTCACCGCGAGCGCGTTGAAGATCCGCGCGCCGTCCAGGTGCATGCCCAGGCCCCGGGCGGAGCAGGTTTCGGCGATGCGCTTCACCTTGCCCAGGTCCCACACCGATCCGCCGCCGCGGTTGCATGTGTTCTCCACCACCACGAGCCGCGTGCGGGCGGCGTGCGGGTCGGACGCGTTGCCGATCGCCTGTTCCACCTGGGATGCCGTGAAGCGCCCGCGGTCCCCGATGAGCAGTTTCACGGAGCAGCCGCTGTTGGCCATCATGCCCCCGCCCTCGTAACGGTACACGTGCGCGCCCTCCTCGCAGATCACTTCATCGCCCGGGCGGGTATGCACGTTCACGGCCACCTGGTTGGTCATCGTGCCGCTGGCGCAGAACAGGCCCGCTTCGTGGCCGAACAGCGCGGCCAGCCGCTCCTCCAGGCGGCGCACGGTGGGATCCTCGCCGAACACGTCGTCGCCCACCTCGGCGGAGGCCATGGCGGCGCGCATGGCCGCCGTGGGCTTCGTCACCGTGTCGCTGCGCAGGTCGATCGGGCCGGGCATGTCGGCGCAAATTACTGCGGGGGTGGCGCGGGAGCGGACGACCATCCGTTCGCGATCAGGTCGTGCCGGAGCCGGTGCGTGAACAGCCTGGCACCGGCATCGTTCAGGTGGTCGTTGTCCACCCAGTAGCGCATGGCCCTGAGTTCCCGCACGGGATCGATGGCGTAGTTGAGGTAGTGAAAACCCGCCCGGCGCAACGCCTCGGCGATCACGCCTTGATCGGAGAGCCGCCACGCGCTCACCTGGTAATACGGCGCGGTGAAGACCACCAGCCTCACGCCCCGCGCTTCGCAGTGTTCGCGGATCAGCTGCAACGCATGCCCCGCGGGGGTGGCCAGCGGATCGCCGGGCATGGTCCAGCTCCCGCGGTCGCCCCCCTGCCGCTCGCGCATGGCGGTCAGGACCACGGCGGCGCTGTCTTCCGGCCGGGCGGGAAGGGGCTCGTACCCCTGTTCCGTGTCCTCGCGTTCCCCCCGGCTTCGCACCGCGTTCAACGGGATGGTGAGCGCGGCTCCGTTGAACCGGTAGGCGCCTGCGAGGTACTTGATCCGTTCGGACCACCGCAGGCCGTCGATCGTCGTGGTGATGTAGGGCACGCGACCGTGGTGGTATTTGAGGTACTGCATGTGGCGAAGCGCCTCGCTGCCGACCATGAGATCCTCGGGCTGCAGTTGCAGCAGCAGCAGTTCACGGGGCATGGCGCCGGCCGCGTCGAGCACGTCCACCAGCCCGGCCTGGAACACCACGTTCATTCCGTTGTGCGAGAGGTTGTAGCAGCCCGGGGTGAGCAGCGCCGGGATCACCGCGTGGTGCGCGCGCGAGCTGCCCATGACCAGGACTTCCGGCGGTGCGCTCCGCAGGTAGCGGTTGATCTGCCCGCCGGCCTGCCCGAGGCGGTCGTGGCGGTAGGCGATGTCCAGTCCCCAGCTGATCGCCCGGTCGGCGACCGGCCAACCCACCAGGACGATCAGCACGAAGCGGAGGGTGCGTGTCAGGCGCATCAGAACTGGAAATAGATGAACTGGCTGCCGTCGCTCACGCCGAACAGCGCGATCAGCACGAGCATGCCGATGCAGAAGACGGCGGTGCGCGCGTCACCCCAGAGCGCCACCCGCTCGCGCATCGTCCTTCCGCGGAGGAAGGCATATTCGATGAAGAGCAGCACGGCCAGCATGGCCGCGAGGTTGACGAACACGCCGAGGTCGCGGATGTAGAAGTGGCCCCGCCAGCCGGCGATGGCGCGCAGCACGTCGAGCGCCTGATCGAAGGTGGCGGCGCGGAAGAAGACCCAGGTGAAGCAGATCAGGGCGAAGCACAGCGACACGCGGGCGAGCTGGGACAGCCAGGCCCGCGGTCGGGCCTCGCGCTGGACACCCAGCGCGCGTTCGGCCGCGAGAAAGAGGCCGTTCGCGCCGCCCCAGATCACGAAATTCCAGCTGGCGCCGTGCCACAGGCCGCCCAGCAGCATGGTGAGCATCAGGTTGCGATAGGTCTTCCAGCGGCCAAGGCGGTTGCCGCCCAGGGAGATGTAGAGGTAGTCGCGCAGCCAGGTGCTCAGGGAGATGTGCCAGCGCGACCAGAACTCGGTGACGCTCTTGCTGAAGTAGGGGAGCCGGAAATTCTCCATCAGATCGACGCCCATGGTGCGCGCGCTGCCCACCGCGATGTCGCTGTAGCCGCTGAAATCGCAATAGATCTGGAAGGCGAAGAGCACGGTGGCCAGCACGAGGTTGGCGCCACCCTGCAGCGTGTGCGATCCGTACACCGCGTCCACGTGCAGCGCCAGCGTGTCGGCCACGCACGCCTTCTTGAACAGCCCCCAGAGCATCTGGGCGATCCCGGGGATGAAGAAGTCGGCGCTCCAGCGGAGCGGTGGAGCGCGCAACTGGGGGATCAATCGCGCCGCGCGCTCGATGGGGCCCGCCACCAGCTGCGGGAAGTACATGACGAAGAGCGCGAAGATGCCCAGGTGGCGTTCGGCCTTCTGCTGGCCGCGGTACACCTCGATGGTGTAGGCCAGCGACTGGAAGGTGTGGAACGACAGGCCGATCGGCAGGATGATGCCGAGATCCGGAACGGTGTAGGCGAAGCCCGCCGCGTTCACCAGGGCGGCGATGTTCCCGTTCAGGAAGGCGTAGTACTTGTAGAAGGCCAGCACCCCCATGTTGGCGATGATGCTCGCGACCAGCCAACGCTTCCGGCGCTTCCCCGTCGCGTTCTCGATCAGGATCCCCGCCGTGTAATCGACGGCGATGGTGAAGGCCAGGATCAGGATGTAGACCGGGATGAAGGCCATGTAGAACCAGCAGCTGGCGATCAGCAGCATGATCCAGCGCAGGCGGTAGGGGATCGTCCAATAGAGCGTGAGGACGATCACGAAAAAGACGACGAAACCGAAGGAGTTGAAGAGCACCGATGCGCGCGTTGGGCGGGATGGGGGCCGGTCAAAACTAACCGACCTCCGGGGCGGCCCCGGGATAGGGCCCGGTGCTTTTCAACATCGGCGGGCGATCACCGCGCCCCAGCGGCCAGGAACGGCGGCAACGCGCGCCGGGCCGGTCAACCCTTGATGCGGGCCACCATCAACCCATCGCGCAGCGGAACCAGCACATGGTCCACGTGGGGATCCCCCTTCACCTTGCGGCTGTATTCGACCAGTCCGCGGGTCTCCTGGTCCCAGGTGTTTTCCGGCTCGGTCACCCTGCCGCTCCATAGCACGTTGTCGGCGATGATCAACCCGCCGGGGCGCATGCGCTCGATCACGAGGTCCCAATAGTGCGGGTAGTTCTCCTTGTCCGCATCGATGAACACCAGATCGAACGGCGTGGGAAGGGTGGGGATCAGCACCGCGGCGGGGGCCAGGTGTTGCAACACGCGATCGGTCATGCCGGCCATCATGATATGGCGCTTCACCATGGTGGCGAGCGCATCGTTCACATCGATCGTATGCACCACGCCGCCGTCGGCGAGCCCCTCGGCGAGGCAGAGCGCGGAGTAGCCCGTGTAGGTACCGATATCGACCGCCACTTTCGGACGCACCATCGCGCTGAGCAAGGAGAGGAAACGCCCCTGCAGGTGGCCGGAGAGCATCTGCGGCATGTCCACGCCGGCGCGGGTCACGTCCGCCAGCGCCTTCAAGTGGTCCGGCTCCGCTGAACTGTGCGCTTCGGCGTAGGCATCGAGGGCGGGATCGAGGAATTGCATGGCGTGAAGATGGCGAAGCGAGCGCGAGCGGGGTCGCACCGGCGTCGTCTATTTTCGCCGCATGCGCACCCTCGCGCCATGGGTGGTCCTAACGCTGCTTGCCGCCCGTTGTGGCACGAGGCCGGAAGGTCCGGCGGATCAGCGCGCGGAGAGGCCGAGGCCCGCCGTTCAGGGCTGGAAGGAGGTGGCCGGAGGACGGATGAACCCGGACGGCACCTTCTATTCCGAAGCAGGCCGCTTCGTGGCCGTGTTCCCCGGTGAACCCGTGCATGAGTCGAAGGACCTGGATGCCGAGGTCGGCAAGCTGCGCATGAACGTGTTCGTGTACGAGGAGAGCGTGACGATGGCTTACATGATCGCCTACACCGACTACCCGACGAAGTACGTCGCGGAGCTTGGCTGGGAAGCCATCCTGGACCGCGCCGTGGCCGGAGCGATCCGATCGTTGGGGATCGAGCAGTTGGACCAGCAGGAGCAGGTGAACGTGAACGGCTTCCATGGCGTGAAGTATCGGGCGCATGGCGACGGACCGCACATCGTGTCGCAGATCCTGCTGGTGGGCGGACGCATGTTCCAGATCACCCTGCTGAGCGACGGCGTCTACCCGATCGACGCGGTGTGCGATCAGTTCATCAACGGATTCCACATGATCCTGCCCGGGCAGACGCAGGAGGACTGGTGGCCGAAGGACTTCCCGGTGCCGGAGGACAGCATCCGTGCCCGGCTCGAGTGATCGGCGCCTGACCAGGGAGACGGATGGCGCCGCCTGATCGATCGTTGTTCTTGTGATGCGCCGGGCTTTTAGGCCCCCATGTCAGAATGGATACTTGCCTTCCTTCACCATCCGACCCGCGACCAGTCGCCGGGCGTTCTTGCTGTTGAAAGGGGCGTATTTGGTGAACCGCTTCGCGCCCATCAGCATCGCCTGGCGCTCGTCGCCCTCGGCGAAGGCGTTGACGGCCTCGCGCGCGTTCTTGTTGATGCGGTCCGCGGCATCGCGGATGAAGACCTGGCACATGGCCACCTGTTCTGTCATGCCGGCCCCCAAGCCTGCCTGTCCGGTCGGCAGGCCGGTATCGCGCATTTGCGCCAGCTTCAACGTCCGCAACAGCACGCTCTCTGCGAGATAGGTGTCGATCACCATGTCGCTGATGTGCATCACGATCTCCTGCTCCTCGCCCAGGCCGAGACCGAGCTCTTGCGCTGCCCCACCGGCGGCCATCAGCACCGCCTTCTTGAAGTTCGCCACCAGGCGCTTTTCTTCGCCGAGCAGGCTGTCATCCGGTCCCGCCAGATCGGGAATGCCCATCAGTTCATCGGCCACGGCTTTCGCAGGACCGAGCAGGTCGAGCTGGCCCTTCATCGCGCGCTTCATCAGCATGTCCACGATCAGCAGGCGGTTGATCTCGTTCGTTCCCTCGAAGATCCGGTTGATGCGACTGTCGCGGTAGGCGCGTTCCACGGCGCTCTCGGCGCTGTAGCCCATGCCGCCATGGATCTGCACGCCCTCGTCCACGATGTAGTCGAGGCACTCGCTGCCGGAAACTTTCAGGATGGCCGCTTCGGCGGCGTATTGCTCCACGCCCTTCAGCAGCGCTTTCGCATGATCGGCGCCGCCGACCTTCAGTTCCTCGATGGCCTGCTCCATGTCGCGGCTGCAGCGGTACAGGGCGCTTTCCACGACGTAGGCGTAAGTGGCCATGTCCGCCAGCTTCTGTTGGATCGCTCCGAAGCTGCTGATGGGCTTGCCGAACTGGAGGCGTTCGTTGGCATACTGGATCGACAGGTCGAGGGTCTTCTTCGCGCCACCCAGCGTGGCGCCGGCCAGCTTGATGCGGCCGATGTTAAGGATGTTCACCGCGATCTTGAAGCCGTTGCCGCGCTCGCTCAACAGGTTCTCCACCGGCACCTTGCAGTCGTTGAAGAAGACCTGGCGTGTGCTGCTGCCCTTGATCCCCATCTTGTGCTCCTCGGGGTTCAGCGTGATGCCGCCGAAGTCCTTCTCCACGATGAAGGCGCTCAGGTTCTTGTCGTCATCGATCTTGGCGAACACGGTGAAGATGTCCGCGAATCCGCCGTTGGTGATCCACATCTTCTGGCCGTTCAGCAGATAGTGCTTGCCATCGGGCGTGAGCACCGCCTTGCTCCTGCCGCTGTTCGCGTCGCTGCCGCTGCCGGGCTCGGTGAGGCAGTAGCACGCCTTCCATGCGCCGGTGGCGAGCTTGGGGACGTACTTCCTCCGCTGCGCGTCGTTGCCGTAGTAGAGGATCGGCAGGGTGCCGATGCCCGTGTGCGCGGCGATCGCCACGCTGAAGCTGTGGCCGGCGCCGGTCTTCTCCGTGACCAGCATGCCGGTGATGAAGTCCTTGCCGAAGCCGCCCAGGTCTTCCGGGATCGTGATGCCCAGCAGGCCCAGCTCGCCGGCCTTGTTCATCAGGTCCGGCATGAGGCCCTCCTTCTGTTCGTCGATCGCCACCAGCTGCGGCCACACGTGCTGTTCGAGGAACTCCACACAAGTTGCCGCTATCATGCGCTGCTCCTCGTTGAATTCCTCGGGGATGAAGATGTCCTGCGGCTCGCTCGCGCGGATCAGGAATTCGCCGCCCTGCAGGGCCTTGGTCGTGGTTTTGGTGCTCATGGATCTCGGTGGTGATGTTCGGCGAACGGCCGCGCTTCGTGGCGGGGATAAAGTTCTGAGCGCGTAACGATTTTCCAAGGGGCATGGTTCGGATCGTGGGTAGGAAGTTCGGAGGCGCGCCGATGCCGCGGCTAATCGATCGTACCTTCGGAAGATCATGGCGCTCCGCTTGAAACGGGTCCAGGAGAAGGCCACCGCCTCGGACGGCTATCGCATGCTGGTGGACCGCCTCTGGCCGCGCGGCATTTCGAAGGAACGCGCCCGCCTCAACGAATGGAACAAGGTGCTCCCGCCCTCTGCTGATCTGCGCAAGGCCTTCCATGGCGGTGAGATGGACTTCGGCAACTTCGCCAAGACCTACCGTGCGGAGCTGCGCTCGCATCGCGAGGAACTGGACCGGGTGCGCGAACTGGCGGCCGACCGCACCGTGACACTCGTCTATGCCGCCGCGGACCAGGACCAAAACCATGCGGTGGTCCTGAGGGACGTGCTGCTCCGGAAATGAACGGGGCGCGCACGGCCGGCGACCGGCGGTACGATCGACCGGTCATGGTGCATCGCTTCCTCCTCACCGTCCTTCCAGGCTCCGCGCTTTCCGCCGAGGTGGACCGCCTTCGGAACGTTTTGCATGCCCGCATCGGAACCTTCAGCGGCCGCAACACGCCACCGCATGTCACCCTCTGCTTCCTCGACCTGTCGGCAGCGAAGGAGTCAGCGATTGTTGACGCCATCACCCAAGGCACGACCGGTCAGCACGCATTCGCACTGCACTACCATGGCATCACGCACTTCCCTGATAAGCGCACCATCTACATCGATCCCGTGGAGAAGGAGGTCATTGCCACCGTGCGCATCCCGATCATTGCGGCCATGAAAGCCGATGAAGCGTTGCACACCTCCATCCGTGAAACCGATCACCCGCACCTCACCATTGCAGCCGGGCTAGGACCAGGGCAGTTCGAAAGGTCCTGGCAACTGCTCGCGCCGCATGAGTTCAGCCAGGAGGACCGGGTGACCGAGGTGGTGCTGCTCAAGCGTGTGCTCAGGCCCGGAAGCCGCTATGAACGTGTGCGCGGCTTCGCACTGAGATGACCCATTCGCTTCCTCATTGGACGATCAACCTGCGCTCCATGCGATCACCGCCCTGTGTGACGGTGACCAGGTAGATCCCCGGCATAAGGCTCGCAACCGGCTCCACCGGGATCAGCATTCCTGGCGAAGCGCCCGTCAAGGACTTGGATAGATGTTGTCTCCCGTTCACGTCCAGGATCGCGACGTGCAGCTCGGTTCCGGGATCAAAGCCGAAGAGGGCCAGCGTGAAGCACCCGTTCGCGGGGTTCGGGTACACGTCGATGACCGGACTTCCCGTTGTCGCATCATGAGCGATGACGACGAGCGGACCCGAGTACTCGAACGCACCGATGTCGGTGCCGCTGCCTTGCGGCCGGGGGATGCTGTCGTGATCGACCTCGGCCAGGGCGGTGCCGGCATCGACGCACGGACTTGCCGGTTGCAGGTGGAAGTCGCCGTTGAGGGGATCGACGAACTGTGGATCCGCTGACAGGCCATTGATCGTGGCGGCCACGAAGCCGCCGGGCATGCCGCCCTGGATGTTGATGAAGTCGCAATGGCTGAAGTAGGTGTTCCCCGCATTGGCCTGGATGTCGCTGCTGAACGCGCCAACCTTGAAGGCCCCGCCCGGCGTGGCGGGCAGGCAGCCGTGGAAGATGTTGTTGATGTAGTTCATGTTCGCGCAGGCGCGGCCGGCCTGGAACATGTACCGGGTCTTGTAAAAGGTGCAGTTGGCGATGGTGTTGTCACCGGCATCGGAGGGGATGGAGTAGTCGTTGAACCGCACGCCGATGTAACAGTTCCTGATGATGCAGTTGGAAAACGTGTTGTCGTTGCCGGGGTGGCCGGGCGGGTTGACGCCGGTGTCCCCGTCCTCCACGGTGTCCAGGAAGTTGAAGCCCGAAAGGCAGTTCTCCGCCACGCAGCCATCGAAGACATTGTTGCTCGCTCCATCGCGCACCACCATGGCGTTGCCCTCGCCGCTGCCCGAGCCGTTGGCGCCGGTGTGCGTGCCGTAGGCCGTGCAGTGCTGGAAGGTGTTGTGCTCCACGAGCCGGTGCCTCACATAGAACGATTCGCCGACGTTGTAGGCGGTGCAGTTGCGGAAGAGATTGTACTGCGGGGCGATCACGGGCAACGGCAGTCCATCATCCACCACCTGTTCGGCATTGCTCTTCACCCCGATCCCATGTCCGTTGTGGGCCAGGCCGGGCTCGCGCTCGATGGTGCAATCGTCCACGGTGTTGAAGCTGCCGCACACGAAGATGTAATAGTCCGTCGCGGCGTTGGAAGTGACCACGTCGTTGCAGAGCACCATGCACCCCGTGAGCTGGTTGTGGTCGCCGTTGATGCTCATGCCCTCGGCGGCGGCGTTCACCACCAGGCAATTGGTGAGCGTGTTGTGGTTCGCGAAATCGGTGCCCATGCTGCCCAGCCGGATGGCCATGCCGGAATAGCCACCATTGACGTTGCCGATGGAGCGGACGTTGATGTTGTACAGCACGTGATGCCCGGCATCCGCCTGGCTGCCGCTGCCCAGGAGCACGCCGTACGCGTAGTTCCGGATCTGGAAATTCCGGATCACCAGGTATTGTTCGTCCTGAAGGTCGAAGCCGATGCCGCTGGCGCGATCAACCCCATCGTATGTGGGCATCAGGCTGGGGTCGAAGTCGAGGTAGGGATCGGGCTGGTCCACGAGCAAGGGCGGCGCGTCGCCCGGCGCCGTCTGGTAGCCGAGGAAGACGATCGGCAGGCCCGCGCTTCCGCTTTTCTCGAACTCCACTTCCTCGTCACCGTAATCGCCGGCGGCCACATGCACGGTATCGCCAGCCGCCACGGGACTGGCGTTCGATGCCGCGTAGGTCAAGGTGCGCCATGCGGTAGCCGACGAAAGGCCGGAGTTGGTGTTGCTGCCGGAGAGGGAGATGTAGTAGGTGGTGGCCTGGCAGGGCGAAAGACCACCGATGCTCGTGAGCAGGATGAGCAGGAGGTGGCGCATGTGCGGTGCGAGTTTGGTGTGGTGCTTGATCATTCGGTGCAGGACGCAGCGAGTTGTTGAAGTCAGTCGTCAGATCGGCAACGATCACATCCCCAGGTCCAAGGGTCGGGCGAATGTATCGGCCAGAAGCCTGATCGTTATGGATCCCGCACTCTACGCGATGGATCGCATGGGAAAGCCCCACCCGGCTGCATTTGAGCTGGGGGGCACGCACCAACAACTATCACGCATTTGCTCCATCAATTCAACAACTCGAACACGCTCGCCGCACCTTGCCCCGTCCCCACGCACATCGTCACCACGCCGTACTTCTGCTTCCGCCGCCGCATCTCATTGAACAACTGCACCGAAAGCTTCGCCCCCGTGCACCCCAGCGGATGCCCCAGCGCGATCGCGCCGCCGTTCACGTTCACGATGTCGGGGTTCAGGCCCAGCTCGCGGATCACCGCCAGTGATTGCGACGCGAATGCCTCGTTCAGCTCGAACAGCCCGATGTCGTTCAGCTTCAGCCCGGCCTTCTCCAGCGCCTTCGGCACGGCGGCTACCGGACCGATGCCCATGATGCGCGGCTCCACACCGGCCACGTGGTAGGAGAGGAGGCGCGCGATCGGCTTCACGCTTGCACCGGGCCCTGACCCGGTGTTGAGTTGCTTCAACATGCGCTCGCTCACCACCAGCACGAAGGCCGCGCCATCGCTGGTCTGGCTACTGTTGCCCGCCGTGGTAGCTCCTTTGGCGTCGAACACCGGCTTCAACTTCGCCAGTGCTTCCAAGGTGCTCGCGCGCGGACCTTCATCCGTATCCACCACGTACTTCTCCACCTGGCGTTTTTCCTTCTCGTCCAGGTACACGCGTTCCACCTCCACCGGCACGATCTCGTCCTTGAACCTTCCGGCGGCGATCGCGGCCAGCGCTTTCTCGTGACTCTTCAGTGCAAAGGCGTCCTGATCCTCGCGGCTCACCTTGAAGTCGCGCGCCACGGCCTCGCTCGTGAGGCCCATGCCCCAGTAGTAGGTGGGGTTCACCTTGCTCACCTCGTAGTTGGGTACGATGCGCCAGCCGCCGAAGGGGATGGGGCTCATGCACTCCACGCCGCCGGCGATGATCACATCGGCCTGCCCGCTGTGGACCTTGGCCGCGGCGATGGCGATCGTCTCGCTGCCGCTGCTGCAATAGCGGTTCACCGTCATGCCCGGCACCTTGTCGGTGTTCAGGCCCATCAGGCTGATCATGCGGCCGATGTTCAGGCCCTGCTCGGCCT
>CAYMXP010000026.1:0-44541 GCA_964394425.1 uncultured Chryseobacterium sp. | reverse complement strand
CCTCGGCACCCACGGCGCTCTTCCCGCTGCTCACCGGCGCGGATCCCGGCGGCACATGGACCGCACCGGGTGGTGGTGCGCACTCAGGCACGATCGACCCTTCGATCGATCCGGCTGGCGCCTACACCTACACGCTGGCGGCGGTGGCGCCCTGTGGGGGTGATCAGAGCGTGGTGACGGTGACGATCGAAACACCACCTGATGCCGGGGGCGATGCCATCGTGCAGTATTGCACCGGCGATCCACCGGTGTCGCTCTTCAGCCTGCTCACGGGAACGCCGGATCCGGGAGGTGTCTGGACCGATCCCGGCGGCGCCGCTTCGACGGGAACGTTCGATCCCGCGGGTTCAACACCGGGCATCTACACCTACACGGTAAGTGGAACAGCATGCCCGCAAGATCAGGCGACGGTGACGGCGACGGTCCTGCCTGGACCGAACGCGGGGCAGAACAACGCGATCGCCCTGTGCAGCAATGGTCCACCGATCGACATGACGGGTGCGCTGGCGGGCACGCCCGATGCCGGCGGCGTGTGGACCGACGGTGGTGGCAACGTGGTGCCGAGCCTCTTCGATCCTTCCACGTCGGGTGGTGGCGGCTTCACCTACACGGTGGTGGGCAGCGGAAGCTGTCCCGATGCCCAGGCGGTGCTCACGATCACGGTGAACAGCGCGGTGAGCGCCGGCATGCCGGGCAGCGTGTCACTCTGCACCAGTTCGGCGCCGGTGGACCTGTTCATGCAACTGGGTGGCGCCCCGGATCCAGGTGGTGCGTGGACCGGACCGGGCGGTGTTCCATTCCCCGGCGTCTTCGATCCCTCGGTGGATCCGCAAGGGATCTATACATACACCGTGACCGGCCTGCCGCCCTGTTCCGGCGCCACGGCGACGGTGAACGTGCAGGTGAGCCTCGCGGCCTTCGCGGGCGATGATGGCACCGTCAGCCTGTGCATGAGCGATCCCCTGTTCGCCCTGGTCACCGCGCTCGGAGGCGGGCCCGATCCCGGCGGCACCTGGACCGATCCGCTGGGCGCGCCAAGCAGCGGCACGATCGATCCGTCCAGCGCACCACCGGGCACGTACCTGTACACCGTGGCCGGCATCGCCCCCTGTCCGGGCGATCAGGCCGGCGTGGCGGTGGCCCTGAGCCAGCCCGCCGATGCGGGTCTCGATGCGGCGATCACCACGTGCGGCGACGATCCTCCCTTCGCGCTCTTCCCGTTGATCGGTGGAAGCCCCGATGCGGGTGGCACCTGGACGGCGCCGGATGGAACGGCGTTCGGCGGCTCCTTCGATCCCGCTTCGGACCCGCAGGGATCCTACACCTATGCCGTCACCGCCGCGGCACCCTGTCCGCAGGACCAGTCGGTGGTGTCGATCGATGTGATCGAGGTGCCCGAACCCGTGATCAGCTGCGATGCCACCAACGGCTGCGTGCCCGTGGAGGCGGTCTTCGGAACCGACTACACCGAGAGCGGCAGCTTCCTCTGGGATTTCGGCAACGGCACCACCAGCACCGATCCCGAGCCCGACACGGTGATCTATGCGGTCCCCGGCACCTACGTCGTCACCCTCACCATCGATCCGGGCTTCGGCTGCGCATCGACCACCACCTTCGGCACGCCGGTCGTGGTGGCCGAACAGCCCATCGCGGGTTTCACGGCCATGCCCCCCGTGGTGAACACCGCCGATCCCGTGGTCTTCTTCAACAACACCAGCCAGGGTGCGCTCTATTACCACTGGTCGTTCGGGCATGATGCCGTCTCCAGCATCGAGGATCCCACCTTCACCTTCCCGCCGTACGAGGAAGGAGACTACGAGGTGTGCCTCATCGCCGCGGTATCCCCGTGGTGCTCCGATACCATGTGTTCCATGGTCCAGGTGGTGATGGGACCGACGGTGAACGTGCCCAATGCGTTCACCCCCGACGGCGACGGCATCAACGACCTCTTCGCTCCGGTCGTGCTGGGCATCGACCCGGCCGACTACCGCTTCATGGTCTTCGATCGATGGGGACAGCCCCTGTTCGACACGGCGGAACCAGGCGTGTCCTGGGACGGCACCTTCCCCGGCGGCGATCCGGTGCCCCTGGGCGTGTACCCCTGGAAGCTCCTCGCCCGCGACCCCTTCAGCGGCGAGCGGTTCGAGCGCGTGGGACACGTGACGCTCGTGCGTTGAGCACGCGGGGCATCCCGCCTGACCTCGCCCGGAGCATGCGCCGCAAGGGCCTCGACTACCTTCGCCGGCCATGCAGCGCCTGGTGATCATTCCCACCTACGACGAGAAGGAGAACATCCGCGACATCCTCGCGCGCGTGATGGCGCTCGAACCGGAGTTCCACGTGCTGGTGGTGGACGATGGATCGCCCGATGGGACCGGCGACATCGTGGAGGGCGAGAAGGCCAGGTATCCCGGACGGCTTCACCTGATGCGGCGCACGGGCAAGCTGGGACTCGGCACCGCGTACATCGCCGGTTTCCGCTGGGCGTTGGAACGGGGTTACGCCTTCATCTTCGAGATGGACGCCGACTTCAGCCACACCCCGGAGGACCTGGTGCGGCTGTTCAAGGCCTGCGATGCGCCGGGCGTGGGCATGAGCGTGGGCTCGCGGTACGTGAAGGGCGGCAGCGTGAAGCACTGGGCCTGGAACCGCATCTTGATGAGCTACGCCGCCTCGCTGTACGTGCGTTCGGTGCTCTGGCTTGGCGTGCGCGACACCACCGCCGGCTTCGTGTGCTACCGGGCCGAAGCCCTTCGCGCCATCGACCTCGATGCCATCCGGTTCATCGGCTACGCCTTCCAGATCGAGATGAAATACCGCGTGAAGGAGGCCGGCTTCCGCATCGTGGAGGTGCCCATCACCTTCGTGGATCGCGTGAAGGGCCGCAGCAAGATGAGCTCCGCCATTTTCGGCGAGGCGTTCACGGGCGTGTTGAAGATGCGGTTCGGATCGAACGGATCCGCGCGTGAACGGGTGAATGCGTGAATGAACCGGCGCGTGAACGATCTACAATGGGCCGGAGGGTGGAAATGAACCGCTGACCGCCGATCGCCGATTTGGACCACCCCATCCTGATCCGCAATGCCCGCGTGGTGAACGAAGGCCGTGCCTTCGACGCGGACGTGCTGCTGCGCGACGGGTCGATCGAGCGCGTGGCGGAGGAGGGGATCGCCCAGGCAAAAGGTGCGAAGGAGGTGGACGCCGGCGGCCTGGTGCTGATGCCCGGCGCCATCGACGACCAGGTGCATTTCCGCGAGCCGGGCCTGACGCACAAGGACGACATCGCCCACGGCAGCGCGGCGGCGGTGGCCGGCGGCGTCACCTCCTTCATGGAGATGCCCAATACCGATCCGCCGGCCATCACGCAGGAGCGGCTTGCCGGCAAGTACGCGCGCGCGGCCGCGACTTCCGTGGCGAACTACAGCTTCTACATGGGCGTGGCCAACGACAACATGGACGAGGTGCTGCGCACCGATCCGCGCACGGTGTGCGGACTGAAGGCCTTCCTGGGCAGCAGCACCGGCGATCTCCTCGTGGACGACGAGCGCACGCTCGACCGCCTGTTCCGCGAGGCGCACATGGTCCTGGCCGTGCATGCCGAGCACGAGCCCACGATCCGCGCCAACCTCGCCGACGCGACCATGAAATGGGGCGACGCGATCCCGATCGGAGAGCATCCGGCCATCCGCAGCGCCGATGGCTGTTATCGTTCCTCCTCCTGGGCGGTGGCGAAGGCGCGCGAGCATGGCACGCGCCTGCACGTGCTGCACATCAGCACCGCACGCGAGCTGGATCTGTTCGATCCCGGCCCGCTCGACGGCAAACGCATCACCGCCGAAGCCTGCGTTCATCACCTCTGGTTCACCGACGCGGACTACGCGCGGCTGGGCTCCCGGATCAAGTGGAACCCCGCGATCAAGACCCGCGCGGACCGTGATGCGATCCGTGCCGCCGTGAACGACGGTCGCATCGACGTGGTGGCCACCGACCATGCACCGCACACGCTCCAGGAGAAGGCCCGGCCCTACGCGAAATGCCCCAGCGGAGGCCCGTTGGTCCAGCATGCCCTGGCGGCGATGCTCGAACTGGTGCATGAAGGCGTGTTCCCCATCGAGCGCGTGGTGGAGGCGATGTGCCACGCCCCCGCGAGGCTCTTCCAGGTGGAGCGGCGCGGCTTCGTTCGTGAAGGCTTCGCCGCCGACCTCGTGCTGGTGGACCTCGATGCCCCGTGGACCGTCGCGAAGGACAACGTGCTGTACAAGTGCGGCTGGAGCCCCTTCGAGGGGGTGCGCTTGCGCTCGCGCGTCACACGCACCTGGGTGAACGGGCGGCTGGCTTGCGCGGATGGGAAGGTGGATCGGGCCCTGCGCGGCGAACGTCTGACCTTCGCGCGATGAACCTGCGCATGGTGCTTCCCGTCTGCGCGATCCTCGCTTCGTGTTCCGACCGCGAGGCCGTCCCCGAGGGCCTGCTCCCGCGCGACCGGTTCAAGGAGGTGCTGCTCGAGGCCCAGCTGATCGAAGCCCGGCGCAACCACGAGATGGTGGTGGAGCAGCGCACCGACAGCCCCATGCGGCAGTACTACGACTCGATGTTCGCCGCGCGGGGGGTGACGGAGGAGGAGTTCTCCGCCACCTTCGATCACTATGCCTCGCGGCCGGAGGAACTGAAGGCGATCTACGAGGAGATCCTGGCGGAACTTGAGGTGAGGAAGGACAGCGCGCGTTAGCGGCCGATCAGGAAAGCGGCCACGTTCCCCGCCATTTCCTCCACGCCCCGGAACTTCATGCCCAGCAAGGCCGTGGCCTTTCCCGCCGAAAAGGCCTGGTGCTTCCGCGAGCTGTTCACCGTGTGGCGTGTGATCAGCGCGCGCGAACCGGTGAGCAGCGAGCGCATCCGTTCGGCGCGCCAGGCCGCCGCGAGCATCCAGGAACGCGCCGGCACATCGGGCGCGGGCCTGCCGAACGCGCCGGCGATGGCGGCGAAGAGATCGCGGTAGCTGATGTTCCCGCCGATCAGCAGGTAGCGCTCGCCGGTGGCGCCTCGCGCCATCAGCTCCACCATCGCACGGGCCACGTCGCGCGCGTCCACCACCGCGTTGGCGCCTGAAGGAAAGAAGCGGGTGCCCCGCCGAAGCCGTTCGATCAGGGTCATGCTGCTGCGGCCGGCCGGCCCGGGGCCGATCACGATGCAGGGGTTCACGATCACCGCGTCGAGGCCCTCGGCCACGCCGCGCCGCACCTGCAGCTCCGCCTCGTATTTGCTGATGGCGTACGGCGAGGTGCGGCGGTCGCTCTGCCATGGCTGGTCTTCGGTCAGCATGCCGTTGGCCGCCACGCGGCCGATGGCGCCGGTGGAACTCACGTGGCAGAGGCGCTTCACACCCGCTTCCAGCGCGGCGTTCACCACGTTGGAGGTACCGGTGATGTTGATGGCGCTCAGCCGCTTCGTGTCGCGCGGGTCGAAACTCACCAGCGCGGCGCAGTGATGCACGTGCTCCACGCCGGTCATCGCTTCGGCGAGGCCATGCACGTCCAGCACGTCGCATTCGATCCAGTGGACACGATCGAAGAACGCCTCCCGGTCGTAGTGCCGGAAGACCCGTCGCACCACGTCGCGATCGCTGCGGGGACGATGCGTGGCCCGTACGTCACGCCCGCGCACGAGCAGTTCCAGCAACAGGTGCGAACCCACGATGCCCGTGCCGCCGGTGACCAGGTCCATGTTCCTCCGCCGGTGCGATGCGCGGGCGGGCGCGCAAGGTAGGCGGGCCCTCATCGCGATGCGCCCGGATATCTTCGCCGCGTGCGCGGCATGCCGCCGTGCATCCGTGCGGAACCTCCATGAGCGACTTCCTCTCCGAGCTGCGCTGGCGTGGTCTGCTGCACGACAGCACCCCCGGCGTGGAGGAGCACCTCAAGGGCGGCATGCGCGGCGGCTACATCGGCTTCGATCCCACCGCCGACAGCCTGCACGTGGGCAATCTGGTGCCCATCATGCTGCTCACCTTCTTCCAGCGCTGCGGCCACAAGCCCATCGTGCTCATCGGAGGCGCCACCGGCATGGTGGGTGATCCCAGCGGCAAGGACGGCGAGCGGCAGCTGCTGGAGGAAGAGGTGCTGCGCCACAACCAGCAACGCATCGGCGAACAGCTGAGGCGGTTCCTGGACTTCACCGGCCCCAACGCAGCGGAGATGGTGAACAACCACGACTGGTTCAAGGACATGGGCTTCCTGCGGTTCATCCGCGAGGTGGGCAAGCACATCACCGTGAATTACATGATGGCCAAGGACAGCGTGAAGAACCGGCTGGAAGGCGGCATCAGTTTCACGGAGTTCAGCTACCAGTTGGTGCAGGGCTACGACTTCCATTGGCTGTGGAAGCACAAGGGCTGCGCGTTGCAGATGGGCGGAAGCGACCAATGGGGCAACATCACCACCGGTGTCGAGCTCATCCGGCGCATGGACGGCGGAGAAGCCTACGCGATCACCGCGCCGCTGGTGACCAAGGCCGACGGGGGCAAGTTCGGCAAGAGCGAGAGCGGCAACGTGTGGCTGGACCCCGCGCGCACCTCGCCCTACCGGTTCCACCAGTTCTGGCTCAACGCCGGCGATGCCGATGCGGGCCGATACGCGCACATCTTCACCACCTGGAGCCAGGCCGAGGTGGATGCGCTGGTGATGGAGCACGCGAAGTCACCCGGATCGCGGCGGCTTCAGCGCGAACTGGCGGCCGAGCTCACGCACCGGGTGCATGGCGAACAGGAGTTGAAGGCCGCCGAACAGGCCGCGGAGATCCTCTTCGGCGGCGGCACCACCGACGCGCTCGGCTCGCTCACCGAAAAACAATGGCTCGATGTGTTCGACGGGGTGCCGCAGGCCGAGGTCGCCCGTTCGGTGATCGATGCCGGCGTGCCGATGATCGAACTGCTCAGCGAGCGGTCGGGGTTCCTGCCCTCCAAGGGGGAAGCGCGCCGCGCGTTGAAGGAAGGCTCGATCGCGGTGAACAAGGTGAAGGCCGATGAGGGTCGCACGGTGAAGGCGTCGGACCTGATCGGCGGGCGCTTCATCCTGCTGCAACGCGGGAAGAAGAACTACTTCCTGGTGAAGGCGGTGTGATGGCCCTGGCGGGCGATCGATCCGTCTTCCGGTCATCCGGCCGCCTGATCCTCCGGCCGGTCTTCCACCATCAGATTGCAACCACGCAGGTCGGCGTTGTCGAAGCGCCCCAGCACCTCGAAGGAGCCATCGGCATGCACGCGCCCCAGGTCCTGCGTGCTGATGAACGGGCATGATCCGATGTTGCACAGGTCGATGACGTCGATGCCCCCCGTGCGCCCGATGCCGGCATCGGCCAGGGGGTCGTTCACCTCGCGGATGCGCACGCGCATCCAGGGCGGGCAGCGGAAGATGCCATCGCCCCGCGACCACGCCTGGCTGAGCAGCTCTGTCATGCCGTATTCGCTGTGGATCCGTTCGACCCCGAAGGCCTTCTTCAGGATCCCATGCACCTCCCCGCGGACCATCTCGGGCCGACGGCCCTTCATGCCGCCGGTTTCCATCACGGTGGTGTGCGCGAACGCCATGGGGTGTTTTTCCGCGAGATCCAGGAGAGCGAAGGTGACCCCGAGCAGCAAGGTCTTCCGTCCTTCCTCCTCCGACTTCAGCAGCAGGTCCGCCACGCGATCGTACTGGTACAGGTAGCTTCCGCTCCATGGATCGCCGGAGGCCGCGATGAGCCTTTCGGCCATGTACGCCAGCGAGCTGCCGCGCCGTTCCAGGTAGGAGGGCAGCAGGGCGATGATGCGCCATCCGGATGGATCGCCGTAGGCGGCGGTGAACGAGGCGCGGAAGGATCGCTCATACAGTTCCGGCCATGCCACGCGGTGATGGCTGCCAACCGCTCCGGTCGTTCCGCTGCTGGTGAAGGTCACGCCCGGCTTCAGGCCCTGGAGCATCACCTGGTGGGTGCGGAACAGGCCGATGGGAAGGAAGGGGATGCCGGCGGTCCCGGTGATCCGGTCGGGCCGTACGTTCAACGGATCCAGGAACCCACGGTACACCGGGTTCTTCGTGGCGTGCAGGTGAAATAGCTCCAACGCCAGCGCGTTGAAGGCTTCGGCATCCCCGATGGCGAAGGCCCGGTCGGCCAGGGTGGCATACGGATGGGGGATCGCCATGCGGGCAATGTACTTTTGAAGCGATGCATCGCGACATGCGGATCACCTTCGGGGTGCTGGCGCTGCTCGCCGGTGCCCTGGTCGGCTGCCAGCCCGAGGCGGAGTTCCCCATCGAGCCGGCGCTCGCCTTCAAGGCCTTCACCCAGCATGGCGACTCCGCTTCCCTGGTGGTGGCGTTCACCGATGGCGATGGGGACATCGGATTGGACGACAGCTACGACTACCCGCCCTTCGACACCTTGCCGTACTACTACAACCTGTTCATCGAGTATTACCGCCTGATCGATGGCGACTGGGAGGACGAACCGGTATCCTTTGCCATTCCGATCTATTACCGCGTTCCCGTGGTGACGCCCACCGGGCAGAACAAGGCGCTGGAAGGAGAGGTCGCCGTGGCGCTGGGATGGCCGGTCATCCCCGGCACCGAAGGCGATACGGTCCGCCTGAGCGCGCAGTTGGTGGATCGCGCGTTGCACCTGAGCAACGTCGTGCTCACCGATCCCATCGTGATCCAGTGACGCGGCACTTCCGCCGGAGGGTAGCTTCGCGGGCCCATCCGGACGGACATGGCTTCCGAACGACGCATCGATACCATCACCCCGCGCCAGGCCGCCGGCGCGGCGGCGGTCTTCGTGGCCATCGTGGTGGGCGCGCTGGGCCTGCTCCAGGTTTCGGCCTCCGGGGTGAGCGCATGGTGGGCGCTGTTCTACGCGGCCGTGTCTTTCGCGGTGTCCTACTTCACGGTGTTCGTCACCTTGGAACGGTTCATCAAGGCGCGGCTGCGCGTGCTGTTCCGCCTGGTGCATGACCTGAAGACCGGGCACCCGGGCGGAACGGTGGTGGACATGGGCAGCGACGTGATCGGCAGGGTGCGCGATACGGTGGACGAATGGGCGCGGGAAAAGGGCGCGGAGATCGCCGAGTTGAAGGAACGCGAGAAGGTCCGCCGGGAGTTCATCGGCAACCTGAGCCATGAACTGAAAACGCCGATCTTCAAGATCCAGGGCTACCTGCACACCCTGCTCGACGAGGAGGACACCGATGCCCAGGTACGCCGCGATTTCCTGCAGCGCGCGGCCCGCGGCGCCGACCGGTTGGGCAAGATCGTGGAGGACATGGACATGATCGCCAGCCTGGAAAGCGGCCGGCTTGAACTCGAGCTGGCGCCCACCGACCTGAAGAAGCTGGTCGAGGCCGAGCTGGCCGATGCCGGCCGATCGGCGCCGGCCAGGGGCATGGAATTGCGCAACGCGATCGAGGAGGTGCCGCTCGTGATGGCCGACCCGGACCGGTTGGGCCAGGTGTTCAGCAACCTGCTGGAGAACGCCATCCGCTACGGCCGGCCGCAGGGGCGCGTGGAGGTGCGCGCCTTCGAACTGGAGGGCGGGCAGGTGCTCGTGGAGTTGAGCGACAACGGCATGGGCATCGCGCCCGAGCATCTGCCAAGGCTCTTCGAACGCTTCTACCGCGTGGACCGCGGACGGTCGCGCCACGAGGGCGGCTCCGGACTGGGCCTGGCCATCGTGAAGCACATCATCGAGGCGCACGGCCAGTCGATCTCGGTGAAGAGCACCGAGGGCGGGGGCACCACCATCAGCTTCACCTTGGCGCAAGCGCGCTGAGCGGGGCACCCACCGGCGCGAAGGCCTGCAGCACGTCGTTGTTGTTGGCCACCACGATCAGCGGCCGGCCATCCGTGCCGGTGCGCAACAGGGCGAGGTCCTTCACGTTGGCGCCGGCCAGGAAGCCGCCGCGCGCCACCGGCATGGGCCTGAACGATCCGGTGTTGTCGCCGAGCAGGATCAGACCGGTGCCCGCGTCGTAGCGCACGGTCTCCACCTCCGCGCCCCAGTTGTTGCCGGCGGCGATCAGGTCCAGGATCCCGTCGCCGTTCACGTCAAGGGGCACGATGGCGTTGATGGGCGCCACCTGGGCCAGGTTGGGCAGCACCTTCGGCGTGAAGTGTCCGCTCCCGTCGGCCAGGAAAACGGCCGACCGCATGAACCCGGCTTGCAGGTGAAGGGCCTTCTCCAGTTTTTCCGGGGTGTAGATCCGTTGCAGATCGGCCATGGCGAACTGCTCATAGGTGGGGAAGCGATCGAGGATCACCGGGCATTGCTGGCTGCTGCATTCGCGGCCGCGCACCGGCAGCTGCACGCCGCCCTTTTCCTTGGCGAGCACGATGTCGCTGCGGCCGTTGTCGTCGAAGTCGGCCCAGTAGACATGCACCGGATGTTCCGGCGTGCCTTGGAACTTGCTGTTCCATCCCAGGTTCCCGCCGATCAGGTCCTGGTGCCCGTCGCCGTTCACGTCGGCCACGGCGAGCGAATACCACCACCCGCTGGTGCCTTCGAGGCCGAACTCGGCCGTGGCGTTCCGGAAGCGGCCGCCCGTGTTGCGCAGCACCGTGATGGGCATCCATTCGCCGGCGAGCACGAGGTCCGGATCGCGGTCATGGTCCAGGTCGGTGAACGCGCACGCGGTGATCATGCCCGGCCCCATGGCGTCCGGTGCGATCGCTTCGGTCGCATCGCTGAAGGTCCCATGACCATCGTTCAGCAAGAGGTAGGAGCGGGGAGGGAAGGGGTAGTAACCCGGCGAGGTCCGTCCACCGATGAAAAGGTCCGCGTCGCCGTCGGCGTCCACGTCGGCGGTGGCCGCGCGCATGGCGCTGGTGCTCATGGGGGGCAGGGCGTGTTGGGCGGCACTGAAGTCGCCTTGCCCGTTGTTGATGTAGAGGCGTTGCTGGAAGATCGCATCGCGCACGTCGTGCTCGTTGGATCCGGCGAGCACCAGCAGGTCCTGGTCGCCATCGCCGTCGGCGTCGAAGAACAGGGAGCCGAGCTGTTCCTGCGCGGCGTGTTCCTTCCAGGGCTGCGACCGCGATGGAGCGAAGGAACCGCCGGGCTGCTGCAGGAACAGGATGCTCGCCTGGCCGTGCGCGCCACCGGCGAAGAGGTCGTCGCGTCCGTCGCCGTTGGCATCGCCCACGCCCAGCAACGGACCGAACTCGCTCTGCTTGTGGGGCAGGAGCACCTCCCGCTTGAAGTCGTCGTAGGGGTTCTCCATGTGGCGCCATTCCAACCCGCGTTGGAGCGTCACCTCGTCGAACAGCGGCTGTTCCGTTGCGGCCATGGGCCGCACCGCGCTCGCGTCTTCCTGTTGGAGCGCCAGGCGCCGGTCGGCCTTCACCTGTTCCATCAGCGTGTAAGATCCATCGGGCCAGTGGATCTCCAGGGTATCCACCACCTCGGCGGTGCCCAGGCCGAAGTGCAGCACCGGATCCACGCTGCTCTGGTACCCGCGCACCGGATAGAGTTCCTGGTACTGCACGGATCCCCTGACCCGCACGATCGCCTTGGCGCCCAGGGCATGCACGGTGCCGGCGCGAAGGTCCAGTTGCAGCCAGTGGCCGGCGTCGGCTCGTTCGTTCGAGGTGTTCTCGTACAGCGAGGCAACGTCGTCGATGTGGTTGATCACAAGGTCCAGGTCGCCGTCGTTGTCCAGGTCGGCGTAGGCGGCGCCGTTGCTGTTCACCGCCTTGGTGAAGCCCCAGGCCGCGGTGCTGTCGCTGAAGGTGAGGTCGCCGTTGTTGCGGAAGAGGTAGTTGTGCAGGCGGGTGCTGGGGATCAGGTCCAGCGTGTTGTAGAAGTCCGTTCCGCTGCGCAGGCTGTCGAAGACGGTGCGGGCATAGTCGTTGTTGCGCACGTCGTGCTTGTAGCCATTGGTCACCAGCAGGTCCTTCCAGCCGTCGTTGTCCAGGTCAGCCAGCAGGGGCGCCCAGCTCCAGTCGGTGCGGGCGATGCCGGCCAGCTGGCCGATCTCCGAGAAGCTGCCGTTGCCGTTGTTCAGCTGCAGGGTGTTCACCATGTACTGGAAGAAGTAACCGCCGCGCACGTTGCCCCAGAACCGTTCGGGGCTCATGCTGCCCATGTTGGTCTTGTTGCGCAGGTGATCCGGTGCCGTCATGTCCAGCACCACGATGTCGGGCAGCGCGTCGTTGTTGATGTCGGCGATGTCGGAACCCATTCCGAAGTTGCTGATGTGGCGGGTGCGGCCCTGGAGCTGTTCGGCGAAGCGGCCATTCCCGGTGTTCATGTACATCAGGTCGGGTGAGTCGAAATCGCAGGCGGTGTACACATCGGGCCATCCGTTGCCGTCGATGTCGGCCACGCTGAGGCCGAGGCCGTAGGTGAAGCTCTGTACGTCGGCCTCGTAGGTCACGTCGGTGAATCGCGGCAGCATGGTGCCGCCCGGCCCGGCATGGGGCCCATCGTTCCGATATAGGCGGCTGGTGGGGGCCTTGTGCTCCATCACGCGCTTGAGCGCGGAAATGTTGGTGAGGTCGCGGATCCGGTCGGCGGGTGTGTTCATCACGAACAGATCGAGGTCGCCATCCTTGTCATGGTCGAGGAAGGCCGCTTGCGTGCTGTGCGTGGTGTCGGCGATCCCGCAGGCCACCGCGCGTTCAACATAGGTGGGCACGCCATCGGCGCCGGCGCCCTGGCTGAGGTGAAGCAGGTTGCGCGTCATCGCGCTGTCGCTCGTGGGCCCGCCACGGCACACGTAAATGTCCAGCCAGCCATCGGCGTTCACGTCGGCCAGGGCCACCCCGTTGCGCCAGCCGCCGCCGGCCGCGTCGCCGAGCGCCCTGGTGGTGACGTCCTCGAAGCGCAGTGCGCCGCGGTTCAGGTAGAGGCGATCGCTCACCTGGTTGCCGGTGAAGTACAGGTCGGTGAGCCCGTCGTTGTTCAGGTCGCCGGCGGCCACGCCACCGCCGTTGTAGGCATACACGTAGGTGAAGTAGTTCACCTCCGGCGATTCGGTCAGGACATTGGCGAAGTGGATCCCGCTGCCATCGGCGCTCACCTCGCGGAACAGGTGCGTCGTGCGGGCCGGACCACCGGGATCCGCAGCCGGATCGCCACAACCGGCAAGGATCAGGGCCGCGAATGCGGATGGGAATGACCGGATCAGAAAGGCCGGGCGGGCGGATGGATCAGGCATCGATCAAGGTCGTTGACCGGGCAAAGATCCGCTGCCGCTGGCGGGGCCGAAGGCCTGGAGGCGGTCGTTGTTGTTCGATACGGCGATCAGCGGCCCGCGCGCGGTGCGCAGCAGCGCCACGTCCTTGGCGTTGCCCCAGGCGAAGAAGCCGCTCCGGGCGATGGTCATCGGCGTGAACCCGCCCCTCCCATCGCCGAGCAGGATCAGCCCCGTGCCCGCGTCGTAGCGGATCGTCTCCACCTCCGCGCCCCAGTGGTTGCCGGCCACGCAGAGGTCCAGGTGGCCATCGCCGTTCGCGTCCAGCAGCACGGAGCCCATGATCGGGGCGGTCTGCGCCAGGTTGGGCAGGTCCTTGAGTTCGAACCGGCCGCCGCCCTGGTTCATCAGCAGGCAACTGCGCAGGTGCTTCGCCTGCAGGTGAAGCGCGGCGCGCAGCTTCTCCGGCGTGTAGATCTGCTCCAGGTTGGCGCGCGCGAAGGCATCGTAGGTGGGGAATTTCCCGGTGATCATCGGGCATTGCTGCGAGGAGCATTGGCGGCCGCGCACGGGCACCAGTCCGATCTCCGCGTTCTCCTTGGCCAGCACGATGTCCGGACGGCCGCTGTGGTCCAGATCACCCCAGTAGATGTGCAGCGGGTGCTCGGGCGAGGCGTGGAACTTGTGGTTCCAGCCCAGGTTCCCGGCCACCAGGTCGGGATCGCCGTCGCCATCGATGTCGCCGCTGGTGAGGCTCCACCACCAGCCTTCGGTGTCCTTCAGCCCGTTGCGTTCGTCCCTGACCAGTCTTCCCCCCGTGTTCTCGAAGAAGGTGATGGGCATCCACTCGCCCACCAGGATCAGGTCAAGGTCCTTGTCGCCGTCGTGGTCGAGCAGTTCCGCATCGGTCACCAGGCCGGGGTACATCAGGTCGGGAGCCAGTTCCTTGGTGGCATCGGCGAAGCGCCCGGTGCCGTCGTTGATCAGGATGTAACTGCGCGGGGGGCGAGGGTACTGCCCGGGGGTGATGCGGCCGCCGAGAAAGAGGTCCTGGTCGCCATCCTGGTCGATATCGCCCGCGGCCACGCGCAGGGCGCTGGTCTCCAGGGGTGGGAGCGACTCGGGCTTGTACGTGAAGGTCCCTTTGCCATCGTTGGCATAGAGGCGGTTGTCGTACTGGTCGAAGCGGAGGTCCACCTCGTTGCTGCCGCTCACGACGTAGAGATCCTGGTCGCCGTCGCCATCGGCATCGAAGAAGAGGGAGCCCATGTCCTCGCGGTCCTTGTGGGCTTCCCAAGGTTGTGATGCGGCCTTCCTGAATCGGCCATCGCCGTGTTGGACGAAGAGGGCGCCTGCCTGGCCGCGTGCCCCGCCGATGAAGAGGTCATCGAGCCCATCGCCGTTGGCGTCGCCCACGGACATGAGCGGCCCGTTCTCGCTCTGCTTGTGCGGGATCAGCACCTCCTGCCTGAGGTCGTCATACGCGTTCTCGCGGTGGGTGAAGTCCAGTCCGAGGGCGACGGCATCCTCTTCGAGGAGTTGATCGGGAACCGGTTCCAGCGGCGCCTCCTTCGCCGTGTTCAGCTCCACCCGGAAGGTCTGGCCGCCGGGCACCCCGGTGAAGGTGCTCACGCGGCCGTCGGGCCACTCCACGCGCAGTTCGTCGGCGGTGGTCGCTTCGCCGAGTCCGAAATGCAGTACGCTCTCCATGCAGGATTGGAAGCCGCGCGTGGGCTGGAGTTCCTGCAATTGCATGCCGGCGGGCGTGGTCACCGTCACCTTTGCGCCCATGGCCAGCGCGGTGGATGCACCTTCGAGATCCACCCGCAGGAAGTGGTCGCGGCCCTGTTGCACGGCGCGGTTCTCGAAGATCTCCACGGGTTCATCCTCGTTGCAGATCACCACGTCCAGGTCGCCGTCGTTGTCCAGATCCGCATAGGCGGCGCCGTTGGAGTTCACCGGGCGGGTGAAGCCCCACTGTTCCGAAACGTCGGTGAAGGTCAGGTCGCCGTTGTTGCGGAAGAGGTAGTTGCGTATCCTGTTCACGGGGATCAGCTCCAGCACCTGCTCGAAGGTCACCGGCACCTTGCCCTTCTTCAGGCGCTCGCTCTCGATCATGTAGTCGTTATCGCGCATGTCGCGCTTGTAGCCGTTGGTGATCAGCAGGTCCTTCCAGCCGTCGTTGTCCAGGTCGGCGAACAGGGGCGCCCAGCTCCAGTCGGTTTTGCTCACTCCGGCCAGCTGCGCGACTTCGCTGAAGGTGCCATTGCCGTTGTTGCGTTGCAGGGTGTTGAACATGTACTGGTAGTGGTAGCCGGCCATCACGCTGGTCCAGAACTTGTCGCTGCTCATGCCGGCCATGTTCTTCTTGCTGCGCACGTGGTCCTCGCTCACCATGTCCAGCACCATCACGTCCACCAGGCCGTCGTTGTCGTAGTCGGCCGCGTCGCAGCCCATGCCGAAGTTGCTGATGTGCCGCGTGCGCTGCTTGATCTCCTCGCTGAAGCCACCGCGGCCGTTGTTGATGTATAGCTTGTCGGGCTCGATGTAGTCGTTGGCCACGTAGATGTCCGGGTGGCCGTCGTCGTTCAGGTCGCTGACGGAAACGCCCAGGCCGTACCCCATGCTCCAGAGGCCGGCCGCGGCGGTCACATCGGTGAACCGAACGCCGTCGTTGCGATAGAGCCGGTTGGAGGGCGAGCGTCGGCCGCGGATCAACGCCTCGACCTCGATGTTGCTCAGCGTCCGGTCGGGCTGCAGGGGCGTGTTGAGCAGGAAGAGGTCGAGGTCCCGGTCCTTGTCGTAGTCCAGGAAGGCGGCCTGCGTGGCGCGCGTGGTATCGGCCACGCCCAGTTCGGCGGCGCGTTCGGTGAAGGTGGGCACGGCGCCCGGTGCCGATGCCCCGTTGTTGATGTAGCACAGCTTGGTGCGCATGGTTGGATCGGCGTACCAGCCGGCGCGACACACGAAGAGGTCCAGCCAGCCGTCGGCATTGATGTCGGCCATGGTCGCGCCGCTGTGCCAGCCTTCGTGGGGTCCGAACCCGGCCTGGTCTGTCACCTCTTCGAATCGCATGCCTCCCTTGTTCAGGTAGAGCTTGTCGGGCACCAGGTTGCCCGTGAAGTAGAGATCGGACAGCCCGTCGTTGTTCACGTCGCCCACCGCCACGCCGCAGCCGTTGTAGAGATATTCGTACGTGAAGTAGTTCATCTCCGGGGTCTCGTTCACCACATTGGCATGCGTCACGCCCGTGTGCTCGGGAGGCAGGGCGACCAGCAGCGGCGGGTTTGTCTTCGAGGCTTCCGGCGCCTCATGCCGATCGGCGGTCCCGGGTGCCGTGCATCCGGTCATCAGGAGCGCGAGGGCGATGGCCGGGGGGCGCATGAGGTCGGGCAGGTCCACGGTCATCTGAACTGGAAGCGCAAAAGGTACCATTCGCCGCCGCGCTTGATCACCCGGAGGTCCAGGTCGCGCGGCTGGCTTTCGGGATCCAGCAACACCGGCAGGGTCGCCGTGTCGCCGGCATGCACCACGGGTCCGGTGAGGATCGCATGGGTGAACCAGCCCTTGAATTTTTCGATATGCACCATGTCGTCCGTGGCGATGCGGCACAGGGTCTGGCATCCACGGTCGGCCTGTCCCCATGGATCGCACAAGCCCGTCAGGCTGTCCAGCGCATTGGCCGCGATCGCGCCTTGGATGGTGGCCAGCACGGCTTCCGGACCGCTCCGGTCCACGGTGAACGCCACGGTGCGCGGTGACCGTGCGTTGGAGGTGCGGGGGATCGCGTCATCTCCCATCGGGGTGCTGTTGCAGGCGATCGCCAGGAGCGGCCAGCAGATCGACGACGGTCGCGAGGTGAGCATCGGCCGGTGGAAGGGGAGACCGCCAAGGTAGCGGTGGGCTGGCGCGTCAATGCCGCACGTCATCCCACAGCTCGATCTCGCTCTCGTTGTTGATGCTGATCCTCGGGATGTCGTCGTACAGGGTCACCTTGCCGGTCACGCAAACGGCTTTGCCCGTCAGCGCCGTTTCCGGATCGTAGCTGAAGTTGGGCCCGTTGTAGTCCCAGACGGTCGCATAGAAATCCTGATGAGGATGCATGCGATCGAGGTTCAGGTAGATCGCGTTGGCCTTTTGCGTGCGCCGCGTGCTCACCACCGTGCCGCAGATGGTGGCCGTGCTGCCCACGTGATAGCGCGCCTGCACGGTATTGTACATGCCCTTGGGTAGCGGCGCCTTCAACGGAGCCACTTCGCCGAAGAAGGGATCGCCTTCGGCCTGCCAGGGCTTGATGGCGGCCATCGCTTCGATGTGCGCTTCGACGGCATCATCCAGCGCCGGGAAGAGGTCCAAACCGGTGAGCAGTTCCACGCTGTCGATCGGCACGGCGAAGCTCACCGGTGGCTCGTCATGGCCCGCGTTCGACATCACGAAAGCGATGCCCTTTTGTTCCGGTCCATCCAGGTCGGCCAGGGCCTTGAAGTAGAGGGTGGGAACGCTGACATGCTCCTTCCCGCTGGGCGAGGGCAGTTGGGGCAGGCCCTTTTCCAACACCGGTCCGGTGACCACGAACACGCGTTCGCCCCCGAAGTGGACATAGCGCCGGGCCCAATCCTCCAACTCCGCCCAGGCACCCCGGTTCATCTCGGCCTTCTGCGGGCTGATGTTGCTGTAGTAGTAGGTGGCCGTCATCGCGTCCCTGCTCCAGCGCATGTCGGCGCTGGGCACCATGTGGCCGCGGTCGTAGCCGCTGTTCCAGTAGTTGGTGAACAGGTCCGAGCCGGGCACCCCGGGGTCGGGCAGGAAGGTGTCGATGCGCGCGAGGTTGCCCTTCACGATGTCGTGTGTCACGATGTGCGCCGTCCATTTGGGCTGCTGGTGCGCCTCGCTCCACACCAGCGAATGACCCGGATGCACGATCACCTGTTCACCGGGGGCGATGGCGGGCAGGCCCAGCGCGGCCAGGTCGCGCTGCATCACCTTCAGTTTCGCCTGTTCGAGCTGCGCGTTCAATGCGGCGCGCTCTTCATCCAGCCGCGTCGCCTGCTGTTCCAGTTCTTTCAGACGCCGGTCGGCTTCATCCTGGGCGGCCAGGTTGAAGGGGAACAGCAGGAGGCAGAACGCCACGGGGCGAAGCACGCGGCGAAAGTATGGGGAGCTATCGGGCGATGAGGCCGGCCAGTTCCAGCAGGGCCTGTTCCAGCGCGACGGGATCGGATCGCTCCGGGGCGATCGAGCGGAGGGATGCCACGCGCCCCAGGGCGGCCAGCAGGTCGATCGCATGTTGCGGCTGCACGATGAACCGCCCCGTGCGCTGGTGCAGATCCGCCAGGTATTCCTGCTCGGGCTGCCCCGGCGTGGGGATGATCAGGGCCGGGCGACCGATCGCCACCAGGTCCATCAGGGTGGAATAGCCGCTCCGCGAGACGATCAGGTCGGCCGAGCACATGGCCTGCTCCAATGCGCCCGCGTCCAGGTGCGGCACGATGCGGATGTTCTTCACCCTGCGTTCGGTCCCGATCCCCGGCTGCCCAAGGACAAGAAGGTGATCGCCGTCGATCGCCCGCAGGTGATCGACCAGGATGCGCTCCAGCAGGGTGCGCTGCGGTTCCGGCCCGCTGATCACGGCCGCGATGCGGTGGCGCCGTGCATGTCCGGCCGGCCGCATCCGGCTCAACGTCCCGATGTAGCGTGCATTGCCGGGCATGGAACGGCCATGCGAAAGGTCTCCCGCCAGTCCTGGCGCCTGCTCCCGGTCCATGATCCAGCAGCGATCGAAACGCGACAGGTAGGAGCGGTTGAGCCTTCGCAGCAAGCCCCGCGCAAGCGGGGTGAAGGGGAAGACCTGGTGGGTGACGATCACGCTGGGCAGATCGCCGCAACGGATGCCGAAGCGCTGATCGCTGATCACCGCGTCCAGCTCCAGATCCGCGCGGATCCGGGCGAACGTGGCCGCTTCCGCGCGAACCGAGGCCATCATCGCCGGGAACTGACGCGCCATGCTCCAGCGCTGGCTCCGGCTCCTCGAGTAGCGCACCTCCAGACCCGGGATCCGCACCCACGGCAGCCGTGGGAATTCGTCGCGCAGCAGCGCCAGGGGGCCCTTGTCCGCGCCGATCACCGGACGGGCATCCAATTCCAGCAGCCGCCGGATGATGGGCACGTCGCGCGCGGCATGTCCGAGCCCCCAATCCAGCGGGGCCACCAGGATGCGCGCGCCGTTGAACACGGTGGCTAAGGTCGCTCGCGCATCTTTGCCGCCCGCCATGGGCAAGGGGAAACTCGCCCGCTTCGCCGAGAACCTCACGTTCGCGCACGTGGTGCAGCCCTCGTTCGAGGAATTGCGCTCGGGGACCTTCGCCTTGAAGGGAAGGTGGAACAGCGGGTTCTTCAAGCGCGATGCGCCCATCGTGGTGGAACTGGGCTGCGGCAAGGGAGAGTACACCACCGGCCTGGCGCGCCTGCGACCCGAAAGCAACTTCATCGGGGTGGACATCAAGGGCGCGCGCATCTGGCGCGGGGCGAAACGGGCGATCGAGGGTGGGCTTGGGAACGCGGGCTTCCTTCGCGCGCACGTGGACCACATCACCGGTTGTTTCGGTCCGCATGAAGTGGATGAGATCTGGCTCACCTTCAGCGATCCACAGGCCGGCAAGGCGCGCAAGCGGCTCACCTCGCCGCTGTTCATCGCGCGTTATCGCGAGATCCTGAATCCCGGCGGCCTGATCCACCTCAAGACCGACAGCGCGTTGCTCTTCGAATACACGCTTGAACAGATCAAGGAACAAGGGCTTCAACTGCTCGAGCAAAGCGCCGACGTCTACCGGGACCTGGTGCCGCGACTTCCACCGGCGGAACAGGAGGTGCTCAACATCCGCACCTTTTATGAGCAGATGTGGCTGGACGAAGGGAGGAAGATCCACTACGTTCGGTTCACCTTGTCATCCCGGGCTTGACCCGGGATCGCGTGGATCATGCCGAAGAAGAAACAGGTCCGCGACGGCGCCATCCAGGAGCGCGACTTCTTCCGGGATGTGATGGACGTGGTGCGCCGGATCCCGCGCGGCCGCGTGACCAGCTACGGCGCCATCGCCCGCTACCTCGGCGCGGCGCGCTCGGCGCGCATCGTGGGCTATTGCATGAACAACAGCCATGCGGCGAAGCCTCCGGTACCCGCGCATCGCGTGGTGAACAGCGCGGGGATCCTCAGTGGCAAGCATCACTTCGGCCCGGAGGATCGCATGAGAACGCTCCTTGAAATGGAAGGCGTGAAGGTGAGGAAGGATCAGGTGGTGGACTTCGCCAGGCGTTTCTGGGATCCGATCAAGGAGCTGGAACTGTAACGCGGACCCACGCAGTAGTTTCGCGCTCCATCCGTTCATGGCCATCCCCCAGGAAGCCATACAAGCCGCGCTCTCGCGGATCATCGAGCCCGACCTGAAGAAGGACATCGTGACCCTCGACCTCGTGCGCGAGGTGGTGGTGGACGGCAACACCATCAGCGTGCATGTGGAGGCGAGCAATCCCGCCCTGCACGGCCGCAAGCGCATGGAGGAGGCCGTGACCTTCCAGCTGAAGCAGGCGCTCGGCAAGGAGATCGACGTGCGGGTGAACGTGACGCCACTGAGCGGCGATCGTGCTCCGAAGCGCAAGGTGCTGCCCGATGTGAAACACATCATCGCCGTGGCCTCGGGCAAGGGCGGCGTGGGCAAGAGCACCATCACCGCCAACCTCGCCGCTGGCCTGGCCATGCGCGGGTTGAAGGTGGGACTGGTCGACGCGGACATCTACGGCCCCAGCATGCCGCTGATGTTCGACGTGCTGAACGAGAAGCCGCGCACCCGGGAAAAGGACGGCAAGCACTGGATCGTGCCGGTGGAGAGCTACGGCGTGAAGCTGCTGAGCATCGGCTTCTTCGCCGCGCCCGACCAGGCGATCGTGTGGCGCGGGCCCATGGCCAGCAAGGCGCTCGATCAGTTGTTCAAGGATGCCGATTGGGGCGAGCTCGACGTGATGCTGGTGGACCTTCCCCCGGGCACGGGCGACATCCACCTTTCCCTCGTGCAGGCCGTGCCGCTCACCGGCGCGATCATCGTGAGCACCCCGCAGCCCGTGGCGCTGGCCGATGCGCGCAAGGGCGTGGGCATGTTCCGCCTGCCCAGCGTACACGTGCCCGTGCTGGGCATCGTGGAGAACATGGCCTGGTTCACCCCGGCCGAGCTTCCGCAGCACCGTTATCACATCTTCGGCAGGCAGGGCGCGCGCCACCTGGCGGACGAGCTGAACGTTCCCTTCCTGGGCGAAGTGCCGCTGGTCCAGAGCATCCGCGAGAGCGGCGACGTGGGAAGACCGGCCGTGTTGCAGGGAGGCACGCCGGCCGCCGCGCCGTTCAGCGATCTCTGTACGAAGGTCTGGGAGCGCTTGCAGGTCCCCGTTCCGGCATGAACCTCACCGAACAGGACATCGCCGGCATGGAGCAGCGCGTGAACCGCGCGCTCGCCGAACTGCGGCCCTTCCTGGAAGCCGATGGAGGAGACATCACCCTGGAGGAGGTGACCCCCGATGGCATCGCCCGCGTGAAACTGCACGGCGCCTGCCAGGGCTGCGCCATGGTATCCATGACCATGAAGGCGGGAGTGGAAGAGGCCATCAAACGGATCGAACCGAGGGTGAGCGCGGTGGTGGCCGTCAACGCGGACCCGTCCTGCTGACGGCCGTCATATTCCACCTTCGGCGGCCGCTACCTTTGCGGCTGCTTCCATGGCCGACCCCACCACCACGAAGCCCAGGACCGTCGAGACCCGCGTGAACGTGGTGATCCTGTTCGCCGGCGACAGCGGCGACGGCATCCAGCTCACCGGCGCGCAGTTCACCGACAACAACGCCCTGTTCGGAAACGACGTCAGCACCTTCCCCAACTACCCGGCCGAGATCCGCGCCCCGCAAGGCTCACTGGCGGGGGTGAGCGGGTTCCAACTGCACATCGGCAGCGTGGAGGTCTTCACCCCCGGCGATCAATGCGACGTGCTGGTGGTGATGAACGCCGCCGCGTTGAACGCCAATCTGCACAAGCTCAAGCCCGGTGGCGTCATCGTGGCCAACAGCGACGGATTCGACAAGAAGAACCTCCGCCTGGCCGGTTACCTCGACGTGGCCGATCCGCTCACCGATGGCACGCTGGACCAGTACACGGTGCATGCGATGGACGTGACCAAGATGACCCGCGCGGCGCTGGAAGGCACCAGCCTGGGCATGAAGGAAAAGGACCGTTGCAAGAACATGTTCGTGCTGGGCTTCATCAACTGGATGTTCAACCGGGAGATGGAGAACAGCGAGCGGTTCCTCCAGTACAAATTCGGGAAGAAGCCCGATCTGTACGATGCCAACCTGCGCGCGCTCAAGGCCGGATACCACTACGGCGACACCAGCGAGACCTTCACCACGCGCTTCGAGGTGAAGCCCGCGCCGCTGCCCAAGGGCACCTACCGAAGCATCACCGGCAACCAGGGCACCGCCCTCGGCCTGCTGGCCGGCGCGCAAAAGGCCGGGCTCGACCTGTTCTACGGCAGCTACCCGATCACCCCGGCCAGCGAGATCCTGCACGAACTGAGCCGGCACAAGAACTTCGGCGTGATCACCTTCCAGGCCGAGGACGAGATCGCCGCCATCGGCTCGGCCATCGGCGCCAGCTTCGGCGGCGCCCTGGGCATCACGGCCAGCAGCGGCCCGGGCATCGCGTTGAAGACCGAGGCCATGGGCCTGGCCCTCATGCTGGAACTGCCCCTTGTGATCGTGAACGTGCAACGCGGCGGCCCCAGCACGGGCCTGCCCACCAAGACCGAGCAGGCCGATCTGTTGCAGGCCGTGTTCGGAAGGAACGGCGAAGCGCCCATCCCCGTGCTCGCCGCCAGCACGCCGGTGGATTGTTTCGAAATGGCCTTCGAGGCCGTGCAACTCGCCGTCGAACACATGACGCCCGTGATCCTGCTCACCGACGGCTACATCGCCAATGGCGCCGAACCCTGGCGTTTCCCCTCGTCCAATGACCTGCCGGTGATCAAGCCGAACTTCATCAAGGGGCCGAACGACGGGGAGCGGTTCCTTCCCTACCTGCGCGATGAGCGTGGCGTGCGCCCTTGGGCCCTGCCCGGCCAGCCGGGCATGCAACACCGCATCGGCGGGATCGAGAAGCAGGACAAGACCGGCAACATCAGCTACGATCCGAAGAACCACGAACTGATGGTGCGGCAGCGCGCGGAGAAAGTCGCGCGCATCGCCGACCGCTTCAGGCCCATCCGCCTGGACAGCGGCCCGCCCGAGGGCGAGTTGCTCGTGGTGGCCTGGGGAAGCACCTATGGCGCCATCCGCACCGCGCTGCTGGAGCTCCAGGGTGAAGGCCGGAGCGTGGCGCACGTGCATCTGCGGCACCTCTTCCCGTTCAACAAGGGATTGGGCCCGTTGCTGAAGAACTTCCGCAAGGTGCTGGTGCCCGAGATGAACAGCGGACAGTTGCGCCAGTTGCTGCGCGCCGAATTCCTCGTGGACGCACGAGGGGTGAACAAGATCCAGGGTCTTCCTTTCACCAGCGAGGAGATCCGCAAGGCCGTGCTGGAACACCTGGACGCATGAGCACGACCAATGGAACCACGGCGCCGGAACGGACCGGTTTCGCCTCGGACCAGGAGGTGCGCTGGTGCCCCGGCTGCGGCGACTACAGCATCCTCAAGCAGGTGCAGACGCTCCTGGAGCAGAACGGGAGGAGGAAGGAGGAGGTGGTCTTCATCAGCGGCATCGGGTGCAGTTCGCGCTTCCCGTATTACCTGGACAGCTTCGGCATGCACAGCATCCATGGCCGCGCGCCGGCCATCGTGAGCGGACTGCGCAGCGTGCGGCCCGACCTGAGCGTGTGGATGGTGACCGGCGATGGCGATGCCCTCAGCATCGGTGGCAACCACCTCATCCACCTGTTCCGCCGCAACGTGGACGTGAACGTGCTGCTCTTCAACAACGAGATCTACGGCCTCACCAAGGGGCAGTACTCGCCGACAAGTCCCGAAGGCGCGGTGACGCGAAGCACGCCCATGGGCAGCACGGACCATCCCTTCAATCCGCTCGCCCTGGTGAAGGGCGCCGACGGCACCTTCATCGCCCGCAGCATGGACCGCGACCCGAAGCACATGCGCGAGGTGCTCGCGCGCGCCGACGCGCATCGCGGCACCGCGCTGGTGGAGATCTACCAGAACTGCAACGTGTTCAACGATGGCGCCTTCGAGGTCTTCACCGAGAAGCTCTCCAAGCCGCAGTACACGCTCTTCGTCGAACACGGCAAGCCGCTCACCTTCGCCAATGGCACCAAGGGGATCCGCATCAAGGAAATGAAGCCGGTGATCGTGGACATCGGGCCGACCTATTCCGCGAACGATTGCTGGATCCACGACGAACGCGACAATTTCAAGGCGTCGATCCTGGTGCGGCTCTTCGGCGATCCGCGCGTGGAAGGCGCGATGCCGCGGCCTTTCGGCGTGTTCTACGTTTCGGACCGGCCCACCCACGAAGACAAGACGCAGGCACAGGTGCGCAAGGCCAAGGACGTGAAGGGGGCCGGTGATCTGGACGCGCTGCTCGAAGGCGAGCATACGTGGACCATCAAGTGAGGCCGGCCGGGCATCCGGCCCGCGGTCGGGGACCGTTCACCTGAGGTCATCAGGGATGGCGCACACCGGCACGGGCACCAGCTTGTGCCTGTTCGCCGCATGCATGCGGTCGTAGATCGCGAGCACCTCGCGCTGGCGGTCGGTAAGGCCCGGTCCCGCGGGAGCCCTTCGGTTCTCCCGCAGGTCCATCGCCCATTCCAGTTCGGGATAGGTGGCGCCGATCTGGTCGGCGTCGCTGCGTTCATCGCCCCACAGCCCATCGGTGGGCACGGCGGTCATGATGCTGTCGATCACCTTCAACTCCCTGGCCACCTCGTACACTTCCGTCTTGGTCAGGTCGCCGATGGGGGAGAGGTCCACGCCGCCGTCGCCGTATTTGGTGAAGAAGCCCACGCCGTAGTCCTCCACTTTGTTCCCCGTGCCCGCCACGAGGTGGCGGTTCAGCCCGGCGAAGTAGTAGAGCGTGGCCATGCGCAAGCGGGCCCGCGTATTGGCCAGGGCAAGATGCATGGTCTCGACCCGGTCGCTCACGGGCAGTTCGGCGGTCAGGGCATCGAACACCGGGGTGAGCTTCACCACCTGCATGCGCACGTTGGGAAAGCCGCGCTTCAGGGCGGTGATGTGGTCCTGTGCCCGCTGCACCTGCGCCGGGGCCTGATGGATCGGCATCTCCACGCAGTGCGTGGGCAGCCCGGTGCGCGCGCACAGGGCGCTGGTCACCGCGCTGTCGATGCCGCCGCTCACGCCCACCACGAAGCCCTGCTGCCCCGAGCCGGTGCAGTAGGCCTTCAGCCAGCCGGTGATGTGCGCGATCACCTCCTTGGTCTTCATGGGCAACGAAAAGCCCCGCCAAGATCGGCAGGGCTTCGCAATATGCGGGCGATGTTCAGAAGAACACCCCCGTGGTGAGCTCGATGTAGCTGGCCAGCACCTTCACGTCCTGCTTGTTCCCGTCCTCATCCACGTATTCCTCCCCATCGTACAGGTTGGTGAAACCGCCGTTGTAGGTGACCCCCACCAGCAGGGAGGTGTTGCCGCTGAAATTGTACTCGAAGCCGGCGCCGAGCACCAGCGCGGCCTTGAAGAGCGCGGTGTTGTCGGCGATGTCCTCGTCCTCGTTCAGCACCACCTCGTTGTTGTTGAGCGGATCGACCGATTCGAAGTCGGCTTTCGCGCGGATGTTGAACGCCGTGCTGATGCCCATCTGGCCGTAATAGGTCATGTAGCCGATCTCGCTGGTCTTGAGCTTCATGGTCACGGGCACCTCGATGTACCGCAGCCGGAGCGTGCTCTCCAGGTCCGGGACCCCGGCCACGTTCGAAGGCGCCGTGAACTTGCCGCCGATGTTGTTGAGCAGGATCCCGCTGGCGAAGGCGTAGCGGCCTTCGGCGCCAAGGATGAAATCGCCCATGAGGCCGAAGGTGTACCCGAAGGTGGAGCCGGCCTTGTCGAACTCCTTCACGTCGGGTTTCACGTAGGCCATGTTCGGGGCGAGCTTGATGCCGAAGCGCACGGCCCGGCCTTCGTTCTGGGCGGATGCCGCGGTGGCGATGCACGATGCGGCGGTCAGGGCGACGGTGAGCTTCCTCATAGTTTTGGCGGTCATTTTTCGCGCGATCAAAGGTATGCGGATGGGCAGCATGGCAAAGGTCGTTCCGCTCGCGATGGCGGCGATGCTCGCCGGCTGCGGCAATGAACGGGGCGACGTGGATATCGATGAGGTGGACCTGGACCTGCGGATCGGCCGGCTGGACCGGGCCCTGTTCCATCCATCGGGCGATCTGGATGCGGCGGCCATCGCCGCGATGGAGCGGGAGTTCGGGAGGTTCTTCAGGATCTACGTGGAGGATATCCTGCATGCCGCGCCGCTGGATGATCCGCGCCTGCCCCTGGTCCTTTCGCGCTTCGCGATGGACCCCGACTGGTCGGCGGCACAGGAAGCGGCCGACACGGTGCTGGGCGATCTGGACCGGCAGCGCGTGATGATCCGCGATGCGTTCCGGCGGATGAAGGTGTTCTTCCCGGACAGCCTTGTTCCGCGTGTCATCGCCTTCAACTCAGGGTTCAACTATGGCATCTATCCCACCGACAGCGTCCTGGGTGTGGGCGTGGAATGGTTCATCGGCAGGCACCAGCCGGTGGTCGGCCATCTGGCGCCCGAGGACTTTCCGCAGTACGTGAAGGACCGGATGGAACCCGAGATGCTCGTGCCATCGGCGGTGAAGGGCTGGCTGATGGTCCACTACCTGCGCGACACGCGCGGCGCCGACCTGCTCACCCACCTGGTGGAGACCGGCAAGGCGATGGCCCTGCTCGATGCCCTGCTGCCCGATGTTCATGACACGTTGAAGCTCGCCTTCACCGGCGCCCAGCTGGCCTGGTGCGAAGCGAACGAGTTCGCGATGTGGAAGGAACTGGTGGGCCGGGAGATGCTCTTCGGCAAGGCCGCCGCCGACATCGGCCGCATCATGAACGATGGCCCGTTCACCAACGGCTTCCCGCGCGAAAGCCCGGGCCATGTCGGAGAATGGATCGGTCGGCGCATGGTGATGAACTACCTGGATGCACATCCAGACGCCACCTTCGCGGAGCTGTTCGCCCTGGGCGACCCCGAGGAGATCCTCAAGAACTACAAACCCCGCTGAAGCCCATGCCCCATTCCCCCACGCAGATCCGTTTCGACGTGAGCCTCGATGATCACATGGTCCCCGAGCGGATCGAATGGGAGGCGGACGCCCAGCCCGGCCGCAACGAGGCGAAGAGCGCGCTGATCTCCCTGTGGGACGAGAAGCAGAAGAACACCCTGCGCATCGACCTCTGGACGAAGGAGATGACCACCGAGGAGATGAAGGCTTTCTTCCACCAGAACCTGCTCACGCTCGCCGACACCTTCGAGCGCGCCACCAGCGAGAAGGAGATGGCCGGCCACATGCGTGCCTTCGCGCGCTTCTTCGGGGAGAAGATGCTGGGGATCGACCCGCGCGCGTGAGTCACGACCTCCAGCCCGCGTTCACTTCTTCCACGAACTCCAGCATCTCCTCGCGCCCGCGACCGGTCTCCGAGCTGGTGATGAAGATCCGCGGCAGCTCCTTCCAGGTCTTCTTCATCACGCGCTTGAACAGGGCAACGTTCGCGATCACCTGGTTCACGCCCAGCTTGTCGCTCTTGGTGAAGACCAGCACGAAGGCGATGCCGTGTTCACCCAGCCAGTGGATCATGTCTAGGTCGTTGCGCTGGGGTTCCAGCCGGCAGTCGATCAGCAGGAACACGCACTGGAGATTGGGTCGGTGCAGGAGGTAATCGTCGATCATGCGCTTCCACGCCGCGCGCTCGGCCTGGCTCACTTTCGCGAAGCCATAACCGGGCAGGTCGGCCAGCAGCCAGGCTCCGTCCACCTGGAAATGCACCACGTCGCGCGTGCGCCCGGGCGTGTTGCTCACCCGGGCCAGCTTCCTCTGCCCGACCAGCATGTTGATCAACGAGCTCTTGCCCACGTTGCTCCGCCCGATGAAGGCGTATTCCGGCAGCACGGGCCTGGGCCAGTGCGCGGCTTCGCGACCGCTGGTGAGGTGTTCGGCCTTGAGGGTGCGCATGTTCCGCGAATGGCGATCGGTGAGCGGTGCGTGCGCGCCTGGTGCGGTCCGATCCACCGCTCACCGAGCGCCGCTCATCGCGCTGCGTTCATCGTTTTCTTCAGCCACGGATCCACGATGGCATTGAAGCGTTCGGGCTGCTCCATCATCGCCGCATGGCCGCACTGATCGATCCAGAACAGTTCGCTGTGGGGGATCCGCTGGTGGAATTCCTCGGCCACTTCGGGCGGGGTGATGGTGTCCTGCCTTCCCCAGATCAGGCACACGGGCATGCGGAGCTTCGGCAGTTCGTCGGCCATGTTGTGCCGGATCGCGCTCTTGGCCAGCGAAAGGATCCGGATCAGCTTGCCCTTGTCGTTCACCGTGCGGTAGCACTCCTCCACCAGTTCGTCGGTGGCGTGCTTTGGATCATGGAAGGTGATCGCGATCTTTTTCCTCAGGTACTCCTTGTCCTCGCGGCGCGGAAAGCTCCCTCCGAAGGCGTTCTCGTAAAGCCCGCTGCTGCCGGTGAGGATCAACGAACGCACGCGGTCCGGGTGGGCGCGGCTGTAAACCAGGGCCACGTGGCCTCCCAGTGAGTTGCCCAGCAGGTTCACCTGTCCCCACCCCTTGTGGCGGATGAACCGGTCCAGGAAATCGGCGAGCGCCTTCACGTTGGTGTTCAGCACCGGCAGGGTGTAGATCGGCAGCAGCGGCACCACCGCCTTGTACTGCCGCGCGAAGTGGCCGAAGGCCTGTTCGAAGTTGCTCAGCGCACCGAACAGGCCGTGCAGGAAAATGACCACCTGGCCGTCGCCTTCCTCCACGTACTGGAACTCGCCGTCCTGGCGGATGCCCTGCAACATGATCGCCGCGATGCGATCAAATGTAGCGGAAGGGCAACGGCCGCCCGGGTCGCGACCGGTCCATGGGACCCGTGGTGGATGAAGTTCCCAGCTCATTCAATGGGCTGATCACCCACTTACGCCCACCGGTACATGATGCTCTGTAGTTGCTGTCATTGGCCTTTTTCCAGAAAACATAGCATCTTCGCATCCCGTTAAGTTATCAACATGACGATGATTGTGGGAGATCGTGCCAATATGTGGGATACATTCGCCGCGACCTCGCGAACGCATGTGGTGCCATGCTGAACCTGTTGGGGGAATACGACGTCACGCTGGACGCCAAGGGGCGGATGCTCCTGCCTGCCGCGCTGAAGAAGCAGCTGGGCAGGGAAGGCCAGAAGGGCTTCGTGATCAACCGCGACGTGTTCAGCCCCTGCCTGGTGCTCTATCCCATGATCGAATGGGAGCGCATCAACCAGATGCTGCGCCGGCTGAACCGGTTCGTCAAGCAGAACATGGAGTTCATCCGGCGCTTCACCAGCGGCGCCACGCCGCTGGAACTCGACGCGAACGGCCGCTTCCTGATGCCCTATGCGCTGGTGAACGACCCCAAGGTGGGGAAGGACATCAAGCTGCTGGGGCTGGGCGATCGCATCGAGATCTGGGACCGGGAGCGGTACACCGCCATGCGCGGCGAGGGAGTGGACCTCACCAAGCTGGCCGAGGACGTCATGGGCGGCCTGGGCAATGACCAGCCGAAGTGAGTACCACGCTCCCGTTCTTTTACACGACTGTGTCGAAGGCTTGATGATCCGCCCCGGTGGCGTCTACGTGGACGCCACCTTCGGCGGTGGCGGCCACAGCCGGGCGATCCTCGAGAAACTCGGGGAGCAGGGCGTGCTGATCGCGTTCGATCGCGATGAGGATGCGCGGCGCAACGCGATCGACGATCCGCGGTTCACGCTGATCCGGTCCGATTTCCGGTGGATCAAGAACCACCTGCGCCACCTCGGCCACCTGCCCATCGACGGCCTGCTGGCCGACCTGGGCGTGAGCAGCCACCAGTTCGACGTGCCCCAGCGCGGCTTCAGCACCCGGGGCGACGGCCCGCTGGACATGCGCATGGACCGCAGGGCGAAGCGCACGGCCGCGCAGCTGATCGCGGAACTGGAGGAGCGACCGCTCACCGACCTGCTCCGGCGGTACGGCGAGGTGGACGGCGCGCACCGCGTGGCACGGGCGATCCTGCGGGCGCGGGAAGCCGCACCGATCACCACCACCGCGCGACTGGTCGAGGCGCTGGAGCCGGTGACCCCCCGGCGCGACGCGAGCGGTTTCCTCGCGCAGGTGTTCCAGGCGCTGCGCATCGCGGTGAACGATGAGCTGGGATCGCTGGAACTGCTGCTGCGCAAGAGCGCCCAGGTGCTGAAGCCCGGTGGGAGGCTGGCGGTGATCAGCTACCACTCGCTGGAGGATCGCATGGTGAAGAACTGGCTGCGCACCGGCGAGGTGGATGGAAGGGAGGACAAGGATGTGTTCGGGAACGTGGCCAGACCCTTCGACCCGGTGAACGCCAGGGCGATCAAGCCTTCGCAACAGGAGATCGAACGCAACCCGCGTGCGCGCAGCGCGCGGCTCAGGATAGGACGGAAGCGATGAGGGAGAACAGGATCAGGAAGCAGGAGCCCGCGCGGCCGCGGGAGCCCCGCGTGGAGCGGAAGTCGCGTTCCCGCCTGCCGCGCGGCCTCATCAGCGTGTTGAACGGATCGTTCCTCGCGCGCGAGAACGTGCTGCGCAACATGCCCTTCCTCCTCTGGATCGCCGGGTTGATGCTCTGCTACATCGCCTACGGCTACTACACCGAGCGCACCGTCCGGTCGCTGGACCGCACCAGCACCGAGCTCAAGGAGATGCGCTCCGAGTACATCACCGTGCGCAGCCATCTGGAACAGGCCGAACAGCAAAGCCAGGTGGCCGCCGACATCGAGGGCATCGGGTTGAAGGAGAGCCTGGAGCCCCCGCGCAAGATCGACGTGGACGAGGACCTGCTCGTGAACCCCCGTTCGCGCCCATGAACGACCAGCGCATCCTGCGGATCCGGATCAACCTGGTCTATGCCGCCCTCGTCCTCTTCGCCGTCGCCATCGCCGTGCGGCTCTTCACCATCCAGCTGGTGGAGGGCGACAAATGGCTGGCGCGCGCCGGAAAGGTGGCCACCGCCTACCACAGCGTGCAGCCCGACCGCGGGCACATCTACAGCGACGACGGGCGCCTGCTGGCCACCAGCGTGCCGGAGTACGAGATCCACATGGACCTGCGCGCCGACGGCCTCACCGATGCGCTCTTCTTCGGCAACCTCGACTCCCTCTGCTTCCACCTCGCCCGGCTCTTCGGCGATCGGAGCGCGTCGGAGTACCGCGCCGAGCTGGTGCGCGCGCGCGATCGCGGCGAGCGCTACCACCTGGTGAAGCGCCGTTGCGACCACGAGCAGCTCCAGCAGCTCAAACGCTTCCCCCTCTACCGCCTTGGACGCTACGCCGGCGGCCTGATCGCCGACAAGCGCACCGTGCGCATGCGCCCCTTCGGCCGCCTGGCCGCGCGCACCGTCGGCTACGTGCTGAAGGACAGCAGCGCGATCGGCCTGGAAGCCGGTTTCGATCCCTGGTTGAAGGGCGTCACCGGCAGGCGGCTCGAGCGGCGCCTGAGCGGCGGGGTGTGGATGCCGCTGGAGGATGGCAATGGACAGGATCCCGTGCCCGGCAGCGACATCCACACCACCATCGACATCAACCTGCAGGACGTGGCCGACGACGCCCTGGAAGAACAGCTGCGCAGGAACGGCGCGCACCACGGCTGCGTGGTGGTGATGGAAACCGCCACCGGCTACATCAAGGCCATCAGCAACCTCACCCGTTCCGGCGACAGCAGCTACGTGGAGGACCTGAACTACGCCGTCGGCGCATCGACCGAACCCGGATCGACCTTCAAGGTGCCCGCACTGATGGTGGCGCTGGAGGATGGTCGCGTGAGCCTCGACGACATCGTCGACACGCGGAACGGGAAGGTGCGCTACCACGACCGCGTGATGGTGGATGCGCACGAAGGCGGTTACGGGAAGATCACCGTGCGCCGCGCCCTGGAGGTATCCAGCAACACGGGGATCTCCCTGGCGGTCCATGGCGCCTACAAGAACGATCCCCAACGCTTCGTGGAGGGCCTGCGCGACCTGGGCGTGGACCGGCCCACGGGCGTGAGGATCCCCGGCGAGGGCATGCCGGTGCTGCGCGGAACGGAAGCGAAGGAATGGAGCGGGGTGAGCCTGCCCTGGATGAGCATCGGCTACGAGGTGCAGATGACCCCGTTGCAGACGCTCACCTTCTACAACGCCATCGCCAACAACGGACGGATGATGCAGCCGCAGTTCGTGCGCGGCGTGACGCGCGCGGGCCGCGAGGTGGAACGCTTCGAGCCGGTGGCGGTGAAGGAACGGATCTGTTCCAGCTCCACGCTGGACAAGATCCGCGACGTGCTGAAGGCGGTGGTGGACAGCGGCACGGCCACCAACCTGGGCAGCACGCACTTCACCGTGGCCGGAAAGACGGGCACCGCACAGATCGCCTCGGGCCGCACCGGTTACAAGCAGAAGGGCGTGATGTACCAGGCCTCGTTCGTGGGCTACTTCCCCGCCGACGCGCCGCGCTACACCTGCATCGTCGTGGTGAGCTCGCCGTCGATGGCCGGCTATTACGGCAACGTGGTGGCCGGGCCGGTGTTCAAGAAGATCGCCGACAAGATCTACAGCAACCGGCTGGAACTACAGGTCGAACTGGCCGAAGCGGAGCCGATCGACCGCCGCATGCCGGTCACCTTCAGCGGCCAGCGCGCCGATCTGCTCTCGGCACTGGGGCTGCTGGGCATCGGCGCCACCGGGGAGGGGGAAGGCGAATGGGCGGCCACCACCGCGGGCGACAGCACCGTGCTGGTGAGCACGCGCGCGATCCCCGACGAGGACCGGAACAGGGTGCCCAACGTGCTGGGCATGGGGCTGAAGGACGCGCTCTACATCCTGGAGAACCGCGGTCTGCGGGTGCGCGTGCGGGGCAGCGGCATGGTAAGGAAGCAATCGCTCCAGCCCGGCTCGCGCTGTTCCCGCGGGTCCATCATCACCCTTGAGCTCAACACATGAAGCTGCTCAAGGACATCCTCTTCGGCACCCGCATCGAACAGGTGGAGGGATCCACCAACGCCGCGATCGAGCGCATCACGTTCGACAGCCGGGCGGTCGCACCCTTCACGGCCTTCGTGGCCATCAAGGGCACCCAGGCCGACGGGCACGACCACATCGCGGGCGCGGTCGCGCGGGGCGCCTCGGCGGTCATCTGCGAGAGGATCCCCGCTGATCGCAAGGCGGAGGTGACCTACGTGCGGGTGGCGGACACGCGGCACGCGCTGGGCATCATGGCCGCGGCCTTCCACGATCATCCCTCGAAGGAACTGGCGCTGGTGGGCGTCACCGGCACCAATGGCAAGACCAGCGTGGCCACGCTGCTGCACCGCCTCTTCACCTCCCTCGGCCACCGGAGCGGCTTGATCAGCACCGTGGAGATCAAGGTGGGCAACGCGGTGATCCCCAGCACGCACACCACGCCCGACGCGGTGCGCCTCAACGAGTTGCTCGCGCGCATGGTGAAGGAGCGCTGCACGCACTGCTTCATGGAGGTGAGCAGCCACAGCGTGGTGCAGGAGCGCGTCACCGGGCTGCGGTTCAAGGTGGGCGTGTTCACCAACCTCACGCACGACCACCTCGACTACCATGGCACGTTCGCCAACTACCTCAGGGCCAAGCAGCGCTTCTTCGACGACCTGCCCGATGAAGCCACCGCGCTGGTGAACGCCGATGATCCCAACGGCGCGGTGATGGCGCAGAACACCCACGCCGCGCGGCGCAGCTACGGCCTGCGCAACATGGCCGATCACCGCGCGCGCATCGTGGAGGACCAGCTCAGCGGGCTGCACCTGAGCATCGACGGGCACGACGTGTTCACGCGCCTGGTCGGGGCCTTCAACGCCAGCAACCTGCTCGCGGTCCATGCGGTGGCGGTGATCCTTGGCGAGCCGCCGCTGAACGTGCTCACCGCGCTCAGCGACCTGGAGCCGCCCCGTGGGCGCTTCCAGCTGGTGCGCGGAAAGGCGCGCGAGGGATCGCCGGGCATCATCGGCATCGTGGATTACGCCCATACGCCCGATGCGCTGAAGAACGTGCTGACCACGATCCGCGAGGTGACCACCGGACGCGTGATCACCGTGGTGGGCTGTGGCGGCGACCGCGATCGCGCCAAGCGGCCGCTGATGGCGCGCATCGCCGCCGAGCTGAGCCACGCGGTGGTGCTCACCAGCGACAATCCGCGCAGCGAGGACCCCAACACCATCATCCACGAGATGCGCCTGGGGCTGCAACCGCCCGACCAGCAGCGCGTGTTCGTGAACGCCGACCGGCGCGAGGCCATCCGCCAGGCCGTGGGCCTGGCCGCCGTTGGCGACGTGGTGTTGGTGGCCGGCAAGGGCCACGAGACCTACCAGGAGGTGAAGGGGGTGAAGCACCCCTTCGACGACGCCGAGGTGCTGCGCGCGACCCTTGAACCGATGCCCAAGTAGGCCATGCTCTACCACCTGTTCAAGGCCATCGACTTCGCGGTACCCGGCAGCGGCGCGTTCAACTACATCTCGTTCCGCGCCGGCATGGCCCTGATCGTTTCGCTGATCATCAGCCTGTGGATCGGCAAGGGCATCATCAGGCTGCTGCACCGCATGCAGGTCGGCGAGACCATCCGCGACCTGGGGCTGGTGGGTCAACAGGAGAAGCAGGGCACCCCGACCATGGGCGGCCTCATCATCCTGGCCGCGATCCTGATCCCCACCCTGCTCTTCGCGCGCCTGAACAACGTGTACATCCTGTTGCTGCTGGCCAGCACCGTGTGGCTGGGCGCGATCGGCTTCGCGGACGACCACATCAAGGTCTTCAAGAAGGACAAGCGCGGGCTCGCGGGTAAGTTCAAGATCGTGGGCCAGGTGGGCATCGGGACCATCGTCGGCCTCACCGTCTATTTCCATCCGTCCATCCGCACCAAGGTGGAGATCCCCGAGGTGCTGGCCACCCAGTTCGACGAAAGCGAGATCACCACGTTCACCGAGGAGGACGGCGACGTGCGCTACCTGCTGGACCGCAAGCTGCCCAACACCACCATCCCCTTCGTCAAGGGCAACGAGTTCAACTACTCCTCGCTGCTGGGCTGGCTGGGCCGCGAGGCGCGCGACTACACCTGGATCCTCTACGTCGCCGTCGTCATCTTCATCATCACCGCCGTCAGCAACGGGGCCAACATCACCGACGGCATCGACGGGCTGGCCACCGGCACCAGCGCCATCATGGTGCTCACCCTGGGGGTGCTCGCCTACCTGAGCGGCAACATCATCTTCTCCCAGTACCTGGACATCATGTACATCCCCGGCAGCGGGGAGATGGTGGTGTTCATCGGCGCGATGCTCGGGGCATGCATCGGCTTCCTCTGGTACAACGCCTATCCCGCGCAGGTCTTCATGGGCGACACCGGCAGCCTCGCCCTGGGCGGCATCATCGCCACGCTGGCCATCCTGGTGCGCAAGGAACTGCTGATCCCCGTGCTCTGCGGGGTCTTCGTGGTGGAGAACCTCAGCGTGATGTTGCAGGTGAGCTGGTTCAAATACACGCGCAGGAGGTACGGAACGGGGCGGCGGATCCTGCTCATGAGCCCGCTGCACCACCACTACCAGAAGCTGGGCTACCACGAGAGCAAGATCGTCTCGCGCTTTTGGATCGTCGGCGTGATGCTCGCCGTGCTCACCCTCGTGACCCTCAAGCTGCGATGAGCGGGATCGTGGTGCTGGGGGCGCAGGAGAGCGGCGTGGGCGCCGCGGTGCTCGCCGCGAAGCTGGGCGTGCCGGTGTTCGTGAGCGATGCCGGTGCGATCAAACCGAAGTACCGCTCCACCCTCACCCGGCACGCGATCGCCTTCGAGGAAGGAGGGCACACCGCCGCCGCCGTGCTCGCGGCGACCGAGATCGTGAAGAGCCCCGGCATTCCCGACGCCGCGCCGCTGGTGGCCGAGGCCGCGCGCAAGGGCATCCCCGTGATCAGCGAGATCGAGTTCGCCTGCCGCCACACCACCGCGCCCATCGTGGGCATCACCGGCAGCAACGGCAAGACCACCACCACCCTGCTCACCGGCCACATCCTGCGCAGGGCGGGCATGGACGTGGGCGTGGGCGGCAACGTGGGCGCCTCCTTCGCCGGATTGATCGCCGAGCGCGACCGCGCGATCTACGTGATCGAGCTCAGCAGCTTCCAGCTCGATGGCATCCGCGCCTTCCGCCCGCACGTCGCCATCCTGCTCAACATCACGCCCGACCACCTGGACCGTTACGGCGGCAGCATGCGGCGCTATGCGGACAGCAAGTTCCGCATCGCGTTGAACCAGCGGCCCGGCGACCATTTCATCCACTGCGCCGACGATCCGGAGATCCTCGCCGGGCTCCGTCGCCACCCCGTGCCCGCCACGCGATGGCCCTTCTCCCTCACGCAACACCTGCCGCGAGGCGGCTTCCTCGAGAACGACCAGATCACCGTAACCACCAACCAACACCCTTTCCACATGTCGATCCATGAACTAGCGCTCCAAGGCAGGCACAACGTGTACAACGGCCTGGCGGCCACCATCGCCGCGCGCGTGCTGGACATCCGCAACGAGGTGATCCGCGAATGCCTCAGCGACTTCCAGAACGTGGAACACCGCCTCGAAAAGGTCGCCGTGGTGAACGGCATCCAGTTCATCAACGACTCCAAGGCCACCAACGTGAACAGCACCTGGTACGCCCTGGAAAGCATGGAGCACCCCGTGATCTGGATCGCCGGCGGGCAGGACAAGGGCAACGACTACACCGCGCTGCGCGACCTGGTGAAGCAGAAGGTGAAGGCCATCGTGTGCCTGGGCACCGACAACGCCAAGATCCACAAGGCCTTCGCCGGCCTGGTGCCGCACATCGTGGATACCGCCAGCGCCGAAGCCGCGGTGAAGGCCGCCTACGAGATCGGCGAACCCGGCGACGTGGCCCTGCTGAGCCCCGCATGCGCGTCCTTCGACCTGTTCGAGAACTACGAAGACCGCGGCCACCGGTTCAAGGCCGCGGTGAAGGCGCTCTGATGAACGTGCGATCGTGGAAATGTGATGCGTGAACACGCGATGACCGCCACCCGGCACGAGTAACTACGAACTTCCAACGGAACCCCATGGACCAGGAAGCATTGGACCGGTTGACCCGGAAAAGCGCGCGATCACGGCTGGTGAACGCGCGGGAACGCGCCCTTGAAGGCGTCGCCAGCGGCCCGCATCGGCTGGAGCACGTGGCCACGGTGAAGGGCGTGGATTACGTGAACGACAGCAAGAGCACCTTCCTCGACAGCACCCTCGAAGCGCTGGCCGCCATCGGCAGGCCCGTGATCTGGATCGCGGGGGGCCTTGGACCGGACGTGGCCAAAGGGCATGTCCAGGGGTTCCTCAAGGAGCACGTGGCGGCCCTGGTGCTCTTCGGCCGCGATCAGGGAAGCATGATCGATGCCCTTCAGCCGTTCACCGAGCAGGTCTACTTCGCCGAGGAGTTGCGCACCGCCGTGTTCGTGGCGCACGAGCTGGCGCGCAGCGGCGAGGTGGTCCTCTTCAGTCCGGCCTGCCCGAGCGGCGGCGGCTTCGCCAACTACGAGGAGCGTGGCACGGAGTTCAAGCGCGCGGTGAAGGACCTGTGAGGATCGGATGAGCGGAAGATCCGAACATCAGGGATCGGAACGCCGGCGCGCCCTGCCTGCCGGCAGGCAGGGGCATGGACCTGCCGCGCGGTCACGGCGCGCACATCGATCCTTCGCTCCACCTCGCTCATCCGATCATCCGGTCCTCTGATCTTCCGATCGCATGCAACACCTCTTCCACCGCCTCGGCGGCGACCGCACCATCTGGCTGGTGGCCCTCATCCTGGGCGTGATCAGCCTGCTGGCGGTATACAGTTCCATCGCCTCCCTTGCGTTCAAGAGCGAGGGCGGGACCCTGCGCTTCCTCTTCAAGCACGGGTTGATGCTGGCCAGCGGAGCCGCCATCATGATCATGGCCAGCAGGATCCGCTTCACCATTTATTCGCGGCTTTCACAACTGCTCATCGGCGTCACCGCGGTGCTGCTGCTGCTCACCTTGCTGCTCGGCGCCAACCTCAACGAGGCTTCGCGCTGGATGGAGATCCCGGGCCTGGGCGTCACCTTCCAGACCAGCGACCTGGCCAAGGTGGTGCTGATCGCCTACGTGGCGCGTGTGATCGGCAGGCACGGCGACGATCCCTGGACCCTGCGCGACGTGATGATGAAGCTGATGTTGCCGATGGGCGTGGTCTGCGGGCTGATCCTGCCGGCGAACTTCTCCACCGCCGCGCTGCTCTTCACCGTGTGCCTGCTGGTGATGTTCATCGGCCGCGTGCCCATCCGCCACATGGTGCTGATCGTGCTGGTGGCCGCCGCCGCCTTCGCATTGCTGCTGCTGCTGGCGAGGTCCAGCCCCGGATTGCTTCCGCGCCTCGATACCTGGAACGCCCGCCTGGCCGGCTTCGGCTCGGGCGACAGCGAGGCCAACTACCAGGTGGAGCACGCCAAGATCGCCATCGCCTCCGGCGGCCTGCTGCCCAACGGGCCGGGCAGCGGCACCTCGCGCAACTACCTGCCGCATCCGTACAGCGACATGATCTATGCCTTCATCGTGGAGGAGTACGGCTCGATCCTCGGGGGGGTGGGCCTGCTGCTGCTCTTCCTCATCCTGATGTTCCGCGCGATCCGCGTGGCGCACAAATGCGAAAAGCCGTTCGGCGCGCTGGTGGCCGCGGGATGCGGCTTGATGCTGGGCATCCAGGCGCTGGTGAACATGGCCGTGGCCGTGAACCTCGTGCCCGTCACCGGACAGCCGCTGCCCCTGGTGAGCATGGGCGGCACCAGCATCTGGAGCACCTGCCTGGCCATCGGCATCGTGCTCAGCGTGAGCCGCGGCGTATACGACCAGGCACGGGACCATGACCGACCACGCACCGCGCCGGCCGCTTAAGGTGATGATCGGTGGCGGCGGCACGGGCGGCCACATCTTCCCGGCCATCGCCATCGCCAACGCGATCAAGGAGCGCGAGCCCGATGCCGAGTTCCTTTTCGTCGGCGCCGAAGGAAGGATGGAGATGGACAAGGTGCCCGCGGCGGGGTACGCCATCGAGGGCCTGCCCATCCGCGGGTTCCAGCGGCGCGCGTTGTGGAAGAACATCGGGCTGCCGCTGCGCCTGTGGAGGAGCATGCGCAAGGCCGCGCGGCTGGTCGCGCGGTTCAGGCCCGACGTGGCCGTGGGCGTGGGCGGCTACGCGAGCGGCCCGCTGCTGCGCGCGGCGCAGCGTGCCGGCGTGCGCACGCTGGTCCAGGAGCAGAACAGCCTTCCCGGCATCACCAACCGGCTGCTCGCCCGCCGCGTGGATCGCATCTGCGTGGCCTACGCCGGCATGGAGAAGTACTTCCCGCGCGAGAAGCTCCTGCTCACGGGCAATCCGGTGCGGCAGGACGTGGTGCGCCTGGCGGGCAAGCAGCCGCGCGCGCTCGAACAGTTCCTCCTGGCCGCCGACCGGCCCGTGGTCTTCATCACCGGTGGAAGTCTGGGCGCCCGCGGGATCAACCGGGGGATCGAAGCGGCGCTGTTCAAGCTGAAGGATGCGGGCGTGCAACTGATCTGGCAGACGGGCGCGCCCTATTTCAAGCAGGCCGTGGACGCCGTTGCGCGGTGCGGCTACGAGGGCTGCAAGGTGCATGAGTTCGTCACGCGCATGGACCTGGCCTATGCCGCGGCCCATCTGGTGGTGGCGCGCGCCGGCGCCATCAGCATCAGCGAGCTCTGCCTGGTGCGCAAACCATGCATCCTGGTGCCGCTGCCCACCGCGGCCGAAGACCACCAGACCATGAACGCGCGTGCGTTGAGCGACAGCGGCGCCGCCCTGCTGGTGCGCGATGAAGCCGCCGAGGTGGAACTGGGCGATGCCATCCTCCGCCTGGTGAACGATCCGGCCGAACGCGACCGGCTCACCGCCGCCATCACCGCCCTCGGCCGCGAGAACGCCGCCGACGCCATCGCCGCCGAGGTGATCCGCCTGGCACGGTCATGAACCGCCCGCGGATGACGCCGATGAACGCGGATGGATCGCGGGGTTCTCCGTGCCTGCGTGCCACCCTTGTGAAGAGCGCAACATGACCCCACGATACCTCTACTTCGTCGGCATCGGCGGCATCGGCATGAGCGGCCTGGCGCGCTACTTCCGCCGCCGCGGCGCCGCCGTGGCGGGTTACGACAGGACCCCGAGCGAGCTGATCGGCCAGCTGCGCATGGAGGGGATCGAGGTGCAGTTCAGCGAGGATCCGCGCATGATCCCGCCGGAGTTCCGCGATGCGGGGAACGAGGACCTGCTCGTGGTGCGTACCCCCGCCGTTCCGGCCTCCAGTCCGTTGCTGGTGTATTGGACCGGTCGCGGCGCGCGCATCATCAAGCGCGGCGAACTGCTGGGCCTGGTCACGCGCGACCGCCGCACCGTGGCCGTGGCCGGCACCCACGGCAAGACCACCGTGAGCACCATGCTCGCCCACCTGCTCACCGAGGGCGGCGTGAAGTGCAACGCCTTCCTCGGCGGCATCAGCGCCAACTACGGCACCAACGTGCTGCTGAACGATGAGGCCGTGATCAACGTGGTGGAAGCCGACGAGTACGACCGCAGTTTCCTTCAGTTGCGCCCTTCGGAAGCCATCATCACCGCCATGGACCCCGATCACCTGGACATCTATGGGACCGCCGAAGAGATGGTGAAGGCCTACGGGCAGTTCGCCGGACTGGTCACCGGGCGCATGTTCGTGCATGATCGCGTGACCCCGCGGCTGGGTCCCGCTGCGCGCATGGTGCCCTACGCGATCGATGCGCGATCGGGCCCGCACGCGGAGAACGTGCGCGTGCGGGACGGCGCGTACCGTTTCGACCTGGTGACGAACGAAGCCGCGATGCGCGACCTCACCCTGGGCATGCCCGGCCGCCACAACGTGGAGAACGCCGTGGCCGCCGCGGCCATGGCGCTGCACGTGGGGGTCATGCCGGAGGACATCCGCAGGGCCCTCGCCTCCTTCCGCGGCGTGAGCCGCCGCTTCGAACTGCGCACGCGCACGGCCGGGAGCGTGTTCATCGACGACTACGCGCACCATCCCGCCGAGCTCGAAGCCTGCATCCGCAGCGCGCGCGAGCTGTACCCGGGGCGCAAGATCACCGGCATCTTCCAGCCGCACCTCTTCAGCCGCACGCGCGATCTGGCCGACGCCTTCGGGCGAAGCCTCGCGCTGCTCGACGAATTGATCCTGCTGGAGATCTACCCCGCCCGCGAGCAGCCCATCCCCGGCATCACCAGCGCCTGGCTTCTGGAGCGCGTACCCATGATGAACAAGACCCTGTGTACAAAGGAGGAACTGACGGCCCTGTTGCGCGCGCGCGACGTGGACATCTTGCTCACGCTTGGCGCGGGCGACATCGACCGCCTCGTGCCGGGCATCGCGGCCCTGCTCGACCAACGATGATCAAGAACCTCCGGCGCCTGTTGAAGCCCCTGCTGGCGGCCGCCTCCGTGCTGGTGGTGCTGGTGGCCCTGGGCTTCGCCGAACGCCGTTCGGACCGCACGCCGGTGGTCGAACTCAGGCTGGATATCGCCCACGCAGGCGAAGCGGGCTTCGTGAGCGCCGACGAGCTGCGCCGGCGCGTGCTCCACGACCACGCCGGCTTGATCGGCCGGGCGATGGGAGCGGTGGACCTGCCCGCGATCGAAGCGGACCTGCGCGCGATCCCCGCGGTGGCCGCCGCCGATGCATGGCACACCATGGACGGCGTGCTGCACGTGCGCGTGCTTCAGCGCGAGCCCGTGGTGCGCGTGATCAACGCCGACGGCTCGGGCTTCTACATCGACCGCCAGGGCTGGACCTTCCCGTTGAGCGATGCGTACACGGCGCGCGTGCTGGTGGCCACCGGCGATCTGCGCGAACCCTTCGCCCAGGGCGTTCATCCCAGCACCCGCCCCGACAGCCTCGCGCGGCTCACGCGCATCGACGAGATCCACCGCCTGGCGCTCTTCATCGATGCCGATCCGCTCTGGAGCGCGTTGATCGATCACGTCGTGGTGAACGCGGCCGGCGAATTCGAGCTGATCCCGCGCGTGGGCATGCAACGCATCCTGATCGGCGATGGCGCCGACCTGGAGGCACGCTTCGAGCGGCTCAGGGCGTTCTACGCGAAGGGCATCGGGCAGGCCGGTTGGCGCAGGTACGCACGCATCGACGTGCGCTTCGCCGATCAGGTGGTCTGCACCGTGAGGCAGCAGGCAGCGGCCATGGACAGCAAGTGATCGAAGACCGACAACCGACAACCGACAACCATTCAATGGACGAACAAGGGATCAATGGCATCGTGGCGGGGCTGGACATCGGCACCACCAAGATCGCCTGCATCGTGGGCCGCAGGAACGAACTGGGCAAGATCGAGGTGCTGGGCATGGGCCGCAGCCGCAGCGACGGTGTGAACCGCGGGGTGGTGAGCAACATCCAGAAGACCGTCGACAGCATCAAGGCCGCCGTGCGCGAGGCCGAGGACAGCGCCGGGGTGGACATCGGCTCGGTGAACGTGGGCATCGCCGGCCAGCACATCCGCTCCATGCACCACCAGGGCATGATCACCCGCCAGATCGCCGATCCCGACGAGGAGATCCGACAGGGCGACATCGACGTGCTGATCGACGACATGTACAAGCTGGTGATGCCCCCGGGGGAGGAGATCATCCACGTGCTGCCCCAGGAATACATCGTGGACGGTGAGCAAGGCATCCGCGACCCCATCGGCATGAGCGGCGTTCACCTCAAGGCCAACTTCCACATCATCAGCGGGCAGGTCACCGCCGCGCGCAACATCAACAAGTGCGTGGCCCGCGCGGGGCTCGACGTCACCGAGATGATCCTCGAACCCCTGGCCAGCGCCGACAGCACCCTCAGCCAGGAAGAGAAGGAGGCCGGCGTGGTGCTGGTGGACATCGGCGGCGGCACCACCGACCTGGCCATCTTCAGCGACCACATCATCCGCCACACCGCCGTGATCCCCTTCGGCGGCAACGTGGTCACCGACGACATCAAGCAGGGTTGCGGCATCATGCGCGACCAGGCCGAACAGCTCAAGGTGAAGTTCGGCAGCGCCCTCGCCTCGGAGAACAAGGACAATGAAGTGGTCTGCATCCCCGGCATCCGCGGGCACAACCCCAAGGAGATCAGCATGCGCACCCTGGCCGAGGTGATCCAGAGCCGCATGGAGGAGATCCTCGACCACGTCTACTTCGAGATCAAGAACAGCGGCATGGAGAAGCAGCTCATCGCCGGCATCGTGGTCACCGGCGGCGGCGCGCAGCTCAAGCACCTGCGCCAGCTCACCGAGTACATCACCGGCATGCCCGCCCGCATCGGCTACCCCAACGAGCACCTGGCCAAGAGCAACGTGGAGCACGTCACCAGTCCGCTCTACGCCACCGGCGTGGGCCTGGTGATGAAGGGCTTCGAGTACCTCGACCGCCGCCGCGCCAAGCAGGGCGCCCAGCCGCAGAAGGTGAAGGGCCACTCCCAGCAGACCAAGGTGGGCGGCTTCTTCGACACGGTGAAACGCTTCGCCGGCGACCTGCTGAACGACGACGATCAATGACCCCACCGCTCACTCAACCCCGCACCTCCTAAACCCTCCCTCATGCGATTCGAACAACCCCAGGACCTCGCCTCGATCATCAAGGTGATCGGCGTGGGCGGCGGTGGCAGCAACGCCGTCAACCACATGTTCGCCCAGGGCATCAAGGGCGTCGACTTCCTGGTCTGCAACACCGACAAGCAGGCGCTCGACATCAGCCCCGTGCCCAACCGCCTCCAGCTGGGCATCGCCCTCACCGAGGGCCTCGGCGCCGGCAGCGTGCCCGAGCGCGGCAAGGACGCCGCCCAGGAGAACATCGAGCAGATCAAGCAGCTGCTCAGCCAGCGCACCAAGATGGTCTTCATCACCGCCGGCATGGGCGGCGGCACCGGCACCGGCGCCGCACCCGTCATCGCACGCGTGGCCCGCGAGATGGGCCTCCCGGTCCTCCCGCCGGTGCAGCACCACCAC
>CAYMXP010000025.1:26222-44909 GCA_964394425.1 uncultured Chryseobacterium sp. | reverse complement strand
CTTTGCGCAAAGCAAGATCAACCAGGCAACAACCCACTCATATCTTCACAGACCCCCATTTGTAGGGAACGCCTACGGGGAGGGCCGCTCAAAGGTGTTGGTCTATGCCAGTGCCGAGAACCTCACGTACACGAAGAAGCTGAAGGATGTCCCGCTCTGGTTGCAACCCGACAACCAGACCATAAGAAGCCGGATCGATCATCTCGAACGCGGCGGAACTTATGTCCACATTCAACCTATCGACAACGGAAGCCTGCTGAAGGCGGCGCGCCATTCGCTCTCACAGATAGAGGTCGCCGGTTCGTTCACGTGCGATTCGCCAGAAGCGTTCCTGAACCAGATCGCCGTCGCGAATCCAGGGAAGTTCAGCATCGATTCCCAGCGAAATGTGGACTACGCCAGTGATGGTTCTCCCTGGTTGGCGTCGAGGCCATTCATCACCATCGACCTACGTGTGCTGGATCCTGATATCATCATCATACCCAGGACCATCCTCCGTACGCTCCGGAGCGAGCCAATGGGTATGGATTTCTCCAGATCGGGACGAACCATCATTCCGAACTATCAGATCACAACGGGTACTATCAATCGGACGATCAAACGCCAGCTTCGCAAGAACTCAGCGCCAGTGGTTCGGTCCATCGTGGATCATTGGCAAGTTGCTCAGGGCTGGGAGAAACTAGATATGACAGCCTACCTGCATTGGCTTGATGCCGTGGCAGTGCATTGGGTCGAAGCGCCACCGCAACACTGAACCTCCTGCGACCGCCCTACCTTCGCCTGCCATGCTCAAAGACCTCATCGCCAGCAACCGCGAGGGCTTCCGAAACCTGTGCGAAGCGCACGAAGTGGCTTCGTTGCACGCGTTCGGCTCGTCGGTGCAAGGCGGTTTCACAGAAAAAAGCGATGTGGACCTGGTCGTTGACCTGAAGACCAAGGACCCGCTCCGCTTCGGCGAGTTGATGCTGGACCTCTGGGACAAGTTGGAGGCCTTTTTCGGTCGCAGAGTGGATCTGCTGACTCTGCGCTCCGTGAAGAACCCGGTGATGCGCGAGGAGATCGAACGGACCAAAGTGCTGGTGTATGACGGATCACAAGCGCAAGTACTGGTCTGACATCCTCATCGCCTTGGATGCCATCGACCTTCACTTGAAGGGCGTGGACTCCTTCGAGCGGTACACCGCATCACCTAGGTAAAGGATGCCGTGGAACGCAGGTTGATCATCATCGGCGAGGCCGTATCCAAGCTGATCCAGATCGATCCGAACGAAGTGTTCGAGGAGGCCGAGAAGATCCGCGCCTTCCGGAATCGCCTGGTTCATTCCTACGATAACACCGACGACACGCTGGTGTGGGCGATCATCCACAACCATCTAGCCCCGCTGCGGAAGTTGGCCGAGGTGAAGGCCGGTTGACCGCACGCGGAGGCTCGCGCTGATCCAGGTCTTCTCCATGTCGCGGTCGTGCCCCAGAGCCTGCCCCGGCCTTGAGCCGGGGTGGATCACCTCGGCGGCTGCTCTGGATGATCCACCGCACGCCTACCTTTGAGCATCATGAAGACCACGCGCGAACTCACGGCCATCATCGAACGCGACGGCAATGGCTATGTGTCCCTCTGCCCGGAACTGGACGTGGCCAGCCAGGGAGATACCATCGAAGAGGCCCGCGCCAATCTGATCGAGGCCCTGGAGCTGTTCTTCGAGACCGCGTCGCCAAACGAGGTGCGCGATCGTTTGCACGAAGAAGTGCTGGTGACCCGCGTGAAAGTGGCGGTCTGATGCGCACCCTGAGCGGGCGTGAGGTATGCGCCATACTGCGACAGCACGGGTTTGAACAAGTGCGCCAGCGCGGTAGTCACATCATCATGCAAAAACAGGTGCAGGGTTCGACTATCACGGTCCCTGTGCCCGACCACAAGGAGATCCGCATCGGAACCTTGATGTCGATCATTCGGCAGAGCGGGCTGGACAAGTCACTGTTCGCTTAGTCCTCCACGCTGCGGTCGTGCCCCAGGTGGATCACCTCGGCGCCGGTGCTCTGGATGATCCGCCGCATGATGTTGATGGCGGCGTCGTGGCCGTCGAACAAACTGGCGGCGGTGACCACACGGATCTTATGCTTCGGAACGTAAGGAGGGGCTTGGACAAAGGACATAGCGCGAAAGTACCGGTGCAAGGGTGAAGGGTGCGATGGTTGGCCGCCCGGGCGGGCTGTCCGCATGAGCCGGACTTGTCCCGGGCCACATCACCGGCACTGCGGGGGCTTCCTACGGTCGCCTCCCTGCCTACCGCAGGCAAGCTCGCTGCTCGTGGCTGCGGGGCCTTCCTGCGCCGGGCTGCCGCTTCGCCCGCTCTCGCACTTCCGTGCTCCACGATCATGCGATCACCGGGCCAACATCAGCTGAACCTGTTGCATGATCGCCTCACCTTTCAACAGCGGGCCGTCGCAATGCGGACCATTGATCTCCAACCAGGCTTTGGGTTCATTGCCGGCATTGAACAGTGCGCGCCCCAGATCGATCGGAACAACAGCATCCTCCGAACTGTGAACGGACAGGAGCGGGCCATGGTACCGGCCAAGCGCCTGGTACGCATCCGGTCCTTCCTTGACCAACAGCTTCGCCAGGGAACCCGTACGCACCGAGCGCTTCGCGATCTCCCGGAACGAACCGAAACCACCTTCAATGACCACCGCATCGCAAAGCGCCGGACGATCCCCGGCCAGCAAAGCAGCGGTATGCCCACCAAGTGACTGCCCATAGACCACCACCTTGGTGCCCCGCACATCCGGGCGCGTTCTCAAATATTCCAGGGCGGCAATGGCATCCTCGTGGACATGATCGCGCGTTGCCTTTCCCTTTGACAATCCGTACCCGCGATAGTCGAAGACGAACACCTGGACACCGTCGCGCACGAAGGGCAACAGAACGGGATACTCCGTGAGCAGGTTCCCTCCATTCCCATGCAGAAAAAGTATCGTGCTCGCGGCGGGAAGTCCGGTGGTATCCTTCAGCATCCAACCGTAGTTCGCAGTGTCCGCATGTCCGAACCAGGCGCTTTCCATTCGGAAGGGCATGGGCCAGGGTCGGCCCCGTCCATCGGTGAAGGACGGCTTGTGGTCCGGCGGGGAAAAATGCAGGACGACCGTGTCCTTCGTCACCGGATCAATGCTCATGCCTTGCCGTGCAGTATCGGGGATCACTTCGGGATGCAGGAAGGACTTGTTCCATGCGCATCCCGCAAAAAACGCGCATACCGTGGCGATGAACAGCGCAAGGATCGTGCGGGGGCTTCCGGCGAGCATGTTTCGGCAAGCTACTGATGACCACTGTTCAGGCCAGCCTTGGTCATGCTACTTCCATGAAATCGGACAAGCCCCCCCCTGTAGGTGGCTCGTCGTCAGTCCTCCACGCTGCGGTCGTGTCTCAGGTGGATCACTGCGGCGCCGGTGGCCTGGATGATGCGCCGCATGATGTTTATCGCCGCATCATAGCCGTCGAAGAGCGAGGCGGCGGTGACCACCCTGATCTTGTTCTTAGGTACGTATGGGGGCGCTTGAACGAACGTGGACATGGGCTCAGGAGCGGATTGAAAAACGAGAATGACGCGGACCTGCCTGCCGAAGGCAGGTCTTGTGCTTGGGGACGTAGGGAGGGGCCTGGACGAAGGTGGACATCAGCAGGTGCCGTGACTGGTTCGCGGCTTGCCGCGAAGATACCGGGGCTACGCTTACAGCTTCCTCACGCGAAGCCGTAAGGGAAGCCTCGGAGGATGGTCATAACGCTTGCGCAGGGCGTGAGGCTGCCGCCTTTCTTTGCGTATATGACGATGCAGGCACCGGGGAAGGTGTTGCGCAACTGCTGCGCGCTGATCCTCCTTGTTGCGGGGATCATCGAGGTGCTGGCGCAGGGTTCGGGGCGCACCACCGTGCAGGAGCTGCTGGCCAGGAGCCGTGCTTACCAGGCATCGGATAGCGCAGGCGCCGCGCTGCGCGCCGCCGATGAAGCGCGGGCGCTGGCAGGATCCTCGAATGGCGACCTGGCCGAAGCCGAACTGCAGCTCGCACGCGTGCACTCCGACATGGGTGCGTACGACAAGGTGCTGGAGCACGGCCTGGAAGCGATGCGCCTGACCGACGGCGCGCATCGGAGCACCGCGTACTACGAAGCCTGGAACACCATTGGTCTCGCGCATTATCGGCTTAACCATCGCGAGGATGCCTGGCGCGCCTTCACGGGTGTGCTGGCGGAGCTCGGTCCCGATGGGGATGCGCGCACACGGTCCTTCGCGCTCAACAATCTGGGCATGCTGGAGCATGCCACCGGCCGGACCGACAGCGCTCTGGTGCACTACCAGCTCTCGCTGGCCCTGAAGTTCGCGCTGGGCGATACCACGGCTGCGGCGCGCACGCTGAACAACCTGGGCACCGTGCTCGCCGACATGGAAGAGCCGGACAGTGCGTTGAAGTACTACCGCTGGTCGTACCGGTTGAAGGTGATGCACGGCGACCGGACCGGACGCGCATTCACCCTCGGCAACATCGGCGAGTTGTTCGGGCGCACAGGACAGCTGGACAGTGCACGCATCTACCTGGAGCGGGCGAAGTCCATCGCCGATAGTTCGGGTTCGCCCGCGGTACAGGTGGACATCCTTCACAATCTCGCTGAGCTGTACAAGGCACAGGGCGACCTCGCACGGGCCGTGGAGATGAAGGAGGCCTATATCGCCACGAACGCGAAGCTGTTGAACGAACGCTATGACCGACGCGTGGCCGATCTGCAGGTGGGCTACGACCTGGAGCGGAAGAACCTGGCTATCGCCGCCCTGGAGGAGGAGGCGCGCGTGAAGCGGACGCGGTTGATCCTCGTGTCTACCCTGGCCATCGCACTGGTGGCGGTCGTGGTGCTGCTCGTGCTCGCCGTGCGTGCCCGTGCGCGTACCTTAAGACACAAGCAGGAAGCCTTCAACCGGCAACAGGAGCTGGATGCGCTCCGTCTCCGCGCCGCCGAGAGCGAGAACACTCGCCTGGGCACGGAGGTGGACCACAAATCGCGTGAGCTGGCATCCATGGCCACGCACGCGCTCCAGAAGAATCAACTGCTCACCGGCCTCCTGACGAAACTCGATGAGGAGAAGAAAAAGTCGGGTGATCCGGCCCTGCTCCTTCGCATCCTACGGAAGTCGATCAAGGAGAACATCGATCTCGACGCCGATTGGGAGCAGTTCAAATTGCACTTCGTTGAGGTGCATCCCCGGTTCTTCGAGGCGCTGCAGCGGCAGGCCCCGGGTTTGAGCAAGACCGACCTGCGGCACTGCGCATACATGCGCATGGACCTCAGTACAAAGGAGATCGCCAGGTTGCTCAGCATCGAACCTTCCAGCGTGCAGATCGCACGTGTGCGGCTGAAGAAGAAGTTGGAGCTCGACAGGGAGGTGGACTTGAAGGATTTCGTTCGCAACCTCAGCATGTAATAGGATCGTGGAAGTCCTCTTCTTTAGCCGAGATGCTGTGCATCAGGGCTTTGTACGAACAAGCCATAATAGTGGTGTAAGAGCTTTGTAAGAGGCAGAAAATTGGAACATGCAGAGGGGTGTGGGTACGTTTGGTGCCGTGGTCCACCGCACGTCTTCAGCCCTGCTGGCGACCCTCTTTGGAGTGGTGCAAGCAATGCCGTCACATGCTCAGGGACAATGGGTATGGGAGCATGGCAGCAGTTCCATTTGGATGGTGCCGGGACCTGCCGGGGTCTTCGACCCGACCTTCACCCCGGGGCAGCGGTATGCTGGTGTCTCGTGGACGGACAGCACGGGCATGTTCTGGCTCTATGGCGCCGAACAGTTCAGTGATCTTTGGGCGTACGACCCGTCGATCAATCAGTGGGCGCGCATGGATACCGGTTCGTCGGTGGTCGGCTCACCGGTCTACGGCACCATGGGCTCCACAGGTCCCACGGTGAACCCCGGCCCGGCGCAGTTCGGTCACCCGGCCTGGGTCGCACAGAACGGTCAACTGTGGGTCTATGGACCAAACCAGGGAAGCGATACCTGGCGCTACGACATCGTCGCGGGTGATTGGGCATGGATGAACGGGCCTGGGGGCTTCGCAGCTGCCGTGTACGGCACGCTGGGCGTGCCCGGCCCCAACAACCACCCCGGCCTGGTGAACGAGACGGCCTGCGAATGGGTGGACGCAGCCGGCGATCCGTGGCTCTTCAATGAGATCACCAACGCCATGTGGCGTTTCGATGTGGGACTGGCGCAATGGGTGTGGGAAGGGGGAACGATCGGTGGCGCACCCGTGTATGGAACGCTCGGCACTCCCGCACCGGCCAACGAGCCGGGCATGGCCGCCAACTGCCCCTTCATGGGCACACTATGGTGCATGTGGCAGGACGCCAACTTCGACTTCTGGATGATCCTGAACCGCGGCAGTGTATTGAACACGAACGCGGAGATTTGGAAGTATTTCGGCGCATCGGGGCAGTGGGCCTGCATGCGTATCGATGCGGTGCCCACCGGCACCACCAGCCAGGCCTACGGCACGCAATGCGTGGAGGATGCAACGCACGCCCCGATCCCGCGCAGCGAAACACGTGCGCGCTGGGTCGATGACTGCGATCGCGTGTGGACCTTCGGTGGCGTGCCGATGTGCATGCCCAGCACCTACTTCGGTGATCTCTGGTGTTACGACCCGGCCACGAACAACTGGACATGGGTCATGGGATCGCCTGGTGCACCAGCCATCCTGGGTACGCAAGGAGTGCCTTCACCAGCGAACCGACCCGAGCCGAGCGCGGGTGGCTTCCATTGGGTGAACACGGATGGTTTCTGGTTGTACGGCGGCAACGCGAACGATCCGGCTGCGCAGAACATGCTGCATTACCTGCCCGATACGGTCGTGGCCGACTTCAGTTCCGCGGTCGACAGCGTGGCATGCCAGCATGTGAGCTTCACGGACCAAAGCATCACCGGCTGCAACAAGGTGAAGGAGCGCATCTGGGATTTCGGTGATCCTGCGAGCGGTCCCGACAACACGTCCACCTCGGCCGGACCGACGCACGACTATACCTCATCGGGCACCTTCACGGTCACGCTCATCGTGAAGAACTGCACCTGGGATGCGGATACCGTCCAGCATCAGGTGACCATCACCTGCACCACCACGGTCACGCTGGCCGGCGATACGATCTGCACCGGTGATTGCACGACGCTCACGGCCGATGTGCTCGGTGGTTCGGCGCCGTACACCTTCGCATGGGACAATGGCATAACGTCCATCGATGCGGGTCCGATCAGCGTTTGCCCGGGGGTAACGACCACGTACACCGTCATCACCACCGACTCGCTCCTGGCCTCCGATACGGCGACGGCGACCATCGTCGTGGTCGCTCCCCCTGTGATCGATCTAGGAGCCGATACGATCGCCTGCGATGCCCCCATAACACTGGATGCAGGCATGGCGAGCGGTGTTATCTGGCAGGACGGGAGCAGCGGACAGTTCTTCAACGCCGGCACCAATGGCTTGTATTGGGCCGAAGTGGACAACGGTGCATGCACGCGTCGCGACAGCATCACGATCACCTTCACAGGTCCCATAGTGGACCTGGGCCCGGATACGGTGACCTGCTTCCCTTCCATGCTGCTCGATACGGGCATTCCGGATGCCCAGCACCTCTGGCAGGATGGTTCGATGGCGCATACGTTCCCGGTGGGTGCGCCGGGCACCTACTGGGTGCAGGTCACCGATAGCGCCGGTTGCTCGGCGGCCGATACGATCGTGGTGTCGTTGGACAGCATCATCGTGGAGCTGGGACCGGACCAGCTCATCTGCATCGGGGAGCAAGTCTTGCTTGATGCGCAGAACACGGGCGCGACGTTCCTATGGCAGGACGGCAGTGTTGCGCAACAGTTCAGCGCTGGCGCGAGCGGCATGTACTGGGCCCAGGCGATCAACGGTCAGTGTGCGGATGCGGACACGGTGGTGGTTTCCGCCTATTTGCCCACCGCGATCGCGCTCGCGTCCGACACAGCTGGTTGTCCGCCGCTGCAGATCCAGTTCACCGACGCATCCACGACACCCTTTGGCGCGATCACCGCCTGGTTCTGGCAGTTCGGCGACATGAGCAACAGCAACGCCCAGGACCCCGCGCACATCTATGTGAACCCCGGTGCCTATCAGGCCACGCTCATCATCACGACCAGCGAGGGCTGCATGGATGCCGACAGCGTGCAGACCACGATCCTCGTGTACCCGATCCCCGGCGCGGACTTCGTGTTCGACCCGCCGGGCGCGACGATGCTGGATGCCACCATCCACTTCACCGACAGTTCGGTCGGAGCCACCGCCTGGCTTTGGGATCTCGGTGATGGTTCGACCTCCACCGAACAGAATCCCGAGCACGCCTACCTCGAGGCGGGCACCTATACCGTGCAGTTGGACGTGCTGAACGAGTTCGGCTGCATCGCTTCCATCACCTACACGCTGGTGATCACCGCGGTGTCCAGTGTCTACGCGCCCAACGCCTTCACACCGAACGGTGATGGCATCAACGATGTGTTCCGCGTGGAAGGCGAGGGGATCACCGATCTGGAGCTCCTGATCTTCAACCGCTGGGGCGAACTGATCTTTGATGACGAGGAGCTGGAGGGCGGCTGGGACGGGGAGTATCACGAAATGCACGTGCAGGATGGTGTCTACGTGTGGAAGGTCCACTACAGGGTCGCCGACCAGCCGGGTTGGCAGCAAGCGACAGGACATGTGACCCTTCTACGGTGAGCCCTCCAGCTCAACCAGGTGGGGGATCGGCCCCCTGGGCGGTGAACAATGTGTTCACTTCCCGACTGGAACGGTGATCCAAGATCCCCAATATTCGCTGAAGCCCGCAGCGCATGGTCCGACAACGACCCATCGCCATCGCCTTGCTCGGGAGTTTCTCCACGCTCGTTTGGGGCCAGTGCCCGAACAACAACGTCCTCACTGGCACGGCCGTGACCCCGGTGTGCTCGGGCACCACCACCGTGCCCTGCGTGCAGGGTGGCCAGTACGCGCTGATCAACGTGGTGGCCGGCAACGTCTACACCTTCAGCACCTGCGGCGGAACGGTAGTCGATACGGAGATCACGCTTTACAACAATGCGGGTGGTACTGCGGTCGGCTACAACGATGACGCCTGGAGCATCAACGCCCAGGTGCGTTTCGAGCAGGGACGTGATGGTGGCTACGGAGCCATCTACTTCGGCCACTTCAACGGCCACCCGCTGCGGGAAATGACCGACCAGATGGGCATGAACGAGGCGGGGCTGGTGTTCGACGGTCTTTCCGTGCAACGCGGCCCGTTCAAGCAGCGGCCCGGCGTACGTTGGGTGAGCGCCTCCGATGCCGTGCTCCACGCGATGCGTACCTGCGCCACCGTGCATGAGGTGGCGGCCTATGCGCGCACGGTGCAGGTGGGCCTCGTCGGCAGCATGCTCTTCTTCTGCGATCGCAGCGGCGGCTACTTGGTGATCGAGCCGGACACCATGCTCATCGGTCATGACCCGTGGTACGCCGTGGGCAACTGGCGCATGAGTTCATACAGCGACCCGAACAGCATCCCCATTCCTCGGCTTCAGGCGGGCCGTGCGCTGCTGGCCGAAGGCAGCGACGCATCGGTGGAGAGCGCGACGCGCGTGCTGGAGAGCATGAAGGCCTGCCGTCGCAAGCTGGGTGAGGGCACCTTGTTCAGCGCGTTGTTCGATCCCGCACTGGGCCAGGCCCACCTCTACTTCTACCACGACTTCAGCGAGCGCGTCACCTTCGACCTGAAGCAGGAACTGGCGAAGGGCGACCACAGCATCGACGTGGCCGCGCTGTTCGGCACGCGCCCGGAGTACGATGCGCTGAAGAGCTACATCACGCCCTTCCACCAACGCTGGCTCTTCTGGGCGATCGCCTGCTGGCTCGGGATCGCTCTCATCGTGGGGATCTGCGCGGCCATCTGGTTCCTGCGCAACGCCGTCCGGCTCATCCGCGGGCGCCGGGGCTCGCTCGGCGCACCGGTTCTGCTCGGCCTGGTGTGCGCGGCGCTCGTGCCGCTCCTTGGGGTGCTGCTCCTGAACGAGGCACCCAACTACTTCGGCCTGGGCGACGTGCATCCTGCCTTGGCCTGGCTGCCGGTCTTCATCCTCGTGCTGCTGGCCGGCGTGCTCTTCCTCTCACGCAAGGGCCGCGCGCCGCGGTGGTCAGTAGTGGTAGCGATCGTCATGGTCGTTCCGCTGTTCGTCCTGCTCGGCTACTGGCAGTTGTTGTGGGCCTGATGCGGATTTAGGACTTGGGTCTTCCCATCGCGGCTCGATCGCGCGGGACGGGCCATCGATGGGATTGTCACAGAAGCAGAACGTCAGGCTACAGCGCGACCTGACGTTCCTTGAGCGTGCGATAGCTCCTTGTAGGCTACTTCTTCTTCGCGAGCTGCAGCTCCCCGTAGGTGGGGATCTGCTGCATGATCTGGGCCCGAAGCATGGTGAGCAAATACACCTCGGCCTGGTAGAACTGGAATGCGACCGTGGCGTTGGTGGCCGTCTTGATCTTCTTGTAGTAGGCCTGTAGCCCGCTCTCCTGCTCCACGCGGTTCGCGAAGAACTTGTTGGCCAGTGAATCGGCCCGCTCCGGGGTCATGTTGTCATAGGCCACCGCCGTCCCTTCGTAGAGCTTCATGCGGTTGGTCGCGGTCTTCTTGTTCTCCAACTGGTACTCGTCATAGATCTTCCAGAACGCGACCGAGTCCTTGCCGGGCACGGCGATGAGCTGGGCGATGGCCTCTTTCTTCTGCACACCGAGCAGGTTGATCATGGCCTCCAGCTCCGCATCGGAGGTCTGGCAGAAGGAGAGGAAAGGGGCGGCGAGAAAGGCCAGCAGAAGGGTCGTCTTTTTCATGTGGTGGGTTGGTCGAATGGGTTCTGGTCGGCCGCACGGGAGCCTTTTCACAATGAGGTCAGCGTCTTTGAGGACGCGTGCGGGGGGCGAAAGGTACCGGGTACATGCATTTCAGCAAGGTGGGGGAGGGTGCGCTTACCTTGGAATGGGGCACTTCCGCTACCGTGAAGCGTTGGCCACCGGTCTTTGCGACCTTCATTGCTATTCCTGTTCGGGTAGTTTTGTTGAATGAGCATGCCCACATGGTCGATCTGGTCCTTGGTCGTGATCGCCATGGCCGGTGAGCTGACAACCGCATCCGCCCAGGTCCCCAACGGTGGTTTTGAGGTTTGGGTGAACAGTGGTGGGGCGCTGGAGCCTGTTGGATGGCTCACCTACAACGATGTGCCGACCGTGGGAGGGCCGACGGTGGAACCGGGATCGCCGGGAAACCCGGGAGATCATCATGTGGTCATCACATCGCGCGCGGCATCGGGTGGTGGCCTGCCCATCCAGGGGTGGGTGTCGGCCGGCCTCCCGGGAACGAACGCCGGGTTCCCCTGCACGACCCGTCCGGCCATGCTCACCGGCCAGTGGCAGTACGACATCCAGCCCACCGATAGCGGACAGGTCATTGCGGCCCTCAGCAAATGGAACAACATGACCTTGAGCACCGATCCGATCGCCTTCGGTTCTGTTGGGGTCACGGGAAGCCTTTCGACCTGGCAGCCATTCTCCGTGCCGCTCACCTACCTCAGTGCCGACACGCCGGACACCGCCTACATCCAGATCGTGTCCAGCATCGACTTCTCCGCGCCGGTGGTCGGCAGCTTCATGAAGGTGGATGATCTGACCTTCAGCGGCTCGACGGCGATGAATGAAGGATCTTCATGGGCACGGCCGTTCATCTTCCCCAACCCCGGCACCGACCACTTCACCATCGCCCTGCCGCCGGGTGCGCATGTCATCCGCTTGTTCGACACGACCGGTCGGGAGATGCTGAACCTCCGTGCGCAGGGATCGAGCGTGCGCGTGGATGCGGCGTTGCTACCCTCCGGGATCTATGCCATCCGCGTGGACGACCAGCGACCCGATCGCTGGGTGAGGGAGTAACCGCGGCCGCACCCCTGGCGGGCCTCCCCTTCACCGATGGCCGTGGTCCCTCTACTGCGGGCCGGTGGCATGCACGTCCCAAATACCTTCGCCCCTCTCCCTTCAGGCATCATGCCTTCGTTCGACATCCTTTCAAAGGTCGATCCGCAGCACCTGGACAACGCGGTGAACGTCGCCCGGCGCGAGATCGAAACACGCTACGACCTGCGGGGCACGAACAGCACCGTGGAGTTCGACAAGAAGGCGCTCACGATCAAGCTGGGCACCGAGGACCACATGAAGCTCGATGCCATCGTGAACATCCTGCTCGAACGCAGCGGGAAGCAGAAGGTGGACGTGCGCAGCTACGACCTGGGCGAGGAGCCGCAGCCGAGCGGAAAACTGCTCTTCCGCACCATCAAAGTGAAGCAGGGCATCGAGCGTGAGACGGCCAAGAAGATCGTGAAGGCGATCAAGGACAGCGGGCTGAAGGTGCAGCCGCAGATCATGGACGACATGGTGCGGGTGACGGGCAAGAAGATCGACGACCTGCAGGCGGTGATGGCGCTTTGCCGGAAGGAGGACTTCAAGATCCCGCTGACCTTCGAGAACATGAAGAGTTGACGTGCATCGGCGGGACGCCCCGCGCCGAACGGGCCGGTCCTGACGCGTGGGCGGGGCCGCTCCCTTCCCGGCGTCCGATGCGTCAGCGCGGTGCGAGCATTTTGCCGCCCGGCGCGGCATCCATGGTGATGATGCTGTCCACGACGTACACGCTCATGCCGCGCCAGGGCAGGGCGCCGACATACTCCTTGTAATGCAGGTTGAACTGCATCCCGCTGTTGACCATCATCTGCTCCGCGATCTTCTCATCGGCCACCGAAAAGATGAACTCGTTGCTCTGCATGGAGCCCGCCTGTCCGCGCAAGCCCGTCTGGATCAGCTTGCCTTCGTAGGTCTTGAACAGGAAGCCTTTATGGACGACGTAGTTCAGCTCGCCGGCCTTGGCGCCCTCGCCGAACACCCAGTAGTAACGGAAATAGACGAAGCCCGCGAGGAAGAGCACGAGCAGGAGGATGAACCAGCGCAGGATCTTGCGACCCCTGCGCGGAGGTGTTCCGGTGGTCATGCGCCGAAGGTAAGATCCCGTGCATTGCGGCACTTCCGATCCGGTGAGCGGCCGCCCCAGGCAACGCGACGCACACCCTGACGCATCTACCTTGCAAAACACAGACGAACATGCGCATCGTACCGCTCCTGCCATGGCTGCTGCCCTGCCTCGCTTCCGCGCAGACCTATTACTACATCAACTCCATCAGCGTGGATCCGCCGGCGCCCACCACGAGCGATCCGGTCACCATCACGGTGCATGGCGACCTGTCCAGTTCCGGAGCCTTCATCGTTTCGGCCACGGCCGCGGTGATCGGCGATACGGTCGAACTGGACATCGTGGCCGCGGACCCGGGGGGCCTCGCCGTGCTGGTGCCTCACGACGAGGTGTTCCCTCTTGGAACGCTGCCCGCGGGTGACTACACCATCGTGGTGAACGGCACCTTCGTCTGGGACATGGCCCCCGCGCCCCAGCACCTGTTCACCGTGACGGGCGGCGCCACCGCCTGCGACAGCCTGCTGATCGAGGCGGTGTACTGGGCGCCCTTCAGCGACACGGCGCTGGTGGTTCATGTGATGAACTTCGGCACCGGCCAGTACAATTACCCGAACTTCATCCTCTACGACCAGAACGGCGACACGCTCGCGAAAGAGACGGTGACCTTCTTCGCCATCATCGCGGGCGGAGAAAGCTGGCACACGCTCACGATCCAGCCGGGGGTCACGATCCCCGATGGCCCCTTCACCGGATCGCTGGAACTCTGGGTCCTCTTCGGCGATTCGGTCGCCTGCTCGTTCAACCACACCGGCGAGTTCTGCCCGCCGGGGCCTTGCGTGGAGCTGAACCCGGTGATGGTGAACACCGGCGGCGCCATCGTCACGGCGAACATCGCGTGGGAACTGCTCGACGCGGACAGCATCGCGGTGGGTTCCGGCACCTTCGACCTCACCACCACCGAGCAGCAGGACTTCGACACGCTGTGCGTTCCCCCCGGGGCGTACACCCTGTGGGTGAACCATCCGGTGCCGGTGGGCGGACAGCTGCAGATCAGCGTGGAGGCCGGAGGGAACTCCTGGGCCGCGGTGCCGGCCGTGCTCTTCACCCAGGATGGCGTTCCCGATCCGGTCCCGTTCGACTTCTACCCAGGCTGCTTCGATAACACCAACGGCATCGCGCCACCGATGGATCCGGCGGGCGTGATGCTCGCGATCATGAACGATCAGCTTCACGTGAGATCGAACGATGCATCGGCGATCGGCGACCTGGTCCTGTTCGATGCACGGGGCCGGGTGCTGGCCCGCCGGTTAGCGACCGGGGCCGAGGCCACGCTTGACCTTTCCACCATGGCCGAAGGCGTCTACCTGCTGAGACTGGTGGATCGGTCGGTGAGCCGGCGCTTCGTGAGACAGTGACACCGGCCTTCGGGGACAACCCCGGACAAGGGGCAACGTCTGTTGCTCAGCCCCCGCCCATGGTCCGGCACGCCTCCCTTCCGCTCATCATGGGCCTTGCTGTTTGCACGACCCTGGGCGCTGGTGCGCAGACCACCTTTCTGCGCATGTACAACAAGGGCAACACGGGGTACTCCGTTCGCGAAGTCCCGGGCAACAACTATGTCGTGGTCGGCGGCACCGACTACTATTACAACTGGAGTTCGCAACAGCTTTCGCCCTTGAACACATCGGGCATCCACCTGTTCGAAACCGCGCTGAACGGGACCCTCATCTGGCAGAAAAGCTATACGATGCCCGGTTCACGGCTCATCGCACGCTGGATGGAACCGACGCCCGATGGCGGCTTCATCGTGGCGGGGATGGGCGGCACCGACCGTCTCTGGCCCCCGGACAGCAACGACGTGGTGCTGGTGAAGACCGACGCGATGGGCATCATCGACTGGGCCAGGGCCTTCGACAGCGGCAAGGACGACCTGGGCTTCTGTGTGCGGCCGACCAGCGACGGCGGTTTCATCATCTCCGGTTTCCATGATCCGGCGCCCATCACGGTGGCGATCAACACCTATGCCCTCCTGATCAAGACGGATGGATCGGGTAACGTGCAGTGGATCAACCGCTATGCGATCCCCTGCCGTGACGAGAACACCCACGAGGCGTTTCCGGTGGTGGTGTGCCAGTTGTCCGATGGTGGCTACGCGGTCACCGGAGCGACCACGAGCGCGCATCCCGCCGACCTGTTCGTGTTCCGCACCGACGCCTCGGGCACGCTGATCTGGGCGAACTCGTACGACCACGATGCCAGCGCCTTCCGGTCTTCCACAGGGCTCGACATCTTCGAGCACACGGATGGCGACCTGATCATCGCCGGATCCATGGACAAGAGCAACCCGAACGAACGCAACTACCCCTATGTGCTGCGCATCAGCGGCATCGGCGCGGTGATCGATGCGAACTTTTATGAGACGGTTCCCTTGCTCCTCTTCCAGAGCGGCTTCTCATCGGTGGCGCCTCAGCCCGGCGGCGGCTTCTTCTTCACCGGCATGGGCGGCTACAGCGGTTTCGGCCAGCAGGCGCAACTGTTGAAGACCGATGAGGACCTGGACATGATCTGGTCGCGCGTGTACACCTGGGACGGCGTGGCGACGATGGGCGCCCGCAGCGGACGACCCACCAGCGACGGCGGCTACATTTTCACAGGCAAGCGGCAGTTCACCGGATCGGTGCTGATGAAGACCGATGCCGTCGGTTTGATCGCCTGCAAGAACCCCAACGTGCTGATCCCGAACACGCCCGATCTCGTGGTGCAAAACAAGGTGCCACTGGTCGCTCCGATGACCATGGGAGCCGGCATCGCGCCGTTGACGACCGTGCTACTTGCCGATACGACGGTGCTCTGTCCCACCTCGTTCTCCACGCTGCCCGTGGAGCTTGGCGACTTCACGGTGACGGCCCTGGACAACGGCCACGTGCTGAACCAGTGGACCACCTTCAGCGAGCAGGACAACGATCGCTTCGAGATCGAGAAGAGCCTCGATGCGATCACCTACACGCTGGCCGGAACGGTGATGGGCGCGGGATCCTCCGCCTCGGCCATCCACTACAGCTTCGAGGACGCCTCGCCCCTGCCCGCGCCCGTCTCCTACTACCGGCTGAAGCAGGTGGATCGTGACGGCGTTATCACGTACTCCGATGCGATCGCGGTGACCTTCGCCGGCGATCGCCTCGCCCTGGCCGGTTCGTCCGTCGATCCCGCCACGGGCGATGTGGTCCTGCACGTGATCGCTCCACATGACCTGGCGCTCACCTGCCGGCTGATGGACATGCACGGCCGGTTGGTCCGGACCGGATCCTTCGCCGTCCATCGCGGGGTGAACGAACTGCGCATCCATGCCGACGGCCTGGCAGGCGGGATCCATGCGGTGACCCTGACGAGCGCGGCGGGATCGATCACCGGCCGGATCGTTCATTGAGCGGGTGGCGGCCGTTCACGCGACCCGCATCCCCGCTCCGGTCGATACCTTCGATCATCCCTTAACGTACTCGGATGATCGAACATCGTGTGAAGATCCTCAAGACGCAGTTCATCACGCCCGACGTGAAGCGGATCACCGTGGAAAAGCCGAAGGGGTACGCGTACACGCCCGGCCAGGCCACGGACGTGAGCATCGATGATCCGGAATGGATCGGCGAACTCCGTCCGTTCACCTTCACCTCGCTCAACACGGCCCGGCACCTGGAGTTCACCATCAAGATCTACGACGACCACCCGGGGGTGACCCACCGGATCGGCCTGCTGCACGCCGGCGAGGGATTGGTCCTGCACGAGGTGTTCGGCGCCATCCGGTACCAGGGGCCGGGCGTGTTCCTGGCCGGCGGCGCCGGCGTCACGCCCTTCATCGCCATCCTGCGCGATCTGGAAAAGCAGGACAAGCTGCGCGGGAACATGCTCATCGTCTCCAACAAGACCGCGAACGACGTGATCCTCGACGAGGAGTTCGAACGCATGCTGAAGAAGGACTTCATCAAGATCTTCACCCGCCAGCGCGTGATCGGCTTCCGCGAGCGGCGCATCGACCGCGATACGCTGGTGACGCTCGTCCAGGATTTCGACCGCAACTTCTACGTCTGCGGCCCCGATGCCTTCGTCGCGAACATCAATGCGATCCTGACGGACCTGGGGGTGCGGCCCGAGGCGCTGGTCTTCGAGCGATAGGAAAAAGGAAGCGCGCCCCGGTGGGACGCGCTTCCCGGGAAAGAGCGCGCATTCAGATCTTCTTCTCCTCCATCTCCTTCATCGCCGGGCATTCCGGGCCGCAGGCGTGGCCTTTCTCGCCGTGCAGGATGTTGTGCTTGTCGGGCGTGCAGCTCGCGTTGCACACGTGCTCCTTTTCGGCCATCTCCTCGCCGCCCATGAAGCCCAATTGGGTCATCATGGTCATGGCATCCATCACGCCGTAGTGTTCCACCACTTTGCCGTTCTCGAACCGCATGGCGTCCATGCCCGTCACCTCGAACGACTTGCCGTTGGCCGGCATGCCCGGTCCGAAACCGGCCGTGTTGGTCCCGGTCGTCCTGGAGATGACCGTCACCCAGTCGCCATCCGCGGAGATCCCGAGGATCTCGCTCTTCATGTCCGGCATCATCTCCATCATCTTCCTTGAGCCCTCCATCATCTCCTTCTTCCCGTTGCCGCCCCAGCTGGGATCGGGGTTGTGCGTCGTGAAGTTGTCGGCCAGCATGGCTTCCGATCCGGCGTAGTCGCGATCGTTCCAGGCCTTCCACATCGCCTCGGTGGCGGCCTTGTTGGCGGCTTCCTTGGTGGCGCTCTCGTGAACGCCCGGATCAGGGCAGTTCGCGCAGGCGGCTAGCAAGGCCGTGGCCGCGATCGGCAGGATGATCTTCGAGGGGTTCATGGGGTTTGGTTCGGTGAAAGGTGGTCCGAATGTACTTGACACGTCCTTGGTCCGTTCACCGCATCGAGCCATGGGATCCGCGAGCTTTCGGGCGATGCGTACCGCGTGGATCGGCTTGGTGCTTCAGATGAGCACGGCGGCCGCACAACCGTACATCGACGTGGCATCCGTGAGTGCGTTGGCCAGCGGCAGGATCCACGATGCCGATCTGGATCGCTCGCAGGGTCGCCTGGCGAAGGGGGATGCCCAACTGTTGATCCCGATCGGCTTGCGCCACGGCCGCGACAGGCTGCTCCTGGGGATCTATCATGAACGATGGTCGATCGAACCGCTCCAAGGCATCGATCCGGTCTGGGGTCCGGTCATAAGCGACCCGCTTTGGGGCTACAGTATTCCGATCACCTACCTGCGCGAACTCGAACCCGATCGCTGGAAGCTGGCCTTCACGGCGATCGGCCGCTGGATGGAAGCCACGGTGAACGCACCCGAACCGAATGATAACACCGAGGTCACCATCGGCGATCCTCAATTCGGCGGTGCCGTCCTCGCCAGCCGCATCCTCCGCCCGGAACTCACCTGGCGCTTCGGGCTGTACGTGAACAACGATGCCTTCGGCGTTTTCGCCCGGCCGCTGCTGGGCATCGACTGGCGGATCAACGACCGGAACAACCTCTTCGGCATCCTGCCCAATGTGCTCACCTACGAGCACAAGGCCGGGCGATAC